>NZ_JBEIAB010000002.1:0-557482 GCF_040240345.1 Brenneria sp. g21c3 | reverse complement strand
GGCAAAGAAGCAAGCTTCTTCCCGCTGCCGCTCGACTTGCATGTGTTAGGCCTGCCGCCAGCGTTCAATCTGAGCCATGATCAAACTCTTCAATTTAAGATTTGTTTGATTCGCTAAGTTAATAGCTATGCTCAAAGAATTAGTAACTGTTCATTCGTAATGAATTTACTGCTAGTCACTCTTCAAGACTTTTTATATCGTCAGCCGATAGGTCTTGTGAGTGCCCACACAGATTGTCTGATTAAATTGTTAAAGAGCAGTGCGCGATGGCCTTGGCCGCTGCGCGAGGTGGCGTATATTACGCTTTCCTCTTTCAGAGTCAATGTTTATTTTAAACATCGTTCTCTTTTTCTTATCGACCCGCCGTTGTGTTCACAGCGCCGTGTCGATGGAGGCGCATTATAGGGAGCCGATGCAGAAGCGCAAGCGAATATCGCTAACTTTTTCTCGTTTGCGCAACATTCATTCACTTGGTCGATTTAATGCGCGTTTTTATCCACTGAGGCAGCTCGGCAAGGCTAGCGATGATGCCATCAGCCAGAGATTCGCCCTGCGCGGTGATGGGCTTTCCGCTACGAACCAGAACTTTTGTGCCTACGCCTGCGGCAATTCCCGCCTGCATATCCTCGGCTTTATCACCAACCATATAAGAAGCGGCCATATCGATATTCAAATGGCGCTGCGCGGAAATCAGCATGCCTGGTTGCGGCTTGCGGCAATCGCAAACCTGGCGATATTCATCGCTCCCATGTTCAGGATGATGCGGACAAAAATAGATGCCGTCCAAATCCACGCCGCGATCGGCCAATGACCAATCCATCCACTCCGTCAATTGCATAAACTGATCTTCAGTAAATTTACCACGGGCAATACCGGATTGGTTGGTGACGACGATCAGCGCGAATCCCATATCCTTTAACTCACGCATGGCATCAATGACGCCCTCAATGAACTGAAACTGATCGATCTCATGAACATATCCGTGATCGACATTAATCGTACCGTCACGATCAAGAAAAACTGCTGGAACACTTTGTGCCACTTACTTTGCTCCTGATGGCGTAAATTGCCGGTTAGTATCGCATGTTTTCGTCATCAGAGAGAATGCCGGGGGAGCGACAATGCCAATTGACTTAGACGTCTAGACGCCCTACCATCCAGCTAACATTCTGACTACTCAGAATATGAATGATTCTGCCATAGGCGTTTATAATAAAAAGTTATGATTGAACTCTCTAATATCACAAAGGTTTTTCAGCAAAATGGTCGAGAGATTACTGCGCTTGCCAATGTAAACCTTCATGTTCCAAAAGGACAAATCTATGGCGTCATTGGCGCATCGGGCGCGGGTAAAAGCACGCTGATCCGCTGCGTCAATTTATTAGAGCGTCCCACCCGGGGTACCGTGCTGGTTGACGGTCAGGATCTGACGAAACTATCGGAAAGCCAGTTAACGCAGGCTCGCCGCCAGATCGGCATGATTTTTCAACATTTTAATTTGCTTTCATCGCGCACGGTTTTTGGCAATATCGCCCTCCCGCTGGAGCTTGATAACACGCCAAAGGCCGAGATTAAGCGCCGGGTAAACGAGTTGCTGAATATCGTCGGTTTATCCGACAAGCACGACGTCTATCCGGCCAACCTTTCCGGCGGACAAAAGCAGCGTGTGGCAATAGCCCGTTCATTGGCCAGCAACCCGAAAGTTTTATTATGCGACGAAGCAACCAGTGCTCTGGATCCGGCAACAACCCGCTCTATTTTAACCTTGCTTAAAGATATCAATCGTCGTCTGGATCTGACGATTCTCTTGATCACCCATGAAATGGATGTCGTAAAGCGTATTTGCGACCAGGTCGCCGTGATCAGCGACGGATGTCTGATTGAACAAGATACGGTGGGACAACTGTTTTCTCATCCAAAAACCCCGTTGGCGCAACAATTCATTCATTCAACACTGCACCTGGATATTCCTGAAGACTATGTCGAACGTTTAACGCCGACGCAGCGGGAAGGTTCGGTGCCGTTGCTGCGTATGGAGTTCACCGGTCAGTCCGTGGATGCTCCGCTGCTTTCCGAAGTGGCGCGGCGTTTTAGCGTCAACAATAATATTATCAGCGCGCAGATGGATTATGCAGGCGGCGTAAAATTCGGCATTATGCTGGCGGAAATGCACGGCCAGGAGGCGGATACCCAGGCAGCAATAAAATTCCTGCAAGATCACCATGCAAATATCGAGGTATTAGGTTATGTCTGAAGCCATGATGTGGCTAATGGCCCGTGGTGTATGGGAAACAGTGGCAATGACATTGGTTTCCGGCTTTTTTGGTTTTGTGTTGGGTCTACCGGTAGGAGTATTGCTTTACGTCACCCGACCGGGGCAGATTATCGCCAACCCCAAACTTTACCGGGTGCTTTCAGCACTGGTGAATATCTTCCGCTCCATTCCTTTTATTATTTTACTGGTATGGATGATCCCCTTTACCCGCATTATTGTCAGCACATCCATCGGCCTACAGGCGGCGATGGTCCCATTAACCGTCGGCGCCGCGCCCTTTATCGCCCGTATGGTGGAAAATACCCTGCTGGAAATTCCAACAGGACTGATTGAGGCTTCACGGGCCATGGGCGCGACCCCCATGCAAATCGTCAGAAAAATCCTGCTGCCGGAAGCATTACCGGGTTTGATTAATGCCGCGACCATCACGCTCATCACCCTTGTTGGCTATTCCGCCATGGGCGGGGCGGTGGGCGCCGGCGGTCTGGGTCAAATTGGTTATCAATATGGTTACATTGGTTATAACGCGACGGTAATGAATACGGTATTGGTCTTGCTGGTTATTCTGGTTTATCTGATTCAATTCTGTGGCGACCGGGCAGTAAAAGCCGTCACGCATAAGTAAGCGTTAAAAACAGGCATGAGCTTATTCCAGGCTCATGTCACGAAGACTTTTAATTATAATTAGAGGAAGGATATGGCTATCAAATTGAAATCCATCGCAGCCATCGGCGCATTGATTGGCGCACTGGCTGTAGCGGGATGTGGTCAGGAAGAAAAAGATCCTAATCATATCAAGGTAGGCATCATTGTCGGCGCAGAGCAGCAGGTTGCGGAAGTTGCGCAAAAAGTAGCGAAAGACAAATACGGTTTGGACGTTGAGTTAGTCACTTTCAATGATTATGTCTTGCCAAACGAGGCGTTGAGCAAAGGCGATATCGACCTGAACGCTTTCCAACACAAACCTTACCTGGACCAGCAAATTAAAGATCGCGGCTATAAGCTGGTCTCCGTAGGCAACACCTTCGTTTACCCGATTGCCGGTTACTCTAAGAAAATAAAGTCGCTGGATGAATTGCAGGATGGTTCTCAGGTAGCGGTGCCAAACGACCCGACCAACCTGGGCCGGACGTTACTGCTGTTGCAGAAAGTGGGGCTGATTAAACTCAAAGAAAACGTTGGCCTGCTGCCAACCGTGCTGGACGTAACGGAAAATCCGAAAAACCTGAAACTGGTCGAACTGGAAGCGCCGCAGTTGCCGCGTTCGCTGGATGACGCCCAGATCGCTTTGGCGGTTATCAATACCACTTATGCCAGCCAAATCAACCTGACGCCGACCAAAGACGGGATTTTTATCGAAGATAAAGAGTCTCCCTATGTCAACCTGCTGGTTGCACGCGAAGACAATAAAGATGCCGACAATGTGAAAAAATTCGTCCAGGCCTATCAGTCTGAGGAAGTAAACGCCGCGGCAAATAAGATCTTTAACGGCGGTGCGGTTAAAGGCTGGTAGACCATTATTACCACCTTTACAAAATATATCGCTAAGACGGGCCTCGGCCCGTCTTGTTATTTGTGCAATAGCTTGCTTCAATATCCGCTCTTGGAGAAAGAACTGAGGAAATCATATGCGCGCCCTACCGCTTATTCTGTTGGCAATGTCGCTAACAGGATGTTCTCTATTGCAGAAGCCATCCGCTCCAAAACATCACCCCACTAGCGAAGCGAAAGTAGAACCGACGGCTAAGCCCAAGCCGACGACACGACCGCTCGCGCCGGCGGTGTTATACAAAAGCGCGGAAGAGCTGGTTGGCAGCCCATTCCGTGATATGGGAGAAGTTTCCGGCTCGTCTTGTCAGGTCAGCGCTCAGGATGCGCCGCCGAACATCGCCAACGCCCGCCGGAGAATGCAGAACCGGGCTACGGCCATTAGGGCCAATGCGGTCCTGCTGCATGACTGTCAGATTATCAGCGGCGTCGCCGGCTGTTATCGTCAGGCGGTTTGCCAAGGCACGGCATTACAAGTCTCTAATCAATGAAACCGTTTTTGTTCAATCAGATCGGCGTTATTCGCTCTCCTTATAAAGAAAAATTCGCCATTCCGCGACAACCAGGTCTGATTGAAGATGGCGGAGGCGAACTCCAGCTATTACCGCCATACAATCAGGCGGAATGCGTACGCGGGCTGTCTGACTTCAGTCATATCTGGGTCCTGTTTGTTTTCCATCAAACAATGGAAGGCGGCTGGCGCCCTACGGTTCGGCCTCCCAGATTAGGCGGAAATGCGCGCGTAGGCGTCTTCGCCACGCGTTCAACCTTTCGGCCCAACCCCATCGGCATGTCGCTGGTGGAACTGAAAGCGATTCACATCAAAGGCGATACGGTGAAACTGGCATTGGGAAGTCTTGATTTGGTGGATGGGACGCCGGTAATGGATATCAAACCCTATCTGCCATTTGCGGAAAGTCAGCCTCATGCCCGGGCGGGTTTTGCCCAGTCGGCTCCGGAAGCCGCAATGCCGGTTATTTTTTCCCCGCTGGCTGAACAGCAAATCGCCGGGCATCAGGACAAGCATCCCCACTTAAAACGTTTTATCACCCAGGTATTAGCGCAGGATCCGCGCCCGGCCTATCGCAAAGGTGAGGACGACGAGAGAGAATATGCCGTTTTGCTGCTGGAATTTAACGTCCGCTGGCGGGTATCGGCGCAGCGAACGGAAGTGCTGTGTCTTGAAACGCGCTAAAAACGCGGCGACCTTTTCTAGCGCCAAGGATGGTCGACCATAAGCAGCGAACCGCGCTAACCGGCATAAAATTGTTCGGAGTCTCTTTTGACGAACGGCGCACACTGGTAAACTAAGCCACTTTTTATATCTTCGGCTGCATTGGCAGCCTGATGCCATTCTTTGTTCTAACGGAACTAAAACACCATGCGTACTAGCCAATACCTGCTCTCCACGCTGAAGGAGACGCCTGCCGATGCGGAAGTCATCAGCCATCAGTTGATGCTTCGCGCGGGAATGATCCGCAAACTGGCCTCCGGCCTTTATACCTGGCTGCCAACCGGCTTACGGGTTTTGAAAAAAGTTGAAAACATCGTTCGGGAAGAAATGAACAACGCGGGCGCGATCGAAGTGTCCATGCCGGTTGTTCAACCCGCCGATCTCTGGGTTGAAAGCGGTCGCTGGGAGCAGTATGGTCCGGAATTACTGCGTTTCGTCGATCGCGGCGAACGCCCATTCGTCCTCGGCCCGACGCATGAGGAAGTCATTACCGATTTGATTCGTAATGAAATCAGCTCATATAAACAGCTGCCGTTGAACTTCTTTCAGATTCAAACCAAATTCCGGGATGAAGTGCGCCCTCGCTTTGGCGTAATGCGCTCGCGCGAGTTCCTGATGAAAGATGCCTATTCTTTCCATACGTCCCAGGAATCATTGCAGGCAACGTACGATACGATGTACGCCGCCTATAGCAAGATCTTCAGCCGCATGGGGTTGGATTTCAGAGCGGTTCAGGCGGATACCGGCTCTATCGGCGGGAACGCCTCCCATGAGTTCCAGGTGCTGGCGGCCAGCGGTGAAGACGATATCGTGTTCTCCACCGGATCCGACTATGCGGCGAACATTGAGTTTGCAGAGGCCGTTGCGCCTGAATTAGGCCGGGCCGAAGCAACCGAAGAACTGCGTCTGGTTGATACGCCAAATGCCAAAACCATCGCGGAGCTGGTTGAGCAATTCAAACTGCCGGTTGAGAAAACCGTTAAAACGTTGCTGGTGAAAGCCACCGAGGAAAGCGGCCATAAGCTGGTTGCACTGCTGGTTCGCGGCGATCACGAACTGAATGAAGTTAAAGCCGAAAAACTTGAACTGGTCGCCAGTCCGCTGACGTTTGCCGCTGAAGAAGAGATCCGTGCCATTGTCGGCGCAGGCCCCGGCTCGCTGGGTCCGGTTAACCTGCCGATCCCGGTCGTAGTCGATCGCTCCGTTGCGGCGATGAGTGATTTCGGCGCCGGCGCCAACGTTGACGGCAAACACTACTTTGGCATCAACTGGGAGCGCGACGTCGCGCTGCCGCTGGTTGCCGATATTCGTAATGTGATGGAAGGCGATGCCAGCCCCGATGGAAAAGGCACGCTGCAAATCAAGCGCGGTATTGAAGTCGGCCATATTTTCCAATTGGGCAGCAAGTACTCCGAAGCCCTGAAGGCAACCGTCCAGGGTGAAGACGGACGTAATCAGATTCTGACGATGGGTTGCTATGGTATCGGCGTGACCCGCGTGGTGGCGGCGGCTATTGAACAGAACCATGACGACCGCGGCATTATCTGGCCTGACGCTATCGCGCCTTTCCACGTCGCTATTCTGCCGATGAATATGCACAAATCTTTCCGCGTGAAAGAAGTTGCTGAAGATATCTATCAGCAATTACGGGCGAAAGGTATCGAAGTGCTGCTGGATGACCGTAAAGAGCGTCCGGGCGTGATGTTCGCCGATATGGAACTGATTGGCGTACCGCACACCATCGTCATTGGCGATCGCAATCTGGATAATGAAGAGATTGAATATAAAAGTCGTCGCGGCGGTGAGAAACAGATGATCAAAACCAGCGAAATCGTTGATTTCCTGGCGGCGAACGTTGTTCGCTAATCGTCTGTGGGCTGTCCTTTCCGCATAGGGAAGGACGCAGTGCGTCGTAACGTCATCGTCTGGCGCTAAAGCGACATAAAAAATGGTGGGGCGACCCCACCATTTTTTGTTCCATTAAACTCTGCCAGCGGCATTACTCACGGAACAATTCTTCAATATCCAGCCCTTGCACCTGTAGGATTTCCCGCAGACGACGCAAGCCTTCCACCTGAATCTGACGAACACGCTCGCGTGTCAGGCCGATTTCCCGGCCGACATCTTCCAGCGTGGCCGCTTCATATCCCAACAGACCGAAACGACGAGCCAACACTTCACGCTGCTTAGCGTTAAGTTCAAACAGCCACTTAACAATATTCTGTTTCATATCGTTGTTTTGAGTGGTGTCTTCCGGCCCATTGTCTTTTTCATCCGCCAGGATATCCAACAGCGCTTTTTCCGAATCACCCCCTAACGGGGTATCAACCGAGGTTATGCGCTCATTCAGACGCAACATGCGATTGACATCGTCGACAGGCTTATCAAGCTGTTCGGCGATCTCTTCCGCACTCGGTTCGTGATCCAGTTTATGAGAAAGTTCGCGCGCGGTACGCAGATAGACATTGAGTTCTTTAACGATATGGATCGGCAGTCGAATAGTACGGGTCTGGTTCATGATCGCCCGTTCTATCGTCTGTCGAATCCACCATGTGGCATACGTTGAAAAACGAAACCCCTTCTCAGGATCGAATTTCTCAACGGCACGAATCAGACCAAGATTACCTTCTTCAATCAGATCCAATAGCGCCAGACCACGATTGTTGTAACGGCGAGCGATCTTGACCACCAACCGCAGGTTACTCTCGATCATCCGGCGGCGCGACGGCAAATCGCCACGCAACGCGCGCCGGGCAAAATAGACTTCTTCTTCGGCAGTTAAAAGCGGTGAATAACCAATTTCTCCCAAATAGAGCTGAGTCGCATCTAAAACACGCTGCGGAACCCCTTGTGATAATAACTCTTCTTCTGTTGAGTCATTATCACTGGTTTCTTCCTCTACCAGCGCCTTGTCTTCAAAAACGCCAAGTCCATTCTCTTCAAAATCAGCATCTTCATGTAACTCGTTAACTTTCAGCGTATTTTGGCTCATAAGTGGCTCCTACCCGTGATCCCAAGGCAGAATACCGAAATACTCCGCCCGATTTATCGCTGCGGAAGAAAACGCAGCGGGTTTACGGATTTCCCCTTGTAACGAATTTCAAAATGCAAACGAACTGAACTGGTGCCGGTGCTACCCATGGTAGCTATTTTCTGCCCCGCCGTGACCTCTTGTTGCTCCCGGACCAGCATACTTTCATTATGAGCGTAGGCACTTAGGTAGTCATCATTATGCTTGATGATTATCAGATTACCGTAACCTCGCAAAGCGTTGCCCGCATACACTACACGCCCACCGGCGGTAGCAACAACGGATTGTCCACGAGAGCCGGCGATATCAATCCCTTTATTTCCCCCTTCCGAATCGGAGAAACTATCAATGACTTTCCCATCTGTGGGCCAACGCCAACTGCCGACAGCAACAGTGGCACTGCTGCTGGCAACAGCCGCTGGTGCGGTAACAGGAGCGGTCGTAGCAGCCCCTGCCGTAGGTAACATCTTACCTACATTCTGTTTACCCGAGTTATCAGAATACGCGTTAGTCGACTGAGAAGCAACCGGCATAGTTTGCATTTGATTAGTTTGGATTTGACTATTAGACGGCGGAACCGGCACGCCCCCCCCGGCAGCGCCCGTCGTCGCCAGCATTCCGCCGCCTGACGAGCCGCCGGTGTTCACGCTGGTGCCCAACGCCAGCGTCTGACCGACATTCAGACTATAGGGCTCAGGAATATGGTTACGCTGAGCCAGGTCCCGATAATCGTTGCCGGTGATCCAGGCGATATAAAAGAGCGTGTCGCCACGCTTGACCGTATAGGTATTCCCGCCGTTATAACTCCCTTTCGGGATATTGTCATAGCTGCGGTTATAAACGATTCGACCATCGCGCGTGGCCACTTTCGACTCGGAGGATGTCGTGATCTGCGACGGAGGGGGAGTCGACACGCCGCTTCTGCCGCCGCCCGAATTTCCGCCGACGCTGCTGATCGGCGCGGATTGGGTATTATCGTGAGAACATCCGGCTAACCCTAAGACAACAAACGTACAAGCAGCGATCTGACGCAAATTCATCATTCGGCTTCCCATGCGCCTTACTCCCCTATAACTATAAAATTCAGTAATCAGTTCAGACATTTGTGGCTCATATCCATTGTAGCGTAGCTGAGTTCAGGTATTTTTCGTCAGCCAGAATGAGAAAGATCGCCATTTCTTCATCTCTGACGCATAAGCGGCATCGGAGAGACAAAATCCTTATCTGATGCTAGCAATATCAGCACGTTCATACCATAAACCCGTTGTATTGAAATCTTCAATTCCCGACGACTAGCTGGAGTCGTCGCCACCGTATCAGGCTAATTCGCCTTTGACTAGCGGAACAAACCGAACTGCTTCAACCGTTTGGATAATGAACTCACCCGCGAGACGCTTTACCACCTGTAACGTTTGTGATTGCTCGCCGACCGGCAGCACCATCACGCCCCCTTCATCCAACTGTTCCAGCAAGGCGCGGGGGATCTCCGGCGGCGCGGCCGTGACAATAATGGCATCAAAAGGGCCGCGCGACGCCCAGCCCTGCCAGCCATCGCCATGGCGGGTAGAAACATTATGCAAATCAAGCTGTTTAAGACGGCGCTTAGCCTGCCACTGGAGTCCTTTAATACGCTCGACGGAGCAGACGTGCTTAACCAAATTCGCCAGAATCGCCGTTTGATAGCCCGAACCGGTGCCTATCTCCAGGACGCGGGAAACCGGCGTCAAATGTAGCAATTCCGTCATTTTCGCCACCATGTAAGGCTGCGAAATCGTTTGGCCGGAACCTATCGGCAACGCCGTATTCTCATAGGCTTTATGCTCAAAAGCCTCATCGACAAAACGTTCTCTGGGTACGGCGGCTATCGCCTGTAGCAGGCGCTCATCCTGTATTCCCTGCTGACGCAATAGCGCCAGCAGCGTTTGCACGCGTTTATTTACCATACCCCGCTAACCTCAGCTTTGGTTAACCTCGTCGTCGATACACTCATTTTCCCCCGCGGGGTGAAAATTGCAGCCACAGTCATTATTGTCACAGGCGTCCGTTCAAGAAAAAAAGAAACCGCGGTACATCAGGCGCTGATGTCCACGTCCTGCTGCGGGTTTAGTATTTCACGCACGACGCTGGTGGCGTAACTTCCCGCCGGCAGCCAGAATTTCAGTTCAACCGTCGCGTCATCCCGCCAGTCCCAGCTCATCTGCTGCGGATACAATAATATCGCACGACGGGCCGACTCGACCCGCTCACGCTGCAATAAAGACAGCAATGTTTCCTGGCCGATAAGATTCTCTTGTTCAAAAACCAGCGCGGCATCCTGCGTGCCTAACGCGCCATCCCCCGGCAACGGCGCCGTTACCTGAAGCTCGCCGCCATCCAGACGCGCCTGTAAAACAGACAGCTCATCGGGCCTGGCGACAAACCAACTGCCCCGCCCCGTCAATTGTAATGCATCGCCGCATAACACGGTTTTAGCCGACTGCTGCGCCAGACGCGCGCTGGCGACCTGATTAAACAGCGCGCTGCGGCTGGCGGAAAGATAAAAGCTTCGCTTATTGCGCGCCTTAACCTGAATTTCATTATTAGCCCAAAGACGCGCCTGTTCCAGATTATTGCCGTTTTTACCAAATCGCTGGCTGCCGAAATAATTGGGCACGCCGTCTTGCGCAATCCGCTGCAAACGGGCATTCACCTCTTCCCGATCGCTGATTTCACGCAACACCAGCGTAAACGCGTTCCCCTGCAATGCGCCAATACGCAATTTACGGCGATGGCGGGCAAATTCAAGCACCTCACAACCTTCCAGTGAGAAATCGTTTAAGTCAGGGGCGGTTTTACCCGGAATATGCAGGCAAAACCATTGCTCGGTAACCGCATGGCGGTCCTTCAGACCCGCATAACTCACCGCGCGTTGCGGCAGACGGGCAAATTTCGCCAGCGCCTCCGCCACAAATTGCGTGTTGCAGCCGCGCTTACGGATGCGCGCCAGGATATGCTCGCCTTCGCCGTCCGGCTGAAAACCCAAATCCTCGATAACGCTGAAATCTTCCGCGCTGGACTTCAGTACGCCCGACGCCCGAGGTTCGCCATGCAGCCAGGTCAGCGACGCCTGATTCTCCATCCCTACCATGCGACGATCCCGCCCGCGTCATTTTTCACCAGGAGCGCGACGGATTCACAGGCGATGCCCTCACCGCGCCCGGTAAATCCGAGTTGTTCGGTTGTGGTGGCCTTAACGTTCACATCATCCATGTGACATTGCAGATCTTCGGCCAGATTGACGCGCATTTGCGGAATGTGGGAAGCCATCTTCGGCGCCTGAGCAATAATCGTGACATCCAGATTGCCCAGTCGATAGCCTTTTTCGGTGACGCGCCGCCACGCCTCTCGCAGCAACACGCGGCTGTCGGCCCCTTTAAATGCCGGATCGGTATCGGGAAACAGCTTGCCGATATCGCCCAGCGCGGCGGCGCCCAGCAGCGCATCCGTTACCGCATGTAGAACAACATCGCCATCAGAATGAGCAAGCAGCCCCTGAGAATAAGGAATGCGCACCCCACCGATCACCAGCGGACCTTCGCCACCAAATTTATGAACATCAAAACCGTGACCGATACGCATCGTGCGTTCTCCTTATGACTTATGTCGTTAGAATATAGGTTTACTCAATTGAACGGCTATGCCGTAAATTCGTTAAATAAAATGCCGCCAATGCCAGATCTTCCGGACGGGTAACTTTGATATTGTCTGCTCGTCCGCTGACCAACTGTGGATGATAACCACAATACTCCAGTGCGGAGGCTTCGTCCGTCACTGTCGCCCCATCGCGCAGCGCCTGCTGTAAACAGGTTTTCAATAACGCGAGCGGAAACAGCTGCGGCGTCAGGGCATGCCACAGTTCGTTACGTTCCACCGTGTGCTCAATCGCCGTTCCCGCACTGCGTTTCATGGTATCACGGACGGGAGACGCCAGAATTCCGCCCACATCGCTCCGCGAGGTAATGCTCAGTAACCGTTCAAGATCGTCCTGATGCAGGCAAGGACGCGCCGCGTCATGCACCAGCACCCATTCGGCATCCTCCACGCTATCGAGCCCCGCCAGTACGGAATCAGCCCGTTGTTTACCGCCGATCGCCACACTGACGCGAGGATCGGCGGCAATAGGCAAGGAATGGAAGCGGGTATCGTCGGCACTGACGACGACGATCGCGCGGCGAATGCGGGGATGGGACAACAGCGCGTTAATCGCGTGCTCCAGAATGGTTTTATTATCGATAGTTAAATACTGCTTGGGGCAAGCGCTTTGCATTCTGCTGCCGTTGCCGGCGGCAGGTAAGACAGCAACAACCTCTGGCAGGGAAGCAATTTGTTTTCGCATTCGTTAGTGTGACGTATTGTTAGGTAAAGATGACGGGCTGGTTGTGCTGCTACGGACCCCGGACTCAGGAACCAGGCGATAGAAGCTTTCACCGGGTTTAATCATGCCCAGCTCATTGCGCGCGCGCTCTTCAATCGCTTCCTGTCCGCCGTCCAGATCGTCGATTTCCGCAAACAGTTGTTCGTTTCGGGCTTTCAGCTTGGCATTATTCCCTTGCTGAACGACAACGTCGTCTTTTACCCGAACATAATCATGAACACCATTCTTGCCCAGCCACAGCGAATACTGAAGCCAGCCAAGTATTACCAATAATAACAGCGTAAGCTTTCCCATCCCGCCCCCTGAAAAACCGCCTAATCATCCCATAACTTTTGCTTCGACTCCACACTGTGTGGCGGCAGGCGCGAAGATTCCTGCCAAAGTAGGGGAAAAGACAGGGAACGGCGCCGGAAATACATCATTTTTCAGCGAACATAATCACGTCCGGCGTTATTCGCCGATGAACAGAGAAAATGTCAGCCAGACCAGAGACAAGACCGTCAGCGCGGTTGCCGACAAGGCGTACCAGATATGTGGGTAAAATAGATAAGAGAACCCGGCGCCGATAATGAGCGACAGCGGCATTAACGCCAAAAAGAACGGCCAGGTGTAAAGCAGCAGGAAAAACGCGGCATTCGCGTTATAAACCAGAAAAGGAAGGATGAACGCCAGGCAATAAAAACAAAAACCGGCGCCGGTTCCCAGCAGGAAAGGGGAGACGCCGTCATCGTCCCGCACTGCGTCAGTATTGGCGGCTGTTAGCCGAGTGACATTCTGCATCGTTTTCCCCTGCAATTTCCTCGCCCCGCACGAACGCGGGACGAGAAAGCGATCAGAGGTTGATAATAGCTCGCCGGCGGAGCAGATCTAACAGTTGATCCGTCAAATTTGTTACCAATTGTTCACCGTCCAGATGAACATCCGGCGCGTCCGGCGCTTCATAGACGGAATCGATGCCGGTGAAATTACGCAGTTCTCCGGCCCGCGCTTTTTTGTAGAGTCCTTTCGGATCGCGCGCTTCGCAGGTCGCCAAAGGCGTATCGACGAATACTTCGATAAATTGCCCGTCGTCCAGCAGATCCTGCACCATTTTCCGCTCGGCGCGATGGGGCGAGATAAAGGCCGTCAGCACCACCAGACCGGCATCGACCATCAATTTGGCCACCTCGCCGACGCGGCGGATATTTTCCCGCCGATCGTCGTCGGTAAAGCCTAAATCGCGGCACAGTCCGTGACGGACATTGTCGCCATCCAGCAGATAGGTGCTAACCCCCAGTCGATGCAGCGCCTGTTCCAGCGCGCCGGCCAGGGTCGATTTACCCGAGCCCGAAAGCCCGGTAAACCAGATGACGACGCCCTGATGACCATGCAGGCGCTCGCGCTCCCGACGAGACACCACATGCGAGTGCCACACTACATTTTCATCGTCCGGCAGCGGCGACGAGGGATGGCGTTGAGACACGTTATTTCCCTCCCAGCAGGTCACGCGCGCCCCAATGCGGGAAGTGACGACGAATCAGCGCATTCAGCTCCAGTTCAAATGCGCTGTAAGCGCCGGGTTCCTGATAGTTCCGTTCGACCACTTCCCGTACCAGTCCGGCGCCCACGGTGACATTGCTCAGGCGATCGATAAAGATCATGCCGCCGGTGACATGGTGTTGCTGATAATTATCCAGCACCAGCGGTTCATCAAACGTCAGCTCAACCAGGCCGATGCCGTTCAACGGCAGGCTTTCCGTTACCCGTTGCGTCAGGGTATTGATCTCAACCTGATACTGAATGTTCTCCACCCGGGCGCGGGCTTTCTTTCCGGCGATCTTGATGTCATAGCTCTGGCCCGGCACCAGCGGTTGTTCCGCCATCCACACCACATCGACCAGCGCATTCTGCGCCGGTTTCAGGGTTTCCGCGCCGTCGACCAGCAGATCGCCGCGGCT
This sequence comes from Brenneria sp. g21c3, assembly GCF_040240345.1. Taxonomy (NCBI): domain Bacteria; kingdom Pseudomonadati; phylum Pseudomonadota; class Gammaproteobacteria; order Enterobacterales; family Pectobacteriaceae; genus Brenneria; species Brenneria sp. g21c3. Next base: position 543,043 of record NZ_JBEIAB010000002.1, on the reverse strand, counting down.
GATATCGATCTCATCGGCCAATACCAGCGTAATCGCTTCGCCGGCCTGCGCCTGTTGCAGATCGCCGTCAAAGGTGACGATGCGGCTAACGGTGGACTCCACGCCCGACGGCAACACTTTCACCCGCTGCCCGACGCTGACCACGCCTGACGCCAGCGTACCGGCATAGCCGCGGAAATCGAGGTTGGGACGGTTCACATACTGTACCGGGAAGCGCATCGGCAGCGTCAGGCTGCGCTGCGCCACGTTGACGTTTTCCAGCACATCCAGCAGCGTCGGCCCGTCATACCAGCCCATGGCGTCGCTCGGTCTGGCGACGTTATCGCCGTCCAGCGCGGAAATCGGCACAAAGGTAATATTCAGATCGGTAGGCAACTGCTGGGCGAAATCCAGATAATCCTGTTTAAACTGCTCAAACACCGACTGCTGATAGCCCACCAGATCCATTTTATTGACGGCCACCACCAAATGACGGATCCCCAGCAGCGTTGCAATAAAGCTGTGGCGTCGCGTCTGATCCAAAACGCCTTTACGCGCATCGATCAGCAGGATCGCCAGCTCGCAGGTGGAAGCCCCGGTCGCCATATTGCGGGTATACTGCTCATGCCCCGGCGTATCCGCGATAATGAATTTGCGCTTTTCCGTCGAGAAATAGCGGTAAGCCACATCAATGGTGATGCCCTGCTCGCGCTCGGCCTGAAGGCCATCGACCAGCAAAGCCAGATCCAGTTTTTCCCCCTGCGTACCCAGCCGTTTGCTATCGCTGTGCAGCGTGGTTAACTGATCCTCATAAATCTGACGGGTATCGTGCAACAAACGGCCAATCAGCGTACTTTTACCGTCGTCGACGCTGCCGCAGGTCAGAAAACGCAGCAGGGTTTTATCCTGCTGGGCGCGCAGATAGGCTTCCACGCCCCCTTGTTCCGCAATCTGCTTGGCGATCACATTCTGTTGTTCAACAAACTGGTTCATTCGACGACTCCTTAGAAATACCCTTGACGCTTTTTCAGCTCCATTGAACCGGACTGATCGCGATCGATCATCCGTCCCTGACGTTCGCTGGTAGTGGAAATCAACATCTCTTCGATGATTTCCGGCAGCGTTTGCGCCTGTGACTCAACCGCGCCGGTCAGCGGCCAGCAGCCCAATGTGCGGAAACGCACCATACGCTGCTCAATCACTTCACCCGGTTGCAGATCGATACGATCGTCATCCACCATCAGCAGCATGCCGTCGCGCTCCAGCACCGGCCGTTCGGCGGCCAGATACAGCGGCACAATATCGATATTTTCCAGATAGATGTACTGCCAGATATCCAGTTCGGTCCAGTTGGACAGCGGGAAGACGCGGATGCTTTCGCCCTTGTTGATTTGGCCGTTATAGTTATGCCACAGCTCCGGACGCTGACTCTTCGGATCCCAGCGGTGGAAGCGGTCGCGGAACGAATAAATACGTTCTTTGGCGCGCGATTTTTCTTCATCGCGCCGCGCGCCGCCGAATGCGGCGTCAAAACCGTATTTATCCAGCGCCTGCTTCAGGCCCTCGGTTTTCATGATATCGGTATGCTTGGCGCTGCCGTGAATAAACGGGTTGATGCCGAGCGCCTCGCCCTGCGGGTTGCGGTGAACCAGCAGCTCGCATCCGTAGGCCTTCGCCGTGCGATCGCGGAATTCGTACATTTCGCGAAACTTCCAGCCGGTATCCACGTGCAGCAACGGAAACGGCAGCGATCCCGGGAAGAACGCTTTGCGCGCCAGATGCAGCATGACCGAGGAATCCTTACCGATGGAATACATCATCACCGGGTTGCCGAATTCCGCCGCCACTTCGCGGATGATATGAATACTCTCGGCTTCTAACTGCCGTAAATGAGTGAGTCGTTTCTCGTCCATAATTCTTCCTTAAGCCAAATTCACTACCGCCGGACGGCTATCGTGCCGCGCCGTCAGCGCTTGCTGACCAAACCAGGCGATCTGATGGTGCAGATTCACCACTTCGCCAATCACCAGCAACGCCGGCGTCGGCGCCTGCCGGGCCAATTGTTCCAACTGTCGCAACGTGCCAATCAGCACCTGCTGGTCGTGCCGGGTTCCCCGACCGATCACCGCCACCGGCGTATCGGCGGAACGACCATGGGCGATCAGTTGCCGGGCGATATCCGCCGATTTAACCGTTCCCATATAAATCGCCAGCGTCTGGCGACTGCGCGCCAGCGTCGCCCACTCCAGCGCCTGACCGTCAGGGCGGCAGTGGCCGGTAATAAATACCGCGCTCTGGGCGTAATCCCGGTGCGTCAGGGGGATGCCGGCATAAGCCGTGGCCCCGGCGGCGGCGGTAATCCCCGGTACGACCTGAAAGGAAATGCCGGCCTGCGCCGCCTGTTGCAACTCTTCGCCGCCGCGGCCGAAAATAAACGGATCGCCCCCTTTCAGACGCACCACCCGCTTGCCTTGCTGCGCCAGCGAAACGATTAATCGATTAATGTCATCCTGAGAGGCCGAACAGCCGCCGGCGCGCTTGCCGACGCAGATCCGTTCAGCGTCGCGCCGCACCAGATCCAGCACCTCATCGCTCACCAGACTGTCGTACAGCACCACATCCGCCTGCTGAATAACCTGCAAGCCGCGCAGCGTCAGCAGCCCCGCATCGCCGGGACCCGCGCCGACCAGCGCGACCTCGCCCCGGTCAGCGGGCGTTTTTTGCTGATCGTCTTGCTGCTGTTCCAGCTCGCGCTGCAATTCTTCTTCCGCCTGCGCTACCTGTCCCGCCGCCACCAGACTGGAAAAGCGGCCGTAAAAAAGACGTTCCCAGAAACGGCGGCGCTCGCCGGAAGAGTGCAGACGCTGCTTGATGCGCTCGCGCCAGCCGCCCGCCAACTGGGCCATCGTCCCCAGCGTGAGCGGCAACAAAGCTTCGAGCTTTTCACGCAGCAACCGCGCCAGTACCGGCGCCTGTCCGCCGGACGAGATCGCCACCACCAGCGGCGAACGATCGACGATGGAAGGAAAAATAAAAGAACACTTCGGCTGATCGTCCACCACGTTCACCAACAGATGGCGTTGATTCGCGGCGTCGAAAACGGCGGCGTTCAGTTGGCTATCGTCGGTTGCCGCGATAACCAGAAACACCGCCGACAATTGCTCAGGCATAAAGCGCTGAGCTATCCAATCAAGCCGGCCGGCCTGATGCTGCGCGGCTAACGGTTCTGACAGCGACTGAGCGACCACCTTTATTTCGGCGCCGGCGCGTTGCAGCAGGTCGATTTTGCGCGTGGCGACATCGCCGCCGCCGACCACCAGCACCGGACGGCCTCGTAGGTCCGCAAATAAGGGAAGATAGTTCACAATCGCCTTAGTAAAGTTAAAAAATAGATAAAGTGACTATACGGTGTGGGTGGAACACTTATGAAATGCCGAATTGGAATGACAAGTTCCGTAATGGAATAACCCGAAAAAAGCCGGGAAAACGCCCGGCTCCGCCATTCACCCCTCATGCAGACCACACTCTCGCTTCAAACCGAAAAAGCGGGTTTCTTCCTCGCTCATGCCGGGTTCCCATTTACGGGTGGTGTGGGTGTCGCCCACCGAGAGATAGCCCTGATCCCACAGCGGGTGATAGCCCAGACCGTGTTGTTTCAGATATTGATAAACCTGCTTGTTATCCCAATCGATAACCGGCAGGAATTTGAACACGCCGCGCTGGATGGCCAGCACCGGCAGATGCCCGCGGCTGCCGGATTGCTCGCGCCGCAGGCCGGCGAACCAGGTTTTCGCCTTAAGTTCGCTCAACGCCCGGTTCATCGGCTCCACCTTGTTGATCTGGTTGTAACGCTCGATACCTTCAACCCCCTGCTCCCACAGTTTACCGTAGCGCGCTTCCTGCCAGGCGGGCGTCAGTTCGGCGCGGTAGACCTGAAGGTTGAGCTTCAGCTGTTCGGTCAGGGCGTCGATAAACTGGTAGGTTTCCGGGAAAAGATAGCCGGTATCGGTCAGAATGACCGGAATATCCGGCCGTTGCTGCGTCAGCAGATGCAGGGATAACGCCGCCTGGATGCCAAAGCTGGAGGTCAGCACATATTCTCCCGGCAGATTTTCCAGCGCCCAGCTTATCCGCGCCTGCGCGGATAGCGATTCCAGGCGCTGGTTAACATCCGCCAGCGCCGCGGCCTGTTCCGCTTTGGGTAACGCATTAAGCGCTTCAAGATTAAGCTCGGACATCAGGGTCTCCTGTCAGTCATAGAAGTCGCGCGCGGGATCCAGCACCGGTCTGATAATGTTGGCGCGAATGGTGAAATCGCCAAAACCTTCATTATCCTGACGCTCTTTCGCCCAACGCCCGATTAGCTGGTCTATCTCATTGAGGATTTCCGCCTCGGTAATATTTTCTCGGTACATGCGCGGAATACGCGTGCCTTCACGATTCCCCCCCAGATGCAGGTTATAGCGCCCGATGGCTTTCCCCACCAGACCGATCTCCGCCAGCAGCGCGCGGCCACAGCCGTTAGGACACCCGGTCACGCGCAGGATGATATGCTCGTCGCCCACGCCATGCTGCTGCATGATGTTTTCAACCTTGGTGACAAAGTCCGGCAGGAAACGTTCCGCTTCCGCCATCGCCAGCGGACAGGTCGGGTAAGACACGCAGGCCATGGAGTTTTTGCGTTGATCCGTCACCGCGTCGTCAATCAATCCGTGCCGGCGCGCCAGCGTTTCAATCTTCGCCTTGCTGCGCGCAGACACCCCGGCGACGATCAGGTTCTGGTTGGCGGTCAGACGGAAGTCGCCTTTATGGATTTTAGCAATTTCCGCCAGCCCGGTTTTCAACGGTCGGCCGGGATAATCCAGTATACGGCCATTTTCGATAAACAGCGTCAGATGCCATTTATTATCGATGCCTTTCACCCAGCCGATGCGATCGCCGCGGCCGGTGAACTCATACGGACGAATGGCTTCAAACGCCACGCCGGCGCGTCTTTCCACTTCCTTCTTGAAGGTCTCGACGCCTACCCGTTCCAGCGTATATTTGGTTTTCGCATTCTTACGGTTGGTGCGGTTGCCCCAGTCGCGCTGGGTGGTCACCACCGCTTCGGCGATCGTCAGCGTATGTTCCACCGGAATATAACCCAGTTCGCTGGCGGTACGCGCATAGGTCGCCTTATCGCCGTGTGCGATCGACAGCCCGCCGCCCACCAGCACGTTGAAGCCGACCAGCCGGCCATTGTCGGCGATAGCGACAAAATTCAGATCGTTGGCGTGCAGATCCACATCGTTCTGCGGCGGAATAACCACGGTGGTCTTAAACTTACGCGGCAGGTAGGTCGCCCCCAGAATCGGCTCTTCGTCCGTGGTTTCTACCTTCTCCTGATCCAGCCAGATCTCGGCATAGGCGCGCGTACGCGGCAAAAGATGTTCCGAAATTTTCTTCGCCCACGCATACGCCTGCTGATGCAGTTCGGATTCCACCGGATTCGAGGTACACATCACGTTGCGGTTGACGTCGTTGGCCGTCGCCAGCGAGTCCAGACCCAGGCTGTTCAGCAGCTTATGCGCCGGTTTCACATTCGGTTTCAGAATGCCGTGAAACTGGAACGTCTGACGGTTGGTCAAGCGGATACTGCCGTACAAGGTATTTTCGGCGGCGAACTTATCGATGCCGAGCCACTGCTGAGGCGTGATGACTCCGCCCGGCAAACGGCAGCGCAGCATCATGGCGTGACGCGGCTCCAGCTTTTGCTCGGCGCGTTCGGCGCGGATATCGCGGTCATCCTGCTGATACATGCCGTGAAAACGAATCAGTAAAAAGTTGTCGCCGTGGAAACCGCCGGTCAGGCCGTCCTGCAAATCATCGGCGATAGTGCCGCGCAGAAAGTTGCTTTCTTTCTTCAAGCGCTCGGCGTCAGCGAGTTTCCCTTCGACGACTAATGGGCCGGGATGTTTTTCACTCGCGGCGAGTTCTTCATTGAATAATGGTTTTTTGCTCATTAGTACACATCTCGCTGATAACGGCGCGCAAGGCGCAAATCACTCAAAAACTCATCGGCCTGCTCGGCATCCAGTCCACCGTGCTCGGCCACCACGTCCAATAACGCCTGTTCGACATCTTTCGCCATGCGATTGGCGTCGCCGCAAACATAAAGATGCGCGCCATCTTGCAGCCAGCGCCACACTTCGGCGCCTTTCTCCCGCAATTTGTCCTGAACGTAAATCTTGTGCGCCTGATCGCGCGACCAGGCCAGATCGATATGGGTCAGCAGACCGTCTTTCACATAACGCTGCCACTCAACCTGATAGAGAAAATCCTCGGTAAAATGCGGGTTGCCGAAGAACAACCAGTTTTTACCGCCGGCCCCGTCGGCCTCGCGCTGTTGCATAAAGGCGCGAAACGGCGCAATCCCGGTACCGGGCCCAATCATGATGACCGGCGCATCCGGGTCGGCGGGCAAACGGAAATTGTCGTTATGTTCGATAAACACCCGGATTTCATCATCTTCATTCAGACGATCGGCCAGATAGCTGGAGGCGCCGCCGGCGCGCGCGCGGCCGTCGACGTCATAACGCACCACGCCCACGGTGATATGCACTTCGCTTTCCACTTCAGCCTGTGACGAGGCGATGGAATACAGACGCGGCGTCAACGGACGCAATAGGCCGATAAGCTGTTCCGCCGTCAGTTCAACCGGCGCCTGGCGAACCATATCCACCAGCGGCGTCTGCTGAACGAATCGCTGCAAAGCCGGTTTATCCGCCAATAGCGACAGCAGGGTTTCATCGCGCGACAGCGCCGCGTACTTCTCAGCGATAGGCGCGGTATTCTGCGTCAGTTCAAAATGGCTGCGCAGCGCCTGCGACAACGGCAGCGATTTTCCGTCCACCGTCACGGTCTCGTCGCCTTTCAGCCACAGGAGGTCGAGCAACTCCCGCACCAGCGCCGGATCGTTTTCAAACCATACGCCCAGCGCATCGCCCGGCTGATAACGCAAGCCGGAATCGCCCAGATCGATTTCAATATGACGCACGTCCTTTTGCGAATTACGCCCGGTGATTTTCTGATTCACCGCCAGCGCAGCCTGCAACGGCGATTCTTTGCTGTAAGGGCTGCTGGTGATTTCATCCAGCGCGCCGCTCGCGCTGGCCGTCGCCACCGCCGTTCCCTGCACCGGCACGCGGGCCTGAAGAATATCCACCAGTTGCCGGCGCCACTGCTCCGCCGAGGCCTGATAGTCTACATCCGCGTCAACGCGATCCAACAAACGTTCCGCGCCCAGTTCGGCCAGCCGGCTGTCGATATCTTTGCCGGCTTTACAGAAGAATTCGTATGAGGAGTCGCCCAGTCCCAATACCGCAAACGCGGTATCCTTCAACTGCGGCGCTTTTTTGGAAAACAGGTATTTGTTCAGCGCGATCGCTTCTTCCGGCGGCTCGCCTTCTCCCTGCGTCGAAGTGACGACCAGCAGCAGTTTTTCCTGCGCGATCTGCTTGAATTTGTAATCGCCGGCGTTCACCAGATTCACCGCCAGTTTGGCGTTCAGCAAGTCATCTCGCAGTTGCTCCGCGACCCGACGCGCGTTGCCGGTTTGGGAAGCGGAAATCAACGTGATGCTCTGAACCGGAACAGAGAGAGCCGCCGAGGATTCTGGATTCGCGGCGATGGCCGCGGAACCCGGTTGCGGCTGGGCTGTCGGCTGTTGCAATACGCCCCAAAAATAACCGGACAACCAGGCAAGCTGCATGGGTGAAAAATCACCGGTTGCCGCCTGTAGACGCGTTAATTGCTCCGCACTCAACGGGAGCAACGAAGTCGGAGAAACCGGAGTTGTCATTGGATCTCTATTTCCTTGTGCTTGTGACCAGGCTAATACAAATTCATACAATAAAAAGATGAATGGAATATAAGGGTAACCATCCGTATCTTAACAATTAAAGAAATGATGGACATATCAAATAACCAAAATGACTAAATGGTTTTTCTGATAATCCTTATTGATAAAAGTGTTATAGGCCGGCGTATTGGCCAAAATTTCAGATATCAACCCCATGCCTGATATCAACGCATCGGCGACTAAACGTGCTTCGCGCCGCGATTTCCGGTAGTATGCGGCGGTTTTAAAGACATTAGTTTGAAAGCGATTTATTAAAGCTATTCTGTGAAAGAACCTGAGAGCATCGTCATGGCAACCACGCTATTTAAAGATTTTCAGTTTGAGGCCGCTCACCGTCTGCCTCATGTTCCGGCCGGACATAAATGCGGGCGCCTGCATGGGCATTCGTTTATGGTTCGTCTGGAGATTACCGGCGAGGTTGATGCGTATACCGGTTGGGTGATGGATTTTGCTGAATTAAAAGCCGCGTTTAAGCCGACGTGGGAAAAGTTGGATCATCATTACCTGAATGACATTCCCGGTCTGGAGAATCCGACCAGCGAAGTGCTGGCGCAGTGGATCTGGCAACAGGTAAAACCCTTATTGCCTGAACTGAGCGCGGTGATGGTAAAAGAAACCTGCACCGCGGGCTGCGTGTATAAAGGCGAGTAGCCGTATCTCAAACCACGCGAACCGTCGCCAGCATTCCTCCCTCCCCTGCTAAGGGGAAGGCCGGGGTGGGGTCATATTAAGGATGAGGCGTTGGCAACACTAGGCGATATGCAAATATTTATGCGTTTGCATCGACAACCGCCAGTTACGGGCGATACAGGTGGCGATGCAGAGTTTGGTGGCGCTTTCTTTCTGGCTGATCGGCTGTAGCGCCACAATACGCGGCTTGTCATCCTCCAGCCGGGCCAGCAAGGCATCCAGATCGTCGATATCGCGCTCGCGGGCGACCGGATGCTTGATTTCATCCGCCCGTTGCAGCGCCTGATCGATCACCTTCATCCCGCCGCGCATATTCACCTTCGGGGAAACCGTCACCCAGGTTTTGGGCGAACAGCGAACGTCGTGCGTGCCGCTGGTTTCTATCTGACAACTGAAGCCGTGCTTTTCCAGCAGCAGCGTCAACGGCGCCAGATCGTGAATACAAGGCTCTCCCCCGGTGATCACAATGTGGCGCGCGGTATAGCCCTCCCGTTCGATCAGCGCCAGAATGTCCTCAGCGCCGGCGGCGCCCCAGCCATCGCTTTCCTGCGTTTTAACCAGCACCTGATCCAGCGGCATTTCCCGCTCGGCCAGTTTGTCCCAGGTATGCTTGGTATCGCACCAGCTACAGCCGACCGGACAGCCTTGCAGGCGCACAAACACCGCCGGCACGCCGGTAAAATAGCCTTCGCCCTGCAACGTCTGAAACATTTCATTAATCGGGTACTGCATGTTTTTCACTATACCTGTAACGTAAAAATGCATTATCGCAGATCGCCGGCGGCGCGCCAAACCCGGTACGAATCGGCGTTCTGAATAATGTCAGGGTATCGTGATTAATCGACAGACAGGCAGACAAGATGAGCGAGGTCGTAACCCCGATATCGATAAGGCGGACACCCGCTTCGGGATGTCCGCCCGATGATTACAGATAAACCCGCAGATACTCCGCCAGACAGAGGATCGCCATCGCCTGGCCGTACGGCATGGAGGTCAGCGCGATTTCACGGTAAAAATCGAGATCGTTGCCCATCGCGGTGCCGAAGGAAACCTGGGTCAGTTCGCCATCCGCGTTAACGTGATTGATAACGCCGCGAATCGCTTTTTCCGCCACCGGCGCATAGCGTTTATCCACATAGCGCTTACGCACCGCTTTTAAGATGCCGTAGGCGAAACCCGCGGTCGCCGAGCTTTCCAGGTAGGATTGCGGATCGTCAATCAGCGTGTGCCATAGACCGCTGTCATCCTGATATTTCGCCAGCGCCTCAATCTGGCTTTCCAGCACCTGCAACAGGAAACGGCGCGTGGCGTTGTGCTCCGGCAGATCCAGCAGTTCGATAAACTCGGGGATCGCCACCGTCAGCCAGCTATTGCCCCGCGCCCAGCGCGCTTTGGCGAAGTTATGTTGTCCTTCGAACGTCCAGCCGTGGAACCACAGACCGCTCTCGCGATCCATCAGATATTGAACGTGCAGCAGGAACTGGTAGGTGGCCTCTTCCACAAACTCCGGACGGTTCAACAGCTTGCCGATCTTCGCCAGCGGCAACACGCTCATCATCAGCGTGTCGTCCCACATTTGCTCGGTGTTTTCACTGTTATAAACAATGTGCTGCAATCCCTGCTTGCGGGTGCGCGGCATTTCGTACATCACCCACTCCGCCCAACGCTCCAGATACGGCAGCCAGCGGGCATCGCGCGTTTCCTCATAGCGATAAGCCAGCGTCAGGAAAGGACAGACGGTATTCACATTTTTGGTCGGCGTGCCTTCCGCCAAACGCGCGCTAAACCAGTCGTCGATGATGGCCCGCATCTGCTCGTCGCCGGTTTGCTGGTAATACTGATAGATGCCATACAACCCGATGCCGTGCGTCCATTCCCAACCGGCCCAGCCTTTGGTATCAATCACCCGGCCATCGTCCAGTCGTAACAGGAACTCGCCGGTTTTATCTTCAATATTCACCAGATTATCAGTGATACGGCGAATCAGCGCTTTCAGATCCTCACGAGAGATGAAGCGTTCTGGCTGACACAAAAGCGGGCTATGTTTTACACTGAATACGGTCATAGTAAATCATCCAATTAAGTTATCATTTAACAATTCGCAACGTTCAAGACTGCGTCACTTGCGTTATGGGTTTCACCTTATTCCGGTTCAGGTAGCCGACATTGTTGTTGCCCCACAGCGACTCGTAAGGCATGCCGGCCAGCATTTCGACGGTTTCCCTGGCCTGCGGCGTGATTTGTTCAGGCACCGGCCGTCCGGCTTCGCGCATCTTCTGCGTTTCTTCGCGTAATACGCTGTGCGTCTGAAGGTTGAGTTTAAAACGCAGGGAAACCAGGAAGCCCAGCGCCAGCACCCCGACGGTGCCGAAGCTCAGGATCATCAGGATGGTATGGCTGACGCCCGGCGTCTGTACGCTCTGCCCGGAGACAAAACCGGAAAGCTGCAACACAATCCCCACCAGCATCACCGCGCCGGCCTGGGAAGCCTTGCGGGTCAGGGTCATAATGCCGGCGAAGATCCCTTCGCGGCGCTGAGCGGTAATCACTTCATCGACGTCGGCGATATAGGTGTAGGTATTCCACGGCACGTAGTTAATGCCGCCGCGGCCCAAACCCGCCAGCGCGGAAATCAGCAGCAGCAGCGAGAACGCATCGTGCATATTGCTGTACCAGAGGAAGGCATAAGAGAGCGCGCTTAGCCCGAACAGACACACCACCAGACGATAGGACGGCGCGGGTCCGAAGCGGATGCACAGCGGGATCATGCCGATAACCGAGATAAATTGCAGGATCGCCATGGTACCCATCAGGTTGGAGGCCATCGTCGGGCTCTGCATCAACACAAAGACCACGTAATAGGTAAACACGGCGTTGAACACGTCCTGCGCGATATAGCCGCCCAGATACATGCCCAGATGCTGACGGAAAATACGGATACGCAGCGTCGACAACAGCTCGACGTTCAGTCGTTTCAGGCTATCCACCAGCGACAGGGACTGGCGCTCTTTTTCCGCCCGCAGCGAAGCCTCGGACATTTGATCCCGCGGCCGCTCCCAGGTGAATAAATACACCAGCGTCAACACCAGCGCGCAGATCACGGAAAACACCAGACTGGCGTAGAAGAAGGAAACCGCATTGTCCTTACCCAGGTAACCCAACAGAATGCCGGGCAGGAAGGCGGCCAGAATGGCGGAAAGCTGAGCTAACGCGATACGGGCGCCGGAGAATTTGGTTTTCTGTTTGAAATCGTCGGTCATTTCCGGCACCAGCGTTTCATACGGCACCAGCACCATCGTATAAATCACATCAAACAGCAGGTAAGTCAGCAGGTAGTACCAATATCCCATGTCGCCCACCCACATAAAGCTGTAGCTGAATACGCAAGGGATACCGAGCAGGATAAAGAACTTACGACGGCCGAAGCGTTTGCCCAGCCAGGTGGAACCGAAGTTATCGGTCAGGAAACCCATTAACGGACTGACGACGGCATCCAGAACGCGCGCCATCGCAAAAATAAAGGTCGCCTCAATCGGCGTTAAACCACAAAACGTGGTGTAGAAATAAAGTAACCAGGCGGCGGTCAGTGCGGTGGTGCCTGCGCCAAGAAAGTCGCCCGAGCCGTAGGCTAAATAATTAGCCAACCCGATCTTACGTGTTTTCATTACCATCCTTCCCCGGTCATTTTATTTATAAACGTTGCGCGGCAGGGCCCCCTTACCGCTATTTTCATAACGTAGCGCCCGACCAACCGGAAAACCTTCGTCCTTTTGCCACCCCCCGTGATGCGCTGGCAGCCGAAAGAAGAACATGGCGATCGGCTTCAAAGTTTTTATAAAAAGGCATTTTATATTTTAGAAACCGCGAGTCCGATTAATGTAGTGAGCAACGAAACGGAATGCACGCCTGAGGGCGGCGTTTTGCGAACGAGAGCAATATTTGGGGATTGGAATCGAGAAAACGGCCCGTTTCAGGGCCGTTAAAACAACCGCGGGAAGAGGAATATTCCCGCGTGGTCAGGTCATTACATCACGCCGAGCAAGCGCGGCAAAAACAGGGTCAACTCAGGCAGGTAAGTGATCAGCAGCAGTACCGCGATAATGGCGACGTAAAACGGAATCAACGCCTTGATCAACGCCTCCACCTTCACTTGCCCTACGCTGGCGCCGACATACAGACCGCTGCCGGTTGGCGGCGTGATGGTGCCGATGGCCAGGTTATAAACCAGCAGGATGCCGAAATGCACCGGATCAACCCCGAGTTGCTGCACTATCGGCAATAGGATCGGCGTAAAAATCAGAATGCCGGGTCCGATATCCATAAACATGCCGATGATCAACAAGAAAATCATCACCACCAGCAGGATCACTTCCGGGCTTTCGGATATCCCCAGTATCATGGCGCTGAGCGCCGCCGGAATGCCGGTCATCGACATGGCGAACGACATCGCGGAAGAGGTCGCCAGCAGAAACATGATGACGCCCGTCATCGAGAAGGTCTGAACCAGCACCCTGGGTACATCTTTCCAGGACAGCGTCTTATACAGGAACAGCGTCAGCCAGGCGGTATAAACCACGGCGACCGCGGAAGCTTCGATGGCGGTGAAGATCCCCCAGACGATACCGCCGATAATGATGAACACCAGCAGCAGGCTGGGCAGCGCATCGCGCGTGACCTTCCAGGCCACGCCCTTTTGCAGCACGAAGAAGCTGGTGTAGTTATGGCGTTTGGCTATCACATAGGTCACCAGCATACAGCCGACGCCCCACAAAACGCCCGCCACCAGCCCGGCGGCGAACAGCGCGGCGATGGAGGTTCCGCCGCTGGCCAGCGCATACAGAATGAAGCCGGTGCTGGGCGGGGTCAGCATCCCGGTCGGCGCGGAGGCGGTATTGACGGCGGAAGCGAAATTGCGGTTATACCCCTCGCGGGCGCTCATCGGCACCATCACGCCGCCGATGGATATCGAGGCCGCAATCGCCGAACTGGAAACCGCGCCGAACATCATGTTGCCGACGATATTGGTGTAGGAGTGCGAACCGGGAATACGGCCGGTAAAAAGCTTGGCGAAATTCACCAGCCGGGCGGCAATGCCGCCGTTATTCATGATCACCCCGGAGAGAATAAAAAACGGCACGGCGAGCAGCGCAAAGCTGTCCAGACTGGAAAACATCTTTTGCGCGGTGGCGAACATCGCGATATCAAACGGCAACACCAGCATAATGGTGGCGCCGGAAGCGATAACGATGCACAGCCCGATGGGCGTTCCCAAGGCAAGCAAGAGCACAAAAATCCCCACCAGCACGCTGGCCGCGATCATCGGATCAATCATGCCGATCTCCTTCTATCTCGTGGACCGGTTCCGCCGCCTGCGTCTTGCCGGGCGGCGCGCCTTTAAGCATGTCGAAAATATTCAACAGGCAATAAATAATCGTCAGCACGCCGGACAGCGGCAGGGCGTAATACACCTTCCCCATCGAAATCTGCAAGCTGGGGGAGATCTGCATCATGGCGGTGGCCGATACGCGCCAGCCGCCGATAATCATGATGTAGACGGCAAACAGAATGAACACCGTCTGAATGACGATGTTCCAGCCGACGGCCAGTTTTCTGGGACATTTGTCCAGCAACAGCGTCAGGCTGATATGCTCATGCTTGCCCGCGACGTAAGCGATGCCGATCACCGACAGCCAGACCAGGGAGAAACGCAGAAACTCTTCGGAGAAGGTGCTGGGCGCGTTGAATATATAACGGCTGACCACCTGCCAGCAGGCGATCGCCACCATGACGATAATCAAACAGCAGCCAAAAACTTCAATGATCTTATCCAGCCATTTTCGAATGATATTCATAAGATCCTCAACCATCATGCCGTAACGGAGAAGGAGAACCTTCCCCATGGGGAAATTTATTGACTCGCCTGGCTGATTTTCTGATACAGCTCATAAACCTGCGGCTTGCTTTTCAGTTTTTCATAAATGGGTTGCACCGCGGCTTTGAAGGGTTCGGTATCAATATCGAAAAACTCGACGCCAAATTGTGTTTGCGCCTGTACCCGCGCTTTCTCTATCTCTTCGCGCCAGGCTTTTTTCTCCACGTTGATTGATTCATCAATCGCCTCCTGCAACGCCTGCAACTGCTCCGGCGTTAACTTGGTTTTGGTCAGGTTGCTCATGATGACGATATCGGGAATGCGGGTGTGCATGTCATAGGTATAATATTTGGCGACTTCGCCGTGGCGGGCGATGGTCAGGGCGAATTCATTATTCTCCGCGCCGTCGATAATGCCCTGCTGCAAGGAGGTATACACTTCCCCCTGACTCATGGCGATGGCGGAAGCGCCAAGCAGTTTGATGGTCTCGATGGAGGTTTCGCTTTGCATCACGCGAATCTTCTTGCCTTTCAAATCGCTGACGCTCTTAATCGGAGCCTTGCCGGTATAAAAGCTGCGCGCGCCCGAGTCATACCAGGCGACGCCGGTAAAACCCTGCGCTTCCGTGGCGCGATACACCGGCTCCATGATTTGCGGGTTATCCATCACCTGATAGAAACTCTCCTGATCCTTAAAGAGATAGGGTAAGGAAAAGACGCCGTACAGCGGCGAAAAACTTTCCAGCAGACCCGACGACACTTTCGTCAAATCGATCGCGCCGACCTGCGTCATCTCAACCAGCTCGCGTTCGCCGCCGAGCTGGCTGTCGGGGAAATACTGAATCTTCACTTCGCCATTGGTTTTTTGCTCAACGGCTTTGCCGATGTATTGCAGCGCCTGCTTCACCGGTTCGCTGTTTTCCGCATAGGCCAGTTTAAGCAGGGTTGCTGCGTAAGCGCCATGACTCAGCGAGAAGATCAACGCGGCAGAGGCCAGTTTTATCAGCACAGAGGTTTTAGCTATTTTCATCGCCTTCTTTCTCCTGTTGTTTTCTTTATTATGTCGTCGCCACGGCAAACGCCGCTTGCCGCTGGGCCAGCGTAACCGTCGCATACAGGGGAAACCTTTGCGTTTTTGCCACCTTCCGTCTGACGCTGTCACCACGGAAAAGAATTAACCGATCGGCATCAAACATTTTACAAAAGAGCATTTTGTTTTCAGACAGGCGACACGCTTATTCAGATCGTTCCGGCGGCGCATTACCGCATGCGGGAAGAAGGATTTACCGCGGAGTACGTTTTTTATGGCGGGGCTCTTCTCATACGAAGAGGCAAAAAATGGCGATAAAAAAACGGCTCCCGCAGGAGCCGTTATAAGCAAACAGGAAAGGACTAAAAAATTAAGCCTGACCTTTCACTTCTTTCAGACCGTTGAACGGTGCTTTGGCGCCCAGCGCTTCTTCGATACGAATCAGCTGGTTGTATTTAGCAACACGGTCAGAACGGCTCATGGAACCGGTTTTGATCTGGCCGGCCGCAGTACCTACCGCCAGGTCGGCGATGGTGGCGTCTTCGGTTTCGCCGGAACGGTGAGAGATAACGGCGGTGTAGCCGGCGTCTTTCGCCATCTTGATAGCAGCCAGAGTTTCGGTCAGAGAACCGATCTGGTTGAATTTGATCAGGATGGAGTTGGCGATACCTTTATCGATACCTTCTTTCAGGATCTTGGTGTTGGTGACGAACAGATCGTCGCCGACCAGCTGGATTTTGTCGCCCAGGACTTTAGTCTGGTAAGCAAAACCGTCCCAGTCGGATTCATTCAGACCGTCTTCGATGGACACGATCGGATATTCTTTGGTCAGGCCTTCCAGGTAATGCGTGAATTCCTGAGAAGTGAAGGTTTTGCCTTCACCTTTCAGTTCATAGTTACCGGTTTCTTTGTTGTAGAATTCGGAAGCCGCGCAGTCCATCGCCAGCGTCACATCTTTACCCAGCACATAACCGGCTTTTTCTACCGCTTCTTTGATAGCGGCCAGCGCGGCGGCGTTGGATTCCAGGTTAGGGGCATAGCCGCCTTCGTCGCCGACTGCGGTGCTCATGCCTTTGGCTTTCAGCACTTTCGCCAGGTTGTGGAACACTTCGGAACCGATGCGGATCGCTTCTTTCACGGTTTTCGCGCCGACAGGCTGAATCATGAATTCCTGGATGTCGACGTTGTTGTCGGCATGTTCGCCGCCGTTGATGATGTTCATCATCGGCAGAGGCATAGAGTACTGACCCGGAGTGCCGTTCAGCTCGGCGATGTGCGCGTACAGCGGCAGGCCTTTGGAAGCGGCGGCAGCTTTAGCCGCAGCCAGAGAAACCGCCAGAATGGCGTTGGCGCCGAATTTGGATTTGTTTTCAGTCCCGTCCAGGTCGATCATGATTTTATCGATGTTCGCCTGATCTTTCGCGTCTTTACCCAGGATAGCCTGAGCCAGCGGGCCGTTTACCGCGGCAACGGCTTTCGTTACGCCCTTGCCCAGGAAACGGGATTTGTCACCGTCACGCAGTTCCAGCGCTTCACGAGAACCGGTGGAAGCCCCTGAAGGCGCGGCAGCCAGACCAACGAAACCGCCTTCCAGATGCACTTCAGCTTCAACAGTTGGATTTCCGCGTGAGTCGATGATTTCACGACCGATGACTTTAACAATTTTGGACATTAGATTTTCCTCAGTACAGTTAAACTAAAACCTCAGACGAACACCGCGCGATCATGAGACCACGCGGCGCTGGCAAAACTTACTTCACCTGACGCTTTTGATACGCGCCAGCGGCTTTTACAAAGCCAGCAAACAATGGATGTCCATCACGCGGCGTCGATGTGAATTCCGGGTGGAACTGACAGGCCACGAACCATGGATGATCGGGTAATTCAATGATCTCCACCAGCTTGCGATCGGCGGAGAGACCGGCTACGCGCAATCCCGCCGCTTCAATCTGTTTCAACAACATGTTGTTGACTTCATAACGATGACGGTGACGTTCGATGATCGTCGGTTCACCGTAGAGTTGCCGCACCAGGCTGCCTTCGGCCAGATGACATTGCTGTCCGCCGACGCGCATGGTGCCGCCCAGGTCGCTATCTTCACTACGAACTTCGATATTGCCGTCTTCATCACGCCATTCCGTAATGAGCGCAATCACCGGGTACTTACAGTCTGGCACAAACTCCGTCGAATTCGCCCCTTCCATACCGACGACGTCGCGGGCAAATTCCATTAATGCGACCTGCATGCCAAGACAAATGCCCAGGTAAGGGACATTGTTTTCACGGGCGTAACGCGCCGCCATCACCTTACCTTCAACGCCACGATAGCCGAATCCGCCGGGGATCAGGATAGCGTCCAAATCTTTCAGAATATCGACGCCGCGGGTTTCCACATCCTGCGAGTCGATAAGCTTGATGTTCACCGTCAGGCGATTTTTCAAGCCGCCGTGTTTCAGCGCTTCAATGACGGACTTATAGGCGTCAGGCAACGCCACGTATTTGCCGATCATCCCGATGGTCACTTCGCCGCCCGGATTGGCTTCTTCGTACACCACCTGTTCCCACTCTGACAGGTTCGCTTCCTGACAGTTCAAGCTGAATCGTTTACAAATATAATCGTCCAGGCCCTGAGATTTCAATAGCGCCGGGATTTTATAAATGGAATCAATGTCTTTAAGGGAGATTACCGCTTTTTCCGGTACATTACAGAATAAAGCAATCTTTGCCCGCTCATTGGCCGGGACGGTACGGTCGGAACGGCAGATAAGAACGTCGGGCTGAATACCGATGGAAAGCAGCTCTTTTACCGAGTGCTGCGTTGGCTTGGTTTTTACCTCACCGGCGGCGGCCAGGTAAGGCACCAGCGTCAGGTGCATAAACAACGTATGCTCACGGCCCACTTCAACCGCCATCTGACGAATCGCTTCCAGGAACGGCAGGGATTCGATATCGCCGACGGTGCCGCCGATTTCAACCAGCACCACGTCATGCCCTTCGCCGCCTTCCAGGATACGCTCTTTAATCGCATTGGTGATATGCGGGATAACCTGAATCGTCGCGCCCAGATAGTCGCCCCGGCGCTCTTTACGCAGAACGTCGGAGTAGATGCGGCCGGTGGTGAAGTTATTACGGCGAGACATTTTGGTGCGGATGAAGCGCTCGTAGTGGCCCAGATCGAGATCGGTTTCCGCCCCATCTTCGGTGACGAACACTTCACCGTGCTGAGTCGGGCTCATCGTCCCCGGATCCACGTTGATATACGGGTCCAGTTTCATGATGGTAACGTTGAGGCCACGGGCTTCGAGAATAGCCGCCAGAGAGGCTGCGGCAATGCCTTTACCCAGAGAGGATACGACCCCGCCGGTCACAAAAATATAATTAGTTGTCATGCTGAACCTGAGAGTTTAGGTTTAAAGACGATGGAAAGACCAAGACGGGAAAGTAGTATACCGGAACCTGCCGGGCGCCACAATTGTTCGTTTTGCCCGTCGCGGCAAGCGCGACGGCGCGGAGGCGTAAACGGCCTATGTCCGACCGGCGGGCGGCGTTCGGGCTTTCCGCCGTCGTTGCCGGCACGTCGGTCTGGCCGGGGGTTTCATTGCGAAGGCGCAGGGACGGGGAACGTTCGCCAGTCGTTCGAATGATTGCGCTCACCCTTGTTTTTCCAGGTTTTTCACCTGTTGCCACGCCGCTTCCATCTGTTCCAGCGTCGCTTGATCCAGGGTGCCGCCGGCTTGGCTGATAATCTGTTCCACCTGACGGAAACGGCGGCAGAATTTGCGATTGGCCTCTTGCAAGGCGCGCTCGGCCTTATGCCCCAGATGACGCGAAAGATTGACGGTCGCAAACAGTAAATCGCCGATTTCCTCACCCAGTTTTTCTTCATCAATGACGGCCTGCCGGGCTTCATGCAGCACTTCATCAATTTCTTCGTAAACTTTGTCGACGACCGGCCCCAGGCTGTTCCAGTCAAAACCGACGGCGGCGCAGCGCTGCTGAATTTTTTGCGCTTTCATTAACGCCGGCAGCGCATCGGGAATATCATCCACCAGCGAGTGACGATCTTTTTCAGACCTTTCCTGCGCTTTGGTCTGCTCCCAACTTGCCAGCGCGGCTTTACTGTCCGCCGGCGTCGCCGCATCGGCGAAAATGTGCGGATGACGGCGTTCCAGCTTGTCGCTGATGGCGTCGCAAACGTCGGAAAAATCAAACAGCCCCTGTTCCTGCGCCATTTGCGCGTAAAATACCACCTGGAACAGCAGGTCGCCCAACTCGCCGCGCAGGTCGTCAAAGTCTTTACGGCTGATGGCGTCCAGCACTTCGTAAGTCTCTTCCAACGTGTAGGGGGCGATGGTGTCAAACGTCTGTTTGCGATCCCACGGACAGCCGTTCTGCGGATCGCGCAGGGTTTTCATAATGGCGAGCAGGCGCTCAATAGCGGGTGAAGTCATAGTGTTCCTAATGATGAGGGCTGTGCCCGAACTAAGTTAATAACAACGGCAAGGAAGCCAGAATATTTCACCGTTTTGTTGTTCCGGGCGTAAAAAATTGTGCTGAGGTGAGCGTGACCGCCGAGTGAGCCGCATGGACGCGTCACTGGCGGCTCGGTAAGCGGGCATGGACACCGAAGGAACCGCGCAGCGGCACAATTCCCGCCCAAAGCCTGGGTTCTGAGGGATGCGGCGATTGAGCATCCCTCAGTCGGGCGTGGCGGTGGTGCCACAAAAAACTACGTCACTCAACACGCACGAAACCCTCCACCGCACCAACATAAACACGATTTTTATCACCTACGGTTTGAAAAGCCAAAAAAACAACCCCCCATTTATCCCCCCTGCTGGCGGCGGGCGTCGATCACATCCGGCAGTTGGTTGAGCTTAGCCAGCACGCGTCCCAGCACCTGCAAGTTATAAATCTCGATGTCCATATCGATGGTGGCCAACTGCTGCCGGGTGTCGCTGCGGCTGGATACCCCCAGCACATTGACTTTTTCGTTCGCCAGAATGGTGGTGATATCGCGCAGTAAACCGCTGCGATCGTTGGCCGTCACCCTCACCACCAGCGAATAGCCGCTGGAATAACTTTCGCCCCACACCGCGTCGACAATGCGTTCCGGCGCATGACTACGCAGTTCTTCCAACTGCTCGCAGTCCGAACGGTGGATGGAGATCCCCCGTCCGCGGGTGATAAACCCGGTGATATCGTCGCCGGGGATCGGCTGGCAGCAACGGGCGATATGGTGCATCAGGTTGCCGACGCCCTCCACCACGACGCGCCCGTTATCCTTGTTGCGCGGCGCCGGCGGCTGGGATTTCTGCGTCAGCTGACGCAGCGCTTCACGATCCTGCTCTTCCGCGCTGGGTTGCTTAAGCTGGGATTGCAGGAAATTCACCATCTGATTAAGGCGAATATCCCCGCCGCCAATCGCCGCCAGCAGTTCATCCAGCGAATTGACGTTATAACGCGGCAACAGCAGTTTCTCCGCCGTTTTCAGACCGATCCCCAGATGCTCCAACTCATCGTCCAGGATCTGACGCCCGGCCAGAATGTTCTTGTCGCGATCCTGCTTGCGGAACCAGTTATGAATTTTAGAACGCCCGCGGCTGGTGGTGATGTAGCCCAGATTGGGATTCAGCCAGTCGCGACTGGGGTTTGGCTGTTTCTGGGTGATCACTTCTATCTGATCGCCCATCTGTAGCTGGTAGGTGAACGGCACGATGCGGCCGCCGATTTTGGCGCCGATGCAACGATGGCCGATATCGCTGTGAATATGGTAGGCGAAATCCAGCGGCGTCGAGCCGGCGGGCAGATCGACCACGTCGCCTTTCGGCGTAAAGACGTAAACCCGATCGTCGAACACCTGACTGCGCACTTCATCCAGCACTTCGTCCGAATCCGCCATCTCTTCCTGCCAGGCGATCAGCTTACGCAGCCAGGCGATCCGCCCCTCGTAACCCGCGCGACCGCCGGCCACCGTGCCTTCTTTATATTTCCAGTGCGCCGCCACGCCCAGCTCGGCATCTTCATGCATCTGCCGGGTGCGGATCTGGATTTCGAGCGTTTTGCCTTTCGGCCCCAGCACCACCGTATGAATGGACTGGTAGCCGTTCGGTTTCGGGTTGGCGACGTAGTCGTCAAACTCGTCCGGCAGATGCCGATAATGGGTATGCACAATCCCCAGCGCGCCGTAGCAATCCTGCAAGCGCTCCACCACAATCCGCACCGCGCGCACGTCGAACAGTTCGTCAAACGACAGCGATTTTTTCTGCATCTTGCGCCAGATGCTGTAGATGTGTTTGGGGCGACCGTAGATCTCCGCCTGCACCCCTTCTTCCTTCATGGCGGCGCGCAGCGTTTTCACGAAATCGTCGATGTACTGTTCGCGATCGATGCGGCGCTCATGCAGCAGCGTCGCAATGCGTTTGTACTCTTCCGGATGCAGATAGCGGAAACAGAAGTCTTCCAACTCCCATTTGAGCTGCCCGATCCCCAGCCGGTTGGCGAGCGGCGCATAAATATTGGTACACTCTTTCGCCGCCAGCACCCGTTCTTCTTCCGGGGCGTCCTTCACTTCGCGCAGGTGGGCGATGCGCTCCGCCAGCTTGATCACGACGCAGCGAAAATCCTCCACCATCGCCAGCAGCATACGGCGGATGTTATCGACCTGCTCGGAGGCGACGGAGTCCGTCTGGGTGGCTTTGAGCTGGCGAATCGCATCCATATCGCGCACGCCATGCACCAGATCGGCGATGTTTTTGCCAAACGTTTCGCCCAGCGTGGCTTCATCCACGACATTGGCGTTGGCGAGCGGGAACAGCAGCGCCGCGCGCATGCTGTCATTGTCCATGCTCAGCGTGGACAGAATTTCGACCATCTCGATCCCCCGCCACAGCAGCAGCATGGCATCGGGATGATCCTGGGTTTGTTGTTCACAGTAACGCAAGGTTTCGGCTAAACGTTCACACGACTGCTGACTGGTTATTCCAAGCGAAGCAATCCACGCGTCAGCTACGAATTCGCCAGCCGTATTCAAATGCGCACTTCTTACCGCAACCATAATTTCTCCCTACTTATACCCTTCATCTTTTTTCAAATTGCAGAAGCGTCGGCCGCCTGCCTGCGTTTCGAAATCTATGGGGTATCCGCCTCACCGGAATCGCGCAAAAACAACGCCATCGATTCAAGATGTCCGGTATGTGGAAACATATCCAACATAGTAACATTCGCCAGCCGATAACCGGCCGCGAGTAATATTTTACTGTCGCGCGCCAGCGTGGTCGGGTTACAGGAAACATACACCACACGCCGGGGAGACAGCCTGACAATCTGTGCCATGACGCCCGCGGCGCCGGCACGCGCCGGATCGAGTAATATTTTATCAAAACCCTGAGCGGCCCAGGGCTGTCGCGTAACGTCATCCTCAAGATTTTGGTGAAAAAAGGTGACATTCGCCAGGCCGTTGCGCCGGGCGTTCTCGCGCCCTTTTTCCACTAACGCCGCCACGCCTTCCACGCCGACAACGCCGGCCGCCCGCTGCGCCATTGGGAGGGTGAAATTTCCCATCCCGCAGAACAGGTCCAATATCCGGTCCTCGGGCTGAATATCCAGCCAGGCCAACGCCTGAGCGACCATTTGCTGATTGACCGAATCATTGACCTGAATAAAATCCCGCGGACTGAACGCCAGCGTAAGCCCTGCGACGCGGTAGACCGGCGCTTCGCCGTGCAGGCAAATCAGGGATTGCGCATCCGCCGCCAGATAGACAGACACCGCATGCCGCTGCGCAAAGTCGCGTAATGCCTGACCATCAGCGGCGCTCAGCGGATCGAGATGGCGTAATACCAGCAACGGACCGTTATCGGCCAGCACCAGTTCAACGTGTCCCAGGCGTTTCACCGCCTGCAAGCCGGCCAGGCAATCGCGCAACGGCGCCAACAGCGCGTCCAGCTCCGGCCGTAATATCGGGCAGGTTCGGACATCGGCCAAATCATGCGATCCGGCCTGACGATATCCCATCAGCAGGCGTTGCTGTTTCGCCTGATAGTATAACGCAAGCCGCGCGCGTCGCCGGTATGCGTACGCCGGCCCGCAAATAGGATCGCCGACGATTGCGGACGCCCCCGTTTCCCGCGCCATCAGACGCGCCAGCGCCGATGATTTGCTGCCCTGCTGTAACGCAATATCGGCATGTTGCTGCTGGCAACCGCCGCAGACGTTAAAGTGCGGACAGCGCGGCGCCACACGTTGCGGGCTGCGCGTCAGTAAACGTTTAAGTTTAGCATGCGCAAACTGGCGCTTTTCGTCCGTCAGTTGCACTTCCGCCCGCTCTCCCGGCAACGCGCCGGTGACGAAAATGGTTTTACCCTGATGGCGAGCCACCCCCTGACCAAACGGGTCAAGGGAATCTACCGCGACGGTTATTATTTGCCGGGTCGTCACGCGCCGGTTTGGAGAGTAGAATTGCGCCATAATTTACAATTGGTTTATAAAAACCCTAATTTTTAAGCTGAATGTTTATTGATACCCAATTGATGTCAAGATACCGGGTAAGGCTGAATTCTCCCACATTGGAGCCCCATGACCAAATACAGTCTGCGTGCGCGCATGTTAATACTGGTTTTAGCGCCGACATTATTAATCGGGCTGTTGCTCAGTATTTTTTTCGGCATCACCCGCTATAACCAATTGCAGTCGCAATTGGCCGACACGGGAGCCAGTATTATTGAGCCGCTGGCGGTCGCCAGCGCTTATGCTATTACGAAAAATCAATTAGATACGCTTCAGCCGCTGATCAATACCCTGCACCGCCGCCATTCCGACGTCATCAGGGCCATCAGCATTTTCGACGCGCAGGATCGGCTGATCGTCACGACCAATATTCGCCATGAAGCGGTGTCTGAACACCTGGCGGAAGAGGCGCACGATTACGGCGTGCTGCACCTCTACCATACCGGCGACTTACTGATCCTGCATATGCCCATCATGGCGGATAGCGAATTCACCCATGACGCCAGGCCGGCGCGGCCCGGCGTCATGAAACCCATCGCCTATCTGGCGGTCGAGCTGGATATCAACGCCCTCAAACTTCAGCAATATCAGGAAATGCTGATCGCCGGTCTGCTGCTGCTGCTTTGCATGGGCGTGGCCTTTCTGTTTGCCTATCGTCTGATGCGGGACGTCACCGCGCCAATCCGCAACATGGTGGAAACGGTCGACCGCATCCGCCGCGGACAGCTGGACAGCCGGGTTGAGGGCCACATGCTGGGCGAGCTGGATATGCTGAAAAACGGCATCAACTCAATGGCCATGTCGTTGACCGCCTATCACGAAGAGATGCAGCAGAACATCGATCAGGCCACTTACGATCTGCGGGAAACGCTTGAACAGATGGAGATCCAGAACGTGGAGCTGGATCTGGCGAAAAAACGGGCGCAGGAAGCGGCGCGCATCAAGTCCGAGTTTTTGGCCAATATGTCGCACGAATTAAGAACGCCGCTCAACGGCGTCATCGGTTTTACCCGCCAGACGTTGAAAACCTCGCTGAATCCGACGCAAACCGACTACCTGCTGACCATCGAACGTTCCGCCAACAACCTGCTGAATATCATTAATGACGTGCTGGATTTCTCCAAACTGGAGGCCGGCAAGCTGGTACTGGAAAATATCCCCTTCTCGTTGCATAACACGCTGGACGAAGTGGTCATGCTGCTGGCTCACACCGCGCACGAAAAAGGGCTGGAGCTCACCCTCGATATTCAAAACGACGTGCCGGAACAATTCGTCGGCGATCCGATGCGGCTCCAGCAAATCATCACCAACCTGCTGGGGAACGCCATCAAGTTTACCGAGCAGGGCAACATTGATATCCGGGTGGAAAAACG
Source organism: Brenneria sp. g21c3 (assembly GCF_040240345.1). Taxonomy (NCBI): domain Bacteria; kingdom Pseudomonadati; phylum Pseudomonadota; class Gammaproteobacteria; order Enterobacterales; family Pectobacteriaceae; genus Brenneria; species Brenneria sp. g21c3. The sequence goes on along the minus strand of NZ_JBEIAB010000002.1, from coordinate 517,692 downwards.
CCGACAGGAACAGCATCACGTTCAGTTGGAAATTCAAATCCGCGATACCGGCATCGGCATTGCGGAACGGCAGCAGTCGCATCTGTTTCAGGCTTTCCGCCAGGCCGACACCAGTATCTCGCGACGCCACGGGGGAACCGGGCTGGGCCTGGTGATCACCCAGCGGCTGATCAAAGAGATGGGCGGCGATATCAGCTTTCACAGTCAGTTGAATAAAGGTTCCACCTTCTGGTTCCATATCAGCCTGCCGTTGAACCCCCACGCCGCGCCGGCGCACAATATGTACCGGATGCTGCAAGGCAAAACCCTGGCGTATATCGAATCCAATCCGGCGGCGGCGCAGGCGACGCTGGATATTCTCAGTCAAACGCCGCTGACGGTCAGCTACAGCGCCACGCTGGAACAACTCCCCGATACGCCTTTCGATATCCTGCTGCTGGGCATTCCGGTTCACTACCGCAACACGCTGCTCGACTATACGCCCAAGCTGCGAGACGTTTGCCGACGCGCGCCCTGCGTGATATTGGCGCTGCCCAGCCTCGCGCAAATGGATGCGGAACAGCTGAAATTGTTCGGCGTTCACGCCTGCCTGAGCAAACCGATCTCCGCGCCCCGGCTGCTGCCGCTGCTGCAAGACAACCCGTTTATCGAGCTGCCTTTTCTGCCGGAAGACATCAAGGCGGCGCAACCGCCGCAGGCAACGACCGAACGGCTGGCGCTGTGCGTGATGGCGGTGGACGATAACCCGGCCAACCTGAAATTGATCGGCACGCTGCTGGAAGAACAGGTCGAGAAAGTCATTCTGTGCGAAAACGGCGCGGAAGCCATCCACCAGGCCAGAGAGCAGGATATTCATATCATCCTGATGGATATTCAGATGCCGGGGATGGACGGCATCCGCACCAGTGAGTTAATCCGCCAGCTTCCTCATCACGCGGAAACGCCGATTATCGCCGTGACCGCCCATACCATGGGCGATGAGCGCGACCATATGCTCCAGGCGGGGATGGATGATTATCTGGCAAAACCGATTGACGAGCAGATGCTGAACAAAGTGCTGTCCCGCTATTCCCATATGAATATGAAAGCGGCGCCCGCGCCCGCGGATGAACCACAGGATAGCCCATGCTCCCTGGACTGGACGCTGGCGCAACGGCAGGCGGCCAATAAGCCGGAACTGGCGCGCGAACTGCTCCAGATGCTGCTGGACTTTCTGCCGGAGGTCAGCCAACAGGTTGAAAACATGATGAATGGCCAACCGAGCGATAACATCCTCGATCTGATCCACAAACTGCACGGCAGTTGCAGCTACAGCGGGGTGCCGCGCCTGAAGCAAATCTGCTGTTATCTGGAACAGCAGTTGCGCAAAGGGATCGATGCCGGCGAACTGGAGCCGGAATGGCTGGAACTGCTGGATGAAATCGATAATGTCGGCAAGGCGGCGGCGGCGCACCTAAACCCGAGCGCGGTTCAGCAGGCCTGACGGGCCTTATGACCGCGTCCGCCTCGCGCCTCAGTCATCCGGCAATCCCTGCGCCAGTTTGATGGTGGCGGCGATATTGCGCGCCGTCATGCGTACATTGTCCGCCGCGTTATCCAGCGCGTCTTCCAGCGAACAGATGTTGTACAGCACGCTGAATACCGCATCCAGACCGTGTTCATGCACCACCCCGACATCCGCGGTCAGGCTGCCGGCGATACCGATGACCGGTATATGGTAGCGTTTGGCCACTCTGGCGACGCCAATCGGCACTTTGCCGTGGATCGTCTGGCTATCGATGCGCCCTTCGCCGGTAATCACCAACGACGCGTCCCGCACCAGCGCATCCAGCCCCAGCGCTTCAGTGACGATCTCGATCCCCTGGCGCAAATCGGCGGCGCAAAACGCCAGTAACGCGGCGCCCATTCCCCCCGCCGCGCCCGCGCCGGGAACCCGTTCGACGTCGGTATCCAAATCACGGCGGATGACCGCCGCATAATGCCTGAGGGCGTTATCCAACTGTTCAATCATCTGGTCGGTCGCCCCTTTTTGCGGGCCGAAAATCGCCGACGCGCCTTGCTTACCGGTCAACGGATTGGTGACATCGCACGCGACTTCAAAACGACAGGTTTTTATGCGCGCATCCAGCTCGCCGATATCAATACTGGCCAGTTGATCAAGCTTGCCGCCGCCGAAACCGATCTGCTCGCCGGAGGCATCCAGCAGCTTCGCGCCCAGCGCCTGCGCCATGCCCGCGCCGCCATCATTGGTGGCGCTGCCGCCGATGCCGATGATGCAATGCTTGACGCCATGATCCAGCGCGCAGCGAATCAGCTCGCCCGTGCCGTAGCTGGTGGTCAGCAACGGATTGCGCCGATGTGTCGGAACCTGCTCCAGACCGCTGGCGGCGGCCATTTCAATAAACGCCGTTTTTTCATCGCCCGACAGGCCAAAAAACGCCTCGATGTTATCGCCTAACGGCCCGGTGACCTGAACATTGACCCGCTTTCCGCCGGTAGCCGCCACCATCGCCTCAACGGTGCCTTCGCCGCCATCGGCAACCGGCAATTTGACGTAGCAGGCATGGGGAAACACATCAAGAAACCCCAGCTCAATTTGCGTGGCGACGTCTTGCGCCGACAGACTTTCTTTATAAGAATCCGGTGCGATAACTATTTTCATAAACGATCCGATTTCATAAACGATCCGATTGCATCAATAGTCCGCACTGCTGAACCGGCGTTTATCAGAATGATTACCCCGACGACCGCCGCGGCATACCACAATGTACGCCGCGGCGACAATCATCACGTAATGCGTAATGTCTACCGCGTTATTTCAACTTTAGCCAATTTTTCATAATAGCAAGCCAATGCGCTGTGATCGGCCGTACCCAGACCGTCCGCTTTCAACGCCTGCATCATTTCCATCACCGCGGCGGTCAACGGCAGCTGCGCGCCGACGCCGTGTGAAGTATCCAGCGCGTTGGCCAAATCCTTAATGTGCAAATCGATGCGGAAACCCGGTTTGAAGTTACGATCCAGCACCATCGGCGTTTTGGCGTCCAGCACCGTGCTGCCCGCCAGGCCGCCGCGAATCGCCTGATAAACCAACTCCGGGTTGACGCCGGCTTTGGTCGCCAGCGTCAGCGCTTCCGACATGGCGGCGATATTCAGCGCCACAATCACCTGATTCGCCAGTTTGGTGACATTGCCCGCGCCGATATCGCCGGTATGCACCACCGAACCGGCCATCGTTTTCATGATGTCGAAACAGCGCTCGAACAGCGCTTTATCGCCGCCGACCATCACGGACAGCGTGCCGTCAATCGCTTTCGGTTCGCCGCCGCTGACGGGCGCATCCAGCATGCCGATCTCTTTTTCCGCCAATGCCGCGGCGATTTCGCGACTGGCCAGCGGCGCAATCGAACTCATATCAATCACCACGCCGCCGGCGCGGACGCCCTCTATCACCCCGCCCTCGCCCAGCACCACCTCTTTTACCTGCGGAGAGTTCGGCAACATGGTGATAATGATGTCGCACTGTTCCGCCACCTGTTTCGGCAGCGCGGCCGGCTCCGCGCCGGCGGCGACCACCTCCGCGACGGCCGCGCTGTTACGGTCCATCACGACCAATGAATAACCTGCCTTCAGCAGATTTTTACTCATCGGTTTTCCCATAATGCCCAGTCCGATAAAACCAATTTTCATTGTGATAACCCCATTGTCCGGTGTATTGACCACGCGCATTAGCGCTGACATCACTGCTTAAATTTGTCGTTCAGCGCCTGAGTCGCGCTACGAAACAGGCCTAAATCGCTGCCTACCGCCACAAAGCTCGCGCCCCATTCCAGGTAGCGACGGGCGTCGGCCTCGACCGGCGCCAGAATGCCGGCAGGCTTGCCGTGGGCGGCGGCGCGTTCAAAGATATGGCGGATGACGCGCTGAACCTCAGGATGATTGGGCTGGCCTAAATAACCCAGCGCGGCGGAGAGATCGCCCGGTCCGACAAAAATACCGTCTACGCCGTCAACGGCGGCGATGGCATCCAGATTGTCGACGCCCTGCCGGCTTTCGATCTGAACCAGAACGGTGATGTTGTCGTTGATGGTGGCGAAATAGTCAGGCTCTGTGCCATAGGCATTGCTGCGATGCGCGACGGAAACGCCGCGGATGCCCGCCGGCGGATAACGCGTCGACGCGACGGCGCCGATGGCCTCTTCCTCGCTTTCCACAAAAGGGATCAGGAAGTTATTAAAACCGATATCCAGCAATCGCTTGATAATCACCGGTTCATTACAGGGAGGGCGAACGACCGGCGCGCTGCGGCTGCCTTGCAGCGCCATGAGTTGCGGAATAAAAGTACTGATGTCGTTCGGCGCGTGCTCGCCATCCAGAACCAGCCAGTCAAACCCCGCCAGCCCCAGCACTTCGGTGGAAATAGGATTTGCCAGCGCGCACCAGCAGCCAATCAGTTTTTTTCCCTGGCGTAGATTTTGACGAAAATGGTTAGGCAACAACGTAGTTTTCATTTTTTATCCTCGGCAAGTCCGGCGCCGCCTCGTCTGAAACGGCGCCCTTAAACAGCTAGATAATCAAACGGTTAACGCACCAGGCACGGACGTTTATTGTCGAATGCCCAACCAGGAATGAGATATTGCATCCCCACCGCGTCGTTGCGGGCGCCCAGCCCCATGTTTTTGTACAGCTCATGCGCTTTCAGCACCTGCTCCCAATCCAGCTCGATGCCCAGTCCCGGCTTCTTCGGCACCTCGACCATGCCGCCCACGATCGGTAATGGCGCTTTGGTTAAACGCTGATTGCCTTCCTGCCAGATCCAATGCGTATCAATGGCCGTGATTTTGCCCGGCGCAGCCGCCGCCACGTGGGTGAACATCGCCAGTGAAATATCAAAGTGATTATTAGAGTGAGAGCCCCAGGTCAGTCCCCATTCGTGACACATCTGCGCCACGCGAACGGAGCCGTTCATCGTCCAGAAATGGGGGTCTGCCAGCGGGATATCGACAGACTGTAGCGAAATAGTGTGTCCCATCTGACGCCAGTCGGTGGCAATCATGTTGGTGGCGGTCGGCAGACCGGTGGCGCGGCGAAACTCCGCCATGATTTCACGCCCGGAGAACCCCTGTTCCGCGCCACAGGGATCTTCCGCATACGCCAGTACGCCGCGCAGTTGTTTGCCCAGACCGATGGCTTCGTCCAGAGACCAGGCGCCATTGGGATCCAGGGTGATCCGCGCCTGAGGGAAACGTTCAGCGAGCGCCGTCACCGCTTCCGCTTCTTCACTGCCGGCCAGAACCCCGCCCTTCAGTTTGAAATCATTAAAACCGTATTTTTCGTAAGAGGCCTCGGCCAAACGGACAATGGTTTCCGGCGTGAGCGCTTCTTCATGGCGCAGACGATACCAGTCGCATTTTTCATCCGGCTGGCTCTGATAAGGCAGATCGGTTTTGTTGCGATCGCCGATGTAAAACAGGTAACCCAGCATTTCAACCGCATCGCGCTGTTGTCCATCGCCCAGCAGCGACGCCACCGAAACATTCAGGAACTGGCCCAACAGGTCGAGCATGGCGGCTTCAATCGCCGTCACCACATGAATCGTGGTGCGCAAATCAAACGTCTGTAACCCGCGGCCGGCCGCATCGCGATCGGCGAACTGATTACGCACCGCCGTCATCACGTTCTTATACTCGCCAAGCGTTTTACCGATGACCAATACGCCGGCGTCTTCCAGCGTCTGACGTATTTTCTCGCCGCCGGGGACTTCCCCGACCCCGGTATGACCGGCGTTGTCCTTCAGGATCACGATATTACGGGTAAAGTAAGGCGCATGCGCGCCGCTAAGATTCAGCAGCATGCTGTCATACCCGGCGACGGGGATAACCTGCATGTCGGTAATAACCGGTGTTGAATGTTGCAAAGTCATGGTTTTTATCCTTATTGAAGTAGGGGTACGGATAATTAACGACCAAAGACCGGGCGTTTACGATCGAATGTCCAGCCGGGGATCAGGTACTGCATCGCGGCGGCGTCATTACGTGCGCCGCTGGGCAATTTTTTATATAATTCATGCGCTTTCATTACCCGATCCCTATCCAGTTCAATTCCCAGTCCCGGACGATCCGGCACCTTGATTTTGCCATTGACGATCGGTAGCGGATCTTTGGTCAGATATTGGCCTTCCTGCCAGATCCAGTGCGTATCAATGGCGGTCGGATTGCCCGGCGCCGCCGCGCCGACGTGCGTAAACATCGCCAGCGAAATATCAAAATGGTTATTGGAGTGACAGCCCCACGTCAGCCCCCACTCATCGCACATTTGCGCGACGCGCACCGCGCCGCGCATCGTCCAGAAATGCGGGTCGGCCAGCGGAATATCGACGGCCTGCAACATCACGGCGTGATTCATTTCACGCCAGTTGGTGGCGATCATATTGGTTGCCACCGGTAAGCCGGTGGCGCGGCGAAACTCCGCCATGATTTCACGCCCGGAGAATCCTTGTTCCGCGCCGCAGGGATCTTCCGCATAGGCCAGAATGCCCTGCATGTCTTTGCACAGGCGAACCGCTTCATCCAATAACCAGGCGCCGTTCGGATCGATGGTGATGCGGGCATCGGGAAAGCGTGTTGCCAGTGCGCGGACCGCATCGATTTCCTGTTCGCCCGGCAATACGCCGCCTTTCAGTTTGAAATCTTTGAAGCCGTAACGGTCGGCGGCCGCTTCGGCCAGACGAACGATGGCGTCGCTATCCATCGCTTTCTCATGACGCAGGCGATACCACTCATGTTTCCCCGTTTCGCCCGCCAGGTACGGCAGGTCGGTTTTCAGGCGATCGCCGATGTAGAACAGATAGCCAAGCACCGTGACCTCATCACGCTGTTGTCCATGCCCCAACAGTTCGGACACCGGCACGCCGAGGAACTGGCCCTGAAGATCAAGCAAGGCGGCTTCCAGCGCGGCCACCGCATTGACCCGTAATTCAAACGTCCAGGCGCCTTTGCCGAACGAATCGAAATCCGAGGATTGGTTGCCGACATGGATGTCATGCACCAGGCGGTTCATGCGCGCCAGATGTTCGCCTTTGACGCGCGGTATCGCCGCCAGCAGCGTGTTGTAAATCACTTCGCCGCCCGGCGCTTCGCCGAGCCCGGTATGCCCGGCGCTGTCGGTCAGAATGACGATATTGCGCGTGAAATAAGCCCCGTGCGCGCCGCCGATGTTCAGCAACATGCTGTCATACCCGGCAACCGGAATAACCTGCATATCGGTAATGACGGGAGAGGATGAAAAAGAATGATTGTTCATGACCTGCTCCTGATTTCAGATAAATGCGTGGCGGAGAATTAATTCAGATACTGGCGATAACCGTTCGATAAGCGGAATAGCGGATACATCAATCAATGATTTCATACTCTTTTCCTGCTTTATTTTCGCCTGCCTATTTTTCGCCGAAAAATAGGCGGCACGAGAGGAATATTAAAATAACAAGCTGATTATGATTAAGATCATTCTTTGGAAAAACCGACTAAGGCACGCGTCTCGTCGTTAATTCATCCCATCGACTTCAGCTCAAGTATAATTTTTTTCGTTTGCTAACTCACTGTGCAACCGCCCAGTTTTTCAGCGCATAAAAAAGATTAAATAAGTCATCAGCCCAAACTATTGAGAGATATTTCACGAAAACATCTCTTGCCGATGACATATTCACTGCGCGTTATTTATGACGTTATCGGGCGCCGGATATCCTCGTGTAAAAATACCCGGCTCAGGTGGTTGTTATTGTTTAAAGGGCGTTAATTCAATACGTTTTATTTCGCCCACGATGAACAGATAACTAACGATGGCGACCAGCGCATGAATACCGACATAAATCAGACCGCCGTTGAAAGAGCCCGTCATGCCAATGATGTAACCAATGGCGATCGGCGTCACAATTCCCGAAACGTTGCCGAACATATTAAACAGACCGCCGCTGAGTCCGCTGATTTCCTTCGGCGCGGTATCCGCCATGACCGCCCAGCCCAATGCGCCGATACCTTTGCCAAAGAAAGCCGCCGCCATTACCGCCACAACTATCCATTCGGTTTCGACATAGTTGCAAATCACCATCGACATGGAGAGAAACATGCCGAGAACGATGGGGGTTTTACGCGCAAAGGTCAGGGAGTTGGTGCGGCGCATCAGAAAATCAGAAATCACGCCGCCCAGAACGCCGCCGACAAAGCCGCAGATAGCGGGAACGGAGGCAACGAATCCGGCCTTAAGGATCGACATGCCGCGAGCCTGCACCAGGTAAACCGGGAACCAGGTGATGAAAAAGTAGGTTAAGGCATTAATGCAATACTGTCCGATGTAAACGCCGATCATCATGCGTGATTGCAGCAACTGCTTAATCTGATGCCATTTTTCACCTTTTTCTGTGGTTTTTTTGACGCCTTGCGCATCCATGTTAGTCAGCGCGCCGCCCGCTTCAATGTAATCAAGCTCAGCCTGATTGACGCCCGGGTGATCTTTCGGATCGTGAATCACTTTCAGCCAGACAAAGCTGAGAATGATGCCGAGACCGCCCATAAACCAGAATACATGAGCCCAACCCACCGCATGGGTCAGCCAGCCCATGATCGGGGCAAAAATCACCGTGGCGAAATATTGTGCGGAGTTAAATATCGCCACCGCCGTACCCCGTTCCTGAGCGGGAAACCAGGCGGCGACAATACGGCTGTTCCCCGGGAAGGAGGGCGATTCACAGAGCCCCACCATAAAACGCAGCAGGAACAAGGAAATAACAATACCAGCGCCGCTGAATAGATCGACAAACCCCTGTAATAAAGTAAAAAGCGACCAGGTGAAAATGCTATAGAAATACACTTTCTTGGAGCCGAATTTGTCCAGCAGCCAGCCGCCCGGGATCTGCCCGATGACGTATGCCCATGAAAACGCGGAGAAGATATAGCCCATGCCGACGGCATCAAGACCAATTTCTTTGGACATGGCCGAACCGGCAATGGACAACGTGGCGCGATCGCCATAGTTAAACGAGGTGACAATAAATAACATCACGACAATCCAGTAGCGGGCGTTTGTTCTCTTTTGCATCGCGCCGGCTGCTGAGCTTACTGTATTCATTATGAACTCCTGCTTTATCGCGGTTAGCTCATTCATTCCGAATAACAAATGACATTGTAGGGTTATCAGAATGAAGATATGTGGATATTGAATTCGCGTTCTTATTTTTCGCCAATAGCCCGGCTATATAGCAGCGAAATAATTAATAGACAGCTTTCACTCGCTGTACGAGTATAATTTTTAATTCTCTGCCGCTCACTAGGGAAAAGCACAACATTAAAAATTTCATTTTTGATATATTGGTGCATTTGCCCTATATAATGGGAGATGGTTCACGAAAACAGCATTTTACTCATCATAATTCAGCACCGACTTATTTCCTCAGCCGTTAAAAAACAGACGCGTAAACATTGTGATCGACCTCACCAATGGCTGTACATTCGCCCGATAAACGAGAGGTCAAATAATAACATTTCATTCAATTGCATAATGTGTAGGCCACGGGCGTTGACGTATACTGATCAGTGAGCGATGTCGTAAATCATAAAAACCCATGTCATAGGTGATATATTAATCACAAAGGCTTGCATCATGTCATATAAATCAAAGAATAATGCGGTAATCGAGCGACCACTTTATATTAAGGTTCATGCATCCGATAACGTCGCCATTGTCGTTAATAACGATGGCTTATGCGCCGGCACGCAATTTGATACGGGATTGAAACTAATTGAGCATATCCCTCAGGGACATAAAGTCGCGTTGGTTAATATTGCCAAATCCGGCCCTATTATCCGCTATGGCGAAATCATTGGCTATGCGTTAAAGGATATTCCGCAGGGCAGCTGGATTGACGAATCCCTGGTCGAACTGCCCCAGCCCCCGGCGTTGAACGCGCTGCCGTTGGCAACCAACGTTCCCGCCGCGCTTCCTCCACTCGAGGGCTATACTTTTGCAGGCTACCGAAACCCGGACGGCAGCGTCGGCACGAAAAATCTGCTTGGCATTACCACCAGCGTCCATTGCGTAGCGGGGGTGGTTGATTACGTGGTCAAAATTATTGAACGCGATCTCCTGCCCAAATACCCGAATGTGGACGGCGTAGTCGCGCTGAATCACCTGTATGGCTGCGGCGTCGCCATTAATGCGCCGGCGGCGGTCGTGCCGATCCGCACCATTCACAACCTGGCGTTGAACCCTAACTTTGGCGGGGAGATCCTGGTTGTCGGCTTAGGTTGTGAAAAGTTGCAACCGGAACGCCTGTTGGAAGGAACGCCTGATGTACAGGCTATTTCACTCGATGAGAGCAGCATTGTCCGTTTACAGGATGAACATCATATCGGCTTCAAATCAATGGTGGATGATATCCTGGCCATGGCCGATCGACATCTGCAACAATTGAACCAACGCCAGCGTGAAACTTGCCCGGCCTCTGAATTGGTGGTCGGTATGCAGTGTGGCGGCAGCGATGCCTTCTCCGGCGTAACGGCGAATCCGGCGGTGGGTTTTGCATCCGATCTGCTGGTACGTTGCGGCGCTACCGTGATGTTTTCAGAAGTGACCGAAGTGCGCGATGCGATTCATCTGCTCACCCCCAGAGCGATTAACCAAGAGGTTGGCAAACGTCTGCTGGAAGAAATGGCCTGGTATGATAATTACCTCGATAGCGGCCAGACCGATCGCAGCGCCAATCCCTCGCCGGGCAACAAAAAAGGCGGGCTGGCTAACGTGGTGGAAAAAGCGCTGGGTTCTATCGCCAAATCCGGCACCAGCGCTATCGTTGAAGTGCTGTCTCCGGGACAGCGTCCCAGCAAACGCGGCCTGATTTATGCCGCAACGCCAGCCAGCGATTTCGTTTGCGGCACGCAGCAGTTGGCTTCCGGCATTACCGTTCAGGTGTTTACCACCGGCCGCGGCACGCCTTACGGCTTGCTGGCCGTTCCCGTCATCAAAATGGCGACCCGAACGGAACTGGCTAATCGCTGGTACGATCTTATGGATATTGACGCAGGCACCATCGCCACCGGCGAAGCAACCATTGAAGATGTGGGTTGGCAGCTTTTCCATTTTATTCTGGATATTGCCAGCGGTCATAAGAAAACCTGGTCCGATCAATGGGGTCTGCATAACGCGCTGGCCGTTTTCAACCCGGCGCCAGTCACCTGACTGTTATTGCCTATAATATGGCCGGATATATTCCGGCCATAATGCTTATTTTCATTTTCCGGTGAAATATCAATTTTACCGCCATCATCTTTAGATATATGAGCAAATAATCCACACAAACCTCATAATGAGCAACATCCAAGATAATATTTTGATAACAAATTAAAAACGGTCGCCTCATTTAACACAGGCCGACGTTTTTACTGCCGATGCTTATCACTTCCTGTCACGCGCGGGTAATAACGATTTTTCACCAGCCGATTTTTTAATAATTAAACGAATGCATTGACATCAGGATCCCCGTCGTCATAAATTTACAATACTTGACATGCCGATGAATATATTCCGACATTGATCTTAAAAAAAGATCGCAGTCTGGATAGCAAGGCGCGATAAAAATCAGCGACGCCTTTATTACAATAACGGCATATATTCCCCATAAATTTCACGACGCGCCAACATAATAGTAACGTGAATAATGGAAATATAAGTTTATTTAATGCATTTCAGCAGATTAAGCGGCGAAATTTCAGCTTATGGCGATGAAATATTGACTAATTTACACAGCAAAATACCCAAAACGACGTTGCGGCTTTAAAGCCGTATGGGTATGCACATTCTGGGGTTTTCGATGAGATTAAATACGCCTGTTACACAGCAGGAGTATCTGTTGGATATGGATACCATCTTGATGTCCACAACGGATACAAAGAGCCATATTACCTACGCCAATTCCGCATTTATCAACGTCAGTGGTTTCTCTGAATCCGAATTACTCAATCAGCCACATAATATCGTGCGTCACCCGGATATGCCGGTCGAAGCATTTGCAGACATGTGGTTTACCTTAAAGCAAGGCGATAGCTGGACCGGGCTGGTAAAAAACCGGCGCAATAATGGCGATTATTATTGGGTTAGAGCGAACGTCACGCCGGTTTATCATCAAAATCAACTTACGGGGTATATCTCGGTGCGCAATACGCCGAGCGCGGATGAAATCAAACTGGTTGAACCCCTCTATGCCGCAATGAAGAAAAAGCAGGCCGGGAAACGTAAATTTTATAAAGGATTAGTGATTCGAAGCGGTATCTTCTCCCCGCTCTCGCTCTTACAAAAATTATCCGTCCGCTGGCGCCTGCGTCTGGCGGTGCTGACCGCCGGCATTATTCCCGCGCTACTCGCGCTGGTCGGCATTAATCCGCTATGGCTGGCCGCGCTGACGCTGCCGTTGATTCTGCTGCTGGACGCTTTCCTGCAACAGCAGATCGCACGACCGCTGAAAACCATCCTGAAACAGGCTCAGGATGTGGTCTCCGGCCGTAAAGGAAAAACCATACGCCTGAATCGGGTTGATGAGATCGGCCTATTGATGCGGGCAGTCAACCAGTTCGGGCTCAATCTGCACTCGCTGGTCGATGATGTCGGCACGCAGGTAAAAGGCATGACGGAAGTCAGCCACCGGCTGGCGGAAAACAATATCGCGCTGAATACCCGCACGGAGGAGACATCCGCCAACCTGCAACAGACGGCGGCGGCCATTGAGCAAATTACCGCCGCGGTACAGCAGAGTTCCGAAACGGCCGCACAGGCGACGCAGATGGCGGAAACCGCCAGCCGGTCGGCCATCAAAGGCGGAGAAATCATGAAAGAAGCCATCGGTATGATGGATTCCATTTCCACGACCAGTAATAAAATCGTCGATATCATCAGCGTGATCGACAGCATCGCCTTTCAGACCAATATCCTGGCTCTGAATGCCGCCGTAGAAGCGGCGCGGGCCGGCGTGCAAGGCAAGGGATTTGCCGTGGTGGCGACGGAAGTCCGCAATTTGGCCCAGCATTCGGCATCCGCCGCGAAAGAGATTAAAGCGCTGATTAACGATAATGTTAAAAGCGTGAAGTCCGGGGAAGAGAGGGTGGAAAATGCCGGCAGACATATCAGCGATATTGTGAATGAGGCGCTGCAAGTCGCGACGATGATCAAAGAGATCAGCCATGCCGCCCAAGAGCAAACCTCGGCGCTGGGATTGATCAATACCTCGATAGCCCATATCGAGGAGATGACGCAACGTAATACGGATATGGTGGCGCAATCAACGGAAACCGCCGAAGGCTTGAACAATCAGGCGAAACGCTTAAACAGCGCGATTAATGTTTATGGACGTTAATTAATATTTCCAAATATTAAAGCTGGGGAAAATTTGACCGATACTAATAAGGTTGCCATCAGGAATTTTTACGTTGAGGATAAAACGATGTCTACCTATTCCAATTCTCTGGCTTTAGTTTCTGCTATCGCGCCGATAACATCCAGCACAGCTAATGATGTCGACCAACAGGTTACACAGCTAAATCAACGCATTAATCACCTTAACGATAAGCTGTCGCAACTCAGCGTCCCTGCCGCCAGTGGCGATAACAGCATCCAGGAGCAGAAACAGATTATTCAGGCTCAGTTGGTCGCGCTCCAGTCGCAGATAGCCGCCTTGCAGCAGGGACAGCAAGTTACGCCGACGACAACGGACACCAGCGCGTCGGCAGCCCAAGACACGGTCGCGGCGCCCTCGGGAAATAACCGGCTCGATCTTTACGTGTAATGTCGCGATTCGCTATGCGGATAGGCGGCGGAAATACCACTGACAGTAAAAAATGGCGCGGCAGCAAAGGGGCGGCAATCCGGCAGGAAACATGTTTTGTTACATGTATTACGCAATACTGACGACAACCATGCGCCTTGACAACCTAATTCTCCTCAATGCTTGCAGGTAATTACCGATAATAAACTCACACTATGCGTGATCTTTATTAGGAGGAAAAATGTCCGGCATCAGTGCAATTTCATCAGCGACTTCATCTGCGGGCGGCGCGTCGCAGAGCTATACCCAGAAGATTAATCAGCTCAACCGGCAGCTTGAAAAGTTGACCGAGCAGCTTAAAGACGTCGCGCAATCATCGGAAGACGCAGAAACGACCGCAACCAAAAGCGAGGCACTACAGGCGCAGATCCAGGCGATTGCAGCGCAGATCGCGCAGCTTGAAGCACAGCAGGCGCAACAATCCGCAGAGGACTCGAATGGCGGTGCGGCCGCGCTTTCCGCCAAGGGCGACGGCGTTAACCGTCCGACGGACGAAAACCAGATTAACGTCTATGTCTAACGATCGGTAGCAGGCAAGGCATGACGCTCATGCCTTGCCATTTTTCTTCAACGGTTTAACCAACCCTTGCAGACCCTCTATTTTGATCGCCAGCGTAACTTGCATCAACTCGCCCAGACGCCCTTGCGGAAATTCGCCTTTACGGGCAAACCACAGCAGATACTCTTCCGGGAGATCGATAAGCGCACGCCCCTGGTATTTACCAAACGGCATCGGCATATTGGCAATCTCGATCAGGTCTTCTTTTTCCACGGGTCAGGCTCCCAGCAAACGGATCATTTCGGCCTCATCGATCACCGGGATCCCCAGTTCCTGCGCTTTGGTCAGCTTGGATCCCGCCGCTTCGCCCGCAATCACCATATCCGTTTTCTTCGATACGCTGCCGCTGACCTTCGCGCCCAACGCCGTTAGCCGATCTTTGGCTTCATCGCGGGACAGAATACTCAGCGACCCGGTCAGCACCAGGGTCTTGCCGGCAAACGGGCTGTCAATCTCATCAACCTTGACCACCGTCGGCGCCGGCCAGTGAACGTTTATGCCATCGGGATCGGTTAACTCGCGGATCACGTTTTGGTTGTGCTCTTCCTCAAGGAAATGACGCACATGCGTCGCCACCACCGTTCCCACATCGGGAACCGCCAGCAACGCCTCTTCATCCGCGGCGGATAGCGCCTCAAGCGAACCAAAATGCGCCGCAAGGTTGGCCGCCGTCGCTTCCCCGACATCACGGATCCCCAGGGCGTACAGGAAGCGCGCCAGCGTGGTGCTTTTCGCTTTTTCCAACGCGCCGACCAGGTTTTGCGCCGACTTCGGCCCCATACGATCGAGACCGGTCAAGATGCCGGCGCTCAGTCGGAAAAGATCCGCCGGCGTTTTGACGTACTCTTTCTCCACCAGTTGATCGATAATCTTGTCTCCCATGCCGTCGACATCCAGCGCCCGGCGGGAAACAAAATGCTTCAGGGATTCTTTGCGCTGCGCCCCGCAAATCAGTCCCGCGGTGCAGCGGGTGACGGCTTCGCCTTCAACACGCTCGACGTCAGAACCGCACACCGGACACGCGGCGGGGAACAGGATCGGCCGGGTATTTTCAGGACGCTCCGACTCCACCACGCCGACAATCTGCGGGATCACATCGCCGGCCCGGCGCACAATCACCCGATCGCCAATCTGTAGACCAAGACGTTCAATTTCATCCGCGTTGTGCAACGTCGCATTACTGACCATCACCCCGGCCACCGCCACCGGCTCCAGACGCGCCACCGGCGTAATCGCCCCGGTACGGCCCACCTGAAACTCAACGTCACGAACCCAGGTCAGCTGTTCCTGGGCCGGGAATTTATACGCCACCGCCCAGCGCGGCGCGCGGGCGACGAATCCCAGCCGCGCCTGCAAGGCCAGATCGTCGACCTTGACCACCACGCCGTCGATATCAAAGCCCAGCGAGGCGCGCTGCTGCTCGACGTGGCGGTAAAAGTCCAGCACTTCGCCGCTGCCGGTGCAAAGCTTGATACGATCGCTGACGGGAAGCCCCCAGGCTTTGAATTGCATCAAACGCCGCCAGTGGCTGGCGGGCAACTCGCCCCCTTCCAGCAGGCCCACGCCGTAACAGAAAAAGGTCAGCGGGCGTTTGGCCGTAATGCGGGGATCGAGCTGACGCAGCGAGCCCGCCGCCGCATTGCGCGGATTGGCGAAAACTTTGCCGCCGGTGCGGCGCGCTTCTTCGTTCAGTTGTTCGAAACCGCGGTGTTTCATGAAAACTTCACCGCGCACTTCCAGACGACGTGGAATGTTGTCCCCGCGCAAACGCAGCGGGATCGCCTTAACGGTGCGAATGTTGGCGGTGATGTTCTCACCGGTCGTGCCGTCGCCGCGCGTTGCCGCCTGCACCAGCACGCCATCCTCATACAGCAGACTGACCGCCAGACCGTCCAGTTTCAGTTCACAGCAGAACGTCAGGTCTTCGGCATTTTTCAGCCGATCGCCAATACGTTTGCTGAACGCCAGATAGCTGTCTTCATCAAAGACGTTGTCCAGCGACAGCATCGGCACTTCATGGCGCACCTGCTCGAACGCCGCCAGCGGCGCGGCCCCGACGCGCTGAGTCGGCGAGTCGCTGGTCACCAGTTGAGGATAGGCCTGTTCCAGACTTTTCAGCTCTTGCATCAGCCGGTCGTATTCGGCATCGGGAATTTCCGGCGCATCTTCCACGTGATACTTGTATTCGTGATGGCGCAGCAATGCGCGCAGTTCTGCTATCCGTGAGGTTGCCTCACGTACTTCGGCTGACTCTAAATTCAATGGATTCATACCTGTTTCAGTCAGTTACTCAGACTTACCGGCTTTAATGGCGTTAATAATATTGGTAGTGGAACAGCCGTCTTCAAAATTCAGCACTTTGACTTCGCCGCCATTGGCCCACACTTCTTCGCTGCCTGCGATTTCATGCGGCTGATAATCGCCGCCTTTTACCAGAATATCCGGCAATACCTCGGCAATCAGACGCTGCGGGGTATCTTCCTCGAACGCCACCACCCAGTCGACGGACTCCAACGCGCCCAGCACGATCATGCGCTGCGGCAACGGATTTACCGGTCGGGTCGGCCCTTTCAGGCGCTTGGTCGAGGCATCGCTGTTGACGGCGACAATCAGGCGATCGCCCAGTTTACGGGCGTTGGCAAGGTAGGAGACGTGTCCCGCATGTAAAATATCAAAACAGCCGTTGGTCATGACGATCTTCTCGCCACGCTGACGCGCGCGCGCCACGGCGTCCTTCAGTTGCTCCTCGCTCATCACGCCGAAACCGCTATCCGAGCGGCCGCGAATGGCATTTTCCAGTTCGATGGGCGTTACCGTCGAGGTGCCCAGCTTGCCGACCACCACGCCCGCGGCGGCATTCGCCAGGAAACAGGCCTCTTCCAGCGGGTTGCCGGCGGCCAGCGCCGCGGCCAAAACGCCGATAACCGTATCGCCGGCCCCGGTCACGTCATACACTTCCTGCGCCTGGGTCGGTAAATTCAACGGCGCTTTACCCGGTTGCAACAGCGTCATACCCTGCTCGGAACGGGTGATCAACAGCGCGGAAAGCTGGTAATCAGCCACCAGTCGCATACCGCGCTCCACCAGTTCCTGTTCATTTTTACAGCGCCCGACCACCGCCTCGAACTCAGACAGGTTGGGCGTCAGCAACGTCGCGCCCCGGTAACGGGAAAAATCGGTGCCTTTCGGATCGATCAGCACCGGCACGCCCGCCGCCTTCGCCGTCTGGATCATCGTCTGTACGTGGGTAAGCGCCCCTTTTGCGTAATCCGACAAAACCAGCGCGCCGATGTTGGGCAGCGCCTGCTGGATACGCTCAATCATCGGCTGCGGATCGACGCCGTCGAAACCTTCTTCAAAGTCCAGTCGAATCAACTGCTGATTACGCGACAACACGCGCAGTTTGGTGATGGTCGGATGCGTAGGCACCGAAACAAAATCGCACCTGACGTTGACTTCGTTCAGTTTGGCGCTCAACGCCCGCGCGGCGTCATCGATTCCCGTCAGGCCGACCAGGCGTGAAACCGCGCCCAGGGAGGCGATATTCATCGCCACGTTGGCTGCGCCGCCCGGACGTTCCTCAATCGTATCCACCTTCACCACCGGCACCGGCGCCTCAGGTGAAATCCGGTTGGTCGGGCCATACCAGTAGCGGTCCAGCATCACATCCCCAACCACCAATACGCCCGCACGGCGGAAATCAGGCAGCGTAACTTTCATTCCATACTCCAAGCTCATTTCGCATAATGCGCGTCATAATATCACAGGACGGATTATTACCATTAAAAAGCGCATCCGGGCTCCACGGAATGCGAAGCGCTTCTCAACCCAGCCATTGGTTCCAGCTTTGCTGAACCTGTTGCCGCTCGGCCATAAACTTATCCGGCCCCACCCGTCCTGATATTTCCTGCAACGCCAGATGGTGCAGCTCATTGCGCATCGCGACGTAGGCCCGCTTCAAGGCATCGGCCTCGCGCTCCTCCATCACGCCATACTGCGCCATCATGTCCAGTATGCGCACATTATCCGACCAGCGGGTCAGGCGCGGCTCCTGCGACGCATAGCGCAGCACCAGATACTGGACGATAAATTCAATGTCGGTGATCCCGCCGGCGTCCGTCTTCAGGTCGAACAGGCTCTTATCCTTATTCGCCAGATGCTGGCGCATTTTTTCACGCATCTCGCGCACGTCGGTACGCAGTTTGTCGCCGTCGCGCGCGCGGCAGAGAATATCGCGCCGAATGGCCTCGAACCGCCGCTGAACGCCGCTCTCGCCGTAAACCATACGCGCCCGCACCAGCGCCTGATGTTCCCAGGTCCAGGCCTCGTTATGCTGGTAATCATCAAAAGCCTCAAGCGTACTGACCAGCATCCCCGCGGCGCCCGAAGGCCGCAGACGCGCATCCACCTCATACAAAATGCCCGATGAGGTGCGCGTACTGAACAGGTGCATCACGCGCTGGGCCAGCCGCAGATAGAACTGGCGGCCATCGATACTGCGCTCGCCATCGGTCATGACATCGGGCGGACAATCCAGCAGGAAAACCAGATCCAGATCGGAGCCGTAGCCCAATTCCCAACCGCCCAGCTTGCCATAGGCGATGACCGCAAAACCGCGCCCTTCGCGCTGCTGCAAATGCGCGGGCTGACCGTAACGGGCGACCATCAGCGACCAGGCCTGCTGCACGACGGCGGCGATAATCGCTTCGGCCAGATAGGTTAAGTGATCGCTCACTTTCATTACCGGCAGCGCGCCGGCGATATCGCCGGCGGCGATACGCAACAATTGCGCCTGTTTGAACTGGCGCACCGCCTCCAGTTGTTGCTCCTCATCCTCTTCCGGCACGCGCATCAGGTACTGGCGCAGCTCATCGGCATAGGCTTCCGGCGCGGTCGGTTGATAAAGCGTGGCGGGATCGAGCAACTCATCCAGCAGCAGCGGATAACGCGCCAGTTGGCCGGCCACCATCGGCGAAGCCTCGCACAGCCGGACGAGCTGCGCCAGCGCGGGCCGCGACTCCAGCAGCAGTTCCAGATAGGTGGTGCGGGTGACAATCCCCAGCAACAGAGGGGTCAGGCGAGATAAAATGATATCCGCATCCTGCCGGGCGCACACTTCCGCCAGCAGGCTGGGCATCAGTTGATCGAGCACGTCGCGCCCGCGCGGGCCGATCGTCCGCTTGGCGACGTCATGATGAAAATCGACGACCTCGCGCAACAGTTTCTCACGCACGCTTGCCGTCAGGTGCGGGGTCAGCAGGGCCAGATCGGCATAATCCAATTTGTCCTGCCACAGGCTGCGATAGCTGTCGTGTTCGGGAATATCGTTATTGTCCGGCGCATCATCGCCAATCAAATCGTCAAACACGCGGCGGACGCAGAGCGTGTGACGCGCCAGCGCCTGTTCCAGCGCGGGCCAGTCGTCAACCCCCATCCCCCACGCCAGCCGCGACCGATTCAGCTCATCGTCGGGCAATGTCTGCGTTTGCTCATCGGCAATCGCCTGTAGCAGATTTTCCAGACGGCGCAGAAAACAGTATGCCTCGCTGAGCTCGGCAATCTGAGGCGGCGCCAGTAGTCCCAGTTCGCCGATATGCCGCAGCGTGGGCAGCAGCGCCCTTTCCTGTAGCCCCGGCTCGCGTCCGCCGCGGATAAGTTGAAAAACCTGGGTGATAAACTCGATTTCACGAATGCCGCCCGCGCCCAGTTTGATATTGTTACGCAAATCCCGCCGACGAACTTCGCGGGCAATCATGCCCTTCATGTTACGCAACGACTGAATCACGCTGAAATCGATATAGCGCCGAAAGACAAAAGGCCGCAGCATGCTGCGCAGCTCCTGACTGTATCCATCTTCCGCCCCGCCCAGCAGACGGGCTTTCACCATCGCATAGCGTTCCCAGTCCCTGCCCTGTTCCTGATAATAATCCTCCATCGCGGCAAAACTCAGCACCAGCGGGCCGCTATCGCCGAACGGGCGCAGCCGCATGTCGACGCGATAGACAAAACCATCGACCGTGGGCTGATCCAGCACCTTGATCAGCCGCTGTCCCAGCCGGGTAAAAAACTGCGCGTTATCCAGCTCACGCCGCCCGCCCTGGGTCTGACCGCTCTCCGGATAGGCAAAAATCAGGTCGATGTCGGAGGAGAAATTCAACTCGCAGCCGCCCAGCTTTCCCATCCCCAGGATCAGCAGCGGCTGAGGAATTCCCCGCGCATTGACGGGCGCGCCCCAATCGCGGCAGCAGGCCTGATACAGCCAGTCGCGCGCCGCGATAATCAGCGTTTCCGCCAGTTCGCTCAGCTGCCGCAAGGTTTGTTCCGTGCTACTGGCGCGTACCACCTGCGACCAGGCGATCCTGACCAGCATATGGCGGCGAAAACGCCGCAGCGCGCTCATCAGCGCCGTTTCGTCGTCGATGCCGCTCAGCGTCTGATTCAGCCACTCAGGGTAATGCCGCCACTCATCCGGCTGCGGCGGCCGGCGGTGAATATCCTGCCGCCAGTCCGGATAACGCGTCAGCGCGTCACTGACGAAATCGCTCATCGCCAGGACGGCAAGCTCGTTCTCCGTTACCGGAACCGGGTCCGCGGCGGCTTCCCGCCAACGTAATAAAACCCGTTGGGACTGTTGCGCCAATAACGGCGGCAAAGACGGCAAAGGATAGATCGACATGACTGGTTCCCTTGAGAGGTTACCCGCCGTCAATAGCGGGTAAACGCGGTTAACGGTTAATTCCCGGCGCTGTGTAGCCAGAATGGCGGCTGTGCCAATGCCTGTTTACGGCAGGTTTCCAGATACGGCGATGGCGTGTGATCGACTGATAACTGTTCAATCGACTCGATTAACGCGCGCCAGCGCGCCATATACGCCTCCACCTGCTCAGTCGGATAGGCGCCGGATAACAGTTGCAGCGCGCAAATATTGCGTTGTAAACGCGGCAATTGCTGTACATATTGCACTTCGCTCAGGGTACTGTTGAACGTGTGTTTCAGTTCGGCGGAACTGCGTCCCAGCATGATGTCGGCAAAACGTTTGTAAGACCCCTGTAACTTGATGCGCTCTTTATTATCCATATAGCTGCGCCAGCCGGCTTCAACCAGCCATGAAGTAAGCGCCAGCTTACTTTGCAGATACTCTACGCTGTAGCACAGACTTTCCGCCGCCTCCGGCCCCTGAACCTTGTCTTCCAGACTGGCGAGCGCCGCGCGAAACAGGGTCGTCACCTTCCGGGGAATCACGCCGCCGACCAGCACCAGCATTTCGCGGATCAGCGCGCCGGCCTGCGGCAATGCCTTACGGGCCTCGGCGTTGCCGCGCACCCAAAGCTCTTCATGATACTGCCAGTGGCTGAGCGCGTATTCCAGCGCCGCGCCGATGGCCTGATCGATAGTGGCCTTGGGCTCCAGGGTAAGGATGCCCGCCGGGCGGCATTCACGCGCAGGATTGCCTTTAGCCAGATGATAGCCGCGCGCGGCTTTACTGAGGCTTCCCTGGCGCAAACCGCCAAATTCGGCGATTTCCGTCGCCAGTTCAAAC
This sequence comes from Brenneria sp. g21c3, assembly GCF_040240345.1. NCBI lineage: Bacteria > Pseudomonadati > Pseudomonadota > Gammaproteobacteria > Enterobacterales > Pectobacteriaceae > Brenneria > Brenneria sp. g21c3. The sequence continues at coordinate 495,729 of NZ_JBEIAB010000002.1, read as the reverse complement.
AGGTCCGACGTTTGTCCCAGCTTCAGCTCCATCTCAAGTTCGCTTAACGGTTCACTGAGTTCGCCTGCGCGGATCTCGCCGCGATCAAGCGCAACCTCAATCACGCTTTGATGATAAGTAACCACCCACTTCTCACGGGTAAAGTCCGTGCTGAACAGCGGATTAAGCGACGGCTGAAGCGCGCCCGGATCGCAGTTTTCCGGCCAGATTTCCGCCGGAAGCAGGCTAAGATCCAACGCCGCTTTCTCCAGCGCGACATTATATTCAGGGTGCTGATGCAGCCCGCCAATCACTTTACCGGCGGTTTTCACCGTCATCTCATAGCGTTCGTTCTCGCCGCGAATCCGCAGACCGATACCCTGCTTGCGCAGGAAGCCGTCCGCCGTCTCATAATAGGTGTTCGTCAGCCGCCGGGCATGCAGATGCTCCGCCTGACTGTACTCGCTTTGCCAGGCGGACAACTGCTGTCGTAACGACTCGACGCTGTCGCGATGAACAATAAATTTCAGTTCGATTTCTTCACTCATAACATTTACCAGACCGGACCCGGACTCCATCAAATTTACGCCAGTAAATAACATTTTACTTCACCTTGCCACCTTTGCGGCGACCGTTGATTTTTCACCGGCGGCGATAGGCTTAAACAGGATTCGCGCCGCGACAAAAACATCGCGCGCCGCTCAAGGGAACGACCGGCGAACCAAGAGTGAGAAAGTTCTCATTCAGGTTTAATCATTGCCTCGTCAGACTTAAGCCTCTACTATCATCCCATGACTTACGCAACCTGATGATCTTATGCAGAAATTACGCCTGATTTTTTTTACCTTAATGACCTTTACCCTAAGTTTGACCGCTCATGCTGATGAACAACGTTATATTTCCGATGAGTTGCTGACCTATATCCACAGCGGCCCCGGCAATCAATATCGTATTATCGGTACGCTGAAAGCCGGCACGCCCGTGACGGTGCTCAGTATTAATCAGGACGCGGGCTATGCGCAGATCCTCGATGATAAAAACCGCACGAGCTGGATTGCGCTCGATCAGTTGAGCGAAACGCCAAGTCTGAAAACCCGGGTGCCTGAATTGGAAAATCAGGTTAACGATTTGACGGCAAAACTGAACAATATCGATCAGACCTGGAACCAGCGCACGGCGGAAATGCAGCAGAAAGTCGCCGCCAGCGACGATATTATCAACGGGTTGCGTAATGAAAATCAGGAGTTGAAGAATCAGCTGATCGTGGCGCAGAAGAAAGTCAGCGCCGCGAATGTCCAGCTTGACGATAAACAGCGAACCATCATTCTACAGTGGTTCCTGTACGGCGGCGGCGTGGCAGGCGCCGGACTCCTGCTGGGCCTGCTGTTGCCGCACATTATCCCGCGTCGCAAGAAGAATGACCGGTGGATGAGTTAACGCTATCCAACACCCGTTACGGTAATGTTGCGCAAAAATGGTAATATGTCATGAATATGACGATACATTCACAGGAGCCCGACGTTGAATATTTACCTTGTCGGCGGCGCAGTACGGGACAGTCTGCTTAATTTACCCGTTACCGAACGAGACTGGGTTGTGGTTGGCGCAACGCCGGAGCAAATGCTTGCTCAGGGCTACCAGCAGGTAGGAAGAGATTTCCCGGTATTTTTGCATCCGGTCAGCCATGAAGAATATGCGCTGGCCCGTACCGAACGAAAATCAGGCAACGGTTATACCGGTTTTGTCTGCCACGCGGCGCCGGACGTCACGCTGGAGCAGGACTTGCTGCGCCGCGATCTGACCATTAACGCGATTGCCCGTACGCAACAGGGTGAACTGATCGATCCCTATCATGGCCGCCGCGATCTGGAAAATCGCCTGTTGCGCCATGTTTCCGACGCCTTTAGTGAAGATCCGCTGCGCGTATTGCGCGTGGCGCGTTTTGCCGCCCGCTTCGCCGACCTTGGTTTTCAGATTGCCGATGAAACGCTGGCGCTGATGCAAAAAATGACGCGCGAGGGCGAACTGGCCTATCTGACGCCGGAGCGCGTCTGGAAAGAAACCGAGAAAGCGCTCGCGACCCAATCCCCGCAGGTTTATTTTCAGGTGCTCAGAGAGTGCGGCGCGCTTGGCGTACTGTTTCCTGAAATCGATAAGCTGTACGGCATTCCGGCGCCGGCCAAGTGGCATCCTGAAATCGATACCGGCATTCATACGCTGATGACGCTGGCCATCGCCGCCCGTCTCACCCCGGACGTCGACATCCGTTTCGCCACCCTGTGCCACGATCTCGGCAAAGGACTGACGCCGCCCGAACTTTGGCCGCGCCATCACGGTCACGGGCCGGCAGGGGTGAAACTGGTTGAGGCATTATGCGAGCGGCTGCGTATTCCCAATCACATTCGGGATCTGGCGAAGCTGGTCGCGGAATATCACGATCTGGTTCACACGGTGCAGCAATTGCAGCCCAAAACGTTGCTGAAGCTGTTTGATGCGCTTGACGTGTGGCGTAAGCCGCAGCGGCTGGAACAGTTGGCGATCACCAGCGAAGCCGATGCCCGCGGACGCACCGGCTTTGAAGAAAGCGCCTATCCGCAGGGCGATTATCTGCGCGCGGCCTTTCGCGTCGCAAGCGGCGTTGCCAGCGCCGCCGTGGTCGCCGACGGTTTTCAGGGCATTGAAGTTCGCAACGAACTGAATCGCCGCCGCATCAAGGCGTTGGAACAATGGAAGGCACAACAGGCGAATAACGCTCCGCCGGCCGCATAAGCCAACAGTAAAAAATAAAAAGCCGCGCCATGGCGCGGCTTTTTACTTTGCGAACGGCTTACAAAAACACCACATACACCGCCGCCGCGACAAAAAAGCGATAGATGGCGAAGGGGACGAAAGAGATACGTTTAATCACCTGTAAGAAGGTCTTAATCGCAATCAGCGCCACGACAAAGGCCGTGATAAAGCCCACCGCGAACATCGGCAGATCGCTCAGCGTCAGAAAATGCCAGCTCTTGTAAAGGTCCAGCGCCGTCGCGCCCATCATCATGGGAACCGCCAGAATAAAAGAGAACTCCGATGCCGCATAGCGACTGACGCCCACCAGCATACCGCCGGAAATGGTGGCGCCGGAGCGGGAAAAGCCCGGCCAGAGCGCTAAGCATTGAAAACAACCGATCATAAACGCCTGACGATGCGTAATATCATCCAGCCCGACCGCGCGCGCTTGCCGGGGCTTTAACCATTCCGCCGCCAGCAGCAGAAAACCGCCGACGACCAACGCGTACATCACATTTTTGGGTTCGAACAGCGATTTGATCACATCGTGAAAAATCAGGCCGAGCACCACGGCCGGGATCATTCCAAGCAGGATATGGCTCAGTTTCAGACGACCGGCGGTATGGCCTTCATGGGGAACCTGGCCGAAATGGATACCGATAAGGCCGAATAAACGACGCCAAAACATCACGACGACCGCAAGAATCGATCCTAACTGGATAATGACCTCAAAGGTTTTTGCTTTGTCATCCGCAAACCCCAACCAATGACCGACAATAATCATATGGCCGGTAGAGGATACGGGTAAAAACTCAGTCAATCCCTCAACGACACCGAGAATAAATGCAATAAATAATGAGTGCAGATCTGTCATCTAAAATACCTTGCGTATGATAACCGTGAGATCATAAAACGTCGTGCAGCCATGATCTGAAAGCGCCAACAGCCCGTGCGCCGTGCCACAAAAAAGCGGCAGCGCTGTTTGGCGAGCCGCTTCAAAATGTTATAGACCTCACAGATTACGTTTTTGTTGTACGCAAATCAGTAATAATTCAAAAAAATCAGATTTATCGCTTTCCACGCTCAATAATCACGCCGACCTGACGCGCCTGCGCCACCGCGCCGGGCTTACAAAGCTTAATGCGCAGCCAGGGGATGGCGAAACGCTGCATCAGCATCGTCGCCACTTCTTCCGCCACGCGTTCAACCAGCGCAAAGCGCTGTCCTTCGACCAGCGTTATCACCGCATCGCTGACATCGGCGTAACTCAGGCAGTCGTTAACGTCATCGCTTCCCGCCGCCTGACGGTTATCCCAGCCCATTTCGATATCGAACACCAATTTCTGCCGGATGGTCTGTTCCCAGTCGTAAACACCAATCGTGGTAATTACAGTAAGTTCTTCAATAAATACGATATCCATCACGCCATTCTCTGTTTTTGTCGTTGTCGGATACCACTTCCGACGGATTATGCGTATTATCCACAGATGCGAAGAGTAAAACGACCCTTATTAAACGACCTTCTAAACATCTTTCTATTAAACGGAACCGCGTTATGAGTGCTACCGCGCTTGGTATGATATTAATCGCGTATCTGTGTGGCTCCATTTCCAGCGCGATTCTGGTCTGCCGGATCGCCGGGCTGCCGGATCCTCGCGAGCAGGGTTCAGGCAATCCCGGCGCCACCAACGTCCTGCGTATCGGCGGCAAATCCACCGCCGCCACCGTGCTGATCTTCGATATATTAAAAGGCATGTTGCCCGTCTGGGCGGCGTACGCGCTGGGCGTTCCCCCTTTATATCTGGGGCTGACCGCCATCGCCGCCTGTCTCGGTCATATCTATCCGGTATTTTTTCATTTTCGCGGCGGCAAAGGCGTCGCCACGGCGTTCGGCGCCATTGCGCCCATCGGCTGGGATCTCACCGGCCTGATGACGGGAACCTGGTTGCTGACCGTGTTGCTCAGCGGCTATTCCTCGCTTGGAGCGATCGTCAGCGCACTGATCGCGCCGTTCTACGTCTGGTGGTTTAAGCCGCAGTTTACCTTCCCGGTCGCCTTGCTTTCCTGTCTGATATTGGTGCGTCACCATGATAATATTCAGCGCTTGTGGCGTGGGCAGGAAAGCAAAATCTGGCGCAAACTGCGCAGGAAAAAACGCGCTGACGATGCGGATGTTTAAGACAAATCACCATTCCCGCCGCGACGGGAATGGTCGGTCGATAACAATACCCCGTCAGACTCAATACCGGCCTATCGCCGCCAGTTCCTGACGCGGCAGTTTGAATACCGCCATACTTTCCGCCAGTTGACGCGCCTGTTCTTCCAGCGAACGCGTCGCCGCCGTTGATTCCTCCACCAGCGACGCATTCTGCTGGGCCGCTTCATCCATCTGCGACACGGCGACATTGACCTGTTCGATACCGTGACTCTGTTCACGCGACGCGCTGGAGATCTCCCGCATCAGGGTGGTCATGTGCGTCACGACCTCAGAAACCTTATTCATGATGTCGCCGGTCGTTTCCGCCATTTGCGTCCCTTCCCTGACCCGCTCCTGAGAATCCAGCATCAGCGCTTTGATTTCTTTGGCGGACTGCGCGCTGCGCTGCGCCAGGTTCCTCACCTCGCCGGCCACCACCGCGAAGCCCCGCCCCTGCTCGCCGGCGCGCGCGGCCTCCACCGCGGCGTTCAACGCCAGTATATTGGTCTGGAAAGCAATACCGTCGATAACGGCCAGAATATCGGCGATATGCGCCGAGCTTTGAGAGATAAGGCTCATTCTCTCAACCATCTGTTCGACCGCATTGCTGCCCTGTCCGGTGATATCCGCAACATTCTGCGCCAGACTATATGCCTGCTCGGCATTCTCCGCGTTCAGTTTCACCGTCGCATTCAGCTGTTCCATGCTGGCCGCGGTTTGCTCGATGGAGGCCGCCGACTCTTCGGTGCGCGCCGCCAGATGCGTATTGCCGATGGAGAGTTCGCCGGTGCCGATGTCAATCTGTCCGCCAGCGTCGCGCACCCGGCCGACCGCCAGCGAGAGCGAATGCTGCATGTTTTTCATCGATTGCATCAGGCGGCCAATCTCATTGTCGCCGCCATCCTCAATCTGATGCGTCAAATCGCCATGAGAAATAAACTCCAGCTGTCGCACCGCCTTGCCAAGCGGGAGCAGAACCAGATGTTTCAGCGCAACCCAGGCAATCAGCGCCATCGCCAGCGTCAGCGCGCAGGCGATGCCAATCGTGGTCAACCGGCTGACGGCGAAAGATTCCGCGTCAGAGACCATCTCCTGCCCCACCTGCAAGGCAAAATCGCGAAAAGCGTTATTGGCTTTATCCATATCGGCGCTGAGAGGAGGAACCACGTTTTGCAGCAGGCTGTAATATTCATCCACGTTGCCGCGCTTCAGCGCGTCGATCATCGGCTGAATACCCAGATCGATATAGACGGCATACTGTTTTTTGATGTCTTCGAGCAGCTTCTTGCCATGCGCCGTCACGGCGCCGTATTCAAGGAGCCGCGCCATCTCCTGACGGGAAATCACCGCATAGTCCTGCGCCCGCGCCACCGACTCTTCGGCCTTAATCCGCTCGCCGGCCACCATCTGCCGGGCCGCCAGCGCGACCCCGGTTCGGGCGCGCAGCGAAGCGGTGTAACTGCCCGCCAGCGCGCTCAGCTCTTTGCCCTGAATTTTGTCAATCGTCGCAAGCGATCTTTTCCCCTGATTGATGGAGCTGATGCCAATCGCGCTGACCAGCAGCAAAAGCAGCACCATGGCGCCTAAAAGAACCAGCAAATTCACCTTAATGGTGATATTTTTTAACATCACATCCTCCTGAATTTATAAAAATCAATCCTGTAAAAGCAGCAAATCGCCAACGAAATTTGCAGCAGGCCATCTATCGGATGCCGATCTCTTAAGCTTTAACCCGCCATAGGGTTTAGTAACTTAATAACGAATTAATAAGTTTGTTACATTTATCTATAAGTTATTACACTCTGCGCGCGGCGCTGGCGGGAAAACGGCAGGCGCTAAAAATCGAGGACATCAAGCGCGTTTTGGCTATAATGACCGCCACTCCATTTCAGGTTTGAAGAGAAGGAAACCGACATGAGTCTGAACAATGTCCCGGCGGGTAAAGATCTGCCAGAAGATATCTACGTCATTATTGAAATCCCGGCTAACGCCGATCCGATCAAATATGAAGTTGATAAAGATAGCGGGGAGCTGTTTGTAGACCGCTTCATGTCTACCGCCATGTTCTATCCATGCAACTATGGCTACATCAATCATACTCTGTCGCTGGATGGCGACCCGGTCGACGTACTGGTGCCGACGCCGTATCCGTTGCAGCCGGGCGCGGTGATCCGTTGCCGTCCGGTCGGCGTACTGAAAATGACTGACGAATCGGGTGAAGACGCCAAGCTGGTCGCCGTGCCGCACAGCAAGTTGACCAAAGAATACGATCACATCAAAGACGTCAACGATCTGCCGGAATTGCTGCGCGCGCAGATTACTCATTTCTTTGAACATTACAAAGATCTGGAAAAAGGCAAGTGGGTAAAAGTGGAAGGTTGGGAGAACGCCGAAGCCGCTAAAGCGGAAATCGTCGCCTCCTTCGAGCGCGCCAAGAAATAAAAACCTTCCTCCATCATGCCGGCGTAAGCCGGCATGCCAGACTATCTACCGAACCAGAACGGTGAGAATGAAATAGAATAGAAGAGTAAAGCGTCTTTACGATCTATCCATTCTCACCGCTCGCCGCACTTTGTCATCAACATCCTGTATTCCTAAATATATCTCGCCGCGCAATACCTGCGCTTAACGTCATCCGTTTTTAAAGGCCATAGACAGAGCATGGAATTAATTGATAAATATTTTTTCCGGCTATCAATTTCTGATTATTACACGATGCCAATCCTGACGACCGTCGTTTTACCCTTAATTAAAGAACGGTATTTGGCGGCAAGAGAAACCGTTCAATCATGATAAAAACAATATCATGCCGGCCGGCCTTCCTTAGATGATAATACCGCAAAAAATATTTATTTGGTTTTTATACTTGTCATATTGGTGATTTTAAATATTTTATATCACTAATCATTAAATATCCTATGCAATACCAATCTTTTACTTTGACAATATCGGCGAGCTCTTACAACGTAAGCCTTACTTCTGGCGACGGGATGAGGTGATTTTAAATATAAATACGGCGGCAGTATTATCTTGCCGGCCGCGTTATTAACGCTGTTCAGCGCCCAAGCGTAAACGGCATTGCGTATTAAAAACGATTGACGTTAATCCAGGCGGTTCGTCTTAATCTCCTGCTGAGTTTTTTGGATATTTCACGACAGATAAACAGGCGGTTTTATGAATTACGGGTATGTTTTAGCACGGCGCTTTCTGCGCCTGGTCGCCGCGTTGGCGGCGCTGGGAATATTCAGTCAGGCATTGGCGGAGACACAGCCGCTCAAGCAGTTGAATATCGGCTTTCAAAAAGCCAATATTCTGGCGCTGCTCAAATCACGCGGCACGCTCGACGAAGCGTTGAAACAGAAGGGCATCGCCACCCGCTGGATCGAATTTCCCGCCGGTCCGCAAATGCTGGAAGGGCTCAACGTCGGCAGTATCGACCTTGCCGCCACCGGCGACGCCCCTCCCGCCTTCGCCCAGGCGGCTAAAGCGGATTTGATTTATCTGGCGCACAACATCCCCAATCCAAAGACCGAAGCGATCGTGGTGCCGAAAGAATCGACGGTGCAAAACGTACAAGATCTTAAAGGCAAGCGGGTGGCCCTGAATAAAGGGTCGGATGTGAATTATCTGCTCATCGAGGCGCTGAAAAAAGCCGGGCTGGCCTATACCGATATCACGCCGGTCTACCTGACGCCCAGCGATGCGCGGGCGGCATTCCAGAATGGCAGCATCGACGCCTGGGTCATCTGGGACCCGTTCTATGCGGAGGTTGAAACCAACGCCGGCGCGCGCCGGCTTCAGGATGCCGAAGGCCTTGTCCCGCACTACACCTTCTATCTCGCAAGCCGCCGATTTGCTGAAAACCATCCCGACATCGCCAAGCTGGTCATCGAACAACTGGCGCAACTGAGCGACTGGGCCAACGATAATCATGAAGAGGTGGCGCGAGTGCTGTCCCAAAGCACCGGTCTGCCGCAACCGATATGGCTGCGGGCGCTGGCGCGTATGCCTTTCGGTACGCAACGCATCACCGATGACGTGATTCGCCAGCAGCAGACACTGGCCGATACGTTTACCGACGTTGGTTTGATTCCGGTGAAAGTCGATGTCAGTCAGGCGCGTTGGTCGCAGGATAAACCTTAAGGCCCTAACCCATAACGGGGTAATACAGCGATTGCCGGATGACGTTATTCATCATGATTTACCGCGTGCATACCGGTTGATTAATCCTTTATAGAGTAAGGAGATATACGATGAGCACAGAAATTTTCTGGTTTCTGCCCACCTCCGGCGACACGCGTTATCTTGGTAAATCGCCTGCCGGGCGTTATGCGACAAATGAATATTTACGACAGATTGCCGTTTCAGCAGAGAATCTGGGATACGACGGTCTGTTAATTCCCACCGGCAGCGGTAATCTCGACCCGTGGATTACCGCTGCGAGCCTGGCTCCCGTGACCAGCCGCATTAAGCTGTTGGTCGCGTTACGAACCTCAACGGCGCATCCCGTCGTCATCGCCAGGCAGGCCGCGACGCTGGATCAAGCCTTACACGGCAGGTTATTGCTTAATGTGGTGCCCGGCGGCGATGCCGACGAGCTGGCTGCCGAAGGCGTATTCCTGGAGCACGACCAGCGTTATGAACTGGCCGATGAGTTTATTACGGTATGGAAAAAGCTATTCAACGACGAAACGGTCAACTTTGACGGCAAGTATATCCAGGCCAAAAATGCCAGGAATTATTACTCTTCAGAAAAAAAATCCTCTCCCCCGCTTTATTTCGGCGGTTCTTCCGAGGCCGCCCATGAACTTGCCGGCAAGCAGGTCGATGCGTATTTGACCTGGGGCGAACCGCCCGAAGCCGTGAAAGAAAAGATCGAGGATGTGCGTGCTAAAGCCGAAAAACATGGGCGTCAGGTTCGTTTCGGCGTGCGTTTGCATGTCATTGTACGGGAAACGAATGCTGAAGCCTGGCAGGCGGCGGAGCGGTTAATCCAGCATCTGGACGATGAAACGATAGCCAAAGCGCAGGCGAATTTCGCCCGGCAGGATTCCGTGGGTCAGCATCGGATCTCATCCTTGCATGGCGGCAGGAGGGATAAGCTGGAAATCAGTCCGAATCTCTGGGCAGGGGTGGGATTGGTTCGCGGGGGAGCCGGCACGGCGCTGGTGGGCGATCCTCAGACGGTCGCGCAGCGCTTGCAGGAATATGCCGATCTGGGCGTAGATACTTTTGTACTGTCCGGCTATCCGCATCTGGAAGAGTCTATCCGTTTTGCTGAGCTGGTATTCCCTTTATTGCCGGGGAAAAAACCCGTGACGCAGGCGGATCAGATCGTAACCGGAGGAGGCACGCCGCGCGTCTTCACCGGGGGCGCATTTGATAATCGCGCCAGTAATGATGTTGCGGCGGTGGGTTAAAACCGCTATCGACCGCAATCTGAAACATCGCCTGCGCAGAGTTTGCGATGTTTCCTGATTGCGGTCGGCGGCATCCGCTATTCCTCGTCGCGCTTCAGCCAGTCGCCGCTGGCGAGCCGTTTCAATCCGGTCACCGAATGCTGATACAGATAGATCCACGCGCTGCCGTAGGGCGTGGAAATCAGCTCCCGCCGGTATTCATGACCGTCTCGTTTTAATGCATCCAGCTCCGCCAGTATTGACGAACTGATGCGATACACTTCACCATAAATTTCCCCATCGCCAGTCACCACCGCCGGATAGTGGCCGAGGTCATACAACTCATATCCAGCGAGTTGACAATCCCCCAGCCATTGGGCGTTGGTCATCCAGTGACTATTTCCCTGTTTGCGTCGTAAACTGCCGTAGACAATAATTCGCATCGCTAGAACTCAAACTGATAGAGCACATCTAATGCCTGATCGATACCAGACACCGCTTCCAAGTATAGTTTTGGCATCAAGCGGTAACGCAGCGTTAACGTCGCCAAAGAATCAAATATGCCAACACCGTATTTAACTTGCAGGCCGGGAAGCACGTAACCGCTGACGACCACTTGTGAATCATCGCCAACGCCCTGTGTATCCAGAGCTAAATTACTTACCCCGAAAGCCTCGCCGATTTTACCCACAACTTGACCACTTTGCGCAACCCCTAAACCAATCAGCATCGATGTCATTGCCGAACTATCGGCTCCGCTGCTGCCGAGTCCCTCGCCTCTGAGCAGATAGGAGAGCGCTTCCTGTTGCGACATGGTCGGATTGGAGAACACTTCAAGCTTGGGCGCGCTCGCCATCCCGGTGACGCGCACGCCGGCGGTGACGTCATCGGCGGTATTATCGGGATTACGCACGGCCTCGATATTCAGCACCGGCTGATCCGGCGGACCGGAGAACAGAATCAGTCCTTTTTGCACAATCAGATCCTGTCCGTAGGCTTTGAAACGGCCGGAAGGGATATTGACCTGCCCGTTAATCCCCAGCCCGCGCTCGTCCTGCGTCATTTTCAGATCGCCCTGCAAACTCGCCTTAAGCCCGTAGGCATCCAGCCGGACATCATCGCCGATACGGATAGTCAGGTTGCTGTTGATGGGGATAGATGTAGAGGCTTGCGCCAACGGCTGACGGTTTTCATCCAGCATGACCTCATCCGACGACACCGCGACTGCGCTTTCAGGCAGTTCGTTGACCACGATACGCGCCCACGGGATACTGACCGAACCATTTAACGCAAACAGTTGCGGCGTAGCCTCAAACACAATATCCGGCGTAACGTCCAGCCGCGCCATCGGCGGCACGGTAACCCGAATTTTCTCCCCTTTGGCCGCGATGCGCGCCCGCCATGCATTGGGATTCTCCCAATCGGCATTGCCGCTCAGGTTTAACTGGCCGTTATTGGTTTTCAGGAATCCCTGCATCGTGGAAGACATGCCGTTGAAATGAACCGCCAGACGCCCGTTCGTCAGATCGATCGGCATCCAGCGACCGTCCAGATCAAACTGCTCCAGCGCGATCTGACCGAATACCTGCGGGCGCGCGGCATTCCCCGCCAGACGCAAATCGGCATTCAGCATGCCCGTGGCCTTTTCCCCCTGCTGCAATATCGGGGCAAGCAGCGCCAGCGAAATATTATTGATGGCGACATTGCCGCCAAGATTACGTCTTCCCTGCGGATCGGTAATCTGCACATTGCCGGTGAAACGACCGTTATCCCGGATGGCGATAAGCCAGCCAAGCTGCACGCGGCCGCGATCGATACCGGCATTCAGGGTCAGCGTGTCAAACGCGACAGGCAACGTTTTTCCCTGCACTTGCTGGCGGATATTCACGCCGTTGCCCGCCAGCGTCACTTTCGCCTGCGGCAAGCCCTGTCCCGGCTGCCAGCTCACATCGGCGCCGCCGGTAAAGGTACCCGCCAAAACGGTGTCCTCGCCCAGGAAAGGTTTAAGCATGGCTAAATCGAAGCGGTTTAATCTGATGCTGGCCTGACCGCTCGGCCCGGCTTCAATGGTTCGGGGAACGCAAAGCTCGGCATTTGGGTTACGCCAGCAGTGCGTGCCAATACTGATTTTCTGCTGGGTATTCTGATAATCCAGCGCCAGCGCCTGCATCAGACGCCACTCGCCGACCGGCGTATCAAACCGGGTATTGCTCAGCGTACCGCGCCAGCGCTGCGTTTGCCGATCGAAGCCGCCGGATAGCGCCAGTTGCCCCGATACCGGCTCGCCTTCCATATTCAGGCGTAACTGATGCTGTTTTTCATTGCCGTCGGCAGCCAACGTCAGCAGGCTGATATCCAGCCCCGCCTGATGCAGTTGTTCCAGGCGCACCGCCAGCTTGCCCTGGATCTGTTGCTCGGAGCGCACGTCGGCGTCCACTTTTATACGGCTAATGGTCATCTCTTGCCAACGCAGGCCCGATGCGGTGATATCCGCCAGAATCTGCGGTTCGCGCAGATTGCCGCGTAATTTCAACGTACCGACCGCGCGCCCGGCCAGACCGGGCAGCGTGCCGTTCAACGACGGCGCATTGATATCGGCGTCCAGCCGCCACCGATCATTCAGTTCGCCCTTAACATTCAATTGGTTGGAACCCAGCGCCAGATTCAGCCCCGGAATTTGCCATTGCCCGGCCGCATTTCCCCGCAGTTCGCCTCTGGCGGACAGCTTGTTCTGCTTCACATTGCCGTCCAGACGCAGTTCCGGCACCTGTAGCTGCCAGCTGCCGCCGTACAGACTGCCGCGCGTGGTCACCTTGCCGTCGATTTTCGCCGGCCAGTCCGGCCACTGTTTCGCCGTATTGATGCCGCTCAAGAGCAGTTCGCTGCGCCAGCTAATGGCTTTGCTCCAGTCGACCACGCCGCTGAGATCGGCATGGCCCTGTAGAGCGGACAATCGCAGGCGCGACAGCGTGAACTGCTGCACATTGCCTTTGCCGTTCAGCGACAGCGCCGCGGGCGGCAGGTCGGCGCCGCGCAGATCGCTGCGCAGCGAAAGGGTGTAATCCGTAGCCTGGCCGCTTAACTGCAATTGCAGGTTGTCGACCTGATATTGCGGCGCCCCGGTTAACGGCCAGCGTATCCGATCGGTTTGCAGCGTCAGCGCCAGCGGCAACCCCGCTTGCGCCAGTTCGGTTTGCAGATTGAGCTGCGCGCGCTGCGGGCCGGACAGATTGAGCGCGATATTCAGTTTTTCACGCAGGCCGCCGTCCACGCTGAGTTTGAGCGTTTCCCCTTTCAGCGGGTCGACATTGATGACGCCGTTAGCCGATAAGGAAACCGGCCAGTTATCGCTGAGCGTCGCATTGCCCCGGACATTCAACCCCCCTTGCGGAGACCGGACAACCAATCTATCCAGCGTCAGGCGTTGCGCCTGCGTGGAGGCCTGGATCCATAAATCGGCGATAAGGATGTCCTGATCGCCCGTCAGCCGCAGTTGCTCGCCATGAATTTCCGTGATGTTCAGATCCAGCGGCAGGGTGAATTGCGGCAAGTCGGGCAGTAACGGTTTGGAGAACAGTTCGGTTAGCCGCTCGCCGAGCGCTTGCTGCGGCTGAGCGGACGCCGCGTCGCTTGCGGCTGGCTTATCCGCCGCGCCGTTTTTATCGGCGGGCGTCAGCGGCGCGGCAGACGACGTTTGCGCCCCGGAGAGTGTTTTATCAATCTGAACCGTTTGCGCCGTCCCGCTTTCCAGCGACTCGCGGACGCTGTCGGCGCTTTCTTTAACGGCCGCCGCCACTTGCGCCGCCGTCGCCTTGCCCTCTTCCAGCGCGCCGACGGGGGTTTTCGGCAGCGCGACCAGCAAAGCGCCGATTTTGGTCGGCAGCAGCGTCAAACTGCGCTCTCTCCACTCCATGCCGGTGCGGAATTCGGCCAATGAGATGGCCGTATCGTCTACGGCGACGTGAACGTTGTTCAACGCCAGTTGACGCAGCGAGATGGGAAACGGCGCGGATAATTCAGTCAGCGGCTCGCTGGGCGCCGGCGCTTCCTCGGAAACCGGCAACGACTTGCTGTCCACCACCACATCAATATTCTGTGCCGACAGATCGTTGATGCACAGTTGACTCTGCAACAAACAGCGCGGCGCCAATGACAAATGAAACGTATCGGCCTTAACCGTGACGCCCGGCATTTGATAACGCATATCTTTCAGCGTCAGATCGCGCCAGCCTCCGCTGACGCTGGCGATGTCCAGCCCCGGCACAAAGCGCGCGGCGCCATTCAGCAACAGATGTAAACCCGGCGTCGTCCCCACCAGCAGCACCAGCGTGATGAGCAACAGCAACAGGAAAGCGAGAAGACCGATGCCAACTTTTTTCATCAGGCCCAGGTTATTCTTCAGACTCATAATTCAGGCCCCAAAGCGATATAGAACTGCACGTCATTTTTTTCCGGATCGCCGATCGGCGTCGCAACGTCCAATTTCACCGGGCCGATTGGCGATGCCCAACGCACGCCGACGCCCGCGCCGGTTTTAAAGTCGCTCTGTTTAATGTCGTTGACGGCCTCGCCCGAATCCAGGAAAACGGCGCCCCACCATTTCCCCGTCACGTTGTATTGATACTCCAGCGAACCGGTGACCAGTTTGGATGCGCCGGTCAATTTATCGTCGCTGTCCCGCGGCGATATGGATTTGTACTTATAGCCGCGAATGCTGCGATCGCCCCCGGCGAAGAAACGCAGAGAAGGCGGAACGCGCGAGAAATTGTTGGTTTCGATCCAGCCCAGATTGCCGCGCGCCACAAAGCGGTGTTTCTCCGCCAGCGTTCTGATCCAGACGTTCTGCGCCTGCAACACGGCGAAATCAATATCCGACCCCCACAGGGTATCGGAAACATCGACAGAGTAGCGTTGACTGTCGCCCCATACCGGCATCAGACCGCCGCGCTGGCGGGTGCGGTTGATGCTCACGCCGGGATAGATCAGCATGGTGGTGTCCGTCACGCTGCCCTGGGTAAAGTGGTCGAGGCTCCAGCGCAGGTTGACGGACCGCTGCCAGCCGCTGGAGAGATCCCAGTAGCGCGCGACGTTCAGCGTGGTCGAATCGGACTTGGTATCGTTGAGATCCTCGCGTTTGAAACCGCCCTGTAGCAGGTAATACTGCTCTAACGGATTCTTCAGCAAAGGAATTTTATAACTCAGATCGAGGCTCTGTTCCGGCGCGGAGACGTTGATGCTGCTTTCCAGACTATGCCCGTAGCTGTTGATCCAGGGTTTGTTCCAGGTGGTTTTAAGCCGCGGCCCTACGTCCGTGGCATACCCTACCCCGGTTTCGATGCGGTTACGGGTACGGGGCGTGATGACCGCTTCCAGCGGCAGGGTTTTGGTTGCTTTCGACTGACTGAAATCAGGGGAAACCACCACCGAATTGAACCATCCGGTGGCCGATAAACGACGGTTAAACTCGCCCAGCTCTTCGCTGCTGTAGGCATCGCCGGCATGAAACGGCACCAGATTGCGCAGATATTCCTCACGAATTTGCGAACCTTCGAATTTGACCTCGCCAAAACGGTAACGCTCGCCGCTGTCAAAATCGATATCCCAGAAAGCCTGGCGTTCCGCCTGCAAGACGCCTAACCGACTCTGCAAAAAGCGGGCGTCGAAATACCCTTTGCGCAACGACAAACTATTCAGTGAATTCTTGAAGCTATCGTAATCGCCATGATTAAGTACGCTGCCGACGTCGGGCGCATCATTCTTCACCAGTTGCTGATAATCCTTGTCGTCATGGGCTCCGCCGCGCAGCACAATATTCACATCAGCTATTTTTACCGGTTCGCCCGGCGTTACGCTGGCAATCAGCACCGGCCGCCCGCCATTGACCGCGGGACGAAACTCAAAGGCGATCTGCGGATCATAATAACCCAGGGCGCGTAATCCCTGGCGGATCGCATCATCGACGCGCGAGCGGAAACGACCGTCGGCAGTCACTTCATCGGCGGCAATCGTGGATAAACGCGCCCGCACGTTCTTTTGCAGCGCGCCGTCTAATCCAACGACTTGTAAACGCACATTGGCGGCAAAACTTGCGGAGGGAAATAGGAGTACGCACAGTAAACCCCAAATATGTCGGCGTGGCGCGCAGAAGCCCGAATGGCTGTTTTTTTTTCCTGAGAGAATAGTCACTTAGCTTCCTGATAACCTTATTCGGTCACATCAAATCTAGAATATCGTTTTCATACCGCATGATATCGGCAAACACCCTCTGCCTGAACGTTAGCAGGAAATATCAATATTTTCCTTTAGATATATAT
Source organism: Brenneria sp. g21c3 (assembly GCF_040240345.1). Taxonomy (NCBI): domain Bacteria; kingdom Pseudomonadati; phylum Pseudomonadota; class Gammaproteobacteria; order Enterobacterales; family Pectobacteriaceae; genus Brenneria; species Brenneria sp. g21c3. Next base: position 479,068 of record NZ_JBEIAB010000002.1, on the reverse strand, counting down.
CTTAAACCGGTAAATGCCAAAATACCGCGTTACAGGTAAACATAATCTTAACATTAAACGCCGATGCGCTATCAAGACAGGTTAAAGCTTCTCGGTTATGCTCTGAATATTATACTCGCTAATTATCAACTCGCAGGGATAGCGGCCAACGACAGGCGTTGAAACCGCTCATGCGCGCGACGACTCGCCGCCAGGGAGCCATTTGCTCGCGGCTGACGGCGGCGCCTGAAGGTCGAGGATAAAGCCGATGCCTGTCCGTCATTTGGAAGACGATGAACAGGAGAATTTCACAGCCATGTTTTGGAGAGAGATAAGTGATGCAGAACGTTGATAAAACGCAGCGGATTAAGCAATCAGACGCGCTGCCCGGACGTATAACGCCGATGCCGGTCGCCAGATTGCATGCCGTCAGTGAACACTCCATGACCCATGTGCCGGATAATATGCAAGTCGCGATCTTCGCCATGGGCTGTTTTTGGGGCGCCGAGCGTCTTTTTTGGCAACAGCCCGGCGTTTACAGCACGGCCGCGGGTTATACCGGCGGCTACACGCCCAACCCCACCTACCGCGAAGTTTGCAGCGGACAAACCGACCACGCCGAAGCGGTACGCGTGGTGTTTGATCCTGAGACGATCGGTTACGACCGGCTCTTGCAGCTCTTCTGGGAAAACCACGATCCGGCGCAGGGTATGCGCCAGGGCGGCGATATCGGCACCCAATACCGCTCCGCGATTTATACGCTCACGCCGGAACAGGAAAAGGCGGCCCGCGAGAGTTATCTGAGTTTTCAACAGGCGATGAAAGACAACGGCGATAACCGGCGCATCAGCACGGAAATCGCTCCCGCCGGTCCGTTCTATTATGCCGAAGACGAACACCAGCAATATCTGCATAAAAACCCGGCAGGCTATTGCGGGCTAGGCGGCATAGGCGTGTGTCTGCCCCCTCAGCGCTGAAATCTGGCGGTAATTTCATCACTCCTGTTATAATGGTTCGCTATTAAAAATTTGGGCTGGTAACCAACCAGCCCTGTTAACGGCTTTTTGTGCGTTATTTGAGATAATTCGCCTTTCTGAGGATGACCTTTCCCCTTTCTGGGGTTAAAGCGAAAACACTATGTTAAACAGTCTATTACTTATTATTGCTCTTATTGCCATCAGCGCTTTTTTTGCGCTGTCTGAAATCTCATTGGCCGCCTCTCGTAAATTAAAACTTAAACAAATGGCTGATGAGGGCAACCTCAACGCCGATCTGGTCTTAAAGTTTCAGGAAACGCCCGGTATTTTCTTTACCGTTATTCAGATAGGCGTCAATGCCGTCGCCATTCTGGCCGGTATAATCGGCGACGCCGCGTTCTCCCCCACTTTCTCTCTGTTATTTGAACAATTCATGTCGCCGGAGTCGGCGGACAAAGTCAGCTTTATCTGCTCGTTCGTACTGGTCACCAGTCTGTTTATTTTATTTGGCGATCTGACGCCGAAACGCATTGGCATGATTGCCCCAGAGGCCGTTGCCATCCGCATTATCAATCCTATGCGCTTCTGCCTGTTTATCTTCCGCCCGCTGGTCTGGCTGTTTAACGGATTGGCAAACGTGATTTTCCGGCTGCTTAAACTGCCGATGGTGCGTAAAGACGACATCACCTCCGATGATATTTACGCCGTGGTCGAAGCGGGGGCGCTGGCGGGCGTGCTGCGTAAGCAGGAACATGAGCTGATCGAAAACGTGTTCGAACTGGAGTCGCGCACGGTACCCTCTTCCATGACGTCGCGCGAAAGCGTGGTGTTTTTTGATCTGCATGAACAGGAAGCGCAGATCAAAGAGAAAATCGCCCAACAGCCGCATTCTAAATTCCTGGTCTGCGACGGTCACATCGACCAGGTTGTCGGCTACGTCGACTCAAAAGATCTGCTGAACCGGGTGCTGGGCAACCAGAGTCTTGAGCTGCACAGCGGCGTACAGATTCGACCCGCGCTGATCGTGCCGGATACGCTGACGCTGTCTGAAGCATTGGAAAGTTTTAAAACGGCGGGAGAAGACTTCGCCGTTATTCTGAACGAATATGCGCTGGTGGTGGGGATCATTACCCTTAACGACGTCATGACCACGTTGATGGGCGATTTGGTCGGCCAGGGCCTGGAAGAGCAAATTGTCGCCCGTGATGAAAACTCCTGGCTGATCGAAGGGGGTACGCCGATAGAAGACGTCATGCGCGCGCTGTGCATCGATGATTTCCCGCATGCGGGCAATTATGAAACCATCGGCGGATTTATGATGTACACCTTGCGCAAAATTCCCAAACGGACCGACTTCGTTCGCTTCTCAGGCTTCAAATTCGAAGTCGTGGATATTGATAGCTATAAGATCGACCAGTTGCTGGTTACCCGTCTGGACGAAAAACCCGCCGGCGGCGAAGCAAAATCAGCAGAGAAAAAGTAACCCTTTTAGCGTCTTATGCCCCGCCGTCATTCCCGGATGCGACGGGGTTAGCTTCATCCCATCTCAGCCTGTAATCGGATAACCTGACGGTTAACTTCAGACATCACCAGCAGATGCCGTTTGTCTTGCGTCTTTGGCAATAAAATTTTGCCGTAATCGAATTCAAAAGCGCCGACGCCTTTAATATAAATCCGTCCGCGAAAGAGTGTTTTCACATACTTTGCGACCTTCATAGGATTGTAACGTTCGAAGATCCTCATCGTTTTTACTCTCCTTATTCTCTTATTTTTCTATGCCCTTTCCACCGCCGACATGATCAAGGGTGCAGAGCGTCATGCAACAATGGATACTGACTGTTAGTGCAATAAAAATAGCATTAAGTTCCGCATCGAACAGTATCATTAACTGCTTTTACACACTTTTACAGAATGGTATTTAAATATTTCGCTCACTATTAGTGTAAGTATTCAAAAAATGATGTATTCGTGCGCTCTGGCGATCCTGCATAGGCCGGAGGCTAATCTACGCAATGCAGATGACAAAATGACGACAATCAGCGCGCTTTTTCGCCACGCTGAAGAACAGGAAAGCACAATGCGGGGAGAATGCGGCAGGTGATCCCTGCCGCATTGATGGCGAGAAAAGAAAAGCGCGTGAATCAGAACAGCGACACGCGAAAACCGGGGTTCAGAAACGACTCTCGCGGCGTGTAGGTCAACGGCTGGCCCTGCCAGTCATGAATCTGCGCGCCGGCCGCGGCGGCAACCGCATGTCCGGCGGCGGTATCCCATATGTTGGTGGGTCCGAAGCGAGGATAAAGCTGGGCCTTCCCTTCCGCCACCAGACAAAATTTCAGCGACGATCCGATCGCCACCGTTTGATGCTCGCCCAACTGGGCAAGATAGTCTTTCAGCTCTTGGTCCGCATGAGAACGACTCACCACGACCAGCGGCGGGCGGGAATCCTGTATGGCGATCTGCCGACGCCCGGTTTTATCTTCTTTCCAGGCCTTGCCTTCCGCCGCGGAATACATCACGTCGGTAACCGGCACATAGACCACGCCCAGCACCGCCTGACCGTTTTCAATCAGCGCGATATTGACCGTAAATTCGCCATTCCGATTAAGGAATTCTTTGGTGCCATCCAGCGGATCGACCAGCCAATAGCGCTGCCAGTGCCGGCGTTCCGACCACGGCGCCGGATCTTCTTCCGAGAGTAGCGGAATATCCGGGAACGCCGCCGCCAACCCCGCTTTAATCACCCGGTGAGCGGCCAGATCGGCGGCTGTCACCGGTGAATCATCTTTTTTACGGGCTACTTCAAGGGGTTGATGTCCCTCATAAACCGCCATTATGGCATCCCCTGCGTCACGGGCCAGTTGGCAAATATGTTCTAGCATTTTCTACCTCATCGTTACCGGTTATGCCGTGGAACGCGCCATCGTCGTCACACTGCCACTGTCTATCATTATACAACGGTGAAACGAACGACGATTATCGCCGTTATTTTATGAACACCCTCACATTTCACGCTGATGTTTAACCATAGATTCATCATTATATGAGATATACCCCAAATAACAGCCGCAAAGGAGTTAAAGCAATGAAGCATTCGCCGGCATTAAGCCTGCTTGCTGCGCTTGTCGCCACAACCGTTCACGCCGCAACCGTTGATTTACGGGTACTGGAAACCACCGATTTGCACAGCAATATGATGGACTTTGATTATTACAAAGATACGCCGACCGATAAATTCGGGCTGGTTCGCACCGCCAGTCTGATCCACGCGGCGCGCGCGCAAGCGACAAACAGCGTCCTGGTCGATAACGGCGATATCATCCAGGGCAGCCCATTAGGGGACTACATGGCGGCCAGGGGATTAAAAGACGGCGAGGTTCACCCCGTCTATCAGGCGCTCAATACGCTTGATTACTCCGTCGGCAACATTGGCAACCATGAGTTTAACTATGGTCTGGATTATCTGTATAAGGCGCTGGCCGGCGCAAAATTTCCTTATGTCAACGCCAACGTATTGGACGCCAAAACCGGTAAACCCCTGTTCACGCCCTACCTCATAGAAGATAAAACGGTCATCGACCGCGATGGGAAATCCCACAGGCTGCGCATCGGCTATGTTGGTTTTGTGCCGCCGCAAATTCTGGTGTGGGATAAGGCCAATCTGGCGGGCAAAGTCACGGTGGAAGACATTACCGAAAGCGCCAGGAAGTGGGTGCCGGAAATACGTAAACAGGGAGCCGATCTGGTGATCGCCATCCCTCACTCCGGCCTCTCCGCCGAACCTTACAAAGCCATGGCGGAAAATTCCGTCTACTACCTCAGCCAGATTCCGGGTATTGATGCCATCATGTTCGGCCATGCTCATGCCGTCTTCCCCAGCCAGGATTTTAGCGCCATCAAAGGCGCCGATATCGCTCAAGGCACCCTCAATGGCATTCCCGCCGTGATGCCGGGCCAGTGGGGCGATCATCTCGGCGTCGTCGATTTCACGCTGAATAACGACGACGGCGCGTGGCGCGTCGAGAAGGCCAAAGCGGAAGCCAGACCCATCTATGATAAAGCGCAGAAAAAATCGCTGGCGCCGGAAGACGCGAACCTGGTCAACGTATTGTCTGAAGCGCACCGCAATACCCGTGACTTCGTCGGCAAACCGATCGGCAAATCCGCCGATAACATGTACAGCTATCTGTCGCTGATTCAGGACGATCCGACCGTACAGATCGTCAACAACGCCCAGCGCGCTTATGTCGAACACTTTATCCAGGGCGACCCGGATCTGGCCGACTTGCCGGTATTGTCCGCCGCCGCGCCCTTTAAGGCCGGCGGGCGTAAAAACGATCCGGCCAGCTATGTCGAAGTGGAAAAAGGCCGGCTCACCTTCCGTAATGCGGCGGATCTTTACCTGTATCCCAACACGCTGGTGGTGGTGAAAGTGAATGGTAAAGAGGTTCGGGAGTGGCTGGAATGTTCGGCGGGCCAGTTCAAACAAATTGATATCCACGAGAGTAAACCCCAGGAGTTGCTCAACTGGGACGGCTTTCGTACCTATAACTTTGATGTTATCGACGGCGTGAACTATCAGATCGATGTCACGCAGCCGGCGCGTTATGACGGTGAATGCGCCTTAATCAACGACGACGCCCACCGTATCAAAAACCTGACCTTCAAGGGTAAGGCTATCGCTCCCGACGCGATCTTCCTCATTGCGACCAATAACTACCGCGCCTATGGCGAGAAGTTTGCCGGCACCGGCGAAAAACATGTCGCCTTTGCCTCGCCGGATGAAAACCGCGCCGTGCTGGCGGCCTATATCAGCGCCGAAACGCAAAGGTCGGGAGAAGTGAAACCCCAGGCGGATAATAACTGGCGGCTGGCGCCCATCACCAGCAGCACCCCGCTGGATATCCGTTTCGCCACATCGCCGTCCGACAAAGCCGCGGCTTTCATTAAAGAAAAAGCCCAATATCCGATGGTCTCCGTCGGCGCCGACGAGACGGGATTCGCGATTTACCGCCTCGATCTGCAACATCCCAAACCGTAAATGCAACCGATGCCTGCGTCAGCAGGCATCAGAAACCGGGGACGACGGATTAACGGGAGAGCGGTTCGTCAGGTTCGCGCAATGATTCATCAAATTTTTTCTGTGACGACAGCACGCGCTCCATATTCTGCTCGGCCCAATAGGTCAGCTCGGCAATCGGTTTGGCCAGCGTTTTTCCCAACGGGGTTGATGAATATTCAACGGTGACGGGAACGGAGGGAAAAACGTTGCGTTCCACAAAACCATCGCGCACCAGATTCTTCAGCGTTTGCGATAAAACCTTTTGCGAGATCCCCTCTACATCGCGTTTTAACTGATTAAAGCGCATCGGCCGTTCAACCAGAATATTCAGAATCAATAACGTCCATTTATCCGCCACCCGATCCAGAATCATGCGGGCCGGACAATGCTGCGCATAAACATTGTAAGGTTTTTTCATTCGCGGACTTCCGTCATGGTTACCTTGAGGATACCTGGTCACGTTAAAGTGCTTTCTTAACAGAATCATGAGACTCCGCTATAGTCATCCTATTATAGAGTTGGTATCCATAAGAAAGCACGTATCATCATGATGGATGTTACGCTCATGATGTCATCGTGCAGTTCATTCAAACACAGAAAGCACGAGGATTGTTATGTCAAAAACTGTTGTGATCTACCATTCCGGCTACGGCCACACCCAACGTCTGGCTGATGCCGTCGCGCAAGGCGCCGGTGCTGAACTGATTGCTATTGATGCGGAAGGCAATATCGCCGAAGCGGATTGGGATAAACTGGCTGACGCCGATGCCATTATTTTCGGCACGCCGACCTATATGGGCGGCCCGTCCTGGCAGTTCAAGAAATTCGCCGACGCCAGCTCCAAACAGTGGTTTGCCGGCAAGTGGAAAAATAAAGTATTCGGCGGCTTTACCAACAGCGCCAGCCTGAACGGCGACAAGCAGGTTACGCTGATTTATCTGCAAACGCTGGCTTCGCAGCACGGCGGCATTTGGGTCAGCCTCGGCATACTGCCGGCGAATACCAAGGCTGCAACGCGTAACGATATCAATAACCTCGGCGCTTCCGTCGGCCTGCTGGCGCAGACGCCGTCCGACGCCAGCGTGGATGAAGTGGTTGCCGGCGATCTGGCCACCGGGAAACTATACGGTCAGCATGTGGCGGAGATCGCCGCGAAACTGGCAAAATAATCTCCGGCCGACCCCACCCCAACCCTCCCCTTCGCAGGGGAGGGAGCCAATCCAGCATCCGGCGAGAGGCTCCCTTCGCAGGGGAAGCCAATCCAGCATCCGGCAAGAAGCTCCCTTCGCAGGGGAAGCCAATCCAGCATCCGGCAAGAAGCTCCCTTCGCAGGGGAAGCCAATCCAGCCGATCAGTGCCGGAAGTGGCCGGGGCCGGGGCCGTGGCGATCCGGGCCGGGGCCGCGTTCGGGGCCTCGTCCATGGCGGTCACCACGACGCGGGCCGCGGTCGTCCATATGCCGTGGGCCGCGGTGATGATGATTGTCGAAATGGCGCGGGCCGCGGTTATATTCGCGCCACCAGCCGACATCACGCCAGCGCCAGCCATCCCAATAGTACCCATGCTGGTTACGCGCGCCGCGATGATGCCCCCGGTACTCCCGCCACCAGCGCTCGCTGCGCCAGTCATAACCGTCCCAATAATAACCACGCCGGTCACGATCGCCGATATTCAACGTAACGCCCGGCATGAGATCGATGCTGATGCTGCTGGCTTCCGCCGTTGGCGTCATCGCAAACATCCCGACTAACAGAGAACTCATTAACAGTGGCTTAAACATAGGATGATTCCTCCCTTGCCGCGATTGCGGATAGGCGAAGATATACGGGGATTTATGCAGCGCCACTATAAGATAAATACCTATTTTCATGGATTTACATTTCTTAACAGAAGATTGGCGGCGCATGGGCGGGCAGATAAAACCGGCCAAGAGGGAAAAAGCAGAAACGCAAAAAAACGCTCCCGTTCCCGCGCAGCCGTTACAGACTGATTGCCTGATAGCCGAATAGAAAAAATTTTTAGCGTCGCTGCCGACGGCGCGAAGGTGACGGGCAGGGCGCCCGCCATAAGAAACGAATGAAAAACTCCGCTTGCCGTTAGCCGACGGAGTATGAAACTTACAAAATTTCCAGCAGTTCGACTTCAAAAATCAACGCGCTGAACGGCGGAATAGAGGCGCCCGCGCCACGTTCGCCGTAAGCCAGATCGTGCGGGATATACAGTTCCCATTTGGAGCCGACCGGCATCAGCGTTAACGCCTCAATCCAGCCTGGGATCACGCCGCTTACCGGGAATTCGGCAGGTTGACCGCGCTCGACCGAGCTATCAAACACGCTGCCGTCAATCAGACGACCGGTATAATGAACGCGTACGCGATCCTGACGAGAAGGAATGTCGCCCTCGCCTTGCGTCAGTACACGAAACTGTAAGCCGGACTCCGTGCTGCTCACGCCCTCTTTCTGCGCGTTTTCAGCCAGAAACTGTTGTCCTTCCACGGCCAATGCCTGCTGACGTTCGCGACGAACGGCGCTCGCGCGTTCATGCACCTCACGTAAGGCCCGGTGAACCACATCCACGGGAACCACTGGCGCATTGCTTTCCAGCGCATCACGCAAACCGGCGACCAGCGCTTCAGGGATCAATCCTTCAAGACCGGATTCCTGTAGTTGTTGACCTACCTGTAAGCCGATGCCGTAACTTGCCTGCGCTTCGACGCTATCAAAAGAAGGGGTTGTCATGGATGTTCCTTTTAAACTGTAAAAAACCGAAAGCGCAGCATAACAGCGCCGGAGATTAGGGTAAAATCCTGTGTGCGAACGGGTCGCCTTTGTCTGTGGATACCCGCTGCCGTTTCGGCCGGCAAATCAATGCCCAATGGATTTAAGCGTGCGGGAAGCCAACAGACCTGCAACTTGCCAGATGAAGGGTATATACTGAAAATTCAACGCTGGGGAGGAGAATAACCCATTGCAACCATCATCCGGTCTGCGGATTAAAGCCGCGTTACAAAAAATCTGGCATTTGCCCGATAGCTACCATTGGATGGAACCGCTGCCTCCCTTCCATCGCCGTTGGATGTGGGTCGCGGCCGGCATCGTACTGGTCGCCATACTGTGGCCCTACAGCCCGCCGCCCGCACCGCCGCCGCAGTCAAGACCGGTCGCCGACGCGCCCTCTGCGCCGATGCAGGCGGAAGTTGTCGAAAACAGTTCATTGGCGCGTCAGGCGCCCGCCGTCCAGCCGGCTCAACCGGCGCAATCCGCGCCGCAAAATGTCGACGCGTCCTGGCGCAACTACGAAATCAGCTCCGGTCAGACGCTGGCGCAACTATTCCGTGATAATAATCTGCCGGTCAGTGATGTTTTCGCGATGGCGCAGGCGGAAGGGGATGATAAACCGCTCAGCAATCTGCGAGCCGGTCAGCATGTGAAGTTGCAGTTGAACGCTCAGGGCGCGGTAACGGCATTGGAAATAGAAACCACGGGCAATCAGTTGATCCGATTCACCCGCAACGCGGACGGCGGATTTACCCGCTCCCGTTAACGGTCAATCGGGATGCCTCTTCCATTGGATTGCAAAATGCAAGGGCTGGAAATGCAAAACGCTGGCGCAAGGCCAGCGTTTAACTCGTAACTGTCAGCATTAATAACGACGAGCGTTAATTAAGCTTCAGCAACGACAACTACATTCAGCGTAGCGAACACATCGCTGTGTACCTGGAAGCTCACTTCGTGATCGCCCAGAGTACGCAGAACGCCGTTCGGTAAACGAACTTCGCTCTTAGCAATTTCAACGCCAGCCGCGGTAACCGCGTCAGCGATGTCACGGGTGCCGATAGAACCGAACAGTTTACCTTCATCGCCCGCTTTAGACGCGATGGTAACCGTTGCCAGTTCAGTGATCTTGGCGGCGCGAGCTTCAGCAGCGGCCAGAACTTCAGCCAGTTTGGCTTCCAGTTCAGCACGACGCGCTTCGAAGAACTCAACGTTTTTCTTGGTTGCCGGCACAGCTTTGCCCTGCGGAACCAGGAAGTTACGAGCATAACCCGCTTTAACGTTTACCTGATCACCCAGGCTGCCCAGGTTTGCTACTTTATCAAGCAGAATAACTTGCATTACCTTATCCTCTCAAAGTCTCGTTAATGGACAGTGGCCGATTACTGATGACGATCAGTGTACGGCAACAAAGACAAGTAACGCGCACGCTTGATAGCGCGAGCCAGCTGACGCTGGTATTTTGCACGAGTACCAGTGATACGGCTAGGAACAATCTTGCCGCTTTCAGTGATGTAGTTTTTCAGCGTAGCGATGTCTTTATAATCGATCTCGATAACGCCTTCCGCGGTGAAACGGCAGAACTTGCGACGACGGAAATAACGTGCCATTTGGCTAGTCTCCAGAATCTATCAATTCAATCTGCTCGGCATGTAACACTATCTTGCTCAGGCCATTGCGCCCTTGATGGCAGCTAATAAACCCATGCACGGTAAGTTGCGTGCCGACCGTTATACTGTGGGTAAATGCTTGTGACGCGGGTCCACTGACAACCACGGGCATACGACACCATGCTTGCCGGTTAAATCCGGCTTCCTTCTGCGCCGATCGGTGCTCAAGCACAAACTGGCAATGAGGAATACCCGAAGGACTGACTTTACGAATGGGGGTCTTGCACACCGTGCCGGACAACACCAGACGATTGGTCGTCACCACAACAATTACTCTTCAGAATCCCCAGAATTTGCATCATCGTTGGATTCTGCGAAATCTTCACGACGCTCACGGCGTTCGTCTTTCGCTTTCACCATCGGAGATGCTTCGGTTACCGCGTGTTTAACGCGCATAATCATGCTGCGGATAACGGCGTCGTTGAAGCGGAAGTTTGTTTCCAGCTCATCGATAACTTCCTGCGGCGCTTCAACGTTCAGCAGAACGTAGTGTGCTTTGTGCAGTTTGTTGATCGGGTAAGCCAGTTGACGGCGGCCCCAGTCTTCCAGACGGTGGATCGTGCCTTCCGCCGCCGTGATGGCGCCAGTGTAGCGTTCGATCATGCCCGGAACCTGTTCGCTTTGGTCAGGATGAACCATAAAAACGATTTCGTAATGACGCATCGAATTGCTCCTTACGGATTATTCAGCCTCCTGTCAGGGTCAACCGCGGCCCATGGAAGCAAGGAACGTGTTATGTGAGCGGCTGAAAAAATGACGCGTAATTATATTGGCCTCCGCGCAGGAACACAAGGAAGAAATCAGAAGAAAGGTCGATTGATGAACAGACACCGAAACTGCAAGCGGCGACCAGCGGAATGCTGCCTATCGGTCATCCATCAATAAGATGCGCGGTAAAATCACTGAGGCAAAAATGCCGCCCATGGCATAACCGGCGCAATGAGCGGCATTATTGATAACGTCAGGTATTAATAAATCAAATTATCCGGCCAGACAACAGACAAGGCATTGTCATTAAAAATGTTTTAATTCCATCACCCTGAGCCTTTTAATTATCGAGGTATTACTCTATTTCTTTGACGACTAACTTTCTGTTGAAATTAATCAGTAATGAGCTCACCAGATAGCCGATAGCGGCCACTGCAAAAAACATCATCGCCGCATAATATGACCCCGTCGATTGGATCATAAACCCGACCAGGATGGGAACAATCGCCGCAATCATATTACTGCTGAAGTTCATCGTACCGGTGATGGTGCCGGCCATATGTTGAGCGCCCAATAATCCGGGAATGGACCAATACACGCTGGCCCAACGTAATGGAAATAATGCGATGGTCAGGAATATCACCGCCAGCAAAGGATCTTTGGTATTCGCGCATAAAAAGACGCCGACGCCGGAGACGATTGCCGAGACGGCTAACAAGGTGTGAAATACCTTGTTCGGCGAACCGCCTGCCTGACGCCATTTATCCGCCAGCCAACCGCCAAGCTGCTGACCGACAAAACACATGATGAACATCATAAACATGGCGCCGCCCATCTCTTTCACATTAAAGCCATGCTCCTGATTTAAATAAGCGGGAACCCAGACCATAAGCCCATAGAAGACAATGCTGTAGCACACCCAGCCGCAAATCAGCGCGATAACGTTGACCTGTGTCAGGTAAGGGACGATATCTCTGAGCCGCGTTTTTTTGTTAACAATGCCGCCCGCTTGTTTAATCCCTTCTTCGATATGTTGTAATTCGGCCTGATTCACGCCCGGATGTTCACTGGGTTTGTTGCGTATATAAAACCATGCGACGACCCCCACTAAAACGGTTCCCACGCCGGCGACGACAAACGCCGCCCGCCATGAACCGAAATGCGCGATCAGCCACGTTAACAGGATGGCGCCGAAAGCCGTACCCAGCGGAGCGCCGCCATCCAACAGCATCGATCCCCTTCCCCTTTCGTTAGGCGTCAGCCAGTTGCCCATCAGTTTGGCGCCGGCCGGCATAATCGGCGCTTCCGATACTCCCAGCCCGATACGCGTCAGCATTAATAAAAAGATGGTATGGCACGCGGCGCCCAATGCCTGAAAGGCCCCCCAGACAACGGTGGCGCACGTAATAATCGTCCGCGTTTTAAACTTATCGGCTAAAAAGCCGCTTGGAATCTGCATCAGTGCGTAAGACCAGAAAAACGCGCTATGCAATAAACCGACGATGCGCTGATCTTTAATACCAAATTCTTCCTGGATAAACGGCATTGCGATACCCAACGACGTTCTATCGATATAATTTATCGCACCCAGCACCAACATTAAAATGAAGACAAACCAGCGAACAGCAGTTGGTTTTTCTTTTTTAGTTGTTTCAATATATTGAGACATACTATCCCCCAACTAATTAAAGCTGTTAAATTATTTTACCGCTTGGATTAATTACATTATTGCGCCTGGTTGCCAGGGAACGAATTCTAATGAACCATAGCCAAATTTTTCACTTTTACTTTTTTCACCAGAAGCAACGTTAATTATCATTTCGAATATTCGTCTTCCGGCAGACTCTAATGACTCCAGCCCATCGGCGACATCGCCGCAATTAATATCCATATCTTCTTCCTGACGCCGCCATAGGAAGTTATTAGAGGCGATTTTTATGCAGGGCGTGGGCTTTCCTCCATAAGCGGATCCTCTGCCTGTCGTAAAGCACATCACATTCGCCCCGCCGGCAATCTGCCCGGTACAGGCAAACGCGTCGTATCCCGGGGTATCCATAAATACCAGCCCTTTGGCCGTGACCGGTTCGGCATATTCATAGACGTCAACCAGATTTGAGCTACCGGCTTTCGCAATCGCGCCTAATGATTTCTCCAGAATCGTGGTGAGCCCGCCCTCTTTATTACCGGCCGAAGGATTATTGTTTAATTCCGCATGGCAGCGGATGGCGTAATCTTCCCACCAGCGGATCCGATTGATGAGCTTCTGACCGACTTGCGGAGAAACGGCCCGGCGGGTGAGCATATACTCCGCGCCATAAATTTCCGGCGTTTCCGCCAGAATCGCGGTACCCCCTTGCTGAATTAAAAGGTCGACGGCATACCCAAGCGCAGGATTGGCGGAAATACCGGAATAACTGTCCGATCCGCCGCATTCCAGCGCGACAATCAGTTCTGAAACGGGAATTTTCTCCCGATGCAGATTATTGGCCTGGCTTAACATGCCTTCGATAATTTCAATCCCTTTATTCAGCGTTTTTTGCGTCCCGCCCGTTTCCTGGATTGTCAGATGCTGAAGCATCGGCCCTTCATTAATGGCTTCTATTTTAATCAGCTCTTTTATTTGATTCGATTCACAGCCTAATCCGACGATCAGCACGCCGGCAAAGTTGGCATGATTGGCATAGCCGCTCATCGTTCTTTGCATGATTTTCATCAGATCGCCCTTCATATCCATCGCACAGCCAAAACTCTGCGGAAGGGCGACGATGCCGTCAATATTAGGATAATCGGCCAATCCCACTCTTTTAAAGTGTTCTTCCATGGCTTTAGCCACCGTGGCGCTACAGTTTACCGATGTCAGTATCCCGATATAATTACGGGTCGCGACTTTGCCATTCGCCCGTCGGTATCCCATAAAGGTTCTGACCTCCGCGGCTGGTTCAATTTCCTTTTTATCCACGCAAAAAGCGTAATCCTGACCATAATCGCCCATCTTGAGATTATGTAAATGAATATGCTCGCCGGCTTTTATCGGCTGACTGGCATAACCAATGATCTGGTTATAACGTTTGACGGCCTGGTCAATAGCGATGTCTCTTAATGCTATCTTATGGCCTTCTTTTACATCCGTTAAAACAACAACGCCTCTCTCTGAAATAACATCCCCCTGGTTAACAGGAAATCTTGCAATTGCGACATCATCATTTGGATGAAGTATTATTACTGAAGAAATATTGCTCATAACATTGCTCTCTTGCTGATATTATTGTTTTGCTTGATGAGGAATGAGTCCTGAAAATTCCAATATCGAAACCAAATGCGCCTTTTTTTCCATACTTAACGGCTCGACTGGCGGCACAACATTGGTGGAAATATCCAGGCCACAGAGTTTTATCGCCTCTTTTATGACGCCGAAAAAAGGCGTTTCCAGACTATAAACTGACGATAACTTTGCGAGTTGCTGTTGCAGCAAGAACATCTCGTCATAGTTTTTTTCTTTAAAACACCGGTAGATTCCGCAGGTAACAAAAGGCGCGAAATTACAGGTTGCCGGGATCCCGCCATTCGCGCCAAGAATCAACGCATCCATCATGTACTCATCAAAACCGGCAAAAATAACAAAATCCTCTCTGAGGGGTCTGACTTGATTAATAATTTCCCTGATGTGGCTGGCATTATCCACGGTATCTTTCACGCCAATAACGTTAGGTATCTCGCTGGCGAGTCGTTGTAATAAAGGAATACTGATATCTTGCCCGGTTAACGCCGGAAAATTGTAAACGATAATGGGAGATGTAATATTTGAAGCGACAGACTTGAAATGATGATAGATATAATCCTCATTGAGCAGCGCATAATAGGGGTTCAAAACCAGCACGGCATCCACACCCAACTCATCCGCATGCTTACCGTATTCAATCACCTCTTGCGTGCTTGTACTGCTGATTCCCAACAGGATCGGCACACGCTTATCAACGTACCGGGTGACAAACTCCGCGATCTCAAAACGCTGCCTTTTGCTTAAGTGGCAAAACTCTCCGCCGCTGCCTAAAAACAGCATGCCGTTCACGCCGGCATCAATCAGCTTATCAATCAGTTTGCCCATGCCTGCGGCATCGAATCGCCCCGACTCATCAACGATCGTTGGGACAGGGGGAAAAACGCCAGAAAATTTAGTTACGCTACTCATTTATCGCCTCTTTATTTCCATATACTGAACAACTGTTCTATTTATGGAAATTTATAGCATTCGGCCTGAATAGCGTCAACGACCGCCAGAAGGCAATTGCATGAACTTTGATCGGCTACACAAAAGAAAAAAATAAAGCGTCCCACAGGCTGAACATCGTCGGATGCCCGTTGGTCAGTGTGGATTGAAGGCCGCGCCGCCCGTTTAAGCGATGCGCTAAAGGAATATGACAGCGGTTGAAAGAGGAGCGTTTGCGGTTTATGGCCTGCCTAAACGATGGCCGCTATCCGAGCCGACGACGCCGAGATTAAAGTTTTTAACTTCCATGGCGTTCGCTTATAATCGCCAGAGGTGACATTAATACTTATTGAGAGTCGGCGTGCTGCAAACACAAACCCCAGCAATTGATAAAACCGTTAAAATTTTCGAGTTCTTATCAACGAACAACGGCGCGACATTCAGCCAGATTTATCAAGGCGTCGGTTTGCCAAAAAGCTCGACATCCTCTCTACTGGCATCGCTGGTTGCTCACGGGTTATTGCGGCAGGAAAAAAATCATTACTATCTGGGATTAAGGCTATACGAATTCGGCAGCAAAGCTGAAGAATCCTTTGATATTAAAAAACTGGCGTCAGAACCACTGACCCAGTTGCGGGACAGCACCCAGTTAACCTGTCATCTCGGGGTACAGGATGGCGGCTCGGCTATTTACCTATTAAAACTGGAGAGTCCCGGCGCTATTGTCGTTCGCAGTTGGGTAGGGAAAAAACTGTCGTTATACAGTTCAGGGCTGGGCAAAGCTTTATTGGCCTGGTTGCCGGAGTCCGCCATCGATCTTTATCTGCCTGATGAAGAGTTTGAAATCTTTACCCCGACAACAATAAAAACCAAGACTGCGCTGAAAAAAGAGCTGGCGCTTATTCGTCAACGCGGCTGGGCGTACGACAATGCGGAAAACAGCGAAGGCGTCTATTGCATTTCAGCGCCGATCTTTGACAAAAATGGCAACGTCATCGCCGCCATCAGCGCATCCGGCGTCGCTTTCCAAATGACGCCCGAGCTGATCCCGCAGAACGCACAGCGCATTGTCGATACCGCAAAAGCGATATCAGATAAAGTTAACCGTTAATCCCGTCGCGGGTGCCGAAACCCTGTGGTTGATTTCGCGCCACACGGCCTCTTCGGCGTTTTTATTCCCGTCCCGTTTCTGATAGCGATAAATAGCGCCGGAAAAAATCGCCCCCGGCCCGCAGCGCCGTCGGCGTGATGCGGTGCGTCACGCCGGCTTCGGTCAGGTAGGTCAGATTGCCGCCCGGATGATTGGCTTGCAGCGCCTGATATAAGCGGGCGCTTTCCTCCGCCGGCACCACGTCATCCGCCTCGCCATGCCAGAGCAGTAAAGGCCGGTCGGCCAGATTCTCCAGCCGGGAGGAGACGTCATACTCGGCGAGGGTCGCGGATAAGCTCCGCAAGACGCTTTCCGCCTCCGCGCTCCCTGCCGGCACCGGAGGATACAGCGAGCGCGACAGGGTCGAAAAATAGCCGGATCCCATAAAGGCCGCCACGGCGGAAATCCACGGGTAGCGCGCCATCGCCCCCAATGCGCTCATGCCGCCCAGCGACGCGCCGCACACGCCGATACGCCGGTCGGCAAGCAACCCGCGCTGTCGATAGGCATCCACATAGTCAGGCAACTCTTGAATATTAGACTGAAGGATATCCCAGAAATGCCGCAACCGCCGGGCTTCATTGCCGTCAAAACGCGCGCCGTGCATGGCGGCATCCGGCAAAATCACGCGAAAACCGGCCGCCGCCAGCGCATAGCCAAAATAGGAATAGACCTCTTTTGATGAAAGATAACCATGAAAGAAAAAAATGGTCGGCAGGGGAAGGTCTTTTTTACCGCCGGGAACGGCATGCAAAACATCAATACCGTTAATGCTATCCAATGAAATCTCAACCATGTGCTTGTCTCTACCTTTCATCTCATTCCTGAATGTCTACCGCTTTAAATACCATAGCATCAAAAACAGATTCGCTTTAAAAACAAATTTCGCAATGGTTTAGCGCAAAGGCTGCAATAACAAAGAGAAAGGCAGGCCGGGAAAAACGCAAGAGCGGCGAGTGATGGACGAGATGAAGGGGGAGTGAGCGCTCCCCCTTGAACGGCATCATTTAGCGCAACGCCTCAAAACGCTCGCCGACAAACACCCGTATCGGGTTCCCGCGCTCGATTTGAGCATGAGACTGTCGACGCCGGGAACGCAAATCGGCTGCGCTTTGCTGTTCCCGTTGTTGCAAATGCCAGGCGATTAAATAGCCGGCAAGGCGCTTGTTGGCGTGCTGACTGCGTTCGCTTTGCACCTTCACGCTAATACCGCTGGCAATGTGCGTCGCCCGCACCGCCGATTCGGTCTTGTTAACGTGCTGACCGCCCGGCCCCGAGGCTTTGAGCGTGTCGAAGCGAATGTCGCCGGCCTGATGCAGAGGCTGAGAAGCGAAACGCGTCCCGCCGATAAACCAGTTTTTTCGCCCCGGCGTTTTCCGCCACGGACTGGGGCAAATCCACTGTATGGTGCCGCTCCATCGGTCAGCCAGTGCATCTGCGCCGGCCCCATTAAGGACGACCAGCGCGGAACGCAATGTGCCAGGTCGGCTGCCCGGCTCCGTTTCCACGACGTCAAGCGCCACATTCCGCTGCGCCGCCTCGCGGATAAGAAACTGCAACGCTTTCGCCGTCGCCAGCATACATTCGTCCGGCCCCTGCGCAGCGGAAAGTTGTAATAGCAACATTATTCTTCACCCCGCGTTTTGTAGGTCAACACCGGCTTTAAACGGGCGACCGGCTCGATAAGCCCGGCCGACACCATGGACGCTATCACGCTATCGATAGACTTATAGGCCTCCGGCGCTTCCTGAAAAATCAGCTGCTTATTCTGGCAAATCACCCGGCTGCCCAGCGCGGTGCGCGATAACGACCGCATATTGTCGCGCTGAGACAAGCGCGCTTTGCACGCCGAACGCATCCACTTGCGGCCGGCGCCATGTGCCAGAGAGTACAGGCTGACGGCATCGGATCGCGGCTGAACCAGGTAACTGTAATCGCCGCGCGAGCCCGGAATAATCACCATCCCCTGGTCGGCCGGCGTCGCGCCTTTACGGTGCAGCCAGCCGGCAATCCCGTCGATGGTCGCCGGCGCCACCAGATTATGGTTGACGTCCAACAGCGCTTCGCCGTCGGCGCGCCAACGGCTAAGCATACGTTGCGCTATGCAGTTGCGGTTAATACGGGCGAACGCCAACGCCTGCTGGTGCTGGTTCAGGTAATCACGCGCGTCCGGCGTATTTTCCTCCAGCCCCCAATGCCCGTGCTCGCGTAGCTGTTTTTCCAGAATGGACTGGCCTAAACCACGCGAGCCGCTGTGTACCAGCAATAACAGCGTCTTGCTGTCGGGCGTCAGGGTATTGAAGCGCGCCGGCTGATAAATCTGATCAACGCATTGCAATTCCGCAAAGTGATTTCCGCCGCCGATGGTGCCCAGCGAATGGCGAAACGCGGCAAACTCTTCGGGCAGATCCGCCACGTCATCCAACGGACCGTCAATATTGCCTAACTGTTTGTCGAGTTTATCCAGCGAAACTTTATTGGTTTTTAGGGTGGTGCGCCATAACGCCATGCCGCAGCCAATGTCATTCCCGACCAGCGCCGGATAAAAACGCCGACGAGAAAAAAATGCCGCCCCGATAGGATAACCGCGTCCGGGGTGTAAATCCGGCATACCGGAGACCCGAACCATATCAGGGAGTTGAGATGTGGTAATAAGTTGTTGGATTGCGTTGTCTTCAATCCAGGTATTTTCCGACGCGATGAGGTTCACCTGCGGCGAAATAAAACGAATGGCATTGCCCATAGATCAATCCTGCTGATCAATTTTAAAAAAAATGATGTGGCAGGCCAAAAACCGGGCTAAAACGCAAAAATGGAGTAGTGCGGAATTAATCCTGGCGTAGCCTGCAAAGTGCCAAAGAATAAGATTTCATCGTGACCTCCTTGCAGTCGTAGTGAGTGAGAATGGAAAAACGGCGGCATACTACCCCAGCGAACGGCTGTCCGCAACGATTTTTAACGCTCAATCTGCCGTTACTTTCGACAGGCAAAGCGCGTTACACTGAAAAGAAAGCTAACCATGAGGAAGCGGCTGTGACCATGTTGAAAACGTTTCTGAGCGTAATGTTGTCCTTGAGCCTTAGCGCATGCAGCCTGATTTCCGGCTCGCCGACGCCGCCTCCGCCGCCGGCAGAACAGGCGCAGCTTATTAACTACGCGCAAACCTCGACGCTGAAAAAAATCGGCACGGCATCGGTTACCGTATACGGCAGCCCGGATGACGCGGATCGGGCGATTCAGCGTCAGGCGGATGAAAAAGGGGCGCGTTACTACACCATTGTCATGAAGTCCGAAACCTCACACCCGGGAGTGTGGTTCTCCCGGGCGGTGCTGTACCGCTAACGAGCGTCAGCGGGAAGGTATTCGCCATAGCTGCGCGTTAGTAAGACATGCAGGCCGCATTCAGGATCCCGCCGCCCAACGAAGCGGTACACAGGAACACGCCCGAAGCGATTTCGTTATCCTGAATGTGTCGGCTCAGACCCGGCAGGTAAATACGCACGATGCCGTAAATCAGCAATTGCACCGCCAGCGCCACAATCCCCCAGGTGATGTAATCCAACAGACTCACCGAGTTGACCGCCGCGCTGGCCAGCGGAATAACATAGCCGATCAACGCGCCGGCGAAGCCGACCGCCGCCGCGCCATTGTTGGCTTTGATCAGCGTCCACTCATCATGAGGCGTGACGCGGGTGTAGATAAACAGGAATGCCAACACCATGACAAACCCAATGAAAAAATAAGAAGCAAAAGCCAATAATGCGTCAACAATAATCATGCCGTAACTTTCCTTTAGGTTGCCGTGATGCCGAATATCGCGTCGGCGCGGGTGACAGCGCCGTCAGCCGCGTTGACGCACCGCTTCAAACAGACAGATGCCGGTCGCGACGGACACGTTCAGCGAAGAGACGCTGCCCGCCATCGGGATGCTGATTAATTCATCGCAATGTTCGCGGGTCAGACGGCGCATCCCCTCGCCTTCCGCGCCCATCACCAACGCCAGCGGACCGTTCAGTTTGCTTTGATACAACGTATGGTCGGCTTCGCCCGCCGTACCGACGATCCAGACCTGATGCTCCTGTAATAAACGCATGGTACGCGCCAGATTGGTCACGCGAATCAACGGCACATTTTCCGCCGCGCCGCAGGCGACTTTTTTTGCCGTCGCATTCAGCTGCGCGGAACGATCGCGGGGGACGATCACCGCATGCACCCCGGCCGCATCGGCGCTGCGCAGGCAGGCGCCCAGATTGTGCGGATCGGTTACGCCGTCCAGCACCAGCAGGAACGGCTGCGCCAGCTCGTCCAGCAGCGCAGGCAAATCGTTCTCCTGATATTGCCGCCCTTCTTTCACTCTGGCGACAATCCCCTGATGGACGGCCCCTTCTACTTTGCTGTCCAGCCACTGGCGGTTGGCCACCTGAACCGTAATGCCCGTCGACTCCAGTTCAGTAATCAGCGGATGTAAACGGCGATCGTCGCGGCCTTTCAGGATAAACACTTCCAGAAAACGCTGGGGATCTCGGTCAAGCAATGCTTTAACCGCATGAATACCGTAAATAATTTCGCTCATTGATACTCTTTAAATAAAAATAGACGGGCGCTGTCCGCCCGTTGAAAATGAATGACAATCTCTTCCCCTCCCCTTCGCAGGAGAGGGAATGGCGGTGAATATTACTCGACCGACTTCTTCTTCGCGCGTTTGGCTTTGGTTGCGGCCGCAATCTTACGCGTTTTCTCGCCGTTCTTTTTGCCTTTGTCGGCGCTCTTTTTCGGCTTCGATTTGCCGCTAGCCGGTTTGGCTTTGCGCTCGCCCTCTTTTCGGAACGCGGCATCCGGCTCGAAATTGGCGGCCGGCTTAGCGGCGTTACGGCGGCGGCGAGCCGGCTTGGCCTCGCGGTTATCCGGTTTTTTCGCCCGATCGCGCGCCGTTTTGCCTTCGCCGCGCGGCTTGCGCGAACTGGAAACCAGCGCGAAATCGATATTGCGTTCGTCCATATGCACCGCCTCGACGCGAATCTCCACTTCATCGCCCAGACGATAAACCTGACCGCGCGACTCGCCAATCAGACGCTGGCCGATATTATCGTAGCGATAGTAGTCATTATCCAGCGTGGAGACATGCACCAGCCCGTCGATAAACAGATCGTTGAGACGCACAAAGAAACCAAAACCGGTGACGCTGGAGATGATCCCGGTGAACGCTTCGCCGACGTGATCCTGCATGAAGTCGCATTTCAGCCAGTCGGCTACGTCGCGGGTCGCCTCATCGGCGCGGCGTTCGGTCAGCGAGCAGTGCATGCCCAGTTGCAGCATTTCGTTAAGATCGCTGTGCCAGCCTCCGGTCGGCGTCCAGCGCGCTTTGCGGTCGCTCAGCAGATACTTGATGGAGCGGTGCAAGGCCAGGTCGGGATAACGGCGGATAGGCGAAGTAAAGTGACCATAGGACGCCAGCGCCAAACCAAAGTGGCCGCGGTTTTCCGGATCGTAGACCGCCTGTTTCATCGAACGCAGCAGCATGGTTTGCAGCATTTCGCTGTCGGGCCGATCCGCCACTTCCAACATCAGAGCGGCATAGTCTTTCGGCTGCGGCTTCATACCGCCTTTTAACGTTAGCCCCAGTTCGCCCAGCACGCTGCGCAGCGCCAGAACGTGATCTTCGCTGGGCCGATCGTGTACGCGGAAGAGCGACGGCTCTTCATTTTTCTCCACGAATTTCGCCGCGGAAATGTTCGCCAGAATCATGCACTCTTCAATCAGCTTGTGCGCGTCGTTGCGCACCACGGATTCGACCCGTTCAATGCGGCGCTCGGCGTTGAAGATAAATTTGGCTTCTTCCGTTTCAAAAGCGATGCCGCCGCGGATTTCGCGCGCCTGATCCAGGGCCTTGTACATCCGGTGCAGCTCTTCCAGACCGCCCACCAGCGGTTTATAGCGCTCGCGCAGTTCGGCGTCGCCCTGAAGAATACTCCATACCTTGGTATAGGTCAGACGGGCATGGGAGCTCATCAGCCCTTCATAGAATTTATACGAAGAGAGTTTCCCCTGCGCCGACACGGTCATCTCGCACACCATGCACAGACGGTCGACCTGCGGGTTAAGCGAACACAACCCGTTAGACAGCACTTCCGGCAGCATCGGCACCACCTGTGACGGGAAGTAAACCGATGTGCCGCGCGCGCGCGCTTCGTGATCCAACGGCGTATTCGGACGCACGTAGTAGCTGACGTCGGCAATCGCCACCCACAGACGCCAGCCGCCGCCGCGTTTCTTCTCGCAATAGACCGCATCGTCGAAATCGCGCGCGTCTTCGCCGTCAATGGTCACCAGCGGCAGCTTGCGTAAGTCGACGCGGCCTTTTTTCGCCTCTTCCGGCACCTCTTCCGCCAGGTCTTTGACCTGCTCTTCCACCTGCGGCGGCCAGGTATGCGGGATGTCGTGAGTGCGCAGGGCGATCTCTACGGCCAACCCGGTACCCATGTTATCGCCCAGCACTTCAACAATGTTGCCGATGGCTTTTGTCCGGCGCGTCGCGCGCTGCGTCAGTTCCACCACCACCACAAAGCCCATGCGGGCGCCGTTAACGTTTTCCTGCGGGATCAGAATATCGAAACTGAGGCGGCTATCGTCCGGGACGACAAAGCCGACGCCGGCATCAACAAAATAGCGGCCGACAATCTGACCGGTGCGCGGCTCCAGCACCCGCACGATACGGCCTTCGCGCCGTCCTTTGCGATCCGCGCCCATCGGCTGCGCCAGCACCACATCGCCGTGAATGGCGCGTTTCATCTCTTCCGCGGACAGATAAAGATCATCTTTGCGGCCTTCCACGCGCAGGAAGCCGTAGCCGTCGCGGTGGCCGATTACCGTGCCGCGCAGCAAATCCAGTTTTTCCGGTAAGGCGTAGCATTGACGACGGGTAAAGACTAACTGGCCGTCGCGCTCCATCGCCCGCAGGCGGCGGCGCAACGCTTCGAGCTGTTCTTCACTGGTGAGTTGCAGATCGGCCGCCAGTTCTTCCCGCTTGATCGGGGTATCTCGTTTGGCGATATGCGCCAGAATGTATTCGCGGCTGGGAATCGGGGATTCGTATTTTTCCGCTTCTCGTTCCAGAAAGGGATCTTGTGACATTGCGGTTCCTCCGTTGTCATCATCTGGAGGCTGAATATAGCTCATTCAACCAACAATAATTTGTAAAGTGGCGGGTTTTCTTTGACCAGGTCGGCCAGCGTATATTGGTCCAGTTCATGCAGAAAATGCCGGACCGCGTGTCGGAGTATCTGTTGCAGCCGACAGGCTGTTGTGATGTGACAAAAATCATGATGGCAGTTAACTAACGAGAGCGGTTCCAGCTCCCGCACCACATCGCCAATTCGGATCGTCTCCGCGGGCTTGCCTAACCGAATCCCGCCATTCTTCCCGCGCACGGCCATCACCAGCCCTGCCCGACTAAGTTGATTGATAATTTTGACCATATGATTACGCGATACGCCATACACTTCAGTCACTTCTGAAATGCTGGTCATTTGCCCGACGGGCAACGACGCCATATAAATCAGCGCCCGCAAGCCATAATCCGTAAAACTCGTTAACTGCACATGTACCTCTGATACCTCCGGGTATCGTTTTCCTGCGTGGCAAACGCCTGCCTGCTGACACCGCATTTTCGCTGCGGCTCGGTGTGGTTTGACATCCCCGCATTGGCGCGGATGACGGCCACAGGACGACGTTGTCATAAAACTCATGCGCGTTGAAAAAAGGAGCGGATGCGCCAGACTCCAGGTTTCAGATACGCCATATTGAAGATAATAAACCAGCCTCAAACGCTACGGCTAATTATTTAACGATAATACAGAGATATATGCCGACAATGTTCTAAACCCTTCGCGTTGAGGGACGGCGGCCGACGCATGTTGTCTTTCCCTGACGATCGTACCAAAACAGGTCATCGCTTTTATCGCATGATATTTCCAGCGCCGACGCCCGGGTGAAGCGCACGGCGTCACAGGTTTCCCAATAAAATGAAAATATCTGTCGCATGGCCCTAATGATTATCGTTTTTAAGCCGATTTTTAGTTAAGCAGAGCGTAAAAGACAAGCTAAAGCCCCGCGCCTGTCCGGCCAATCCGTTAACGGACAGATGATTTACCCGGTTATCCGGGTAGTCTGCGTGGTCGTATCTCACTCATTTTATTGTGGCTTTCCCGCTATCGGCTATGCTCGCGCCGCACTAACCCCGTAATTTCTGTGATGTTTTGTTTGATGAATGGCCTCGAAGGAAACTGAGGTTTAACGAGGCTGCAAGGTTTACGACGTTTGTCTCTGTATATCGCACACAAGGAAAAGGAAACAATGGGACTGAAAAACATCTCCATTCGCACCGGGTTATTGACGCTACTATTATTGACCACGCTATTACTGCTTATTGTTAGCGCTATGGGTATCCTGGCAATTAAAAAGGATAAAGAAGCGCTTCTGTCGCTGAATAAAATTCAGGGAATAGAATTAAGCAATCTGATGAGCGGCTATAACCTGACGCTGAGAGCCAGAGCATCGGCCGCGCTGGCGGTCAGAAAAATTGAAAGCGGGTTGCTTGACGACGGAACGCAAGCGACAAAAACGGTAGAAAACAATCTGCTCCAGTCTCAGCAGGAAATTACCCGCGTCATCGAGTCTGTCGATGCCAACACCCAGCGGCACCAGCTGGCCCTGGCGGTCGAGAAAACCTACCTGGCCTATCTCGAACAAGGCATGACGCCGATGCTCAGCGCCTTGCAAAAACAGTACACCGACGAATACTACGACGTACTCGAAAAACAGCTCGGCCCGCTAAGCGACGCATTTGATCAATCCATCCAGACGTTTCGCCAGTACGCGCAGCAGCTCTCTGAACAGAGACTGGCGTTATCCGAACGCAATGAACGCTTAATGCGGCTACTCATCATTTTTTCCTGTCTGCTGTCGATATCGCTGGTGGCGCTGGCCTGGGTCGCGCTGCGTCACATGCTGCTCAACCCGCTGAATTACGCCATTGAGCAACTGGAGCGCGTGGCGAAGGGCGATCTGACCTGCCGCGTGATGCAGGGCGGAAATAACGAACTCGGGCGGCTGAACGATGCGATAGGCCGGATGCAGGGCGCGCTGCTGGATTCCGTCAGACAGGTGCGTGACGCCAGTACCCAAATCGATCGCGGCAGCCGCGAACTGTTCGCCGAAAATAACCGTCTTTCCGAGCGGACGGAAGAGTCCGCCGCCTCGCTGGAACAAACGGCGGCCAGTATGGAGCAGCTCAGCGCAACGGTGAAAAATAACGCCGAACATGCGGAACAGGCGCGCCAGTTGGCCGACAGCGTGGCGGATACCAGCGGTCTGAGCAGTGAGTCGGTCTGTTATGTCATCGAGAAAATGCAGGAAATCGACTCCAGCGCCAAACGGATCAACGACATCCTCGGCGTGATTGACGGTATCGCCTTCCAGACCAATATTCTGGCGCTGAACGCCTCGGTTGAGTCGGCCCGGGCGGGCGAGCAAGGGCGCGGGTTTGCCGTGGTCGCCGGCGAGGTGCGCAATCTGGCGCACAACAGCGCGCAGGCGGCGAAAGAGATCCGCGCGCTGATCACCGATTCACAAACGCGCATTTCCGAAGGGCTGGAACTGGCTTCCCGCGCGGGCGAAACCATGGACGAAATGGATGGCGCGATCATGCGCATCACCCAGTTGATGAAAAATATCTCCAACGCCACGCAGGAACAGTACCGTGGCATTGAACAGGTCAATATCGCCTTCACGCAGATTGACAAGGCGGCGCAGCAAAACACCCAATTGGTGAAATCATTCTCTGAGACCACCCAATCGCTGGAACAACAGTCTCAGCAGTTGATCCGCTCCATGTCGACGTTTCAGGTGTAGCGATAACGATGCCTGAACAAACGCCATCGTGCGACGACGCGGTCGTCGCACGCTAGCCGCTATCCTCCCCGCAAACCCGCGCCGTAAATTCAACTCCCCGGAAAAGGGCCGAGTCATCAGTCAGCCCCCCGGCGACTTGAAAGATGAAGGCTCTATAGAAAAATGCAGACTGACCGGCAGTATGGTCGGCCATCGCCGTTGTAGAATCTCATAGGGTCTACACTCAGTTTTATGAGCCTGTTTTCGCTCAGCGCATAATTAAGTTAATCGTCCTCATGAGTACGCCATGAACCGTTTCGATCTTACCTTTCTGAAATACGTGCAGGAGCACAGCCCGCTGGCGATTGAAGAAGCCGTCGCAAAATTCGGCAAAACGCTGTCCACGCTTAAGCGCACCATGAAAGAGGTTAATGAACAGCTTCAGCCCGCCGCCCATCTGCATATTGATAATCAGTTCATTACAACGGCCATGCGCTATCGGGAATATATCAATTTCCTGGAACACATTCAGTTCAACCGCTATATCACCACGGCGGAAGAACGCATCAGAGATCTCAGCGTGGCGCTGTGTTTGCAGGATGTGGTGAATAAAAGCGAATATTACCGGAAATTCCACGTTAGCCCGACGACGCTGAAAAATGATAATCAGGCGCTGCTCGGCTTTTTACACGCCAACCACCTGACGATGACCAGCATCCCCAAGCAGGGATCGCGGCTGGATGGCGACGAGATTTCACTACGCATCGCTATCTGCTTGATTATTATAAAAACCGTGGAGATTGGGGAACACCACCGCCTGGTTCCCCACCGGGCGAATGAACCGATCAATAAATCCATTGCCGCCCAATTTTTAACGCAGTGCGCCGATGAAATAGAAACGGCCGCCGCCCTTTACCAGCAGCGCCTGGAACCGCTGATACAGTTGGGTTATAACGGCAAGAAATATTTCCTGGTCTATATGAGCATGGCGCTGCATCGCATCCGGCGCGGCCATACGATCGCCGATGGCCGACAGCTTGACTTTATCCAGTCGCTGGATTTTTCCCTGCTGGAACCGCGCCATGAGAATCAGTTTCTGAATTTGCTGATCTCGTCGCTCACCTTCACCCGCCGCCCTTTCAATGTGTACGATCCCGTGCTAATCCGGCATGTGCGGCAATTATGCGCCGCGCTGTCGCCTTTATTACGGGCGCGGATTCATAATACCCACGCGTTTTTCTCCGAGCTGTATCAGTTTATTTATTCGGCCATCGTGCAGAATAAATTCAATCTCTATTTTGATGATAAAAAATTGCACGATGTACAGACCCATTACAGCGCGTTATATGACGGCGTTTGTCAGGCTACCGCGCCGATTGAGCGACATTATCAAACCGCATTTTCGCCTATTCATCTGGCGACGCTGGTTTTGATTCTGAAAAAGTACGAGTTGCAAAATCGCCTCTATGACGAGCCGAAAAAACGCGTCGTCATCGTGACCAATTCATCAGAAAGCAAGGTCGGCTATTTCAAAGAGACGCTTAAATCGTATTTTCATATCGATATTATTGAATGCGTCAACATCAATGAGTTGCAGCGGCTGGAGCAATTACCCTGTGACTTATTAATTACCTTCACCAATAAAATATCCAATTATTTGAAATACTATCGCCTGGATTATATCAAAGTGAATTTTTACCTTACCCGTGATGATATCGCCTTATTGAGCAAGCAAGGGCTTTCCAGGGCGAAAAAGAAAATTCCCCTTGAGGCGTTTTTGCAGGAAACAGCGGAAATGGATCAACAACAGCGCCGTCAGTGGCTGGAGCAGCGCTACCCCGATTTTTTTATCTGATACTATTTTTATTCGATCAAACTCATTATTGAATAAAACAGGGGGCAACGACCGTTGCCCCCCTGATGTTTTGCGGGAAAAATCGTGCGAATTTACGCTATCCGCTTGAATACCTGCTCGGCCATCTCTTCCGCCAGTACCGCGCATAATCCGCTATAAGCCGCCGGATCCAGCAGTTCGGCGATCTCCTGCTGCGAGAAGTTCGCCGCAATCACCGGGTTGCTCGCCAGCGCCTCGCGGTAGGCGATATCGTCATGGGTGCTGCGCATCGCCACCTGATAAACCAGTTCATGGGCCGGATCCTTGCCCAGCTTATCCACCAGCTTCATCATGATTTTTTCGCTATTGATCAACCCATGCGTCAAATCCAGATTTTGCCGCATCCGCGCCTTGTTTATCACCAGCGTGCGGGTCAGTTCTTCCGCGCGCAGGATAATTTCCGCCATCAGCTCCATGCTTTCCTGAAGGTTGGCGTCAAAAATAAAGTAGGCGGAGCTATCCGCTTCAAACGGACGCGGACAGACATACAGCGACGAAGTCAGCACGGCATACAGTCTCTGCGCATTGGCGATAATGCCCTTCGCCAGCTTGGGATTAACCTTTTGCGGCATGGTGCTGCTGCCGACCGTTCCCCTGGCAAAGGCTTCGGACACCTCGCCGAACTCTTCGCTGGAGGTTTGGTACACCTCTTCGGCGATTTTATGCAGCGTGGTGGCCAACAGGCACAGATTCGAGATGTATTCAGCCCGATACACCCGCGCATTACGCGCAGGGACAGGCATCGAGTACATGCCTAGCGCCTCCGCCACCAGATCCTGCACCCGGCGACCGGGTTCTCCGGTGGCGTGGAACGCGCCGACCGCGCCGCCCATCATCACGGTAAAGACCCGTTTTTCCGCTTCCTGCATGCGCTCGACCGCGCCCAATAGTTCATAAATCCACACGGAAACCTTATAGCCATAGGTGATGGGCAACGCATGTTTACCGTGCGTGCGGCCCGCCATCAGCGTGTCTTTATGTTCCGTCGCCAGCCGGGCAAGATTAAGCAGCACGCCGTCCACAAACTGCATCAGCTGTTGATGGAACCGTTTGGCAAGATACAGATGCGCCGTTTGCTGAATATTCTGCGTCGTCACGCCATAATGCACATACTTGCCGCTTTCGGCGTCGCAGGCATTGACCAGCACTTTGATCACCGGAACAAAACCGTGGCCGATTTGTTGCAGCAGACGTTCGATCTCCGCCAAATCAATGCGTTCCAGCTTACAATTGGCGGCGATATTCTGCGCCGCCGCCTGCGGGATCATCCCCACTTTTGCCTGCGCCAGCGCCAGTTCGGCTTCAATATCCAGCCATGACTGCACCCTCGCCTCGTGAGTGAACAGATCTTTCATCCCTTTATGATCGATGGTTTTGCTTTTTGAATCGTACAGTGCGCGCATGTCAGGCCCTCTTAATCTTGTCTGGTTCCGGCTAAAGCGTCATCCACCGCGTTACGGACAAACTCCACATGCGGCCCGAATACAACATGAATATGGTTGCTGGACGGAATAAATGTTCCCATGGAACCGGCATCTTTAAGCAACGCCATTTGCAGCAGTTTCTGATTGTGCAGATCGACGCGGAGACGGGAAACACAGTTTTCCACCCGCTTGATATTGGCTTTTCCCCCCAGCCCTTCAATCACCAGCTGAGCCACTTTGTCATACTCTTTGTTATTTAACAGGGTGCTGTCCGCGATCTCGCTTTCACGGCCCGGCGTTTTTATATCGAATTTGCCGATTGCCCAGCGGAAGAAGAAATAAAACACCACAAAGTTGATACTGCCGAGCACGAGCAGATTGACCCAGTGGGTATTTTCATACATCAGGCCGAAAATACCGAAATCAAAAATCGTCCCGCGAATATAGCCGATGGAGACATCCAATATTTGCAGCGGTATGGTTAATAATCCGCACAATATCGAATAGACGATAAACAGTTTCGGCGCAATAAACAGGAAGGAGAACTCAAGCGGTTCGGTGATATTACCGAGGACGGCGGTAAGCACCACGGTCAAGATCATCCCTTTGGCGAATTTCTTATTCTTGAAATACGCCATGTGATACATCGCCAGGCCGATGGCAGGCACGCGGAATAAGGTGGTCAGCATTTGCGACGACGCCAGATAACTGGACAACGTCGGCATCAATTCATTCCATGCCGGATGGTTGGGACCTAACTCAAAAAGAATTTTGTTCATGGCCGGCAAAATACCGACATAAGTCTGACCGTCGATTAAATAGGTTCCGCCCGCCTCGGTAAAACGCACGGTGGAACTCAGGACATGATGCAAGCCAAACGGGATCAACAGCCGGTTCAGCGTCATATAGATCCCCGAACCAATATGAGGCGCCATCATCACGGTTGAAATACTCTTCATGCCCGCGGTAAATACATCCCAGATAAAAGGGATCAGCAACCCGACCGGGATAGTGAAGGCTATGGATAAAATCGCGACGGATTTTTTACCGCTGAAGAACGCAAAAGCCAGCGGCAACTGTAGGCGATAATAACGGTCAGTCACCTTAGCCGCCAGTAAACCGGCGATAATACCGCCCAGCGCCTCGATTTTCAGCGTCTGAATCCCCAGCACCATGCCCTGCCCGACAAAGGCCATATCCTCGCTGACTAATTGTCCCATCAGCTTTAAATGAACGTGCATGGAGATCAGCAGCGTCATATAAGCGATCACCGATGAGAAAACCGCGATTCCTTTTTCTTTTTTCGACATGCCGTAAGCGACGCCCATCGCGAACAGCAGCGGGATATTTTGAAAAACCACGCTACTGATTGAACCAACGGACGACAGAATAGCCTTGAAATAAGCATTACCTAAAAAAGGCAGCTTATCGATCATATAGGCCTGTCCCAACGCGCTGCAAATACCCATTAACATCCCGACGGGCGCTAATACGGCAATGGGTAACAATAGCGAGCGTCCAAATGTTTGTATTTCGTTTTTAAAATTGGCGTTCATAATAAGATCCCTGGTGTGGATTTACAGGTCTTATAGAACACTAACGACAATCCCGCCATCAAGGTCAAATAACGGCTGATTTAAAGCTCATCATTTGCCCCTGAAAAATAATGACGGCATTCACAATTTAAAAAGAATTCTGACTGAAGCACAGGAAAAGTCGCTGCGCTTAGCGTAATTAACTCAGGTTGTATATTCGAAATCATTCGAGTGGCATAACGCGGCAAGTAAAGGACAAACTCGTCGGGAACCCATCCGACCGGCCAGCGACCCCGAAAAAGAGAGGGCCGAATAACAAAGTCAACGCACTGGCAACTTGAAGTATGAAAACAACTACTCCTCGTCCAGCTGCGCGGCGACGTAAAGCAGGAAGCGATCCTCAAACAGCGACAGATTCAACCCGGTCAGTTCGGCGATGCGCCGTAACCGGTATTCCAGCGTATTTTTGTGAATAAAGAGGGCCTTGGCGGTTGCGCCCGCCTGTTGGTTGTGACGAATCCAGGTATGCAGGGTCTTTCTGAACACGCCATTGCCGTCCATCGCTTTTAACCGCTTCAAGGGGCTAACCAGTTCGGTCGCCTGCCAACCGTCGCGCAAACTATCCAGCAGAACGGGCAGTTTGATGTCCTGATAACAGTAGCACTGGACGTCTGGCATGCGCCGCTTGCCCACTTTTATCGTGGTTTTCGCCGTCTGGTAAGAGCGGGCGACGCCCCCTTCGCCAGGGAAAAACTTGCCCAGCGCCAGACGCCCCTTCAGCGGGCTTTCCTGTTGCAGACGCTGATGCAGCATCGCCATCCGGCGCTTGTGCTCCTCCGGCTCCCAGCGCTCCGCGTGCAGGTATGCCGGTTTCAGCACCACCATTTCGGTGAGCGAAACAATCGCCATCAGATCATCCTTGCCGGTTTCCATCAGCAACGACTGCAACTGTTGCAGTTCGCTCATGGCGGTACTCACGCCCAACTGCCCGCTGTCCAACTCCACCACCATGGCGACGCGCGGCTGTTGCAAATCGACCCCGAGACGTTGCGCCCACTCTTGCATCGTCAAGGAATAGACGTCGTTGCGTACCATGCTCAGCACCAGTTCTTCGCGCAGACGGCTGTTCTGCGCCAAGAGCTGCAACAAATGCGCCTGTTCCAGCATCATCTCCGCCGTCATGCAGACCAGTTCGCCAAATTGCAGCAACCCTTCCGGGTTCCCGGTCAAACCGATAACCCCCACAATCTGGTTGTTCAGGCGCAACGGCAAATTGATGCCCGGTTTCACGCCATGCAAGGTGTGCGTCGAGGCATCGTCAATCGATACGATCCGCTCTTGCGTCAGGGCCAGCAGCGCCCCCTCGTGAATTTCGCCGATACGATCTTGATCGCCGCTACCGATAATGCGGCCCTTGGCATCCATAACGTTGATATTACAGTCAATAATATCCATGGTTCGTTTGACGATCGAATAAGCTAATTTCGCGTCAAAATAGTAATCCGTCATTTATTATCCTCTGATGCGGCGAAAAAATAAAATAGCGCATATACCCAATAGATTTCGAGTTGCAGGACAAAACGCATAGTGTTTTGAACAGCGCTTGCGCTGGCCCCGTAGGGGCGAGTAACACAGCCAACGCACCGGCAACTTGAAAGATGACGGGTATAAATATACATGATGCCTAATGACGAAAACGCCATCTAATCCGCTATTATTTTTTGTAATTTAATAAAACATCCCTATTGATATTCCAAAGGGAATATCACTGCGCGTTATTAAATAAAACGCCATCTGGTTTATTTAAAAAACGCCTTATTCAGCAGCAATGAAAAGCCGCGGCGCGATCTCGTCACGCCACGGCAGGATCACGATTTTAACCATGATGTTTTTATACGCCGGGTATTATTTATACGCGGCTGTTTTCAGTAACCGGCCAATGTTCTCGCAGGCGCGCGCCATATTCACGGCGCCGTCTTTTAGCAAGGCGTCAATGCTATCGATATGCGGAATAATACCGAAAATAACATCGATGCCTTCGTCATAAAGCGTATCCACGCCATCGCCGATACAGCCGGAGACGGCAATCACGGGTACGCCCTGCGCTTTGGCGGTTCTGGCGACGCCATAAGGCGTTTTGCCGAACTTGGTCTGATAATCGATGCGCCCTTCGCCGGTAAAGCAGAAATCGGCGCCGGCCAGCTTATCGCGCAACCCGCTGAACTCCACCACAATATCAATGCCTTTGCGCAACGAGCAACGCGTAAAGGCCATCAAACCTGCGCCCAGCCCCCCGGCCGCGCCCGCGCCCGGTATGTCGGCGACGTCTTTATGCAACTGGCTGCGGATCGCCGCGGCATAGTGCGCCAGATTGGCGTCCAGTTGCGCCACCATGTCCGGCGTGGCGCCCTTCTGCGGCCCAAAAATCGCGGAAGCGCCCTGTTCGCCGCACAGCGGATTGGTCACATCGCAGGCGACCTGAATATCGACCTGCGCCAGACGGCTATCCAGCCCGGAGACATCGATGCGGTGCAGGCGTCCCAGCGCGCCGCCGCCGCATGGCAGGGGTTCGCCGGCGGCGTCATAGAAACGCGCGCCCAGCGCTTGCGCCATGCCGGCGCCGCCGTCGTTGGTGGCGCTGCCGCCGATGCCCAGAATGATCTTTTTAATGCCCCTATCCAGGCAAGCGCGGATCAGTTCGCCGGTGCCGTAGGTGGTGGTCGCCAGCGGATTTTTGGTGTCGCGGTCGACAAAATGGATGCCGCTGGCGGACGCCATCTCGATCACGGCGATCTCGCCGTCGCCCATGATGCCATAGCTGGCTTCCACCGGTTTACCCAACGGCCCGGTGACCGTCAGGGCATACAGGCTGCCCTGTGTGGCGTCGATTAATGACTGAGTGGTGCCTTCACCGCCATCGGCCATGGGAACATGAATGTAGTTCGCATCAGGAAAGACTTTTCTTAACCCTTTTTCCATGGCGTTACACACTTCTTTCGCCGTCATGCTCTCTTTGAAAGAATCGGGAGCTAAAACAAAGGTTTCTTTTTTCATTGTGGGTTGCCTCATCCTAAAAAATAAAGCCGTAAAGCGCGGTGGCGACAATCGTCATGGTTCCCCCGACAATCGCTTCATACGGCAGCAGGCACATACGCTGTCTGATGCTCATGTTCATGCTCTGCGCGGTAACGTGGAAATAGTTGCCCTGGGGTAAAGAGTCGATCACGGTCGCGCCGGTATGCACCATGACCGCAGAGGCGATAGGCGCGATGCCGATATTGGAAATCGCGTGACCGAAAGTGCTGGTGGCCAGAATGACGCCGGTAGAGGTCGACGCCGTCGCCGCCGCCATCAAAATGCCGGAGATCGGCGCCAGGAAGGTGCCGGAAATCCCCATAAGATTAATCAATTGCACGACCTGTACGGAGAGGTCGGAGGCGGCAATCAACCCGGCTATCGATCCGGCGCCGATCAGAATCAGCACGGTCGCCGTCATTTTTTCCAGCCCGGACGTGGTATAGGCGATGATCTTGTCTTTTTTCCCCATCGCGATCAGCCCGACGACGCCGGCAAGCGGCAGTACGTAGAGCGCATCAAGTTTGAAGGCGGACAGCGAACTGATGTGGAAGATGGAACCGATAGGGTTAACCATCAACAGGATAACGGCGACCGCAGGCGCGACAATCGCTTTCCCCAACGACGGATAACTTTTCTCGTTCTTCGCGTTTTGCGTTCCGTAGGCCGCCGCGGCTTCGCTTTCGCTGACCTTGATGCCTTTATTCTTCAGCAATGAGGCGACCATCACGGTCATCAGCAAACCGCAGAGGGCGGGAATAAAACCCGCGATCATCACGTCGCTTAAATTGAGGTGAAAACCATTCGCCGCCGCAATGGTATTGGGATTCGGAGAAATAATATTGCCCGCTTTACCGCCGCCGGAAAGCGCCAGCAATAACGCCAGCTTCGATATGCCCATTTTATTCCCCACCGATAATGCAATCGGCGCCACAATTAATACCGCGACGGGAATAAATACGCCGACGGCGGTAATAATCATGGTGGCTAACGCCAGGGCTAATATGGCTTTACTTTCGCCCATCTTTCTTACGATGGCCTGCGCGATGGTTTCCGCCGCCCCCGACTCCATCATCACGCCGGCCAGCACCCCGGCGGCCAGCACGCGGATAACGGTACCCATCAGGCTCTGCGTGCCGGAGGTTAATAACGCCAGCGTCTGATCCAGATTGGCGCCGCCGATAATCGCGCCGATAATCGCGCCAAGAAATAATGAATAAACGGGATTTATTTTCTTAAAAATAAGGACAATAGCAATAAAAAGACCGATTAACGCCCCGTACCATGCCAATGGTTCGATGGTATGCATAATAAAACCTCTTATATTTTCTACGTTATCGATAATAGGGTGCCGATACAAAGTTCCCTGGTGGAATTTGTATTAATTCGCGATCATTAAAAATATCGTTCTATCAAAAAACCATTGAGTCGATAAAAACTGCCTCTCATCTATTGGTTGGTCGTTATTTTATTACGCGCACCTAAAATGGCCTATGTGTCGCAACACGAAAAATCGGCCGTTTAAATAAAAATTTTTATGTTGCGGAACAAGAAAGCGAGAGGTTTATCACAATGCGCGCCAACAGGGTAAGACGGCGTTTGATGCCAGGCGCCAGGCGCCGGGAAAATCGAGGACTGCCGCCCATCCCCGCTCGCTCGCCCGTGAATGCCGTCAATCTGCGATATTTTTAAACCAAAAAGCTGCCTAACGCAGCAGCCCCTCCCGGATACGCTGCTGACGGCTTTGTTCAAACGTTTGCATGCCGGCCTGCCCGCCGCTCTGGATCAGGCTGGGCAACTGATGGCTTTTCCCCTCGCGGATCAGATTGCTGACCGCGGAGGTGGCCGTCAGCACTTCAAACAGGGCGACGCGCCCGCCTTGCGGCATCGGCAGCAGCCTTTGCGCAATCACCGCCTGCAAACACGCGGCGAGCTGACTGCGGACAAAGGTTTTTTCATCGCCGGGAAACACATCCACCAGCCGATCCACCGCCTGCGCCGCGCTGCGGGTATGCAGGGTGGACAGCACCAGATGCCCGGTTTCCGCCGCCGTTAACGCCAGGCGGATGGTCTCGGTATCGCGCAGTTCCCCCAACAAAATCACATCGGGATCTTCGCGCAGCGCAGCGCGCAGGGCATCTGCGAACGATTGGCAGTCCCGGCCGATTTCGCGCTGCTGGATCAGGCACTGCCGGCTGCTATGGATAAACTCGATCGGATCTTCCAGCGTGATCACATGCCGCCGGCTTCTCTGATTCAGCGCCGCTGTCATCGCCGCCAGCGTGGTCGATTTACCGCTGCCGGTGGCGCCGGTCAGTAAAATCAGGCCGTCGGGCTTCTCAAGCAGTTCAGACAGGATCGGCGGCGCGCGCAGCGTGGTTAACGCCGGATGGGCCGACGGAATGATGCGCAGCGCGGCGGATAACCCCAGACGCTGGCGAAACAGATTGACCCGCAGGCGCTGTCCGTCCGCCAGCACCAGGGCGCAGTCCAATTGACCGCAGCGTCGAAGCTGCCGTAGCTGGGGCGGCTCAAGCCAGTCGGCGCACCATTGTTCCAGCTGTTCCGGGCGCAAACGTGGTAAGGTATTTTCCATGCGCAGCAGACCGTCTACGCGCAACACCGGCGGATGTCCGCTACACAGGTGCAGATCCGAGGCATTATGCTTTACACTAAACGACACCCATTCATCCACATTCATCGATAATCTCCTGAATGACTATGACGACAATCCAGCAGAATCTACAGGACATCAGACAGCAGATCGTCGCTGCCGCACAACAGTGCGCGCGGGCGCCGGAAGAAGTAAAGCTGCTTGCAGTCAGCAAAACCAAGCCTGTAACCGCTATCGAAGAAGCGATCGACGCCGGGCAGCGGGCGTTTGGCGAAAACTATGTGCAGGAAGGCGTGGACAAAATCCATTACTTTCGGCAAAACCGGCCGGAACTCGATTTAGAATGGCACTTTATCGGTCCATTACAGTCGAATAAAAGTCGACTGGTCGCTGAAAATTTCGACTGGTTCCATACTGTGGATCGTCTGCGCATCGCGCATCGTTTAAGCGAACAACGCCCGACGACATTGCCGCCACTGAATGTGCTATTGCAAATTAATATCAGCAATGAAGCGAGCAAATCCGGCATTAAGATTGACGAATTATCGTCGCTGGCGGCCAGCGTGGCGGCATTGCCGAATCTGCGGCTGCGCGGGTTGATGGCGATCCCGGCCCCGGAAAACGACTATCAGCGCCAGCTTTCCGTATTCCGGCAAATGGATGATTTGTTTCAACAGTTGGCATTACACTACCCCCACATCGACACCTTATCGATGGGTATGACCGATGATATGCGCGCCGCCATCACCGCGGGCAGCACGCTGGTGCGAATCGGCACCGCCATTTTCGGCGCGCGGGATTACTCGACGTCGACGAAATAACCCAACGCGGCGACATCGCCGGCCACATCGACAACGGTTAACACAACAAGAAATCAGTGAGAGCTTAGATGCAACAACGTAAAATAGCATTTATCGGCGCAGGCAATATGGCGCAGGCCATTATTGCCGGGTTGATTGATGAGGGTTATCCCGCGCGAAATATCAGCGTGTGCGCGCCGTCCGGCACCCATCGCGACGCGCTGGCGGCCAAATACGGCGTGATCAGCAGCGCGGATAACGAGCAAAGCGCCAGAGAAGCAGACGTTATTGTGCTGGCGGTAAAACCGCAAATGATGGCGAGCGTGTGCCAACCTTTGCGTCAGCAGGTGGATTTCGCCGGCAAGCTGGTGCTGTCGATTGCCGCCGGCATCAGCATCCGCCGTTTTCAGGCCCTGCTGGGCGACGCGCTGAACATTGTACGCATCATGCCCAATACCCCTTCGCTGGTGGGAAAAGGGATGAGCGGATTGTATGCCCCCGCCGCCGTCAGCGCCGCCGATCGCGACTTTACCGCCGGGTTGATGAAAAGCGTGGGTAAAGTATGCTGGGTGGAAAACGAGCAGGATATTAACGCAGTGATTGCCGCCGCCGGCAGCGCGCCCGCGTATTTTTTCCTGTTTATGGAAGCGATGCAGCAGGAAGCCATCCGCCAGGGGTTTGATGCCGAGACCGCGCGTTTGCTGGTGCAGCAGTCCGCCTCCGGCGCCGCCGCGCTGGTGGAAGCCAGCCCGGAGACGCCGCTGTCGACCCTGCGCGAAAATGTGACGTCGAAAGGCGGCACCACGGCCGAAGCGTTACGGGTATTCAACGAACGCCAACTGACGCAAATCGTGTCGGAGGCCATGCAGGCCGCCGTCAAGCGCGCTCAGGAAATGGAAAAGCTGTTCTGAAGGCAACGTGAATAATCACCCCATTTTATTAAGGAACCGACGTACCTATGCTTACCCTGACTTTTCTGGTCAAAACGCTCATCGACCTCTACGTAATCGTTCTGCTGTTACGCATCTGGATGCAGTGGTCGCGCAGTGATTTTTATAACCCCCTTTCGCAATTCGTGGTGAAAATCACGCAGCCGGTTGTCGGGCCGCTGCGCCGGATCCTGCCTTCATTGGGGCCGATCGACAGCGCGTCGCTGCTGTTGGCGTTTATTCTGACCACCATCAAATATCCGCTGCTGCTGTTGATTCAGGTCGGCGCG
The DNA here is from genome assembly GCF_040240345.1 of Brenneria sp. g21c3. NCBI lineage: Bacteria > Pseudomonadati > Pseudomonadota > Gammaproteobacteria > Enterobacterales > Pectobacteriaceae > Brenneria > Brenneria sp. g21c3. The sequence goes on along the minus strand of NZ_JBEIAB010000002.1, from coordinate 440,092 downwards.
CTGTCGCTCAGCCCGATGAACCTGCTGGTCGGTTTACTTTCCCTGGTCAAGTCCGCCGGTTATCTGATCTTCTGGATCGTGATTATTCGTTCCCTGATGAGCTGGATCAGCCAGGGCCGCAGCCCGATCGAATATCTGCTGCATCAGTTGACCGAGCCGCTTATGGCGCCGATTCGCCGGATCATTCCGGTGATGGGCGGCATCGATTTTTCAGCCATGGCGGTGATCCTGATCCTCTATCTGTTCAATTATCTGGGCATGGATCTGTTCCCGGGGCTGTGGTTCCTGCTGTGAGCGCCGTCACTCGCCAAGATGACGACCTGGTGATTCGGCTGTATATTCAGCCGAAAGCCAGCCGCGACCAGATTGTCGGGCTGCACGGCGACGAGCTGAAAGTCGCCGTGACCGCGCCGCCGGTCGACGGTCAGGCCAACGCCCATCTGACCAAATTCCTCGCCAAACAATTCCGGGTCGCCAAAAGCCTGGTCATTATTGAAAAAGGCGAACTGGGGCGGCATAAACAGATTAAAATCATCAATCCGCAACACATCCCGACGGAAGTCGCGGACCTCATTGAATAAACACGCAGGAAAAACATATGCAAAAAGTGGTTTTGGCTACCGGCAACCCCGGAAAAGTGCGCGAACTCGCCAGTCTGCTGGCGGATTTTGGCCTGGATATCGTGGCGCAAACTGAACTGGGCGTGGATTCCGCGGAAGAAACCGGCCTGACGTTTATCGAGAATGCGATTCTGAAAGCGCGTCACGCCGCAAAGTTAACCGGTCTGCCGGCGATTGCCGATGATTCCGGTCTGGCGGTGGATGCGCTGGGCGGCGCGCCGGGCATCTACTCTGCACGCTACGCCGGCGTTGACGCCAGCGACCGCCAGAATCTGGACAAACTGTTGCTCGCGCTGCAAGACGTTCCCGATGAACAACGCGGCGCCAGCTTCCATTGCGTACTGGTTTATCTGCGCCATGCCGAAGACCCGACCCCGCTGGTGTTCCACGGTAGCTGGAGCGGTGTACTGGCGCGCGAACCCGCCGGCGACGGGGGTTTTGGCTACGATCCGATCTTTATCGTGCCGGAATTGGGAAAAACGGCGGCGGAACTGACGCGCGAAGAAAAGCATGCCCGCTCCCATCGCGGTCAGGCGCTGCGTTTGCTGCTGGACGCCCTGCGCAATGCTTAAGCTGCCGCCGCTCAGCCTGTACATTCATATTCCCTGGTGCGTACAGAAGTGCCCCTACTGCGACTTCAACTCTCATGCGTTGAAAGGCGACGTGCCGCATCAGGAATATGTCGACCATCTGCTGGCCGATCTGGATGCCGACCTGCCGCTGGCGGATGGCCGGGCGCTGCACACCATTTTTATCGGCGGCGGAACGCCCAGCCTGCTGAGCGCGGATGCGATGCAATCCCTGCTGGACGGCGTGCGGGCGCGCCTTCCCCTTGACCCCGACGCCGAAATCACCATGGAGGCGAACCCCGGCACGGTGGAGGCCGATCGCTTCAGCGGCTATCAGCGCGCGGGCATCAACCGCATTTCGATCGGCGTACAAAGTTTCAATCAACAAAAGCTGACCCGGCTGGGACGCATTCACGGCCCGCTTGAAGCCAAACGCGCCGCGCAGCTGGCCGCCGGACTGGGATTACGCAGCTTTAACCTCGACCTGATGCACGGCCTGCCCGACCAGTCGCTGGCAGAGGCGCTGGACGACCTGCGTCAGGCGATTGCCCTCAACCCGCCGCATTTGTCGTGGTATCAGCTCACCATCGAACCCAATACGCTGTTCGGCTCGCGCCCGCCCAAACTGCCGGACGACGACGCGCTATGGGACATTTATGAGCAGGGTCACCGTTTGCTGAGCGCGGCCGGTTATCAGCAATATGAAACCTCGGCCTACGCCAAACCGGGCTATCAATGTCGGCACAACCTGAACTACTGGCGCTTTGGCGACTATCTGGGCATCGGCTGCGGCGCGCACGGCAAGCTGACGTTCCGCGACGGGCGTATTCTGCGCACGGTGAAAACCCGCCATCCGCGCGGCTATATGCGGGGCGACTATCTGGATAAACAGCACCAGGTCGCCGGCGAAGACCGCGCCTTCGAGTTCTTTATGAACCGTTTTCGCCTGCTGGAAGCCGCCCCGCGCGCCGACTTTACCGCCTACACCGGGCTGGATGAAAGCGTAATCCGCCCGCAACTGGAACAGGCGCTGGCGCAGGGTTACCTGGTTGAGACCGCCGCCCACTGGCAAATTACCGAGCACGGCAAGCTGTTTCTCAATTCGCTGCTGGAGCTGTTTCTGCCGGAAGCGGAATAAAGCCGGGCCGATAGTTATGGCCGGAACGATAACCATTGATCTTGGAGATGAACTGCGACACTACGTGGAGTCGCTGGTTGAGTCCGGTGATTAGCGAACACAGAGTGAAGTCATTCGGGAGGCAATCAGAATGCTGCGTGAAAAACAGGCTGAGTCCGACCTGCAAAAACTGCGTAATCTGATCGCCGACGGATTAAATAGCGGAGAGCCACAGGAATGGAATCGCGATGAGTTTCTGCAAAAAGTCAGGGATAAAGTGCAGGCGTCGACAAAAACGAATTAAGCTCACCCCACGGACATCCGGCTGACTATCCCGATAAATTTCCACTTTTTCAGCCTGTTCGAGATTGAATTTTTGCGCACGGTTATGACAAAGTGTAGGCATGTTGAAATCTGCTGGTGACGATAATGAAAGCTATAAAATTACTCATCGCATCGCTATTGATGGCGGCGGTATTGAGCGGTTGCAACACCGCGCGCGGTTTCGGTCAGGACGTGGAAAAACTGGGCAGTAAAATTTCCAGTTCGGCCAGTTAACACGCAACCTATTGAGCGCTGTTCACTGCGCAAAAACAACCCCGGAGGATATCCCTGCCGGGGTTGTTTTTAGTCGCTCAACCTGCAAGCGCTACCGCTGATGGGTTACACGACTTGCATTTCGTCATCCTCTTCTTCGCAATCATCGCGCTGAACCGGTTTATCCGGTGGCGCATCCGCCGTCGGCAACGACTCCGACAAGGTAATTTGCTGCACCGCCAGTTCGCGGAACTGTTTCGGACTCACGCCGGTGTGTTTATGAAAAAAGCGGGTAAAGTAGGCTTCATCGTTAAACCCCAGCGATGCCGCCAGTTGTTTGATGGTTTGCGCGGTGTACACCAGTTCGCACTGCGCCTCCTGAATCACCCGCATATTAATCACATCAAGACTCGACATCCCCAGAGCGATACGGCATAGCCGGGAAAGGTGGCCGGGCGACATGCCCATTTCACCGGCATAGTCGTTGACCGAAAGCCGCAACCTGAATTGCCGATCCACGCTACGCAGGAACTTATTAATCTGCGCCGCCTTGCGTGAACAGGCGGCCAGTTCCCGCTGCTCCGGCGACAGATCGCTAATGCGCGCCAGGTAAATAAAGAGCGAGGTAAACAGCGACATGCACATCGCCGTTTGATTCACCGTCGGCACGCGGAGTTCGCGCAACATGGCTTTGTAAAAATCCAGCACCCTTTTTTTATCCCCGGCCGCCTCATCCAGCGCAATGACGCACGGTTTGTGAATCAGCTTCATCAGGCCCGGCGCCAGCAGGTTTGCCATTGACTCCAGCGGTTTCTGAGAAGCGGTAATCGTCATCCCTTCGGTGTTTGGCGTGTAATGAAGAGCATGTACCGTTGTAGCCGGTATCAAAATCAGGCAGGGTGAATGGGCGAGCTGTTTTGAGCAATTTAGTGATACATCCACGCTGCCACGTTGTATAAACTGCAATTGAATGAGATTTTTATGTAAATGCGGTTCAATTTTCCAATCATATAGCCTGGATCGGTAAGGAATCCATTCCAAATTAAAAAAGATATCCCAGCTTAACTCGGGGCGTTCTTTATAAAGAGCATAGACGGGAATCGTCGTCGTCATGGCATTTCTCCCGTTTAATCTGATCCAATCTTTCGATTAATATTTGGAATACAAGCAGGATTAGCGATAAACCATTTCCACGGTAACGTGCTATAGCAGGCGAAAAGAATAAACCAACGTCCTCCAGGTAGTCAGTCGGTGCATCGCTGCGATTAATTCAGGCCGTGTCGCTATCTTGATTCACCGACTAGGTGGTGGCTGCCTACGCAACCGATTTTTTCTCAATGGGACGAATACGTATTATCGCGGCAAACAAAGCCCCTAAAATGGCGATGCCGGCCCCCAGGTACAGGCCATATTCATATTGGCCGGATGACAGGTCGATAATCCATCCGGTCAATACTGGCGCAAAAATACCGCCGATGGAACCGAACAGACTGCATAACCCGACAATAGTGCCGGTAAACTTCACGGAGAATTCCATGGGAATGGAGAAATACGCGCCCATGGTAAAACAGAGAAAGAAGTTTGATGTGGAAATCAAACTAACCGCCCCGGGCAAACTGGTTACCCGTATGGCGAGAATCAAAAACAACCCGGCCAGCAGCATACCGCAAATCACGGGGAGTTTTCGCCCAATACCCGGCCCCCAGCGATTGGAAAAGTAGTCCGCGGCCAAACCGCCGATCGGATAAGCGGCAATCGCGACAAGATAAGGCAACATGGAATAGATAGCGCTCAGTTTCAGATTGATGCCCCTGCCCAAAGCAAAATAAGTGGGCAGCCAACTCATAAACATGAAAAAGAGATAGAGGGCGCAAAAATAGGAGAGCGAGTACGCCCAGATGGATGGCGTTGAGAAGATATCCTTTTTGGTTAATTCGCTGGCCGCCGGCTCCGCAACCGCCGTTTGTTGCACGGGTTTAACTTGTCCGGCTTCTATATACATTAATTCCGCATGACTAATTTTGGTATCGATGCTGGGATGGGACGTTCCTTTCATTGGATACCACCAGATCAGGCACCACAAAATCCCCAACATGGAGAAGGAATAAAAAACGGCCTGCCAATTCCATATCTCAATGATATAAGCCGCCAGCCCCATGGAAATAGCAATTCCCAACGGGCATCCCGCCTGTCTGAAACCGCTCGCCAACCCCGCTTCCTTTTGCGGCACCCAACTGGCGACTATCGCACAGTCGGACGGCACCACGACCCCCTGCCCAATCCCCACCAGGATGCGAATCAAGATCATCAAACCCACAGTCGAACCGACCAACGGCGTCAGGAAAGTGAACACCGCCCACCATAATGTTCCGATTACCAGTACGATACTGCCGCCGTAACGATCGGACAAAATACCCGCCGGCATCATGGTGATGGCATAACCAATAAAAAAGGCGGTAGATATCCAGCCGAATTCGGTAGCGGTCCAGTTATACTCTTCCAGGAATATCGGGCCGCACATCGACATCCCGGTTCGGGCGATAAACATGGCGATATAATTAAGAAACAGGTAGGCAATGATCCCCCACCGACGATTACCGATTGAAGTGCTCATTGATGAAATGCTCATTCTGTGACTCCTTGGTAAAAACAGGAATGACTACATGGCGAGCAGCACTTTCCCCTAATTGAATGAACATCAGTTAACCTCCATTTAAATTATCATTTAAGCCTAAGGGGGTACCGTTATCCAATATATGTCGTTTTTAATATTTCATTAATTTTATTAAACTTATTACCCTATTTTTCATTCACCAAGTATAAGACCGGCGCATGTCAACAAGACATCGACATTTACAGCAATTAGCAGGACAAATCGTACATGGGGAATGGAATACGCCGGGAAATATTGGATTTATTTTTATAAAGCAATTATATAGAAACAACAAATCGGTTAACGAATTAAATTCTCGAAAAACATACGCTTTAAAAAATGTGAAAGAGATCAAGTTATGCCAATTGCAGCACACCCGATAAGTTCGATCACAGGATGAGAATTATGCGCCGGCGCACAATTATGTTTATTTTCCTCTTTAAAAAAGTAATAGCCCTGAGTATAAAATACCGCCAACTCACTGCTGAAATAGTATTATTCCTGCTATCAATAAGATTTTAATTAACAATTAATTATAAAAAATACAAATGCTCACTTTGTCCTGCTAATGGCTTGGATTGTCAATGTTTCATGATTGAAAGAAATATTATGCTTATAAAAATGACGTCATCATGTATCTGTGGACTATACCCTAAATAATTCGATGGGAGTTTATTATGCATAATAACACCATGAAAGCGCTGATTAAAACCAAAGGCGAGCCTTTCTGTATGGAGGTCGCGCAAATTCCTATTCCGGAAATCGATGCGACACAATGTTTAATTGAAGTAAAAGCCTGCGGCATTTGCGGGACCGATCATTCTCTATGGCACTGGAATGAAGCCATTGCTAAATCCTATCCCGGCATGAAATTCCCTATGGTCTTTGGTCATGAATTTTGCGGAGTCATCGCCGAAGTCGGGAAAGAAGTAAAAAATTGGCGGGTTGGCGATCGTGTCGTGGTTAATCCCGGCCTTCACTGTAACGCATGCCATTATTGTGCGGAAGGCGGACATGAAGTTTGCGATCATCGTCCGTTCATCGGGACCACTGTATTCGGCGCATTTGCAGAATATTGCGCCGTCAGAAGTGAAAATCTGCTGAAACTGGATGACAACATCAGTTTTAACGTCGGCGCCTTGTTGGAGCCGTTCTGCGTATCGTTGAATGCGATTGACCGAGTGAAACCTGATTTCGGAGACACGGCGGTCGTCATGGGTCCCGGCGCGATCGGCCTGCTCATGGTCATTATTCTGAAATCCATCGGCGTACAAAAAATCATCGTGACCGGTACCGACGCGGATGGCGACAGGCTGACGGTGGCGAAAAATTTTGGCGCCCACTATGTGATTAACGCCAGCAAAACGGATGCGGCCGCCGAAGTCATGGAACTGACCAACGGGCAAGGCGCGGAAGTCATTTACGACATGACCGGCTTTTTCGGCGCGGTTCCGCAGGCCGTGCAAATGGCGGCCAAGCGGGGAAGAATCGGCGTTACCGGTCTGCCGGCGAAACCGAGCGAAATCCCGATGACGACGATTGCCATGCGGGAAATCAGCATTATCGGCAACCGGGCCTATGGCAACAGCACATGGTTCAAAGCCCTCAATATGCTGGCTACCGGGCAAGTGAAGATTGACGATGTGGCAAGTTTCGTATTCCCTTTGAATGATTTTGAGCAAGCAATGAAATTACTCGACGAGAAAAAAGGTCTGCGCATTATTCTCGAACCCTAACTTAATTCTTAAATCACGGTGGGCGATCATCGCCGGAACACGCCGGGTAATTCAGCAAAATAGAGGCAGGGGGTAATAACGTCGCTATTTAAAATAAAGAGGATTTAAAATGTCTAAAATTTTCGCAGGTAAATATGCAGTTATAACTGGGGCCGCGCGTGGCATATTAAAAGATACCGCGCTGTGTCTGGCAGAACGCGGCGCGGCCGGGATCATTATTTCCGATTTATTATACGATGTGGCGCAAACCACCGCGCGCGAAATTGAGCAGGCGACCGGTTGTCATTGCCATGCTTTCAAGACCGATGTGTCCAAACCGGATAATATCGACGCCCTGTTTGCCTTCACTCTGGAAAAGTTCGGCACCGTTCATATTCTCATCAATGGCGCCGGCATATGCCCAACGACGCCGCTTGAAGAGGTTGACGCGGCGCAATGGGATCTGGTTCAGAACATCAATTTGCGCGGCGCCCATCTTTGCTGTCGCGAGGCGATCCGTATCATGCGGCGACAGCAATATGGCCGTATCGTCAACATCGCCTCAATGTCCATGCGGGTCGGCGCGATTGCCGCTTCAGCCAGTTATGCCGCGTCAAAAGGCGGCCTTGCCGCGGTATCGAAAACCTATGCGCGGCTGACGGCGAAAGACAATATAACGGTAAACGCCATTGCGCCGGGCCTTATTCTGACAGACATGACCCGCAATAATAATTACGGCACCGATAACATTCCGATGGGACGCCTTGGCGAGCCGCGGGATGTCTCGACGGTGATCGCCTTCCTCGCCAGCGATGATTCCCAATACATGACGGGTTGCACACTGGATGTGAACGGCGGAATGTACATGACGGCTTAAATCGGGGAGCAGGATTGCAGTGGCGGGAGGAAGACGAATGGCAAAGCCTATAACACGCCATTGTCATCCTCGGCTACGCCCAGTCATTCCAGCGGTTGCAGACGGGAATCTCCTACTGAAACCGTAAACCGCCATTAGCTGATTCCCGCCTTCGCGGAATGACGGCGTTGGGAAGGTTTGTCATCAACCTCAGCGCCACGAATGTGGCGCTCGGTATATCTGTTCGCCGCACGTTAAAAAGGCGTTCGCCAATCAATGACTCTGGCGCAGGGGCGTTGGCAACGACCGCGGCAAGACTCGGAGGATAATTAACATGGGAAAAAATGCATTTGCAGGATTGCGCGTTATTGACATGACAAGATATTTACCGGGAGGCTATGCGACTCAAGTGTTCGCCGATCTGGGCGCGGAAGTCATCAAAGTGGAAGAACAAAAAAAAGGAGACTTTTGTCGCGGCGACGAGCCTAAAATAAATGACGTCAGCTACTATTTTACCGCCCTGTGTCGCAATAAAAAAAGTTTGACGCTTAATTTAAAAGCGGAAAAAGGCCACGATATCTTTCTGCAACTGGCGCAAGAGGCGGATATTATTATTGAGAATTACCGCCCTGGGGTAACCAAAAGACTGGGCATTGATTACGACGCCATTAATAAAATCAATCCTCGCATTATTTATTGTTCATTATCCGGTTTTGGCCAGGAATCGCCGTTAAGTCTGGCAGCGCTTCACGATATTAATCTGCAAGCCATGAGCGGTTATTTATCGGTAAACGGCGGTAAATTAACCCCGTTTCATTTGTGCGATGTCGCATCGGCCATGACCGCCGCGCAAGGCATTGCCCTCGCCTTGTATGCGCGCGAGAAAACCGGCCGCGGCCAGTCAGTCGATATCCCCATGTTCGACAGCCTGCTTTGGTGGCTCAGTTTGATCACCAGCCGCTATCATTTCCAAAACAATCAGGTGTCCGCCGAAACGCTGGAATACCCGGCCCTTTGTTACAATGTCCTGAAGACCAAAGATGGCGGGTATCTGTCTCTGGGTATGGTCGAGGATAAGTTCTGGCGACAGTTCTGCATCGAAACGGGTAACGAAGATTTAATTCCCAAACAAATGTTACGTCGCCATGAAGCCCCCGGGGAATTTGAAAGAATAGAACAACTCATCGCCGGCAAGACCCTGATGGAATGGCGGGAATGGCTGAAAGGAAAGGATATCTGCATTGTCCCGGTGGTGAATGTAGGCGAAGCCGTAGAGGCTATCGTGGCCCAGAACAGCGGCATTATGCAATACGTGGACTATCCCGGCGTCGGAAAAGTGCTGCAAACAGATATACCCTATAAGTTTTCCGAGCTTTCCCATGATCTCCAATCCGCAACGCCGCCGCCGGTTTTGGGCGAGCATACGCGGGAAATACTGGCGCGACTTGGCTATAAGCAAGAAGAAATCGCCGCGCTGGTCAAAGACGGCGTGGTCACGGTTGCCTCTTGAAAGCGGATAAGCAATCACGGAGGCAGGCGGAAATATTCCGCCTGCCTCCGTGTCCGTCGGATGCTCAACGCGATTTGTCCCCCTCGTCAACATTCAATCGAGCTGGCGCTGAGCCGCTTTAGGTAAAATCGGTTTAACCTGGCTAGTCAATAAAATTACCGCCCCCAGAATGGACATCGCCGCCCCCAGATACAAAGCGTGTGTATAGCCATAGGCATCCACGACGACACCGGTAAGAAATGGCGCCGTAATGCCGCCTATTGTGGCGCAGGTGGCATAAAGACCGACGATCTTGCCGGCATTGTTGGGAGAAAAGATGATCGGCATGGAGTAGTATCCCCCCATCGTCAGGCATAACACCCCGTTGGAGGCCGATAACAACGTCACCGCGGCCAACGCGCTGTCGGCTTTTGAGCCATAGATCAACAAGACGCCCGCGCCGACCATCCCAAGGAGGGGGAATAACTTGCGTCCCATATTATCGCCCAATTTATCCGCAGCCCGATCGGCCAACCAGCCGCCAATCGGGTAGGTGAATGTCGCCACGATGTACGGCATCATGGTATAGATGGCGCTGGTGCTTAAATCCAGGCCGCGACCGTTGACAAAATAAGTCGGCAGCCATGTCATGAATAAATAAAAAAGATAGTTGGTGCAAAAAAATGAAATTGCGCCGGTCCACACGGATAGCGTCGAAAAAATATCTTTCGAGGTCAAGATCGCGGCTTGCCCCCCGCTATTCGGCGAACTGCCCTGGCCCGATCTGATATATTTTATTTCCTCTTCGGTGATTGTAGGATGTTGCTCCGGTTTATTTTTGCCGTATCGCCACCAAAGCAAAACCCAAATAGGGGCTAAGAAAGCAAAAGAATAAAACACGGTCTGCCAGTCCCAGACTTTTATGATCCAGGCCGACAGCGGCATGGTAATCGCAATCCCCAAGGCAACGCCCATAATGCTTAATCCTTGCGCCAGCCCGGATTCTTTTTTGGGTACCCACTGCGCGATAATTGAGGTCATCGCAGGCAAAGAAACCCCTTCGCCCATTCCCATCGCAACACGGATGAACAACATCAACCCCATGGTTGCGCCAAAAGGCGTAAGAAAGACGAACACAGACCACCATAAGGCGCCGATGACAACCACCTTGCCGCCGCCGAACCGGTCTGCCAGCCATCCTCCCGGAATCTGCGTACACACATAACCGATAAAAAACGCCGTCGAAACCAAACCAAACTGCGTCGCACTCCAATCAAAGTGCCTTATCATCTCCGGCCCGGCCATCGACATGCAGGATCTGTCCATATATAAAATCAGGTAGCAAAGCGTCAACAGAATAATAATCCGCCATCTTTTATTTCCTATTTTTGAAGTCATGATTATATTTCGCCATAACACGGCCTATGGAGATAGGCATCCACACAGCCATTGCCATTAAAGGGTTAATATCCGTGCCGGTTTAACCGGCTTTTGCGCAATCATCCATTGAGAAGAAATGTTGTTTCAGGACAGTCCTTTTCTTAACCGGGCGGCAGGAATATCAGCGTTTGATGGAGTCGATGCCAAAACTCGGGTTGAGTACGCTTTCCGGCGCCGGTTCTTCGGAATAACACAACACCTGGCCGTCGGTGGTCATGGCGTCAATCTGCTCATCGGAGTAACCATATTCACGCATCACTTCGCGCGTGTCGTAACCGATAGGCCGGGACCTGTAGAGCACCGGATCGCCTACGCTCTTGATACGGATCGGGGTGGTCGTAACGGTATATTCCCCGAGGGCGTCATAATGGATTTTCCTGAGTATATCGTTGTCAAACGCTTCCTGATCCTCAAGAATATCGTCCACGGTAAAACACTTCTGGAAAGGAATATCCCTTTCTTTGAACAACGTCTCCCAGTAGGCAAAATCCTGTTGCGCAAAGGCTTCTTCCATCCACTTGATAACCTGCCGGTACGCGCCGGTTTCACCGATAACCTCCAGCGTATCGTAATCCTTGTTGCCGACCAGATGATCCAGCCCCATGGTGGTCATGACCAGCTCGAAGTACTTGTTATAGTTGCCGAAGCAAATGATGAACCAAATGCCATCCCGGCTTTTATATGAATTGTTGGTGGGGCAAGGCGCATTCTTCCGATCTTTTGGATACTCGGCGCCCTGCTGACGGGCAACGACGGCGGAGGTCATGGCCCAGACAGCGCAATGGTAAAGATTGACCACCACCTTGTCGCCTTTGCCGCTTCTCAGTCTTCTTACCAACGCGGCAAGTACGCCGGCGGTCAATGCAACGCAGGCGTTCCAGTCGCCAATGGCGATGGGGGCATTACCCGGCTCAAAGTGTTCATTCGCCTGGGGAAAGGACATCACCAACCCGCCGCGGGCAGAATACGACGTGGCGTCAAAGCCTTTCGCGTCTCGTTCCGGCCCTCTTTCGCCATAACCTCGCATCTGTCCCCAGACGATGTGAGGAAACTTCCCGCTCAAGGTTTCGTAGTCCAGACCCAGCCGTTTAAGCGCGCCGTCCCGAAAACTGGTAATAACGATATCCGCATCGCCGATCAGCTTGTAGATCAGCGCTTGACCCTCCGGGCTTTTCAAATTGATACTGAGCCACTTCTTGTTCATGGAACTCATGTCGAACGCGGCATCATCAAACTTGGTCTTGTGATTCATCCCCCAACTTGCGCCCTGGGTACGCTGCTCGTCGCCGGTAAAGGGTTCTATCTTGTAAACCGTGGCGCCCATCTCCCCCAGAATGCGCGGACATGCCGGCCCCGCGACATAAGCCGTCAGATCCACCACCTTAATGCCTTCCAGCCCGATATTAGACATTTTCATGTTCTCCTCTATTACGACTGTCGGCGCATGGCCGCTATACATATTCAGCCATACATTGCTTTTACTGTTTATTTCACCCGCGACTGACGAGCCGTTTAGCCGCCTGTTCGCCGACGCCCCGGTAAAAGAGGAATGACCGCGCCATTCGGCGTAACCATTCCTCCCCGGTTATACGATGAGGCGCATTAAACAATCACGCCGCCGCTGGCAATCAAGGGACGCGCGATGGTCAGGCGTTGCACGGTACGCGGGCCTTCCTCGAACCATAGCGCTCTGGCATCGCGATACATTCTTTCCACCGGGCCATAGGGATTGTCTTCGAAATAGCCAATGCCGCCGAAGATTTCCAGGCAGCTATCCGATACGGTGCGTACGGTATCGATGCCGTGGAGCTTACACATCGACGACACCATTTCGATGCTTTCACCACGGTCAAACTTCCTGGCGCAGTCCTGTAGCATCAGGCGTAGCGCATGAACCTGAGTTCCCATATCGGCAATCGTTTGTTGTATCGCCTGCCGGGCGACCAGGGGTTTGCCGAATGTCACCCGGTCTTCGGCGCGTTTGATGGCCAGTTCAAGAAAACGCTGCGACAAGCCGAGGCAAGTGACGGCGACCATGGCGCGTGAATGCGCCAGCGCTTCCATAAAGATATCCAGCCCATCGCCCTCCTTACCCAGGATATTGTGGGCCGGCACTTCACAATTTTCGAAGCGTAAATCAGCATGGCCGGCGCCGCGACACCCCATCATGTGCGGCATCGGATCGGTGTAGTAACCCGGCGTATTGGTATCAACGATAAACGCCGTCAAACCGCCTTTCTTACGTTTTGTTTCGTCGGTTACGGCGATGACATAAGCGGCTTTGGCGATGTCGGTATGGGAAATCAGCGTTTTGGTGCCGTTCAGAATATACTTGTCGCCTTTTCTGACCGCGGTGGTGCGAATATCCGCGCCGGAACCGCTGTCGGCTTCAGTCAGCGCGAACAGGATATAAAAATCCCTTTCGTCGGCCAGTCGCGGCAACCACTCCGCTTTCAAATCCTCCGGGCCATGATCGCGCAAAATCCGCCAGCTAAGTCCGTTGGCGCAATGCAGGTTCATACGCATACCGCCCGGCCCCCGGCTGAATTCTTCCATAACGGCAAAAAACTGCTCGCAGTTAAGTCCCAGACCGCCATACTCCTCAGGCAGGCTCAGCCGAACCAGATCATTTTTAACGATGACATCGTAATAGGCATCGGGGAATACGTTGGTTCTTTCCGCCTCCTCCTGTAATTCTTCAAGTTCGTTCTCGGTCACGTTACGGATTTTTTTCTTCAGGGTTTCCAATTCTTGCTCTGATAGTATGGCCATATACTAACCTCTGTTTGTCATGGGGTTAAAATAATGGGCAGCGCACCTTACATTTCTATCGCCATAAATATTTGTTAATAAAAATGCGCGACCTCTGATAGAGCCAGTTTTAAAAATAGTATCCGGTTATGCAGATGGTGGGACATTATAAGAATATCGCATTGAATTTAAAAACCGACATTTACGACAAATAGTTGGATAAAACGCGCCAACATAATAAACAACAACAAACCACAATTAATAACCATTGAAAAAACAAAGCATTACAACCAGGAAAAACCATCAATAAACAGATTTTAAAAATAACAGTCTTTCTTGATTTGAGAGATAGGTCAACATTAAGGAAATATAATCATTTCCTGATAAAATGCACGAACACAAATAAGACAATAATAACCTTATGATTAATATCAATGTCCAATTTGTCCTGTTAATGGTTTTAATTGTCAATGTTTAATTCGCGCTAATTATCCTATGCTGACAGCGTTTTATAAATATACCCTGACAGGGTAAGCGAGACCTGGCGGAAAAAATAATAACTCGCCGTCAGCGTCGTTTAATATTTTCGGCGTACGGGGTAATCAAGCCAAACTTGCCTATATAGGGCCGCGGTGATTGCCACTGACTAACGAGGAGGCGTTATGGACTTCCAGGCCGGCGATAAAACAATCAACAGGGGGACATATGGATTTTAAATTAACGGAAGAACAAGAGCTGCTGCTGGCAAGCATCCGTGAATTGATTAACCGCGATTTCCCTGAGGAATACTTTAAAACCTGCGATGAATCGCACGCATTCCCCCATAAGTTTTTTATCGCCTTAGCCGAAAGCGGAATCGGTCTGCTGGGCATCCCGGAGGAGCTGGGCGGCGTGCCGGCGGATATGCTGACTCAGGTACTGGCGATAGAAGAGGTGGGACGCCTGGGCGCGCCGGCTTATAACATGACCAGCGGACTGTGTATGCATAATATGCTGCGTTTCGGCAGCCCGGAGCAGTTGCAGAAAAGCGCGGAGGCAAGTCTGAGCGGGCTCCCCGCCTACTCGCTGGCCTTTACCGAACCGCAGGCCGGTTCCGATAACAATCGCATCGCCACCACCTATACGCGAAAAAACGGCAAAGTGTATCTGAACGGACAAAAAACCTTTATCACCGGCGCAAAAGACTTTCCTTATATGCTGGTGCTGGCCCGCAATCCGCAGCCGGAAGACGCCAAACACTGCTTTACCCTCTGGTGGCTCGATCCCCATTCGCCAGGGGTGAAATGCAACGATCTGCATAAGGCCGGCTGGCATATGGTCAGCAACTGTGAAGTTTTCCTCGACAACGTTGAACTGGAAGAGAGCGCGATGGTAGGCCGCGAAGGCTACGGCTTTATCCATATGATGGAAAACTTTGAAATTGAACGCCTGGTTATCGCCGCACACTCGCTCGGGGTCGCCGAGTGCGCTTTTGAAGATGCCGCCCGCTACGCCAACCAGCGCGTTCAGTTCGGCAAACCCATCGGCCAGTTCCAGATGATCCAGCTCAAGCTCACCCAGATGGCCGTCAAGATTCAGAATATGAAGAACTTTGTCTACCGCGTGGCCTGGGAGTGCGACAACGAATTGTCGCTGCGCGCGTCCTCACCCATGTGCAAAGTCTATTGCACGCAGGCGGCCGGCGAAGTGGTTGACGACGCGCTGCAAATCCTGGGGGGACTGGGCTACACCGACGACAGCCGGATATCTCGTTTCTGGCGCGATATTCGCGTCAACCGCATTACCGGCGGCACCGATGAAATCATGGTGTATATCGCCGGCCGGCAGATCCTGAAACAGTATGAAAGCAGATAGGGGGAATAATGAAAATCATCACCTGTTGCAAGCTGGTGCAGGAAGAACAGGACATCGTGATCACGGCTGAAAGGACGCTGAATTTCGATCGCGCCGACGCCAAGATCAGCCAGTTCGATCTGAATGCGCTGGAAGCCGCCATCCAGCTAGCCGGCGAAGACGATGAGGTCGTGGCGCTCAGTATCGGCGGCAAACTGCTGGAAAACTCCAAAGTCCGCAAGGATCTTTTGTCGCGCGGCCCCGACGCGCTTTATCTGGTGCAGGACGAGCGTCTGGAACGCGCCCTGCCCTACGATACCGCGCAGGCGCTGGCCGCCGCCGCCAATAAGATCGGGTTCGATCTGCTGCTGTTCGGCGAAGGATCCGGCGATATCTATGCCCAACAGGTCGGCCTGCTGGTGGGGGAAATGCTTCAGTTGCCCACCCTGAACGCCGTCAGCGCGATCGCGGCGACGGGAGACCGCGTCAGGGTGGAGCGCTCGCTGGAAGATGAAGTGGAAGTGCTGGACATTTCCCTCCCTGCCGTACTGTGCGTCACCTCCGATATCAACGAGCCGAAGATCCCCTCGATGAAAGCCATTCTGGGCGCGGGGAAAAAGCCGGTGACGCAATGGCGCCCGGACGACATCGACTGGACGCCCGCCGCCCCGCACAGCGAACTGGTCAGCGTCTTTGCGCCGGCGCAGACCGAGCGTAAACACATCATCATGGAAGATGACTCACCCGCCAGCGTCAGCCAACTGGCCGACTATCTGAGTAAGGCGCTGAACTAAGAGGACGACATCATGAGCAAACTGACCAATGTATGGGTGTTCAGCGACAAGAACGATCGCTATGCCGAACTGCTGGCCGGCGCACGTCAGTTGGGAGAACGGGTGACGGCGCTGGCGACTCACGCCGATAGCGTCGAACATATTCAGCGACAGGGCGCGGATACGCTCTATCGGCTGGCCGAGCCGACGCCATTGCAGCGGATAGAAAATTACGCGGAAACCATTGCCGCCGCGATAAAGCATCAGGTTGAGCAAGCCAATGCGCAGACCGCCACGCTGATCCTGCTGGCGGCGACCAAACGCGGCAAAGCGCTGGCGGCCAGACTGAGTATCCAGCTCGATGCCGCGCTGGTTAACGACGCCACCGCCCTTAGCGTGGAAGACGACGCTATCTATGCCGAGCACCGCATGTACGGCGGTCTGGCTTTCGGCCGGGAAAAAATCAATACCCCGATTGCCGTCGTCACGCTGGCTGCCGGCGTATTCGAACCGCAGGCGGAAAGCGCGCCGCGCCCCTGCCAGGTGATACAAACGGACTACCTCACGCCCCGACGGGAAATGGTTTGCCAGGAACGCCGGGGCAAACCCGCCAGCAGCGTGGATCTGAGTAAAGCCAAACGCGTGGTGGGCATCGGCCGGGGTCTGGCGGCGCAGGACGATCTGCGCATGGTGCAGGAGTTGGCGGCGCTTCTTCAGGCCGAGGTGGGCTGTTCGCGGCCGATCGCCGAAGGCGAACACTGGATGGAGCGCGAGCGCTATATCGGCGTGTCCGGCGTATTGCTGAAATCCGATCTCTATCTGGCGCTCGGCATTTCCGGGCAGATCCAGCATATGGTCGGCGGCAACGGCGCCAAAACCATCGTCGCCGTCAACAAAGACAAGAACGCGCCTATTTTTCAATACGCCGACTACGGCCTGGTGGGGGATATCTATAAGGTGGTGCCGGCCCTGATTGAAGAACTAAATCGCTAATAATAAACGGCCCGCCCACCTAAAACGGACGCGGGCCGGGGAGCCGAAAGCATGTCGGAAGAAAAATTCGATGCCATCGTGGTCGGGGCGGGCGTCGCCGGATGCATCGCCGGTTACGTGATGGCCAAAGCCGGGCTGGATGTTCTGGTGATAGAACGCGGCAGCGCGCCCGGCAGTAAAAACATGACCGGCGGGCGTCTTTATGCCCACAGTCTGGAGAAAATCATGCCCGGCTTTGCGCAGGAAGCGCCGTTGGAAAGGAAAGTCACCCGGGAAAAAATTTCATTTTTAACCGAAGAAAGCGCCGTCACGCTGGACTTTCATACCGAGCAGTCAGACCAGCCGCGGCAACACTCCTATACGGTGTTGCGCGGCGCGTTTGACCCCTGGCTGATGGAAAAAGCGGAAGCCGCTGGCGCGCAGTTTATCGCCGGCGTCCGGGTCGACGCCCTGCTGAAAGAGGGCGCCAGGGTTACCGGCGTACAGGCGGGCGAGGATACGCTGGCGGCCAATATCGTCATTCTGGCCGATGGCGTTAATTCCCTGCTTGGCCGCGACATCGGCCTGGTTGCGCCGCCCTCGCCGCACCACTTCGCGGTTGGCGTCAAAGAGCTGATCTCGCTGCCGCAATCGCAACTGGAAGATCGCTTTAACCTGCCCCCCGGCGAAGGAGCGGCCTGGCTGTTCGCCGGCTCGCCGTCGGACGGGCTGTTGGGCGGCGGCTTTCTTTATACCAACCGCGACACGCTTTCTCTCGGGCTGGTTTGCGGACTGGGGGATATCGAAAAGGCGCGCAAAAGCGTGCCGCAAATGCTGGAGGATTTTAAGCGCCACCCCGCCATCCGGCCGCTTATTCAGGGAGGAACATTACAGGAATATTCGGCGCATATGGTGCCGGAAGGCGGGATGGCGATGCTGCCCCGGCTGGTCGGCAACGGCGTAATGATCGTCGGCGACGCCGCCGGTCTCTGCCTGAATCTGGGCTATACCGTGCGCGGTATGGATCTGGCTATCGCCTCGGCGGAAGCGGCCGCCATCACCGCCATCGAGGCAAAACAGACGCAAGATTTCAGCGCCGACGGTTTGATGGGCTACAGCCGGCAGTTGGAGCAGAGCTTCGTGTTGCAGGATATGCAGCGCTACCGCAAGCTGCCCGCCCTGATGGAAAACCCGCGTCTATTCAACCAATACCCGCGCATGGCCGCCGACCTGATGTCCGATTTATTTGTTATCGACGGTCAACCGAGCCGATCCGTTGCGGCGAAACTCTGGGCGCGCGGCAAACAGGTCGGCCTGATCAATCTACTGAAGGACGGATTCAACGGAGTACGCGCGCTATGAGCGAGGTCAATGTCGATATCAAGCTGGGGGTCAATAAGTTCCGGGTGGATGAAAGCAATCCGCATATCCTGCTGGTTGACGCGCCCGACCCGGTTCAATTCAGAAAACTGGTTATCGCCTGTCCCGCCGGTCTGTATAAACAGGACGCCGAAGGCAATATCCAATTCGACTACGCCGGCTGCCTGGAGTGCGGCACCTGCCGGGTGCTGTGCGGCGATACCATCCTGGAGAAGTGGGAATACCCGCAGGGTACGTTCGGCATCGAATACCGTTTTGGCTGACGGCCTTTACTGCCTACGCCGGCGATGTATATGAAAAAAATACGGCGACGGCGGATAACCCATAACCGGGGAATACCAATGAGCATCACAATCAAATTTAATGCGGCGCGCAGAACGCTGTATCGGAAAATGGGGTATTGGGGCGATGCGTCGCTGGCGGATTACTGGCATATGACGGCCATCGCCGCGCCGGAAAAATGCGCCGTCATCGATAACCACGGCGCGCACTATACCTATGCGCAACTGGATAACGCGGCGGCGCGCCTGGCCTCTTATCTGCTCGCCGCGGGCATCCGGCCCGGCGACAGAGTGGCGTTTCAACTCCCCGGCTGGTGCGAGTTCACGATGATTTATCTGGCCTGTCTGAAAGTCGGCGCGGTATCCGTGCCGCTACTTCCCGCCTATCGCGAATCGGAACTCACCTGGATACTCAACAAATGCCGGGCGCGTCTGTTATTTATGCCGACACGGTTTAAAAACGCCGAACCGACGTCCGTCATCGCCCCGCTGCGCGCCCAACTGCCTTACCTGCGGCAGGTGATTGCCGTCGATAAGCTGGCGCCCGCGACGTCAGAGCCGTCATTAAGCAAAATCCTGCGGGATTCGCCGGCGCTGGAACAGCCTATTCCGACCCAGGGCGACAGCCTGGCCGCCGTGTTATTTACCTCAGGCACCGAAGGGTTTCCCAAAGGGGTGATGCTGACGCACAACAATATCCTCGCCAGCGAACGCGCCTTCTACGCCACGCTGAATCTGACCTGGCAGGACAAGATTCTGATGCCCGCCCCGCTGGCGCACGCCACCGGTTTTTTGCATGGCGTCACCGCGCCTTTTCTTATCGGCGCCCGCAGCGTTCTGCTGGATATCTTCAACCCGACGCAATGTCTGACGCTGCTGGAACGAGAGCAATGCACCTGCATTATGGCCGCGACGCCCTTTCTGTATGACATCTTGTGCGCGTTGCAAAAGCAGCGCTACGATTTGTCTTCGCTGCGTTTTTTTCTCTGCGGCGGCACGGCGATACCGAAAAAAATCATCAAAGAGTGCTTGCAGGCGGGGATCCCGGTTTTCAGCGTCTACGGCGCAACGGAAAGCGCCCCTCACACCATGGTAAAACCCGATGCGCCGCGTTCGCGCATCATTAATACCGACGGGGCCGCCACGCCCGGCGTCGAAATTAAAGTCGTCGATAAGGCCCGGCAGCCGGTGCCGTGCGGAGAAGAAGGCGAAGAAGCCTCCCGCGGGCCAAACGTTTTTATGGGGTATCTGGATGAACCGGCATTAACCGCCGACGTACTGGACGACGAGGGCTGGTACTACAGCGGCGATTTGTGCCGCATGGATAAGGCAGGCTATATCAAGATCACCGGCCGGAAGAAAGACCTGATCATCCGGGGCGGGGAAAAAATCAGCAGCCTGGAACTGGAAGAGATCCTGCTGCAACACCCGCGGGTCAGGGAAGCCGCGGTGGTCGCCATGCCGGACGAGCGGCTGGGCGAACGCGCCTGCGCCTATGTAGTATTACAACATCCGTATCGCACGCTGACGCTGAGTGACGTCATTACGTTTTTCAGCCGCAAACGCGTGGCCAAATACAAATACCCCGAGCATGTGGTGATCGTCGATCGTTTGCCGCGCACCGCTTCGGGCAAGACCAAAAAATACCTGCTGCGGCGGGATATTGCTCATCGCCTCGGACTGGACGATCGCAACACGCCGGCGGAACACATCATTACCCCCCCGCCCTTTGTTGCAACATAGCGGAGGGCCGTCGATGGTATCCGCCAACAAAAGTACGGGAAGAACCGGCGCCGGACATAAAACCTCAACCCGGATAAAAAACAGCACGAAACCGACGTTCTCCGCCGCCGCGCCGCTCTTTTACCGTTGCGCCCGCTGCCGCCGGCTGGTGGTACAGCCATTCGCCGGGGACGGCGCGTTATCCCTCGCCTGCTGCGGCGAAGCGATGAGCGAGTTAACGCCGCGGTCGCCGACCGACGCCGAGGCCGAACAACATCTGCCCGCCATGGTGGTATCCGGCGGTTTTGACTCCAACGCCTTGTCCGTCACCGTCGGCCTACCGCCGCATCCGATGGAGAACGATCATCATCTGGAATGGATTTATCTCTATACGTTCCAGGGCGGACAAATCAAATTTATCGCGCCGGGCGACAGGGCCGCGGCCATCTTTTCACTCGCCGAAAAAGATGCCTACGTCTATTGCGACCGCACGATATGCAAGGGCAGCCAGTGCAAATTCAACTGCAAACGGGGATTCATCGCCTACGCGTATTGCAACCGGCACGGCCTGTGGAAGAACGCCTTTTAGACCGACGATGCGACGATCGGCGTTACCGGCCGTCGCCCGAATCGTCGTTAATGGGGGCGGCGCATCGCAATGTGGGGAATGCCGTCTTCGTCATACACGTCGCCGGTGGCGACAAAACCGAAGCCGGCGTAAAAATTCTGCAAGTGAGCCTGTGCGGAGAGGCAAAGCGGCTTTTGCGGCCAGTGGCGCGCGCAGGCCGTCAGCGCATGTTCCATCAGCAGATGTCCCA
The DNA here is from genome assembly GCF_040240345.1 of Brenneria sp. g21c3. NCBI lineage: Bacteria > Pseudomonadati > Pseudomonadota > Gammaproteobacteria > Enterobacterales > Pectobacteriaceae > Brenneria > Brenneria sp. g21c3. The sequence continues at coordinate 418,566 of NZ_JBEIAB010000002.1, read as the reverse complement.
GTTGCCGCCCTCTGGCGGCGGGCGCCACAATCACCCGGCCGATGGTGACGGCATCATTGCCCGGACAGGGCGCCAGCAGCCGCGCATAGGCCACGATGCCGCCGTGGCGATAGGCGGCGATATGGCGATTGCCGTCCGCCAGATCGCGGCCGTCGATATCCTGATACGGACAGCGCTGCTCCACGATAAAAACCTGATTGCGTAACGCCAGAATATCATGCAGTGCGTTAACATTCAGATCGCCGACCTGCCAGTCATGCCATACCAGATTCATCCCCACCTCTATCCCGTCATTATTGCAATGCATTCACTTATCCTGCCAGATTGCTGACAACGTTCGAAATCTTACCTTTAATTACCCCCGCCCGGCCTCCCCCTTGTCAGCTGTCTCTTAGTCACATTTTTATGCGGACTCAGAGGCAGTTTCGTGCGCCACAATGCCGCCATTTCCATGCTACGTCGTAGCACGCGCCCGACATAGGGGGCTCAAGCGCCAGCCCCCTATGAACCCGGGCTTGCGGCTAAATTATGCCGCTGCGCGGTGCCATCGGTGTTCTTGACCGCTATTCGAGCCGCCAGTGACGCGTTCCCGACGCGGCACTAGCTTTCGCCGCATCCATGCGGCTCACTCGGCGGCCAAGTCCACCGCTGCATAATTTTTTACGCCGCGTAACAACCAACCCTGTCGGCGCTCCCGCATTTGTGTATAAGAGACAGCCCTTGTCAGGGGGAGGTGCCAACTCCCTCCCCTGCCAAGGGGAGGGTCGGGGTGGGGTGAAACTCATGACGCCCGCCGTTTAGCGGAAACCAGCCACAGCCACAATAGCCCAATGGCGCACGCGAATAACACGCCGAAGCCAATACCGATGGCGATCACCGATACCCCGAGCTTCACCACCAGCGAATAAAGCCCCAGCATCAGCAACATCGCCAGGTTTTCACCTAAATTCTGTACGGCGATGGCGTTACCGGCGCCGACGCTCTCTTTGCCCCGGTCCTGCAACAGCGCGTTGAGCGGAACAATGAAAAAGCCGCCCAGCGCGCCCAGCAAAACCAGCAATGCGTAAGCGCTGACCAGATTGTGCTGAAGGGTGAAAATCACCACCGCCACGCCAATCAGTACGCCGGCAGGCAAACAACGCCGCACCGTTTTCAGCGTCACCAGCTTAGCCGCCGCCCCGGCGCCCAGCACGATCCCCACCGCCACCATCGCATTCAGCAGCGTCGGCGTCGCGTTATCGGTAATACCCAGCGCCAGCGGCACCCACAGCACCAGCAGAAAACGCAGCGTCACCCCGGCGCCCCAGAACATACTGGTGCCAAGCAGCGAAAAACGGGTCTCGCCATCGCGCCATAACACCCGACAGGAGGCAAAGAAGCTCTGCGTCATACGGGTCGGATGCCAGGACTGCCCCGGACGCGCCGCCTTCAGCCGGGGGATCAGCATGTTGGCGCCCAACGCAATGCCGTAGGCCACCGCACAAATCGCCAGCGCCGCATGCAGGTTCCAGTCGGCCAGCACGCCGCCGGCCACCGATCCGGTGAGGATCGCGGCAATGGTCGAGGCCTCCATCAGACCGTTGGCTTTCACCAACTGTCCGCCGTGGGTAATCTCGCCCAAAATGCCGTACTTGGCCGGGGAATAGGCCGCCGCCCCCAGCCCCACCAGCGTATAGCCCGCGAACGGATTGCCGCCGAGGAAGATAACCAGCGCCCCGGCCAGCTTCAGGCTATTGGCCAGCATCATCACCCGGCCTTTGGAAAAGCTGTCCGCCACCTGGCCGACAAACGGCGCCAGAATGATGTAAGCGGCCACAAAGCCCATTTGCAAAAACGGCTGACTCCAGTCGGGATAGACCAGCACCTTGATCAGGGCCAGCGTGGCGAATAACAGCGCATTGTCGCCAAATGCGGAAAAAAACTGCGCAATAATCACCGCGCTCATATTGCGCGACAGCAGTCGCGTTTCGGGTTCCGGCATCGAATTCATGCTCCCTGCTCCGGTTGTTGTTCAGCCATCTCGCGCAACGTGACAAAATCGGTTTTGCCGCTGCCGAGTAACGGTAATGCTTTCACATAGCGAATATCGCGCGGCACCGCCAGTTCCGGTACGCCGCTGCTGCGCGCCTGCGCGGACAGTCGATCGCGGGTCAACTGGCCGTCGGTGGTAAACAGCACCAGCGCCTCGCCTTTACCGCTGTCGCTCCTGGCGCTGGCGGCGTGCTCCGCCCCCGGCGATACGCTTAACGCCAGTTGTTCGACGCTCTCCAGCGACACCATTTCGCCAGCGAGTTTGGCGAAACGTTTTACCCGGCCGACGATGGTGCAGAAGCCGTTCGCATCCAGATCGACAATATCGCCGGTGTCATACCAGCCGGCCTGCAATTCGCCCTCGGCGTTTTCCGCCGCCGGCGTTTCCAGCACCTCCGGATGTTCAACCCGCAGATAGCCTTTCATGATATTCGGCCCGCGCAGTTGCAAACGTCCGCCGCGCGCGATGCCCGGCACCGCAATCAGCCGGGATTCCATCTCCGGCAACAGTCGCCCGACGGTATGGATTTTCGCCGCCATCGGCACGTTAATCGCCACCACCGGCGCGCACTCCGTTACGCCATAGCCTTCCAGAATGCGAATGCCGAACTTATCCTGCCAGGTTTGACGCGTCGCCTCAGAGAGCTTTTCCGCCCCGGCCACCACATAACGCAAGCGCGCGAAATCATACGGATGAGCAAAACGCGCGTAGTGGCCCAGAAAGGTGGAGGTGCCGAACAGCACGGTACAGTTTTGGTCGTACACCAGTTCCGGCACGATGCGGTAATGCAGCGGGCTGGGATACAGAAACACTCTGGCGCCGGTCAACAGCGGCGTCAGCAGCCCCACGGTCAGGCCGAACGCATGGAACAGCGGCAGCGCGGACATAAAGCGGTCACGCGGCGTGAAGTCCGCCACTGTACGGATCTGTTCGACATTCGCCAGCAGGCTGTCATGCGAATGCACCACCCCTTTGGGATGACCTTCGGAACCGGAAGTAAACAGGATCATCGCCGCGTCGTCAGGCTTCTGCGCCAGCATCGCTTTAGCGGGGAATAGCAGATGCGACAGGATCCACAGCTTGTCGGCCAGCGTGACGCTATCTTTTAAATCTTCCAGATAAACCCAGTTGGCCTCGCTGACCTGCTGCGGCAACGCCGTCAGCTTGCCCTTTTCCAGAAACTGGCGGGAAGTCACAATGGTTTTGATGGTGGCGGCTTTCATGGCGCTTTGCAGCCCTTTCGCCCCGGCGGTGTAGTTCAGCATCGCCGGCACCCGATTGCGCATCGACGCGCCCAGAATCGCCGCGGCGGTAATCGTGGCGTTGGGCAGCAACAGCCCGACATGTTCATGCTCGCGGGTGAACCGCTGCAAGATGCGCGACACCCCCAGCGATTTTTTCAGTAATCCCTGATAGCTGTCCTCGTTGAAAGCGATATCGGCGATACAGGGGGAACGACGCCCGTAGCGGGTCTGCGCCGCGAGAAACGCCTGATACAGCGTATGTTGCGGCCGGGTCGCCATACGGGCATGCATCATAATCTGATGTAAATGTTCGCCCGCCAGAATACGGCGTTCTCTGGCGCTGTTCGCCTCCGGCATCGGCAGCGTGGTGGGCGGCAGATATTTTATCGTGATTTGCGGAAACCAGCGGCGTTTAAACACCCCGGACAGGCGGCCGAACGGGGTAAACTCGGCGCCGTCCAGCCGCACGGGGATAATGGTCGCGCCGGATTTCGCCGCCACAAAGGCCGCGCCGCTGTAAATTTTCATCAGCGAACCGGTGACGGTGATACGCCCCTCCGGGAATACCACCACCGGCTGACCGCGCTCAATCACTTTAATCAAGCCCTTGATCGCCAGCGGCTTGGTGGGATCCAGCGGCACAAAATCCACATAAGGTTTCAGCCAGCGCATAAACCAGCGCTCGGAAATCGTCGAATAAACGGCAAATACCGGCTTGATGGGTAAAAACAGCGCCAGCAGCGCGCCGTCAAGAAAAGAAATATGGTTAGGGGTAATTAGCAGTTTATCCTGCTGAAAATTATGGCCGTCGCCTTCGATCCTTATGCGATAAAGCCGCTTGAACACCCAGCGTAACAAGGTATAGATCATGTCTTCTCCTAATAGACAGATGATTTGCCGCGTTCAAAATACTATAGGGAACGGATCATCGCCAGAACAACCGAAATACGGCGATCGGCAGCGTAACTTATTAGGATAATTCGTATTTCGTCGCCAATAGGAGCTGACGGGAAGCGGCAACGCCGCGGCCTGAGGGATGGCGGCGGGCGGTTTCATGGGGCGATCCCCGCCGACTAACTGCGGGGATGACGAGTAATTGGTAGAAATGTCGGGGAATGGCGGGAATGCTTCCTTGCCATCCCCGCGCAGGCGGGAATGGCGGAAAGAAGGCGCCGGGTATGGAGCGACGTCGCCAGGCGTCAAAGAAGCTCGCCGTTGGAGGCGATGACCTGCTTATACCAGTCGAAACTCTTTTTCTTCGCGCGCGCCAGCGTGCCGTTGCCTGCGTTGTCTTTATCGACATAGATAAAGCCGTAGCGTTTTTTCATTTCCCCCGTGCCGGCGCTGACGATGTCAATCGGCCCCCACCAGGTGTACCCCATAATGTCGCAGCCGTCGGCAATCGCTTCCGCCACTTCCTGAAGATGCCGGCGGCCGTAGCTGATGCGCTCATCGTCCTCAATCGCGCCGTCGGCCGTTGGCGTATCTGCGCCGCCGTAGCCGTTTTCCACGATAAATAACGGCTTCTGATAACGATCGGTCAGCTCATTGCATACCAGCCGTAGTCCTTTGGCGTCAATCGGCCAGCCCCAGGCCGTTTTCTCCAGATAGGGATTCTCCAGCCCGCTGATGCCGCCGGTATCCGACAGCACCAGTTCGCCCGCCTTATGCGTGGCGCTGCGATAGTAGCTGAACCCCAGATAATCGGACGGATAGGCCGCCAGCAGTTCAATATCGCCCGGCGCCATCGTCAGTTGAATATCATAGTCGCGCCACATCCGCCGGCTGTAGGCCGGGTAAACGCCGCGCATCATCACGTCGGCATAAAACAGCGAGCGGCGGCGCAGCTGATAAGTCTCAAACACATCATCCGGGTGGCAGCGATAGGGATACACGGTGCTGAGCGACAGCATGCCGCCAATCACCGCATCGGGAATGATCTCATGACACAGTTTATTGGCGATGGCGTTAGCTACAAACATATGGTGGTTCGCCTGATAAACCGCCTGCAACAACCGATCTTTCGGCGGCCGTATCGCGCCGGCGGCGAACGGCATCCGGTTCATGTTGTTCTGTTCGTTGAAAGTCATCCAGAATTTCACCTTGTGCCGGTAGCGGCGGAATACCGTTTCGCAGTAACGGCTGAAAAAATCCACCAGTTTGCGGTTTTCCCAACCGCCGTAGCGCGTCGCCAGCGCCAGCGGCGTTTCATAGTGCGACAGGGTGATCACCGGCTGAATACCGTATTGCAGCAGTTCGTCGAACAGATCGTCGTAGAACCGGAGTCCCGCCTCATTCGGCGTGTCCTCATCCCCTTGCGGGAAGATTCGCGACCAGGCGATCGAGGTGCGGAAACATTTGAATCCCATCTCGGCGAACAGCGCCACGTCCTGCTTATAGCGGTGATAAAAATCGATCGCCTGATGGCTGGCATAGTAGAGGTTCGGGTCGATCGTTTCATCCGCCTGGCCGGCGATAATGCCGCCGCGCACCACATCGGCGATGGACGGCCCCTTGCCGTCTTCGTTCCATGCGCCCTCGGCCTGATTGGCCGCAATCGCCCCACCCCAAAGAAAATCATTTGGAAAACTTGGCATACCGATACCTCATCATTATTACATTCAGAATGTTGACTGCGGGCAGACGCCGCCGCCTGCCGCAGGTCGGTGTTCTCAATCCGCCAGTCGTTCGCCGTTGGAGGCGATAACCCGCTGATACCAGTGGAAACTTTTCTTGCGCGAACGACGCTGCGTGCCGTTGCCGTCATCATCCTGATCGACATGGATAAAGCCGTAGCGCTTCGAAATCTGCGCCGTTCCCGCGCTGATCACGTCGATCGGCCCCCACCAGGTGTAGCCAAACAGTTTGACGCCATCCCCCAACGCCTCTTTCATCTGCTCAATGTGCTGACGCAGGTAGTCAATGCGATAATCATCATCGATGGCGCCGTCAGGCTTGACGGTATCGACGGCGCCCAGCCCGTTCTCGGCAATAAACAACGGCTTCTGATAACGGTCGTAGAGTTGATTCAACGCCAGACGCAAGCCTTTGGGGTCGATCTGCCAGCCCCACTGACTGCTGGGCAGGTATGGGTTGCGGATGCCGCCGGTAATCAGGTTGCCGGTTACGCCTTCCAATGCCTCCGGGCGCGCGCTGACGGTGCTGGACATGTAATAGCTGAATGACACGAAATCGACCGGATACTGACGCAGGATCTCGTCATCGCCCTGCGCTTTCTCCAGCAGCACGCCCTTTTCCGCCAGCATGCGGTCGGTATAGGCCGGATAGTAGCCGCGCGCCTGCACATCGCTGAAAAACAGCGATACCCGCTGCTGCTCTTCACAGGCTTGCAGATCGCCCGGGTGACAGGTGTGGGGATACAGCATCTGATAGCTGATCATGCAGCCCACCTGCGCGCCGGGGATAATCTGATGGCAGGCTTTGGTGGCCAGCGCGCTGGCGACGAACTGGTGGTGCGCGCCCTGATATTTGTCCTGCTCCAGATGAGGATTATCTTCTTCAATCACGCCCACGCTGACATAAGGATGATGTTTCACGCAGTTGATCTCGTTAAAGGTCATCCAGTATTTCACCTTATGCCGGTAGCGTTCGAACACCGTCGTGGCAAAACGCAGGTAAAAATCCACCAGTTGGCGATTCGGCCAGCCGCCATATTCCGTCACCAGACACAGCGGCATTTCATAGTGCGAAAGCGAGACGATCGGCTGAATGTTATGCGCCAGCAAGGTATCCAGCACATCGTCATAAAACGCCAGCCCCTCTTCGTTCGGCTCGATTTCGTCGCCGCGGGGGAAAATGCGCGTCCAGGCAATCGACATGCGAAAACAGGTAAAGCCCATTTCGGCAAACAGCGCAATGTCCTCTTGGTAGCGGTGATAGAAATCGATGCCCTTACGTTTGGGATAATACTTCGTGCTGTTGGGATCCTGCGCTTCCGCCACCTGACGACGGGTCATAAACAGCCATTGGTCGAGCCAGCGCTCCTTTGGCGTTCTGCTGTCAAAGGTATACACATCGGAAACGGAAAGCCCTTTGCCGCCTACATCCCAGGCGCCTTCCAATTGGTTGGCCGCCGTCGCCCCGCCCCAGAGAAAATCAGCGGGAAATTGCTTGGAAAATGTCATGTTGTCTGCCTTATGCCGCGAGCGCGGTCAGTTTCAGAAACGCCTGGCGTGAATGGACGTCGCCCTCGATCAATGAGCTGACCGCGCCGTAACATTCGGTGTTGGTGACGACCACAATCACGCTGGGATCGATTTGTTCCGCCAGCAGCGCCGGCAGATCGAAGCTCACCAGCGGATCGCCGACTTCCACCACCTGCCCCGGCTGAACATGGCAGGCGAAGTGACGCCCGCCGAGTTTGACGGTATCAATGCCGATATGAATCAATATTTCCGCGCCGGTATCGCTTTTCAGCGCCAGGGCGTGGCGGGTTGCAAACACCGACTCCACCCGCCCGTTGATCGGCGACACCAGTTCGCCGTTGGTGGGATAAACCGCAATGCCTTTGCCGAACATCTCGTCGGCGAAAATGGGATCGCTCAACTGGACGAGCGACATCATGCGCCCGTCGATGGGAGCAAAGAGTTGCTCTTCTCGCTGGCCGAGCGGCGCCGGTTTGACACTGCCGACGGTTTGCCCCGCCAGCACCGGTCTGCCGGTCGATACCGACCCAACCTCGGCATTGATCGGCTGCGCCTGTTGTTCGACCGGATCGTCGAATCCCAACAGGCAGGTGACGACCGCCGCCACGCTAAAGGAAATGACCAGACTGGCCAGGGCATACAGAAAGGTGGGGCCGACCAGCGCGGGCAGACCGGGCAAGCCGCTCAACGCAAAGGCATAGGTTTTTACGCCGAAGAACATGGCGAAGGCCCCGCCGCAGGCGCCGCCGATTAACGCGGCGGCAAACGGGCGTTTGAAGCGGATGTTGATGCCGTACATCGCCGGTTCGGTAATGCCCATCGCCGCCGTAAGGCTGGTGGATAACGCCAGGGATTTCACCTTCTTATTGCGCGAACGCAGGAACACGCCGAAGGCGGCCCCGGCCTGCCCCAGATTGGCGACATAGAAGATGATTTTCAACGGATCGAACCCCATCCTGCTGATGTTGTTGATCACGATGGGGATCAGCACATAGTGCATGCCGGTGATGATAATCAGGGAAAGCGTGCCGCCCAGAATCAGCCCGGCGAGCAGCCCCATGTTCTCCACCAGCCAGACCACCCCTGACGAGAGGTAGTTACCGGCGAAAATCCCCAGCGGGCCAATCGCTATCAGCATGATCGGCGCGACGATCAGCAGCGTAAACAGCGGGACAAACATCGTCTTAAGCATACCCGGCATCACGCGGTCGATGGCGCGCTCGACATATGACATCAGCCATACCGCCAGCAGAATCGGGATCACCGACGACGCATAGGACACCGGCGACACCGGCAGCCCGATAAATGAAATCGCATCGCCCTGCGAAAACAGCTTCAGCAACGTGGGATGAAACAGGGTGGCGGCCAGCGCCACCGCGACATAAGGGTTGCAACCCAGTTTATTGGCCGCGCTGAACGCCAACACCAGCGGGATGAAAAAGAACACGCCGTCGCTGATGGCGGAGAGGATCAAATAGGTTTGGTTGGTCGGCGATATCCACTGTAGCGCGATAAACAGCGACAACACCCCTTTCAGAATACCGGCGCCGGCAATCGCCGGAATAATCGGTGAAAATATGCTGGATAACGACTCCAACATGGTGGAAATCAGATTGCGTTTTCCCCCCGCCTGCGGGTTATCCGCTTTCTGAGATAACGCGGGATAGCATTGCATAAGGGTGCGATAAACATCCGCGACCTCATTGCCGATAATGACCTGAAACTGATCGCCGGCCACATTAATGCCTATCACGCCATCAAGCTGTTGCAGCGCGGCTTTATCGGCCAGAGCCATATCCTGTAGATGAAAACGTAAACGGGTAATACAATGGAAAACGTGCTGAATATTTTTTTCTCCGCCGACCAATGCAGCGATCTGTTTTGCCGTATCCTGGTAATTCATGGTTATTCCTCTTTCCAGAAAGAAATCGCAAGATTTCCTCAACAACCGCACGGTCATTATTCACCGCGACGCTTTGTTTCCTCTGGGGTTTGCCTGATTTAACAGTAACAAGCCTATTTGGAATGATGTAAACAGTGGATCATATTATCGATATGGATAGTCAGATACAGTTTCTCCGAATTACTCATGTTGTGTTGATAATTTTTACTAATAAATGCGTTGATATACTCAACGCAACCCAATGTTTTTTGATAACGCTGTTGCACCATATTAAATAAGTCGCCATCGTCATTCTCCAACGTGGTGCCTTCAATCACCCGCTGGGCAAAAAATTTAACATGGGTAATAAAACGGTGATAATTCGAACCAGACTCATCCAGAGAAATGCGAAAATAATATTTAACGATATTCTGCACCTGATAAATCAACTGGGTAATCTGTTTCATATTGCCGATATTGTCGTTCAATTCGGCATTAACAATATGCAGCGCAATACTACATGCCTCGGATTCCGGCAATACCACATGCAGTTTTTCAAAGACTAACTCCAGCGCTTTTTCCGCCACCGCGTACTCTTCTTTATAAAAATGACGCACCTCCCATTGCAACGGATTCTGGATCGTGACGCCGTTTAGCTGACATTGCAGCGCAAAATTCAGATGGTCGGACAACGTGACATAAATACCTTCACTCAGTTTTTGCTGCAACTGCGCTTTTGCCATCTCGACAATATCGTCGGTGAGCTGCAATACGTCCAGCGACACCTCATCAACCAGATCTTTAAAACGCGCGGAGATGGCGTTGTCCTGTAAGTGAAATATTTTTTCAATGCGTGATTCATCCACCTGCTGGCCGTTCCTGGAATTAAAACCCAGCCCGCAACCGGTTAAGATCAGCTCTTGACCCTGAGTGTCTAAAACGCTGACAACATTATTATTCAGGATCTGCTTTATCTTCATCACCCTTGTCCCCTATAAAGAAAAACGGGCAAAACTAAAATACAGAACCAGGCTGGATGTAAGACAAGATGTAATACATACGCCAGATTTCTGCACTTAAGTTTTGCCCGCCGAACGGTAACAAGCCTTATGCATGGGAAGAAATTAGCACCAGCTAATTAAACGGTCAATTGCATGGCAATAGGGAAAACAGGTTTATTTTCCATTTGTGATGTAAGTAATGTTTTACCCGACGATGAAAATTAACGCCGCCGACGCTCCGTAAAACGGCCGATGAAAACCTTCCGCACAATAAACAGAGAAATAGCTTAAGCCGCGCTAACGCAAAAGATAAAATCGCAGGCAAAAAAAACCTACGCATCCGCGTAGGTTGGTGTAATCAAATGCTTCAATGTACAGAGCACATTGATATATCACCAATCAATACCTCTGGGACTTGATACTCTAAAGAGGGCGGACGAAAGAAACCAGCGCAGAATCGAAAGAGTTCTGCTCCAAATGCAACCAACTGTAAATTTTTTAGGCGGCATGTAATAAAAGGGTGTTACCGATATTTATTGCAACGTTTGATGGCATAAGCGCACTGAAAAATCCGGCCATTCCAGTGCGTCGCCAATATCGCGCTCTCCTGTTTTCCATCATCACCGCCATACGCGCCATAACGCGATCACCGCAAGAATCCTTCAGTGCATAACACGCCATTTAATAAAAAAAAGTTAACTGTTTAGCTAATGACATATTATTTTTTCCTCATTACCATGGCTCGCATTTTATTGGCTTCATCGCTATGAGAAGGGCGAAGATGGATATTACTAATCACTTTAATAAAGACCTCAGCTCGCATGCACGCTATCATCTCAAACTGGAAAACACGACCGTCCCACTGTCCGTATTGCATTTCTCCGCACAGGAACAATTAAGCCAGCCTTATAATTACCAAATTACCTTTACCTGTGAGGCCGACGATCTCAGTGCCGCACAAATACTTAATCGCACGGCGGCAGCGCAGAAAAATGACTATAACAGTGCATGTCTGGGACAAAACCGGACTGAAAGAGTGATATCCTGTTTGCAATTAGATGAATACCGCAAGGAAAGGGAATCATGATCGATTGCTTACTCGATTTCGACCAGATTTCAACCGACAGGAAGAAGCTTTAATCTACAATGCCCAGGCATCGGCGCTTTTGAAGTTTTCAGTGGCGACATGCCGTTTACCAACCGTGCGGAATGTTCGTTCATAGACCACTCAGCTATTCCTAATGGTCGATACTGGATTGTCTCTCGTCCCGAAGGGCCGTGGAATTCCCGTTTGCTGACATGAGCAAACGATTTTGCAACGGGAAACGATCACCGCACAGGTTTGCTCTATACAAGGATGATGGAAACATTGACGATCTACCTTTATCAGCGGTGTCCAACGCTCAAACTTCAGGATTCATCCGCTAAAGCCGGATGGCTCAGGTACATCATGGGCTGTGTCACCCTCTTCCGTAGTACCGAATTCACGTCATTTCGTCATTCCTTATTCAGGGTACAAAAGCGCAAGATTAATGGCACTAACCTGATGGCGTATGGAACGGTGGCGGTAAAAGGTTCGGTGACGGGGCCATGCTATGTCAGGTAAAAAAATCTTCTATCCGCTTCTGTTTATCGTTATCACCATCTGTTTGGTCAGAAGCCGGATCTTGTTAAACGTGGCCGATAGCATTCTTATGTCCCTTGATCGGACGTGCCGGGCATCATCCATTCAATGTACTGGCAATGATTACGATTTCGCGTTGCTGATAACGGCCTTAGCCGTTAACGGTGCGGTGGCGTTGGTCTTTGTTTTCATCATTAAGAAGATTGTTCATGCCATACGGAAAGCATCATGAGGGATGATGATCCCCGATCTTTCGGGGGGATCATCATCGCGGCAAACCGGTGAACATTGCGCCGGTTCGCCGCGATAGCGGTTAAACCTGTTCCAGCGCCAGCAGCTCTTCCAGCGTCTGACGGCGGCGGATCAACCGCGGCCGGCCTTGTTCGAACAACACCTCCGGCAACAGCGGACGGCTATTGTAATTCGACGACATGGACGCGCCATAAGCGCCGGTGTCGTGGAACACCAGATAGTCGCCCACTTGCGCATCCGGCAGCGCGATGGTTTCCACCCCGCCGCCCGCCTGTTGGGTAAAGACATCGCCTGATTCGCACAGCGGCCCGGCGACCACGCTGTCGCGCAGCGGCGTCTTGCTGATATCGCGGTTATCGCCCGGCAGCAGCGAAATATGGTGATAGCTGCCGTACATCGCCGGACGCATCAGATCGTTGAAACCGGCGTCCACCAGCACGAAGTGGCGGCTGCCCATCTCCTTCACCGCCCGCACTTCCGCCACCAGCACGCCGGCTTCCGCCACCAGGAAACGTCCCGGCTCGATTTCCAGCGTCACCGGATGCCCCAGATGGGCCGCGATCCTTTCACGCGCCTGATTCCACAAACCATAGTAGTGCTCGGTGTTGATGGCTTCCTCATCGTCGCGGTAAGGAATCGATAAGCCGCCGCCGGCCGAGATCGCCTCTATATCATGGCCCAGCGTAATCACCTGTTGCACCATCGCCTCGCAGACCTGCGCCAGATGCTCATAATCCACGCCGGAACCGATATGCATATGAATGCCCACCAGTTTCAAGCGATAACGCTGGATTTGCGCCAGCGCCTGCGGCAAGTCGCCGTACCAGATGCCGTGTTTGCTGTTTTCGCCGCCGGTATTGGTTTTCTGGCTGTGACCGTGACCAAACCCCGGATTGACGCGCAGCCACACCGGATGCCCCGGCGCGTGTTCGCCAAGTTGCGTCAGCATATCCACCGATCCGGCGTTAACCGGAATATTCAGTTCCGTCACCCGCAGTAGCGTTGGCCGATCCAACAGATCGGCGGTAAACACGATTTGATGATCGTCGGTTCCCGGCTCAAACCCGGCGGCCAGCGCGCGCTCGATTTCCCCCAGCGATACCGAATCCACTTTGACGCCCTGTTGATGCATCAGGCGCAGAATATGGGTATTGGAGCAGGACTTCTGCGCAAAACGGATGGTATCGAACCGGCGCAGTTTGGCGATGTTGTCGATGATGGTTTGCGCGTCATACGCCCAGACCGGACAGCCGAAACGGGCGGGCAGTTCGCGCAGGTTTTGCGCATTCAGCGCGTGGGTGTTGTCATTCAAATCGTGCGGCATCGGGTTACCCAATACATAATTAAGTGATGATGGCAGTATGCCGGCGAGGGATTTGGTAATAAAATATCAATATATCGACACTCTATTCATTTTTGATATGGAAATTTAACCAACAGGTGCGCCATGGCTGCGGTATCGCTGCGACATATTGAAATTTTCCATGCGGTAATGACCACCGGCAATCTGACGGAGGCCGCCGCGCTGCTGAACACTTCGCAGCCGACGGTCAGCCGCGAACTGGCGCGCTTTGAAAAACTGGTTCAGATGACGCTGTTTGAACGCCTGCGCGGACGGCTTTATCCCACCGCTCAGGGCTTGCAGCTGTTTGAAGAAGTGCAGCGCTCCTATTACGGATTGGACAGGATTATCAACGCCGCCGACGATATCCGCCGTTTTCAGCAGGCCCAGCTTTCCGTTGCCTGCCTGCCGGTATTCTCGCAGTCGCTGCTGCCTGAAGTCTGTAAACCGCTGCTGACCCGTTATCCGTCGCTCAACCTGCATATTATTCCGCAGGAGTCGCCGCTGCTGGAGGAGTGGCTCTCCGCCCAGCGCCACGATCTGGGACTAACGGAAAATAGCGCCACGCCGGCGGGTACGGAACGTCAGACCCTGATGATGCTCAATGAAGTCTGCGTGCTGCCCGCCCGCCATCCTCTGGCGGCTAAAAGGGTGCTCACCCCGGCCGATTTCGCCGCGCAACCTTTTATCAGCCTGTCGAGCGCCGATAGCTATCGTCAATTGTTGGATAAGTTGTTTCAGGAGGAAGGCGTCGCTCGTCAAATGGTGCTGGAAACCCACAGCGCGGCGTCGGTGTGCGCGATGGTGCGCGCCGGCGTGGGCCTTTCGATCGTTAATCCGCTGACCGCGCTGGACTACGCGGCTTCCGGCGTCGTGGTGCGTCCTTTCAGTATCGATGTGCCTTTTACCGTCAGCCTGATTCGTCCGCTGCACCGCCCGGCCTCGGCGCTGGTGGAGACCTTTATCGCCGAGCTGCAACAGTACGCGCAAAGCGTGCCTGAGCGCTTGCGGCAGGCGTTGCGGCTTTAGCCGGGGTTATGACGGGCCGAACAATCACGTTGTTTGTTCATCCCGCGCCCGCCGCCTGTAGCAAAAAACGCTTCTGTGATATATTACCGCTATCCGCTTTCATCCCATTTTCCCGTAGCGGGGAACTGACGTAATCACAGACCCGATAATATTCATGCCACAACATATCCAGCCTGCCGTCCACCATAACGATAAACCAAGCCCGGCTTTTCCCCTGGCCCGCTTCTCCGTCGCGCCGATGCTCGACTGGACGGATCGTCATTGCCGCTATTTTCTGCGCCAGCTGACCCGCAACGCCCTGCTGTATACCGAAATGGTCACCACCGGCGCCATTATTCACGGTAAAGGGGATTATCTGGCCTACAGCGAGGAAGAGCATCCGCTGGCATTGCAACTCGGCGGCAGCGATCCCGAAGCCCTGGCGCAATGCGCGCGACTGGCGGAACAGCGCGGCTATGACGAGGTGAATCTGAATGTCGGTTGCCCCTCCGATCGGGTGCAGAACGGTCGATTCGGCGCCTGCCTGATGGCGGAAGCCCCGCTGGTGGCCGATTGCATCAAGGCGATGAAAGATCGGGTCGCTATCCCGGTGACGGTGAAAACCCGCATCGGCATCGATGAGCACGACAGCTATGAATTCCTGTGCGACTTTATCCACACCGTCGCCGAACGCGGCGGTTGCGACACCTTTATTGTTCACGCGCGCAAAGCCTGGCTGTCCGGACTGAGTCCGAAAGAAAACCGCGAAATTCCGCCGTTGGATTATCCGCGCGTCTATCAACTGAAACGCGATTTTCCCGCGCTGACCATCGCCATTAACGGCGGCGTCAAAACGCTGGAAGAGGCCAAAACCCACCTGCGACATCTGGACGGCGTGATGATGGGGCGCGAAGCCTACCAGAACCCCGGTATTCTGGCGCAGGTCGATCGGACGCTATTCGGTGCGCAGACCCCAGCCCCGGATATCGCCGCCGTGGTGGAGGCGATGTATTCCTATATCGAGCGCGAATTGTCGGCGGGCGCCTCGCTCGGTCATATCACCCGTCATATGCTCGGCCTGTTTCAGGGCGTGCCGGGCGCGCGCCAGTGGCGTCGCTATCTGAGCGAAAATGCGCATAAACCCGGCGCGGACAGCCGCGTGGTCGAGCAAGCGCTGTCGCTGGTCAGACACGCCCCGGCTTAAAAAAACCAATAGTTAGTCTTTTTGACGAACATCGCCGTCTCCTTTTTTTTTCATCGTTGATAAATCAACAGGTTATCAGCGATGAAAACTGGCACGCTTCTTGTAATGATACCGCTAAGTCTGGCAACCGTTCGGCACTGCCCGCGGATTGCCAATGTCGCGCCATAAAACAGGTTCAGCGAACACAGGAGCACACCATGCTGGAAGTTTTCTTCGTTATCGGCTTTTTTATCATGCTAATGGTGACCGGCGTGTCATTGTTAGGCGTCCTTGCCGCGCTGTTTATCGCGGCCATTTTCATGCTGATCGGCGGGCTGTTCGTGATGGCGATAAAAGTGCTGCCCTGGCTGTTGCTGGCGATAGCGGCCGTTTGGCTATGGCGGCATTTCCAGCAAAAACCAGTCCGCTATTATCGCTGACTGTACGTCGGGAATCGGCGCGGGATCGAAAGTTGCCGGGCAAAATGCAAAATTGTGCGCCAGCAGATATTTTTTCCCGATCCGGGCTGCTAGGATGTCGCCACAATTTGTCGCCTGCCTGGCAAAATGATGACGTGGCGCTCGGAACAGGCGATTAAACGCAGCAAAACAAACAGATTTCATCACCGTCAGGAAAATAATTAACGCCACACCATGACGGCTTCCCGCTGTACCCTACATACAGCTTGATGAAATTAGCGTTACCGCAAAGGCCTCCGTAAGGAGGCTTTTTGCTGACCAATCTACGCGATAATTCACCCCAACCCAACCCTCCCCTTCACAGGGGTTGTCTCTTAGTCACATTTTTATGCGGACTCAGAGGCAGTTTCGTGCGCCACAATGCCGCCATTTCCATGCTACGTCGTAGCACGCGCCCGACATAGGGGGCCCAAGCGCCAGCCCCCTATGAACCCGGGCTTGCGGCTAAATTATGCCGCTGCGCGGTGCCATCGGTGTTCTTGACCGCTATTCGAGCCGCCAGTGACGGAATACTCGTCTCATCCCTGAGACTCGCCCTACCGGGCCAGCGCAAGCGCTGTTCAAAAACGCTCCCGACGTTTTTGTCCGACGCGGCACTGGCTTTCGCCGCATCCATGCGGCTCACTCGGCGGTCGAGTCCACCGCTGCATAATTTTTTACGCCGGATAACAGCAAAATCCGGCATGAGCCTCAGGATTTGTGTATAAGAGACAGTCACAGGGGAGGGAGCACGTTAGCCCCTCCCCCTTACGACGCACCAGCCATTACAGACTGGGGATCAGCAGGCTTGACCCCTGCGTGACGCGACTTTCCAACGCCCGGTGCGCGGATTCGGCGTCCGCCAGCGCAAATTTCTGACTGTCCGGCACATCCACCTTGATGGCGCCGCTGGCCAGCAAAGAGAACAGCGCATTGCTGGCCTGCTCCAGTTCGGCGCGATTGGTGATATACCCGTTTAGCGACGGACGAGTAACGTACAGCGAACCTTTCTTATTCAGGATCCCCAGATTCACCCCGGTCACCGGCCCGGATGCGTTGCCGAAGCTGACCATTAATCCGCGATGGCGCAGGCTGTCCAGCGAGGGTTCCCAGGTCTCTTTCCCTACCGAATCATACACCACTGCGACTTTTTCGCCGCCGGTCAAATCGGCCACGCGCTCGGCGATATTTTCCGTGCGATAGTTAATCGTTGCCCAGGCGCCGGCCTGTTTCGCCCGCTGCGCCTTTTCCTCGGACCCGACGGTGCCGATCAGTTTCGCGCCCAGCGCTTTCGCCCACTGGCTGGCAATCAGCCCGACGCCGCCCGACGCGGCATGGAATAAAAAGACTTCATTCGGTTTCAGCGCATAAGTCTGATGGAACAGGTAGTAAACCGTCAGCCCTTTCAGAAACGATGCCGCCGCCTGCTCAAAGCTGATGCCGTCCGGCAACAGCGCCGCTTTGTCTTCCGCCACGTTATGCAGCTCGCTGTAGGCCCCCAGCGCCGACTGCGCGTAAACCACCCGGTCGCCGACTTGCAGATGCCGCACGCCGGGGCCGACTTTCGTCACCACCCCGGCCGCTTCCGTACCCAGCCCGGCGGGCAGATCGGGAACCGGATACAAGCCGCTGCGGACATAGGTGTCGATGAAATTGATGCCGATAGCGCGGTTTTCTACCTGAACCTCGCCCGCCGCGGGATCGGCGGGCGTGAAATCAACATATTGCAGAACTTCCGGGCCGCCGTAAGCTCTGAACTGAACGCGTTTAGCCATGTCGCCTCCTGCCATAGTGTGTATTAGAAGTGTGTTATTCGTCGCTTTCAGATATACAATGCCTCCTTCACCAATGGCAAATCAACTGGTAAAGAACTCGTTTCATGGCAGAAAAAAGACCAACCAATAAATCGAAAGAACCCCGCGATCGCCAAATGGAAGGTTTGAAACTTCCCCCGCACTCGCTGGAAGCGGAGCAATCGGTATTGGGTGGCCTGATGCTCGATAATGAACGTTGGGATAACGTCGCCGAGCGCGTCGTCGCCAACGATTTCTATAATCGCGCCCACCGTCTGATTTTCACCGAAATGCAGCGCCTGCTGGAAATGAGCCGGCCGATCGACCTGATTACCCTGTCCGAATCGCTTGAGCAACAAGGCTCGCTGGACTCGGCGGGCGGTTTTGCCTATCTGGCCGAACTGGCCAAAAACACCCCCAGCGCGGCCAATATCGGCGCCTATGCCGATATCGTGCGCGAGCGCGCCGTGGTGCGCGAAATGATCTCCGTCGCCAACGAAATCGCCGACGCCGGTTACGATCCCCAGGGGCGCAGCAGCGAAGATCTGCTCGATCTGGCGGAATCCCGCGTTTTCCAGATCGCCGAAAATCGCGCCAGCAAAGACGAAGGGCCGAAAAGCATCGATCGTATTCTGGAAGATACCGTTTCGCGTATCGAACAGCTCTACCAAAAGCCGCATGACGGCGTGACCGGGGTATCGACCGGCTATCAGGATCTGGATAAGAAAACCGCCGGGCTACAGAAATCGGATCTGATCATTGTGGCGGCGCGTCCTTCCATGGGGAAAACCACTTTCGCCATGAACCTGTGCGAAAACGCCGCCATGATGCAGGATAAACCGGTGCTGATCTTCAGCCTGGAAATGCCCGGCAATCAGATCATGATGCGTATGCTGGCGTCGCTGTCGCGCGTGGATCAGACCCGTATTCGTACCGGCCAGTTGGATGACGAGGACTGGGCGCGCATTTCCAGCACCATGGGGATCCTGCTGGAAAAACGCAATATGTACATCGATGACTCCTCCGGCCTGACGCCAACCGAAGTGCGCTCCCGCGCCCGCCGGGTATTTCGCGAGCATGACGGCCTGAGCCTGATCATGATCGACTACCTGCAATTGATGCGCGTACCGGCCCTGTCCGATAACCGTACGCTGGAAATCGCCGAAATTTCCCGCTCGCTCAAAGCATTGGCAAAAGAATTGCAAGTCCCTGTCGTCGCGCTGTCCCAGCTTAACCGTAGTCTGGAGCAGCGCGCGGATAAACGGCCGGTTAACTCCGACCTGCGCGAATCCGGTTCCATCGAACAGGATGCCGACCTGATTATGTTTATCTACCGTGATGAGGTTTATCATGAAAACAGCGACATGAAAGGCATAGCTGAAATTATTTTAGGCAAACAGCGTAACGGTCCTATCGGTACCGTGCGGCTGACCTTTAACGGGCAGTGGTCGCGCTTTGATAATTACGCCGGACCACAATACGACGATGAATAATGCACGATGATAGATCCCTGTAAACCGCCAGCCGCCGGCGGACAATAGCCCGGCTACCCGGCGGATGCAGGGAATATGCGCTAAGGACATAGAATGAAAACGGCAACCGCCGTCATTAATCGCCGCGCTTTGCGTCATAATTTGCAACGGATCCGCGAGCTGGCCCCACAATGCCGTCTGGTCGCAGTTGTGAAAGCGAATGCGTACGGCCACGGACTCATTGAAGCTGCTCACACCTTTTGTCACGCCGACTGTTACGGCGTCGCCCGGCTCTCTGAAGCGCTGCAACTGCGCGCGGCCGGCATCAGCAAACCTATCCTGCTGCTGGAAGGTTTTTTCTCCGCCGACGAGCTCGCGCTGGCGGCGCAACATCATCTGGAAACCACCGTTCACAGCGTGGAGCAACTCGCCGCGCTGGAAGAAGCCGATCTGCCGCAGCCCATCCGCGTCTGGATGAAGCTCGACACCGGCATGCATCGCCTCGGCGTATTGCCGGAACACGCCGAAGCCTTCTATCAGCGCCTGACCCAATGCCGCAATGTGGTGCAACCGGTGAACGTTATGAGCCATTTTTGCCGCGCGGACGAGCCCCAGGTCGACACCACCGAGCGCCAGCTCGCCTGCTTCGATGCATTCACGCAGGGTAAGCCCGGCGCCCAGTCTATCGCGGCATCGGGCGGCATTTTGCTGTGGCCGCAGGCGCACCGCGATCAGATTCGCCCGGGCATCGTCCTGTACGGCGTTTCGCCGACGGAGAGCCAAAACGCCGCCGATTTTGGTTTACGGCCGGCGATGACCTTTACCTCGCACCTGATCGCCGTGCGTGAACATCGGGCGGGGCAACCCGTCGGCTACGGCAGCATCTGGACCAGCGAACGCGATACCAAACTGGGCGTCGTGGCGATCGGCTACGGCGACGGCTACCCGCGCAGCGCGCCCGCCGGCACGCCGGTGTGGATAAACGGTCGGGAAGCGCCGCTGGCCGGACGCGTGTCGATGGATATGATTACGGTCGATCTGGGGCCGGATGCCCAGGATAAGGTCGGCGACCCGGTGATTATTTGGGGCGACGTGTTGCCGGTTGAAAAAATCGCCGCGCATACCGGTATTAGCGCTTATGAATTAATCACCCGACTCACCCAGCGCACCCGGCTGGAATATATCGACGAGTGACGGACAAAAAACGGGCCATCGCAGTGGCCCGTTTTTGCAGGTTAACTACGGACTGACCGCCAGCCACTCGCCGACAATTTTGTGGTACTCGCCGGTCGCCTTGCTCAGGTGCAGCCACTGGTCGACATACTGCTTCCAGGTAATGTCATCGCGCGGCAGCATATAGGCTTTCTCTCCGTACTGTAACGGCTTATCCGGGTTAATCGCGCACAGCGCCGGGTAATGTTTCTGCTGAAACAATGCTTCCGAGGCTTCCGTCACCATCACATCCGCTTTTTTATCCACCAGTTGTTGGAAGATGGTCACGTTGTCTTGCAATATCAGCGTCGCCTGCGGCAGATATTGATGCGCGAAGGCCTCATTGGTGCCGCCCGCCGGTTCGATCAAACGTACAGACGGCTGATTAAGCTGCTCAATAGTCTGGTATTTGTCTTTATTTTCACAACGCGCCAGCGGGATTTTGCCATCCACATCCAGCGTGGTAGTGAAGAACGCCGCCTTTTGCCGCGCCAGCGTCACGGAGATGCCGCCCATCGCGATATCGCATTTACCCGCCTGTAAATCCGGCAGCAGCGTCTTCCAGGTGGTTTTCACCCAATTCACCTTTACGCCCAGGCTTTGCGCCAGCGATTCGGCCATTGAGATATCAATCCCCTCGTAGCGGCCATCGTCGCGCAGATAGGAATAAGGCTTATAGTCGCCGGTGGTGCAAACCTTCAACTCTCCCCGCGCCAAGACCTTATCCAGATGAGACTGCGCGCTTGCGGCCCCGGCCATTAACAACAGTACAAGTGGACTCCATTTGATCATCGCGTTTCCCCGCAACATAGAATAAGACAGATGAAATAATCGGCAATCGACCACGGATAAAGCGATAGCCGCACCGCCAGCGCGCCGACATAAAACCGCAGAATACGGTAAATCATCTGATTGGTCGCGCGTGGAATGCGGTCTTCCGGGTAAAATGGCGCAGGTTTTTTCGGTCATGCTATCGTTCATCGCCGATGACGATAGACAACACGGGATAAAAAGCTGTTAGTCTGTGTTCTTGATTATCCGGCGCCGTTTGGGGAGAACCATGTACCACATTGATGACTTTGATCTGAAAATCCTGACGTTATTACAGTCCAACGCGCGGCTGACCAATCAGGAGCTTAGCGATCTGGTCGGGCTTTCCGCCTCCCAGTGCTCCCGCCGCCGTATCGCGCTGGAGCAGGCTCAGTTGATTCTTGGCTATCACGCCCGCCTTTCCCCCAACGCGGTTGGCCTGGAGTGTCTGGGATTGATCGAAGTGCGGCTGATTAACCATACCGCCGACTATGTTGAAAGTTTCCATCGGATGCTGGGGGAAGTCGACGCCATTATCGATGCCTATAAAACCACCGGCGATGCCGACTACCTGTTGAAAGTCGCGGTGGCGGATCTGCCTGGGCTGAGCGCGTTAATCAGCCGGATTCTGTCGCAAAACAAGAGCGTGGCGCACCTGAAAACCTCGGTGGTGCTTAATCGTATTAAAGAAAACGGCCTGATGACGCCTGAACCGCCCCCATTGCCCTAACATGGGGCGTCGCGCCTCCCGCCGGTGCAACGCACTGGGTAATTCACGCACAAAACAACATAAAATGCACGACACAAGCGAAAACAGATTGAAAAACGCAACTATTGTGCATATTTTTCTTTTTTATAATTCAATAAGTTACTCTTATTTCTGCTTCCCGTCGTCCCAATAACGTATTATATGGTGTCATTTTTGCTTAATATCTCTGCGTTTATCGACCTTTTAACCATTGACTACCTATTGAGCCGCCATCATGGATAACGTTATTACTACAGAAAACTTGTCGCATTCCCTGTTGGAAGATGTCCTGGCCATCCTGATTGGTACGCTGATGGTCTCTTTCGGCGTTGTTCTGTTACGTCAATCCGGAGCGTTGACCGGCGGAACCGCCGGCATGGCCTTTCTGCTGCATTACCTGACGCACATCTCTTTCGGGACGGCGTTTTTTCTGCTGAATTTGCCGTTCTATTATCTGGCTATCCGCCGTATGGGCTGGAAATTCACCATTAAAACATTTTGCGCCGTGGCGCTGGTTTCCCTGTTTTCCGACCTCCACCCGCTGTTTATCCATATGGACAAGCTGAACCCGTTCTACGCCACGCTCTTCGGCAGCGTCATTATGGGATTGGGATTCATTGTTCTGTTCCGCCACAAGGCCAGTCTGGGCGGCGTGAACATCCTGGCGCTCTATCTTCAGGACAGATACGGGATCCGCGCGGGAAAATTGCAAATGGGCGTGGATATTGTGATTGTACTGGCTTCCCTGTTCGTGGTAAGCATACCTATGCTGATTGCTTCGATACTGGGCGCGACCATTCTGAACCTGATTATTGCGATGAATCATCGCCCCGGCCGCTACGCGGTTTGACGGCCCGAACCAGGGCCGTCGTCTTACCCGATACCCATAGACCCTTTCCAGGAGAGTTACGCTGTGTTTCAAAAAGTTGATGCCTATGCCGGTGATCCGATTCTGTCACTGATGGAAAAATTCAAACAGGATCCGCGCGCGGACAAGGTGAATTTGAGCATTGGTCTGTACTACAACGAACAGAATATCATCCCCCAGCTCCGTGCCGTCAGCGCCGCCGAAGACTATCTGGAGCAACAGCCCAAAAATGCCAGTTCCTATTTGCCGATGGAAGGTTTGCAGTCATACCGCACGGCGATTCAACACCTGCTGTTTGACGCCAAACATCCGGCGCTGACCGCCAATCGCATTGCGACTATTCAGACGCTGGGCGGTTCGGGCGCGCTGAAAGTCGGCGCCGACTTTCTGAAACGCTACTTCCCGAATTCAGAGGTATGGGTCAGCGATCCGACCTGGGAAAACCATATCGCGATTTTCTCCGGCGCCGGTTTCAAGGTGCATAGCTACCCCTATTTCGACGCCGACAGCCTGGGCGTGAAATTCGACGCCATGCTGTCCGCACTGCAACAGTTGCCGGCGCAAAGCATCGTTCTGCTGCATCCCTGCTGTCATAACCCAACCGGTTCCGACCTGACCAATGAACAGTGGGATCGCATTATCGAAGTGCTGATCGGCCGTGAACTGATTCCGTTTATGGATATCGCCTATCAGGGCTTTGGCGACGGCATCGAGCAGGACGCCTACGCCATTCGCGCGGTTGCCTGCGCGGGCATTCCGGCTTTAATCGCCAACTCGTTCTCAAAAATCTTCTCGCTGTACAGTGAACGCGTGGGCGGTCTTTCCGTGGTCTGCGAAGATGCCGAAACCGCGCTGCGAGTGCTGGGTCAGTTGAAAGCGACCGTGCGCCGCAACTACTCCTCGCCGCCGAATTTCGGCGCTCAGGTGGTATCGAAAGTGCTCAATGACGCGGAACTGAGTGCCGACTGGCGCGCTGAAGTGGAAGAGATGCGCACGCGTATTCTGGAAATGCGTCAAACGCTGGTCGCCGCGCTGAAAGAGGCGCTGCCGACCCGCAACTTCGATTATCTGCTGACCCAGCGCGGCATGTTCAGCTATACCGGCTTCAGCCCGGAGCAGGTTGACCGTCTGCGCGAAGAGTTCGGCGTCTATCTGATAGCCAGCGGCCGCATGTGTATCGCCGGCCTGAACCACGGCAACGTCCAACGCGTCGCCGCTGCTTTCGCCGCCGTTCAGTAGACCGCAGTCAGGCGCCGTCTGAACTTTACAGCGGGTTCAACGCTTAGCATGTCATCCTGTAAAACGTTCACTGCCTGTACGGCAGTGAACGTTTTGCTTCAATGGCAGCCTGAAAATTCCCCCCCGAACCCCGCCTTGAGTAAAAATAAACCCGCTTTCGCCTTTTTATCGCCGCCGCGCCTCAACGAATAAATAATATTATTATTTATATCAACACATTAATAAGATATTACATTCACGACTTTCCCGCCGTTTTGCGCAAAACCGCCACTGCCTATCCCGCCTGGCGGATAACGAACGGTATCTGCTGAAAAAGCCATTATTTGAATTTCGTCACAGTTTTTATGTGGGATTAATCAATTTCATTGCCTTTTTCCTTGTTCAGAACGAACATTGTTACCGGTAACAATGTTCGTTCTGACCCATCTGACAGGAGAGCCGGGCGTAAGCTGGCGTGTATTAATCAATGAGCACTGAACAAAAAAAAGCCCACCACGTTTTTATTTTGATGGGCGTATCCGGCAGCGGTAAATCTGCCGTCGCCAGCACCATTGCCGCCCAGTTGGGCGCCGCCTGCCTTGATGGCGATTTTCTGCACCCGCGCGCCAATATCAGCAAAATGGCTTCCGGTCACTCCCTTGACGATCTCGACCGCGCTCCCTGGCTGCGGGCGTTAAACGACGCCATTTTCGCGATGCAGCGCACCAATCCGCTCTCCCTGCTGGTCTGCTCGGCGCTGAAACAGGACTATCGCGATAAACTGCGCGAAGGCAATCAACACGTCTCGTTTATCTATCTGAAAGGCGATTTCGCGGTGATTGAACAACGTCTGAAAGCCCGTAAAGGCCACTTTTTCAAACCTCAGATGCTGGTTTCCCAATTTGAGACGCTACAGGAACCGAACGAGCAGGAAACGGACGTGTATGCCGTTGATATCAACCAGGCTCTGGACGGCGTCGTGGCTGATGCAGTGCAAATCATTCAGCAGGTTAGGGATAAGGAATGATGGCTACGCTGACATTAGTGTTAACGGCGGTGGGTTCGGTATTGCTGTTGCTGTTTCTGGTGATGAAAGCGCGGATGCATGCCTTTGTCGCCCTGCTGTTGGTTTCCGTCGGCACAGGAGTGCTTTCCGGTATGCCGCTGACGGAGATTGCCGCCACGATGGAGAAAGGCATGGGCGGTACGCTCGGCTTTCTCGCCGTGGTGGTGGCGCTGGGCTCCATGTTCGGCCGTATTCTGCATGAGACCGGAGCGCTCGATCAAATCGCCAGACGGATGGTCGACTGGTTTGGTGAAAGCCGGGCCAATCTGGCTCTCGGGGTTGTCGGTTTAATCTGCGCGCTGCCGCTATTTTTTGAAGTGGCCATTATGTTGCTGATCGGTATGGTGTTCGCCGTCGCCCGGCGTACCGACGGCAACCTGGTCAAGTTGCTGATCCCGCTGTTCGCCGGGGTCGCCGCCGCCGCCGCGTTTTTACTTCCAGGCCCGACGCCGATGCTGCTGGCTTCGCAGATGCATGTGGATTTCGGCTGGATGATCGCTATCGGCCTTGCCGCCGCCATCCCCGGCATGCTGGTGGCTGGACCGCTGTTTGGCAGTTTCATTAGTCGATATGTTACGATCCCTATCCCGCAGAGTGAAACAGGCGAGCCGGAACTGGACAGTAACGTGATGCCGTCATTTGGTTTTAGCGTCGCGTTGGTGCTGTTTCCGCTGGTGCTGGTAGGTATGAAAACCATTGGCACGCTGTTCGTGGAGCAAGGTTCCACGCTTTACGACTGGATGGAGCTGATTGGTCACCCGTTTATTTCCATCTTACTGGCCTGTTTGCTGGCGATCTATGGGCTTGCCCGCCGTCAGGGGATGAGCAAAGCGCGGGTGATGGATATCTGCTCCGCCGCGTTGCAACCAGCCGGTATTATCCTGCTGGTGACGGGGGCCGGCGGCGTTTTCAAACAGGTTCTGGTCGATTCCGGCGTGGGGCCGGCATTAGGTAGCGCGCTGATCGATACCGGCTTGCCCATTCCCGTGGCTTGCTTCGTGCTGGCGGCGGCGATTCGCATTATTCAGGGGTCGGCAACCGTCGCCTGCCTGACCACCGTGGGGCTGATTATGCCGGTGGTGGAGGTTTTATCCTTCAGCAACGCGCAGATAGCCGCGTTGGCGGTTTGCATCGGCGGCGGCGCGATTGTGCTGAGCCATGTGAATGATGCCGGCTTCTGGCTGTTCGGCAAACTGACTGGCGCAACCGAAATCCAGACGTTAAAGACGTGGACGCTAATGGAGACCATCCTGGGTACCACCGGTGCGCTCGTCGGCATGATCGCCTTCACTCTGCTGTAAACGTTGATGTTATTAAATCTGTTAATTGTATGATTTAAAAATAAAAATACTTAATGTTGTGCGGCGTGTGTCGTGTAAGGAATGTATATTATGAATCCCATCGTATCTCGTATTACGCAGCGTATTATTGAACGCTCGCGCAAAACACGCGGTCGCTACCTTGAACGTATTGATGCGGCCTGTAGCAAGACCGTGCATCGTTCCCAGTTGGCTTGCGGCAATCTGGCGCACGGCTTCGCCGCATGTCAGCCTGATGATAAAGCCGCATTAATGAATATGTTGCGTAACGATATTGCGATCGTTACGTCGTATAACGATATGTTGTCCGCTCACCAGCCTTATGAAACCTACCCGGAACGCCTGAAACAGGCGCTGCATCGGGTTGGCGCCGTCGGACAAGTCGCGGCGGGCGTGCCGGCGATGTGCGATGGCGTGACCCAGGGACAAGACGGCATGGAACTGTCGCTGATGAGCCGCGATGTGATTGCCATGTCGGCCGCGGTGGGGCTGTCGCACAATATGTTCGACGGCGCGCTGTATCTGGGGATTTGCGATAAAATCGTTCCCGGCCTGGTGATGGCCGCGCTGTCGTTTGGCCACCTGCCGGCGATTTTTGTTCCCGCCGGCCCGATGCCGAGCGGCTTGCCGAATAAAGAAAAGGTGCGTATCCGTCAACTGTTTGCGGAAGGCAAGCTGGATCGTCAGGCTCTGCTGGAGTCGGAATCCGCCTCCTATCATAGCGCCGGAACCTGTACGTTTTACGGCACCGCCAACTCGAATCAGATGGTGGTGGAAGTGATGGGCCTGCACTTGCCGGGCGCGTCTTTCGTCCCGCCCGGCACCGCGCTGCGCGATGCCCTGACGGATGCGGCCGGCAGCCAGATTACCCGCCTGACGCAAAACGCGGACAACTTCATGCCGATCGGCAAACTGGTCGACGAGAAGGTCGTGGTGAACGGCATCGTGGCGCTGTTGGCCACCGGCGGCTCCACCAACCACACCATGCACCTGGTCGCCATGGCGCGTGCGGCCGGCATCATCATTAACTGGGATGATTTCTCCGAACTGTCGGATGTCGTGCCGCAGCTGTGCCGCATCTATCCTAACGGTCCCGCTGATATTAACTATTTCCAGGCCGCTGGCGGCGTGGCGATTTTGATTCGCGAACTGCTGAAAGGCGGATTGCTGCATGAAGACGTTAATACCGTCGCCGGCTTTGGCCTGAGCCGCTATACGCACGAACCCTGGTTGGATAACGGCAAACTGGCCTGGCGGGAAGGACCGCAAGCATCGCTGGATGAGAGCGTGATCGCCAGTTTCGAAAAACCCTTTGCTCACCACGGCGGCACGAAAGTGCTGACGGGTAATCTGGGACGCGCGGTAATGAAAACCTCGGCGGTGCCGGTGGAAAATCAAATCATCGAAGCGCCGGCCG
Organism: Brenneria sp. g21c3; assembly: GCF_040240345.1. Taxonomy (NCBI): domain Bacteria; kingdom Pseudomonadati; phylum Pseudomonadota; class Gammaproteobacteria; order Enterobacterales; family Pectobacteriaceae; genus Brenneria; species Brenneria sp. g21c3. The sequence goes on along the minus strand of NZ_JBEIAB010000002.1, from coordinate 390,451 downwards.
TCATTTTTCACAGCCAGCACGATGTCAGCCCGGCATTTGAAGCCGGGAAGCTGGATCGGGATTGCGTGATCGTCGTGCGCTATCAGGGGCCGTGCGCCAACGGCATGCCGGAGCTGCATAAATTGATGCCGCCGCTGGGCGTGCTGCTGGATCGCGGTTATAAAGTGGCGCTGGTGACCGATGGCCGTCTGTCCGGCGCGTCGGGCAAAGTGCCGTCTGCCATCCACGTCACGCCGGAAGCCTACAACGGCGGCGTGCTGGCCAAACTGCGCGACGGCGATATCGTTCGCGTCAACGGCCAGACCGGTGAATTAAGCGTACTGATTGACGATACGGAGCTGGCGGCCCGCGAGATTGAGCAACCGGATCTCTCCGAACAGCATATCGGCTGCGGCCGGGAACTGTTCGGCGCCTTGCGCGAACAGCTATCGGGCGCCGAACAGGGCGCAACCTGTATCCGCTTCGATTAATATCATCGCCGGCAGCGGTTTCGTCTGATACGCGACCGCTGCCCTATGCGGATAGCCAACCAACTGGCAAAGCCTGCTGCCGGCAGTGAACCAGACCGATAAATTGAGCGTACTGATTGACGATTTCTGAGCTGCCTGTGCGGCAGTGAACTTCGTGATAAAGACACCCGCCCATTATCATCTTTTCTAAGCTGCCTGTACGGCAGTGAGCTAACTCCCAACTTGTGCCGTCGCGTGACAGTATTTCTAAGCTGCCTGTACGGCAGTGAACGTCCATGATGTGCCGCATGCCGGTGATGTACTTTTCTAAGCTGCCTGTACGGCAGTGAACAGGGATTCACTGCTGACACAAAGCGAGACATGTTTCTAAGCTGCCTGTACGGCAGTGAACAATACCCAATCGTGGCAAATCAACAAGCACCCTTTCTAAGCTGCCTGTACGGCAGTGAACACGAATACCCCTGCCGTTGACGGTATGGACGATTTCTAAGCTGCCTGTACGGCAGTGAACTGGCAAACAGGGGTTGATTTGCGGATTGCATATTTCTAAGCTGCCTGTACGGCAGTGAACTCAGTCACGTTTATCGGCGCCAAGTGCGTGAATTTCTAAGCTGCCTGTACGGCAGTGAACCATGTAACGAGATAAAGCGCTGGATTTTTGATTTTCTAAGCTGCCTGTACGGCAGTGAACTTCTCAAACAAAAACAGCGGATCGTCAGAACATTTCTAAGCTGCCTGTACGGCAGTGAACCTTCTTCAGTGAGGCTGAATAAGTCCGGCTCCTTTCTAAGCTGCCTGTACGGCAGTGAACCATCAGCTTGATGAGGTGTTTAACGGCATCCTTTTCTAAGCTGCCTGTACGGCAGTGAACTGCCGGTCAGCGGGAAATCGCCATTTGTTCCTTTTCTAAGCTGCCTGTACGGCAGTGAACGCGAAGATGATCTTCCAATTATCCCGGATAAATTTTCTAAGCTGCCTGTACGGCAGTGAACACACACGCTGTTCTATTGCGATCCGCCGTATTTTTCTAAGCTGCCTGTACGGCAGTGAACCCACAATGGGATGCATTGCACCCCAACATGATTTTCTAAGCTGCCTGTACGGCAGTGAACCTAATGACAACGTCGAACGCTTCCAGAATTATTTTCTAAGCTGCCTGTACGGCAGTGAACCTGATAGCCGGTTCGCTGAAACAATTTCTTTTTTTCTAAGCTGCCTGTACGGCAGTGAACGATTCAGATTTTGCGTAGCGTTACCAAATCACTTTCTAAGCTGCCTGTACGGCAGTGAACATTACAACGAGAAAAAATAGTCGGTCATGCGATTTCTAAGCTGCCTGTACGGCAGTGAACAACAAGGAGTTAGGTATGCGTTACATCTGGATATTTCTAAGCTGCCTGTACGGCAGTGAACTCTGGCAGTTTATGTATCCGCCCGATGGTCACTTTCTAAGCTGCCTGTACGGCAGTGAACCGTCACGCCCGTCGCCGAGCCGATTGCGGTACTTTCTAAGCTGCCTGTACGGCAGTGAACCTGGCGTTGTTGGTGTGTGGCGTAACGGTGCATTTCTAAGCTGCCTGTACGGCAGTGAACACGAGAGATCGTCATTTCCACGCCATTATCTCGTTTCTAAGCTGCCTGTACGGCAGTGAACGCTTTTGGTCCGCTTGTTCTGGATTTGTTCGCTTTCTAAGCTGCCTGTACGGCAGTGAACTTCGCTGCTCGGCACTCGACTGGGGCTGGTAATTTCTAAGCTGCCTGTACGGCAGTGAACTTGAAGCTGTACGCTATTCGCGATCTGTTATCTTTCTAAGCTGCCTGTACGGCAGTGAACTGTTAGAAATTAATCACTTTTACCTGATTGTTAAAGAAAAAAAACGTTTACGCGATAAAAACCCTTTTTTCGGTCATTCGGTCAACCTTATATAAAATCAATAAGTTAAGATTGACCGAAAAAAAAGGGTCAGAACCACGGCACGGTGGCGGTCGCACTCAATCCGTATGAACTGAATGTCCCTATAGCCGGCGTATCTTGAAGCGGTCCTTGCGAGATAAATAACCTGAACATCTCACCGGATGACAAACTTTTTAACTGTAGATACGGCAAATTGGTCCGCTTCTCGCAGGTAAACGGTATCCGCTCTGCGGCCTGCTGCTCAGTCAACCATCCTTTATTTACCGAACGACGTCGCAAACGCAGCGCGCTGCTTTTTACCTGGATGCGTTGTACCGTGCGAAATTTTGCCCCTTCAGGCACCGGCTGAATATCGCTGATTTGCGTATAGTCACGCAGCCCTTTCAACCAGGTAGTGCTTTGCAGTTCGGTCAATGCGGGCGATGAACCATGTAAACGAATTTTTTCGCCCAGCACCTTGCCCGCATCGGGAAAACTCACGCCAATATCGCCTCTTCCCCGTTGCCCCAACGCCCGATGCAATTTGGCGAATAGCGCATTGAGCAAATCGGCGGCCGTGAACTCGGGATCGGGCAGTACCTTTATCTCTAGAAAGTGATCCATACCCGCATCCTTATTCTCCTTTCTCACCAAACACGCCACCGCGAATTAACGTGGCGACAACATAGTGCTGCTGTTCTTTTTCCGGCGGGATCCCTTTTGTCACCCAGTTATCCAGCAACGTGTAGAAATCCATTTTCTGTTTCGGTTGACGGTAGGCTTTTCCCCGACTGGTCACCGAGCCATAGGGCTCTACGGCAATTGGCCCCAGCGCCAGTTCGGCTGCCTCTGGGTACCAATCATCGATAGTACGCAGCGCATTGCCAATCTTTTGTGAATGCAGGGCGGCCACGCCGTCCACCTGATACAGGATCTTGCTTTTCTTACTGCTGCTATCCAGCACTAGCTCCTGAGAGGGGAACACTTCCTGACCGGCGCCGAGGCGCACAAATGCGTCTATGGTAAAAAAGGCCGATCCCTCTCCCGTCAATCCCTGTTCAATGGCGGCCGCCAACTGTGCTAAATCGCCATCCGGCTTACCAAACTGTCGCAGTGAATAATCTTCACTATTGAAGGTCCAACGCTTTTCACCTTGGGTCACCCTAACTTTCAGCGCCTCAGCCCCGACGCGGTTGCGCCACAAAAATCGGCCATTGGCCAGGTTTTCCGCATAGCGCGCCGCCAGTACGGCAAACCCCTGTTCGGCGATATAGTCGTCAATCACCCGTGATAGTTCAGCCTGATAGTCCTGATCGTTACAGACGGAAGGCGTTGACAGATTACCCAATACGCGTAGCGAAAAGCTGACTTTCAGCGTATCGGCATCAAAAGGCAGCGCGGCGACATCGACACGTTGCAGGTTCGCTTTTTGGATTTCGGCATCCAGTTTAGCCGGGTCGCTCGCCAGTGCGTTTTTCAGACGGTTTGAGATCGTGCCGCGTACCGCTTTTTCTTTAATCTCGATCGGCCGCCAGTCGGAAGAGTGCTCCCAGTTACCGGAAAACATCTGCGCGTCGGAATTCGCCAGTTTACGTTCAAACGCCAGGACCGATGCCGTTTTAATGCTTGCTTTAGCCATGATTAAATCCTTTTTCCGTTATTCATCATCGTCGTTAAATTGATCGTCATAAGTTTCAGGGACAACGGCGCGCTGGCTGCGGCACTGATACCACCCCTCGTGGTAGTGGTAATGCCAGAGCACGGCCTGAAGGTCGTCGATACGGTGCGCGCCCCGCCACTCGCCGATGCCGTAGATAGACTCGGCAAAACAGAATGGCGTGGTGGTATCGCGGGTTTTATCCACTTCGCCGGCGTCGTACAGCGGCGAAATAGCCCGATACCCCGTCATAAGAGGCACCAGATAACCTGACGCAGGCTTCGGCAAATAACGCCAGTCGGCCTGTTCGCCGTCGACGTTATGCTTGTCTTCCACCGCCCCCATTTTGATGGCCGAGAAATCCAACCAGGCATCGATCATTTCCGCATCAGGATTAACGCTTTTGAGTTGCTCAAAATGATTTTTCAGCAGTTCGCTGCGATCCAGCAACACATAGCCGGGCAATAAACGACGCATGACGTTGCGCGTTTGCGCGCCGTTTGACGGGAAAGCCATCACATCAACTTTACGGACGTCCGTGATAATGCCGCCGGCCAGCCGCTGGTTTACGCATAACCTGGTTAAATGCTCCGCCAACGCGCGCGCGCCTTCATCGCCATCGGCAATCGCGCCGCGACATTCGATCAGCAAAGAAACCGTCATATGCATACGGCCTTCTTCATTGAACGCGGCGGTTTTCGCTTCTTTGGTTAATGGATTACGCGTCAGGGCGAACGCGCGTTCCCAGCTGGAGCCATAGGCATGAAGCTGCTGTTTATGGCAAATCACGCCGCAGCCATGCAGCGTCAGGTTCCGACTTTGCTGTAGCCGACGGGAAAGCGCATGGGTGTAACCTAAAAAATGAGTAATGGCGGGAAAACCATAGGTTAACCCGGCAATGGCATTGGCGTTTTCTACCCTAACATGGTGCAGAATAATCAGTGAACTCATGGCATTTCCTCCGTCAACGCGGACTCCCACTCCCGCATCCGACGTTTGAACAGCGCCGCCGTCGACCATTCACGCCGTTCAACTTCGCTGAAACGTAATTGTTCATCCTCCAGTTGACGGTTCAGCCAGACGCCGAAATCATGAGCGACCTCTTGTTGCCAGTCAGCGCCTTCGCGTTCAAATTTAAAATCCGGGTCAGATACGGCGCGATAGGGATCGAGCCACAACTGCTGGGAACGCTTCAACTGGCAGTCGTCGTCATAACTCCAGCCGGCCGCCAGACTCTGAATCGCGGCCGCATAGTTAAACAGGCTATCAATAATGCTATCGAGGTACGCGCCGCGCTGCTGACGGATTTCCATTGTGTTGCCGACGGGTTTTACGCTGAGCAGAAATTGCCGCATCAGCCGTACCGCCGGGCGCGCAAGATATTCAAATTCACCGCGAGGACGAAAAATGGATTTATGCCGTAACGGCGGCTTCGCGATGCTTTCCCAGACCGGGGCGGCGCAAGGCAATAAGTAGGATTTTCCCCGGCGGCCGCTGTTAAGAAACGAGATATTCTGCGGCTTGGTGCCGCCCATGTTCTGTGCGGCAAGGTTGGGATAGAACACCTCAATCCCATCAAGCCGACGCTGTTCTTTTCTGGCCTGACGTATCGCTTTCGCCTCATCGCTGAAACGCGCGGCCGTAATGCGCTGATATAGCGCATGAGCCAGTGAGGATGAATACAGCGGGCTGATTAAGTGGTATTGGCTATTGTCAGGGGCATCGGATAAGGGAAAGTAGATCTGCTTGGCCAGCTTGTGGGAACTCGGTTGCTTATCCGTCAGCGCCTGCTTAAAACCGGCGACCCACTGCGCCAGTTGTTGCGGATCGTCCGTTAGCGCGGCGAACGCGGAAGCGTCGTCCCGCTGTAATGCCGCGGCCAGCGAATCCCCCTGGTATTCAGTCTGTAGCAATTTAGCCACATCCAGCGCTGCGGCGTTCCCTACCGCGTCCACCTCCGGCTGCTTGAGCGCGGCGGTAGAAAGGTATGTCGGTTTTTCCTCATCAGACGCCATACTAAACACGCTGCTGCCTTTGGCGTCGCTGTGGGTAAACTTCAACGCATGCGTGACCAGACTAATCTGTCCGGCGCGGAAAGCCGCATCGGTCAGCCAGGCCTGGATCTGGTAACGGTGGTTAATATCCTGTCGCTCGGCCGCCAGCGCAGGTTCATCATCGGAAAACTTTTTCTCCACCGCTTCAAGTTTGAGACGTTTGCGGTTTTCGATGTAATCGATAATAAACCGACTTAGTCCGTCCTCTTCCATGTTTAACTCCTTGATAAATTATATTTATCTACCCATAACGCAATATAATACGATTAGAGAAAGCTGTTATTGAACGTGATGGAAAACATCGAAAACTGTTGTTGACCTTGAGAAAACCGAAATTCATTTTGCACATTAAACGTGATTGGCCTCGCGAAAAATGCCAATGTTAGAATAACAGTGGCACAAAGTTGCCTCTTGAATTTTTCTTGTTTCATAGTCATACCACTCATTGAAATCACTTTGACAATTTGAATATTAATTCAAGGACAATAAACGATCAATACCTATGCGTCGATCCTATTTATAATTATATGGTTTTTGATTTTTAAACCTTCTATGATGCAAGCACTACTGAACAAGTAGTTCAGAAATATGCATCGTTACTATTCCTTAACTGCCGCACAGGCAGCGGCGCACTCACCCGAGTGCGCCAAACACCCCGAGTAGCGGGTGCCACAGCCACCTTTCGTTTTTCTCTTCATCACGTATCGGTAAGTTGATTTCGCCAAACCGCTGACTCACGGCACTGAACTCCATATCCAGCTTTTCCGACAGTTGCGCATAAATGTCCTGATAGTCCACCGTCAGCCAACTGCTGACGCCCGCGGCGAACGCCACGTCGACGGGATGGAAGACATAGCTCGATTTCCAGCCGCGCTCGCCGCTGTCCGGCATTTTGAACTCAGGCGCATCGCCTTCTTCGGCGATCCATAAATAATGCTGTTCATCCGGATATGACTGGCGAAACGGCATACGGCGTTGCAGTTCGCCGCTCCAGTCGGCGGAGGTTTTCCACCACAGGGCCGCGTAATAATCCGCCACATTATTCTTCATCCCCTGCATCGCTTTGCGCAGCATATGATGTTCCAGATCCACCAGATTTTCCGCCGGTTTTGGCGCTTCCCGCGTCTGGATCCGCGGGATCGCGCTGATGACGCGATACTGGCTTTCCGTCAGCAGATCCGCCAGATCGTGACTAACCAGCGTTGGATCCGCCGCCCCGGAAGATTCAAACCCCGGACGACAATAGGCGGGATAGCGTTCGCACAGCGCCTTTACGTTCTTACGTAAAATATGCAGATTCGGCGCGGCGGGCGCCTGCCGGCGATGGCGCTGTATTCGCCCGGCGAGCTGAATCAAAGAACGCATGGAACTGGGTTCGGCAATCGCCCAGTCATAATCATGGTCTCGCCCCACCTCCGCGACCGAGGTTGCCAGCACCACAAACAGATGATGCCGTTCCTGGTCATGCGCCAAGGCCTGCCGGATTTCCGCCATCTGCCATAACGCGTCCGGCTCATAACGGGTGAGCGAAGCATCCAGCCGCTGCTCGATAAAAGAACGCATCGCCAGCGGATGCCGGCTGTGATAAACGCAGTAATGCACGCGGTAATCGTCAGGCGAAGGCGTTGTCAACAGGCAGCGGGCCACGGCGACCAACGGATTGATATTCGCCATCCGAATCAACCCCAACGACACGGTTTTGCCTGAGGAGTGCGTCTGATGATGAGCCTGATGCAACGTTATCATCGATTGATGGAGACGTTCCGCGACACCAGCTATCACCGATTCGACTTTGGTATCGGCGATCGAAACCGGAACCAACTCAGCCAGACGCAACGCCGGCTCCTGTTGCAATTTTTCCACTCTCGCCGCCACAAAGGCGTCATGCGCCAGCTTAAAGGTCTTGCCCGTCTGGTGATCGCTTTGCTGTGCGCCATGCTCATCAAACCAGGCGCAGCAAACGTTAACGGGCGTATCCGGCTGGCCCCATGCCCGCTGAAAGTCGGCCCGCCCGCTGCGATAGGCGTTAAATAGCGTTTGAATCAATGCCGGAGGCAAGGTAGCGGATGAGAGCAGTACGCGGGAACCGAGCATTCCGGCCCAGTTCACTAATCGACATAAAGCAGGCAGATCGTTAATGTCAAAGTCATCCGGTTCATCCAGCACCAGATCGGACGTTAACAACCGCAACATGGGCGCAATCTGTTTGCCGCCGCGCACGCCTTCCGTGGCGGGGATCAAATGATCGATCGTCGACACCAATACCGGCGCGCTCAACAATTTATGCAGCTTCGGACTTTTGTTTAGCCAGGCGCTGAGACGGCCATCATCCAGACTACCGTCATAGCTGACGTACTGATGCTCGGCGAACAAGGCATCGGCGGACTCACTCCCCGACCGTTCGGCGATATTGGCGGCGTCGCGGTTCAGTGTATGCAGTTGCGTCACGGACTGCGAACCAATCAGTACCGCTAAATCGTCATCCTGGAGCGTCAATTTTTCCCGTAGCGCATCGCCGGTTTGCAGCGTCAAGGTTCGCAGCCCCAGCGCGACGGAAAAACGGCAGCCCTGCTTTTCATCCGCTAACCCATACATAATGCGGGCATTGGCAAAGGTCTTGCCGCAACCGGTCGAGGCCATGTTTACCCCGAAAAAACCCTGATGCGCGGAACGCTCGCGCAGCGCGCCGGCCACGTCAAATGCGCGATCCTGCCAACGATATTTGGCGTGGGAACTACGCTGTTTAAACCCCTTATGCCGGGTAATGGACGGCAAGGTTTTTCTCAACTGCGGCAGGCTACGCCCCAGCAGCAAGGCATTTTGCCCGACGCCGATACAATGCTCGTCCAGCTTCTGTTTCATTTCTCCGCTCTGGCGATCGGTGTTGGCAATCGCGGCATAGCCGATATCCTGCCAACCCGCAACCGGGGTTAGTGAAGAGTAGTGATGGTCGGCCAGCATCAGGGTCAGGCGCGCCAGATGGCTGGAAAAACGCTGGCTGAGCAAACCGTAGTGCGTCAGCGATCCCAATTGTCTTGCGCGATCAGCAAATTTGCGTGCTTTGCCGCGCCATATCTTGCTGCGTATCGGCGTACCGTACGGAAAGCGCCAAACCGACTGTTTGTCCCGCTCGCTCCACGCTTCCTTATCCACATTGATGGAGTTCCATAAGGCGGTAAGCTGCTGCGTGAGCCAGCTATCAGCCGCTTTCAGTTGCGGAGGAACGGTATAATTTTTTGTCGCCGGATAAGCAGGCAAACGATGATGCGACACGATCAGCCAGGCGACGGTAGCGGCCAGCGGCGGCAACGTTTTAAAAGGATTGCTGAACGGTTCAAGACCGTCTTTTTGCAGACGCGCCAGCAGCCGGGCTTCATCCGCAATATCAATCTGGCTAAGGGCCGTCAGCCAGCCGGCATCATCACGATCGCCGACAAACGCCTGAAACAGGCGCAGAGAGACCCACTCATGCCGATAGGGCTGGAAGGTTTTTCCCTTGCCGGACAGCCCTTGCTGAAATAACGCATTGGCTTTGCCAAAGTCATGAAACAACCCGGCAATCGCGGCCAGCAGACTAATCGCTTCAATGCTGTGCCACTGATTTTCATCCTGCGATTTCAAAATATCGCGTTCAGTGGCGTTCGTCGGCACGACGCCTTGCGCATTAAAACGACGCAGATTACCGACAATCCACAGTAATTCCGTTCGGTTGGCGCTTTTTATCCAGTGACAGGCAACGGCTGTATTACGCCGGGCCGTTTTACGCAACAGTTTACGTAACGTATTCAACCCTTCCAGCGTAATCGCCGTCTGCCAGGTACGTTCACCTTTGCGTTCGGCAAACTGATCCAATACGCGTCGGGTTTCGGTCAGCGCTCGTTTATTGCATTGGGAAACCAGCAGAATATTCATCGCCCGACCTGACTTAATTGCCCGGCAACCGTTTGCAGCGCATCGATCATGACATCCAGCGCCTCCGCCTGCTGAAAACTATTCAGGCAACGCTGGCGGAACTCTTGTTCGTCATCCCCGGCCATTGCCGCAATAAACGCCTGCGGCAATATCAGCGCATCTTTAATCAGATCCGCCACATCAAATACCAGTCCGCCGCGACGCGTTTTACCATGCAAAACGGCCAGCCCGTGCGGCAGGCCAATAACCCAGGTGGCAACCGCCGCCAACCCATAAGCCAGATAGTTGCCATGATCGAGAAAACGGTTCGCCAGATCGACGCCGCCACCCCGTTTCGCACGAACAAACTCGCCATAATTAACAGCATTGGCTGCCAGTTTATACAGCGCTTTGGTCATCACCGCCTCCTGCGCCAGAAGATCGTTGCTGTTGGTACACTGCGGCAAGCTGTGTTCATAACGGTCAAGCAAAGCCAGTAGCCTGTCGTTACTCAGCGTGAATCCCTGTTCTCTTTCCATACGGCTATTCAGCCAGTGACGACGGATCTGGGTAATTCGCACCTTTTGAAAAGCCACCGCCGCAGCCAGCCGTTTTTCATCATCAAACCAGAAACTCACCCAGTCCTGTAAATATTCTGTCGGTCGGTATTCACTCTGCGGCGTCAGCCATGAAACATCGACTTCCATTTCATTAGCCGAAAATAACGGCGTTCCGCCTCCGCCGCAAAAACCGATCATCACGCCGGCGCGAGCAAATTCACGCATGGCCGCCTGAGTAATTGATGTCCCGGTTCCCAACATAATAACGCTGGTATTGGCGATAGGGATATTCCAATATAGCGACTGCTTCCCTTCATCAGTAACATATTCAACCCGCCCGCCGTTGACTAAAATACGACAATATTGCAGGTAATAAATATTAGAGCGTTTGGAATGCAGAATAGTTTTTAGATCAGAGGGGCTAAATGCGTTGTCCATATGCAACAATCCTGAAAAATATATTTCACAAATAGAGTTTTTTATAGGTTAGGCGTTATTTATGAACAAAAATTTACGCCAATATTTAATATAGAAAAGAAAATATTTATAGCAATGATTCAATTAAAATAGAGAGAGCGGGTTCTGAATTTTATCAAAGAATGAAATATCCAACATCGCAAAACCGCGCTCCAGCCCTTCCTTTTTGCTAACAAAGGGCAGGATAAGATCACGTACATAAATTAACCATTCGGTTATCAATACGTTCAAATATGACCTGAGACTCGCTTTTAGGGGGCATCCCCGCCATATCCCCCATCGTCTGCGCCATAACCCCGTCATCCCCGCGACAGTAGGCGGGGATCTCCCACTGAAACCGTAAATAGTCATTGACTGATTCCCGCCTGCGCGAGAATGACACAGAAGAGTACCCGTCATCCCCGCGGCAGTAGGCGGGGATCTCCTGCTGAAACCGTAATTATAGTCATTGACTGATTCCCGCCTGCGCGAGAATGACACAGAAGAGTACCCGTCATCCCCGCAGCAGTAGGCGGGGATCTCCCACTGAAACGGTAAATAGTCATTGACTGATTCCCGCCTGCGCGAGAATGACACAGAAGAGTACCCGTCATCCCCGCGGCAGTAGGCGGGGATCTCCTGCTGAAACGGTAATTATAGTCATTGAGTGATTCCCGCCTGCGCGAGAATGACACAGAAGAGTATCCGTCATCCCCGCGACAGTAGGCGGGGATCTCCTGCTGAAACGGTAAATAGTCATTGACTGATTCCCGCCTGCGCGAGAATGACACAGAAGAGTATCCGTCATCCCCGCGGCAGTAAGCGGGGATCTCCTGCTGAAACGGTAAATAGTCATTGACTGATTCCCGCCTGCCCAGGGAATGACCAAAAATCAACACTCGTGCGGTCGCCCTGTAACAAAAGGACTCCGTGTAACCCTTTTTCACGACACATTTCATATATCAATTAAATTCAATAGGTTATGTGTAGTGAAATAAAAAAGGGTATAGCGAGAACATTAACGATTGTTCTTTTGAAATCAATCAACTACTGTTGATTGACAACGGTTCACTGCCGTACAGGCAGCTTAGAAAGGAACTGTGCGTAGAACGGCAGGAGGTGGCAGGTTCACTGCCGTACAGGCAGCTTAGAAAGTCCACGCCGCAGGAAGCATTTTTGACCTCGGGTTCACTGCCGTACAGGCAGCTTAGAAATCACACCATTGCTGGGCAGTGATGCCTGTCTCGTTCACTGCCGTACAGGCAGCTTAGAAATGCGGTGCAGCAGTGCAGCTATTCCTTAATCCGTTCACTGCCGTACAGGCAGCTTAGAAACGACTGGCGCAGGAGTAATAAACATGGCTATTCGTTCACTGCCGTACAGGCAGCTTAGAAATTTATTGGCAAGCATAGATGCTGTATTAGTTAGTTCACTGCCGTACAGGTAGCTTAGAAAGTGGGCGTGATTTGTCCGGGTGTTGGGGGTTCGTTCACTGCCGTACAGGCAGCTTAGAAAACCACACCGGCACTCCAGCTGTTTGACCATCAAGTTCACTGCCGTACAGGCAGCTTAGAAAAGTCTGCGGGCGCAGTTCGAACGGCGTTGTTAAATAAATCATTTTAAGGTGCAGCAAAGCCCTTTCCTCATCTATCAGGCAATACTAATACTGGCCGGCATACCCAATAGCGTCTTGATGTTCATAGCTTTCACCCGCGCCATTGCCTCGCCTACCTGCGCATCGTAATCACGCAGCGACAGCCGCTCTGTGAACATCATCTTCATCCGCGACATCGCCGTTTCCGCCAGTGAACGCAGGTGGTAGCCGGCTTTCTCTTTCCATTCCCCATTGTTCCCCGTCAGTCGCTGGCGCGGCAGCGCCTGCGCGTCCGTCACGCCGCTAAGCGACAGGTCGGCGCAGACTATCTCATGCGTGTTCGCCTCCACCGCCAGATGTAGCTTGCGCCACACCCGCCGCTTCTCCTCCCCGTGTTTTTTGACCTTCGATTCCCCCTCGCCGAACACCTTCAGCCCGGTGGAATCGATGACCAGATACGCGATTTCGCCGCGCGTCGGCGTCCTGATATTGACGGTAACACTTTTGGCCCATTTGTTGATGCTGGTATAATCCGGGCAGCGCAGCGACACATCCATCAACTGGAAAACGGAGTCGATAAATCCCTGCAACGCCCGCAGCGCAAGGTGGAAGATGCCCTTGAGCATCAGGGCTGCGGCGATCGCCGTATCGGAATAACGTAAGGGCCTGTCCCGACGTTTGGGTTCAGCGGTGTCGTACTATGCGGCGGTGACGTCATCGCCGACCCAGACTGTCAGTGAATCCCGTTGGCGGAGGCATGGTTATAAGTTTTCCAGTTGGTGATATTGAACTTCTGCTTTGCCACGATTCGCCACGCGCTGTCAGGGTAGGGAATGATCTGATCCTGTTTGCCGCTAAAAGTTCGATTTATTCAACAGCGCCCGCCGCAGTCTGTGCACGATATCCCAAGAAAAAACATGGACGCTTGCTGGCTTCTTGCAATCTATTGTGGGTAATAAGAGAATGCGAAAGCATATTATATAGTCGCTAATTTTCCCCAACGGATGGAGATAGATAAATGACTGCGCTGAATTATTCTGCTGAACATGGATTAATGAATTACGATTTTTCCCGATGGATGGGAAATAGCTCCGGTGCGGACTTTGATTTTAAAGCGCTGGGACAGGCGATGGATTGCCACCGAACGTTCAATCAAGCCGGCATCATTTTTCATGATGGCACCCGCAGTTTTCTGGTTCGTCCTTCTCGCCGCTATGCTAATCCGTCTCATAGTGAGGTAACGCATGTGGTTGTCAGCAAAGTGCCTCAATTTAATAGTCACTTTACGGAAAAGAGCATCAAAGAGGCTGTTTCTTCACCTTCATTAGGGGTCGAAATTGCATCAACAGCTTTATCCTGTGGCGCTTCGTTACTAACAGCTGCTGTTTTTATTTTCGGATCTTCGGCAGTGCCTATTACTGCTGGCGCCAGTGGCGCATTAGCTGTTTTAGCTTATGCGGGTACGATGGCGACGGGGGCTCAATGTATTAACGGTACATTGCGCGTAGTAGATATCGGATTATTAGATTCTCAAACAGTTAGTTGGTTGGATTCAGAGGATTGGTATATAGCGACTTCAACGGCTTTAGATTTGATTTCGCTTGCGGCCGCGGGTGGTGCGCTAAGAGAGGTATTAAGGACATATAACGCAATGAAATCTATTTCATCGCTAAAAGTTCGTGACTGGTTGAAGACCTATCCGCGTCAGGATCGTGCTCGCCTTACAGAGCAAATTATCAAAGCTCAAAACCCAGGTATTGCCAATAAGGAAATTAAAGCGATGATTCGTGCAGGAATCTATCCCAAGCGTTTTCCTGTTGAGCCTATTCAAAAAGAATTGCAGAAACAGTTGGTCAATACACTTACTAGCGCAATGGCTTTTACCGGAAGCGCTGTTAGCGGTGTGATTGCCGCGCCGGGTAATGTACGACGTACGGGAAATTATGTTTTGGGTACGCTTCAGTCTCTGGCGACAATAAAATGAAGTGGATAGAGCTCATTGTTGGCAGTACTTTTCAGGATCTCATTGCACATGGGAAAGAGATTGATACGGCAATCCGGAAAGGGGGATATACGCTGACCAAGCGCTCGACGCGTGAAATGGAAGACTATTTTGATAAACCTCTTTATGAACAGGCAATTCCCCACCCTTTTGCGGCCGGTGGCGTTTATGTCATTTTGTTGATAGCGTTTTCAGTAAACATGATATTTACGTTATACCCTTTCCATCTGGCGCCAGCCGCCTTTATATCGATGTATTTTGGCGCCATGTCCATTTTCTTAATCATTTTACTTTCTGCCGCTCGTTTTATCTCGCGTGGGCGCGTGCGGGGGTTAGTTGTTTTTAATTATCTATTTATTATTGTTTTTTTCATGTTGATTGCGACATCAGGATATACCGTCTTTGTTGAAGGATTGCATGATACGAAAAAATTGATTTTCTTCATTGGTGATTTCGTTGTGCTTTGGTGCTGTCGTTGGTTGATGAATAGCCGCGCTTTTTTTATCTTTGCGTTGTATTGCAGAACGAAGCGCCTTGCTCATGTTTCAAAACAAGTCAGAATGCGCAAAATAAGCAGATAGCGTGATTGAGTAAACAGCGAAGCCATCCTCCAGCGGAGAATGGCTTCGGTCAGGGTTAGAACGAGGTCCAGTCCTGTGAACTATCCGCCGGTTTGTTCGCGGTCGGCGCTAACTTGCCGGCCGCCGGCAACGCGGAGGATTGCGAGAAGCTGCTCGCATCGGCGGGACGCATTAATGCAGGCGCGTCGCCCAGCTTAAACGTACGCACCGATTCGGCCAATATCGACGCCTGAGATTGCAACGAAAGCGCCGCTGAAGCCGATTCCTCCACCAGCGCGGCGTTTTGCTGCGTGGTGCTATCGATCTGACCGACGGCGATATTAATCTGATTAACGCCGTCGCTCTGTTCATTGCTGGCCTGGGCGATTTCGCTGATGATATCATTCACGTCCTGAACGTTAGTCGTCAGGTCGCTGATATTTCCTTCGGCATTATCCACCAACTGCATCCCTTCTTGGATTTTTCCGACGGAATCGTCGATCAGCTCCTTGATTTCTTTGGCGGCCGTGGCGCTACGCTGCGCCAGAGAACGCACTTCGCCCGCCACCACGGCGAAACCGCGTCCTTGTTCGCCGGCGCGAGCCGCTTCAACCGCCGCATTCAACGCCAGAATATTGGTCTGGAAGGCAATGCCGTCGATTACGCTGATAATTTCCGCCATTCGCTGGGAAGAATCGCGAATTCCACGCATTTTTTGCGTCACGGAGGTCATTACCTCGCTGCTGCGCTGTGCGGAATCCGACGCTTTGTTGGCGATCGACGTGGCATGGTGAGTATTGTCGGCGGTGTTTTTAATGGTCGAGGTCAACTCTTCCATCGAAGACGCCGTTTGTTCCAGCGAGCTGGCCTGCTCTTCCGTACGCGCCGACAGATCCTGGTTACCCGCCGCGATCTGGGAAGAGGCGGTGGTGATGGACTCCGCCCCTTCACGCACCTGGCTGACGATTTCCCGCAGACTGACATTCATATACTCCAGCGCCTGTAGCAATTGATTGCTTTCGTCTTTACCCTGCGCTTCGATTTTTGACGTCAGATCGCCTTTCGCCACGCGATTAGCCACCTGCAACGCCTGATTAATCGGTACGGTTATGCTGCGCGTCATCACTAGCGCAATCACGCCGCCAAACAGGATACAACCGAATAACATCCCCAGCAGCAACCAGCGGCTAAAGCTATAGGTTTGCGCCATATCGCTAACCGTATCGCCCATGGCGTCATCCTGATGATCGATCAGTTTGTTGATAGCCTGACGATATTTGCTCTGAGCGATATCCGTGTGGGTATTGAACTCATTAATAGCGGCGTCCTGATCGCCTGCCGCAACCAGATCGATGATTTTTTGTCCCGAATTTTTAAAATCAGTCCGATATTGTTTAATCTCATCCATAATGCGTTGAGATGTCGGGTCGGTCGCCGTGGTTTCGATTTTATTCATTAATGCGACAATATCGGCGGATACGTTGACAATCTCATCCAGTACCGCCTTGGTTTTATCCTCGCCTTTTACCACCAACAGTTTTTGATAGGCCAAAACCCCGGCATTCACATTATCAATCAGTCGATTTGACTCCACGGTCTGTGGATAGACATCTTCAACGATGCCGCGCGCATCATCATAAAAGTCGGATAATCGCGAAATCGAGATCAGGCTGATAAGACAAATCATAACAACAAGAAGAATAAACCAGGCCACCAAACGTGTGCCGATTTTCCAGTCGGATAAACGCATATCTCCCCCTTAACTACATAAAAAAACAAACTATTCCAGAGAACGACACGAGAGAGATGTCAACAAGATGTGCAGCTATGAAGGAGAGGGGTCACTATGAATAACATAAACAAATGCAAAAACAGCAACTCAGACAAAATCACTACCGCCGAGATTCAAAAACAATGCTTACAGCCTGAAGAAAATAGCTTAAACCAGATTCCTATATAGAAACGAAGGTAAGAAACATCCAGCCAGAAACACCTATCGGATATCAGTATCCTTTCTCAAATCCATCCGCAACAGTCACTCTCACTGTGCTAACTGTTCTATCGGCCTGACCGGATATATCTTTACTGCCCAATCGCTAAAACATGCGAAACAACGCATGGGATAACCCATAAATCCATATCATCAATGGGTTTGAATCAGAAAATTTTAAGGCCCAGAGAGACTGACTTTGACGCTACTCCCCTTGCAGGGTAACAACCAGTGTGCGGCCGCCGCCGTGATTGCGGTGTTCGCATAAATAAATGCCCTGCCAGATGCCGACGTTAAGACGTCCGTTGCTGATGGGGAGCGTCAGACTGCTCCCTAACAGACTGCCCTTCAGATGGGCGGGCATATCGTCGCTGCCCTCATCGACATGCCGATAATAGGGCTCATCCTCCGGCACCAGACGATTGAAGAAACGCTCGAAATCCTGCCGCACGGTAGGATCGGCGTTTTCATTCAGCGTCAGGGACGCCGAGGTATGTTGGATAAAAACATGCATTAGACCGACCCTGATGCGCCGCAGTTCGCTGACCTGAGCGAGCACTTCATCGGTAATCAAATGGAAGCCTCTGGCTTTAGGCTTCAGGCGAATTTCATGTTGTATCCACATAGCTACCTCAGCTCATCGGTGAAGGTTACGCAGGTTGACGCGCCAGCATCGGTTTCAGGAAACGCGCCGTATGCGACTGTTCGCACTCGGCGACCGTCTCCGGCGTCCCGGATACCAGAATTTCGCCGCCGCCGCTGCCGCCCTCCGGCCCCAGATCGACAATCCAGTCCGCGGTTTTAATCACATCCAGATTATGTTCGATCACCACGATGGTATTGCCCTGATCGCGCAGTTGGTGCAGCACCGCCAGCAATTGCTGGATATCGGCAAAGTGCAGACCGGTGGTCGGTTCATCCAGGATATATAGCGTCTGCCCGGTGCCGCGTTTCGACAGCTCGCGCGCCAGCTTGACGCGCTGCGCCTCGCCGCCGGACAGCGTGGTGGCGGATTGGCCCAGACGGATATACGACAGGCCGACGTCAATCAGGGTTTGCAGCTTGCGCGCCAGCGCCGGGATGGCATCAAAGAACTCGCGGGCTTCTTCAATGGTCATATCCAGTACTTCATGAATGCCCTTGCCTTTGTACTTAATTTCCAGCGTTTCGCGGTTATAACGTTTGCCCTTGCACTGGTCGCACGGCACGTAGATATCCGGCAGGAAGTGCATTTCGACTTTGATGACCCCATCGCCCTGACAGGCTTCGCAGCGCCCGCCGCGGACGTTAAAGCTGAAGCGGCCGGGATTGTAGCCGCGCGCGCGCGACTCCGGCACGCCGGCGAACAGCTCGCGAATCGGCGTAAAGATGCCGGTATAGGTCGCCGGATTGGAGCGCGGCGTGCGGCCGATCGGACTTTGGTCGATGTCGATGACCTTATCGAAATGCTCCAGCCCCTGAATGTCGCGGTAGGCCGCCGGTTCGGCCAACGTGGCGCCGTTAAGCTGACGCTGCGCCAGCGGGAATAAGGTGTCGTTAATCAGCGTGGATTTACCCGAACCGGACACCCCGGTGATGCAGGTAAACAGCCCCACCGGCAGCGTCAGCGTCACGTCTTTCAGGTTATTGCCCTTCGCGCCGATCAGTTTCAGCACTTTGGTCGGGTCGGCCGGCACCCGATGTTCGGGGACCTCAATCTTGCGTTTTCCGCTGAGGAACTGGCCGGTGAGCGATTCCGGCACCGCCATAATCTGTTGCATCGTCCCTTCCGCGACCACCTTGCCGCCGTGCACGCCCGCGCCGGGGCCGATATCAATCACATGGTCGGCGGCGCGAATCGCGTCTTCGTCATGTTCAACCACAATCACGGTATTGCCCAGATTGCGCAAATGAATCAGCGTTTCCAGCAGGCGTTCATTATCACGCTGATGCAGGCCGATGGACGGTTCGTCCAGCACGTACATCACCCCGACCAGGCCCGCGCCGATCTGACTTGCCAGACGGATACGCTGCGCTTCGCCGCCGGACAGGGTTTCCGCCGAGCGCGACAGCGACAGATAGTTCAGCCCGACATTCACCAGAAACTTCAGCCGATCGCCGATTTCCTTCAGCACCTTTTCGGCGATTTTGGCCCGCTGGCCGCTCAGTTTCATATTCTGAAAAAAGCTCATCGCATGGCCGATGCTCATATCGGAAATTTCCGGCAGCGTGGTCTGCTCAACGAACACATGGCGCGCCTCTTCGCGCAGCCGCGTGCCGCCGCAGCTGGCGCAAGGACGATTGCTGATGAATTTCGCCAGTTCTTCGCGCACCGCCGTGGATTCCGTCTCTTTATAGCGGCGCTCCATATTATGCAGCACCCCTTCAAACGGGTGACGACGCACCGAGGTATCCCCCCGGTCATTGATATATTTAAACTCGACGTTTTCCTTGCCTGAACCGTACAGGATCAGCTTCTGGACTGATTCGTCCAGGCTGTCGAACGGCGCATCGACATCGAACTTGTAGTGCTCCGCCAGCGAGCGCAGCATCTGGAAATAATAGAAGTTACGCCGATCCCAGCCGCGGATCGCGCCGCCCGCCAGCGACAGTTCCCCGTTCTGTATTACGCGCGCCGGATCGAAAAACTGCTGCACGCCCAGGCCATCGCAGCTTGGGCAGGCGCCCGCCGGGTTGTTGAACGAAAACATGCGCGGTTCCAGCTCATGCATGCTGTAGCCACATATCGGGCAGGCGAAATTCGCGGAAAACAGCAGCTCGGGTACCGTCGGGTCGTCCATATCCGCCACCACCGCGCTGCCGCCGGACAATTCGAGCGTCGTTTCGAACGACTCCGCCAGGCGCTGCGCCAGATCGTCGCGCACTTTGAAGCGATCGACGACGACTTCGATGGTGTGCTTTTTCTGCAACTCCAGCTTCGGCGGATCGGACAGATCGCACACTTCGCCGTCAATACGCGCCCGGATGTAACCCTGCGTCGCCAGATTTTCCAGCGTCTTGCTGTGCTCGCCCTTGCGATCTTTCACCACCGGCGCCAGCAGCATCAGCCGTTTGCCCTCCGGCTGAGACAGTACGTTATCCACCATCTGGCTGACGGTCTGCGCATCCAGCGGAACGTCATGCTCCGGGCAGCGCGGCTCGCCGACGCGGGCAAACAGCAGGCGCAGGTAATCGTGAATTTCGGTAATGGTGCCGACGGTGGAGCGCGGGTTATGGGAGGTCGATTTCTGCTCAATGGAAATCGCGGGCGACAACCCTTCGATATGATCGACGTCCGGCTTCTCCATCAGCGACAAAAACTGGCGCGCGTAGGCGGAAAGCGACTCGACGTAGCGTCGTTGACCTTCGGCATATAACGTGTCAAACGCCAGCGATGACTTGCCTGATCCGGATAATCCGGTGATCACAATCAGCTTGTCGCGTGGAATTATCAGGTTGATATTTTTGAGATTATGAGTACGGGCACCACGAACTTCGATCTTATCCATTCACACACTTCCCGGAATAAATACTGTTTTGCATTATCTCGTGGACGGAGACAACCGGTACGAAACATGCAATTATGGCACAAAAAAAACGTCAGGCGCGTTTTTAACGTTGACGGAAACAGCCGGTAAAGGCACCGAACCGGAATAGCCTACCACCAAAAAGACTGAATGGATATCCAGTTATTGGGGCGTTTTTTATGCAAGTGCTGTAATCAGCATTTTCATTGCTGAAGCTATTTCGCAGGTATGATAGAAATTCGTATCATGCTAAAATTGATCGTTTAGACTTAAGCTAAATTAAGTGATTCATCAGGAGAGACGAGCATGGCCAGCAGAGGCGTTAATAAAGTGATTCTTGTCGGCAATCTGGGGCAGGACCCGGAAGTCCGCTATATGCCGAACGGTGGTGCTGTCGCCAACATCACGCTGGCTACGTCGGAAAGCTGGCGTGACAAGCAAACTGGCGAGCAGAAAGAGAAAACCGAATGGCACCGCGTGGTACTGTTCGGCAAGCTGGCCGAAGTCGCGGGCGAATACCTGCGCAAAGGCTCTCAGGTTTATATCGAAGGTTCGCTGCAAACCCGTAAATGGACCGATCAGTCCGGCGTGGACAAATACACTACCGAAGTGGTGGTCAACATCGGCGGCACAATGCAAATGCTGGGCGGTCGTCAGGGCGGCGGCGGCGCGCCGGCCGGCGGACAGCAGTCCGGCGGTTGGGGACAACCGCAGCAGCCGCAGGGCGGCAACCAGTTCAGCGGCGGCGCACAGGCTCAGCCTGCTGCACGCCCGGCGCAGAACAACGCGCCGGCGGCAAGCAACGAACCGCCGATGGACTTTGACGACGATATTCCGTTCTGATCCGGCATTAAAATATCTTTAGTCATCTCAATAAAGCCCCGTAAATTCGGGGCTTTATTGTTTTATTCAGTAGATTGACAGCGACTTTTACTACCGGCATACCTTTCAGCGCCGGCGCATGGATAGCGCAATATCGACTATTTCATTAATCGCCGGTCAAAGAAGAATGGCAATTCTCTTGTACTGTTCAGGCATGGCGTAAAACCGGAATGGTTCGGATTAAGTATGGCGTTATTTTCGGCTGGAATGATGCTGGACGGTATAATCAGCGCCACCCCCTCAGCGGATTGCAACCACCCCGTTCCAATGTCCATCGTCGATACGGGCGCGGGATCCTGTCGCCAGTTATCAGGAAAAAATTCTGGCGCGAGGGAAGCCACCTCATCGTCAGGAATATCAATACTGAACAACGAATACTGCTCCAGAATGGCCTCTTTGGATACGTGTACCAGTATTTCCAGCGCGGCAAGCGAAATCGATGTGGAAACATAGATGGCCGGATATCCTTTATGGTTCCAGCGTCCGCCATATTGTTTGGCGCCATATCCGGTCCAGGCTTCTGAGGCATAGGCGGTTTTTATCAGCCGATAAAAAATCATGAAAAGACGCCGTGTTCCAGCCTGCCGATCAGATCCAAAACTTCCAGAGCGCCGCTCTCTGTGGAAATCAGAGAAATGGGGGCGACATGGCCTAAACCTTTAACCGGGAGGCTGAGCCAGCAGTATGCGTCTTCTTTATTCCCGTCAAAAAGCTGTACCGCCGCATCCATTACGCGAACAAAACGCGCGACCCGCTCGCTTTCATCGGGAGAGAGGTTTTTGCCCGCGTTCTTACGCCGCGCAACGTTACGCTCGTTGATGCCGGTGACTCTCATAATGTCTGCTTTGGACATTGCCGACCAGTGGCGAATATTGTCCAGCACATCGACAGGCAGACCGACTTTCAGTAGACGGGTGAGTTCAAGCCCGCGCGCCGGCAGGCCCGCATAGCGCCAGAGCGCATTATCATGCGATCGACTTTCAGGCACATAGGTTCTCATCGCTCCCCCTTCATTACTGACATTTGTCAGTATTCATTATGGACAATTGTCGGTTCTTTTCAAGGGCAAATGCTGAGCACATGCGGCGCCGTTTTCTCCTTCTTTAGTACAGTTCTATCCTGTAGCCGGCAATCCAATCGTCCGCACCGAATCGCGGACCACCACGCGCCCCGCCAGCTCGGTGCGCTGAGCAATCCCCAGCGCTTGTGATGGCGTCAATTGCTGCGTCAGCAGTTGCAGTGAAGCTCGGGCGATGGCCTCAAAGGGCAGATTTACGGTCGTGAGGGAAACGGGCAGCATGTCGATCGGCAAAATGTCGTCCATGCCCATAACGGAAATATCTTCCGGCACGCGTAGTCCATACTGATACAGGGCGTCCACCACGCCGATAGCCTGATTATCCGCCGCACAAAACACGGCCGTTACGCCCATCCTGTCGGGATGGGCGGTCAACCAGCGTAATAAGGCATCCCGCGCGGTGCGCGGATGGAAGTCAGGCAGCGACAGAATCAGATCGTCATCCACCGCAATTCCCGCCTGGCATAACGCCTCACGGTAGCCCCGCTCGCGCTGTTTGATGGTTATGCGGGAAGTCCAGGTAAGATGAAGAATACGCCGATGACCCTGTTCAATGAGATAGCGCACGGCGGCGGCGGCCGAATAATGGTTGGCAGGCATCACGCAATTCAACCGCATAGCGGGGTCTTCCCCATTGATCAGCACCGCCGGAATGCCGCTTTCCGCAACGGCATTCAGCAGCGTTGGATGATCATCATTCACAATCAGAATGCCGCTTTCACGCCCGCCCTGTAGCTCACCCAACAGTTGTTGTTCGTTAATGGTATCGTGCTCTCCCAGGAAAGGACGCAGTTGGATATTGCGTTGCTGGCAGAGGTTTTTCAACGCGTTAATCAGCGTCAGCGAGACCAGGTTATAATCATTTTCCAGCATCAGATTGCGCGGCGTGGCCAGCATAATATGGCGCAGCGGCTCAGTGTAAGGCGCCGCCGCTTTGCCCACCTTATGCAAGGGATAACCTTGCTCGGTCGCAATCGCCATAATCTGTCGTCTGACTTTGGCGCTGATGGGCGCTGTTCCGTTCAATGCGCGGGATACCGTGCTGATGGAAACGCCGGCAAGGTCGGCAATATCTTTGAGCGTCGACATCGTTATTTCATCCCCGTATTGGCAATACCCGTGGTGATGTATTTTTGCAAGAAGACAAATACCGCCGTCACCGGCAACAAAGAAAGCATGGTCATTGCCAATATATAGTGCCATTGCACGGAGAACTGCCCCTGGAACGCATTCAGACCTATTTGCAGCGTAAAATTATCCTGACTGGACAAGACAATCAGCGGCCAAAGGAAATCGTTCCAGCGCCAGATCACGGAAAAGATGGCTAAAACCGCCAGCGCGGGCGCCGTCAGCGGCAGAATGATCTTCCAGTAAATGCGAAACTCGCTCGCGGCATCAATACGCGCCGCTTCAATCAGTTCATCCGGGATAGTCAGCATATACTGACGCAGCAGGAAGACGCCCGTCGGCGTCGCCACGGTAGGAATAATGACGCCCCACAGGTTATCGCCCATATTCAGGCCGATCACCACCAGAAAGGTCGGCACCATCACCACCGACAGCGGAATCATCATGGTGGAGAGAAACAGCGTTAATACCGTTCCCCGCCCGCGAAACTGGTATTTCGCCAGCGCAAAGGCCGCCATGGAACTCAATACCAAAGTCAACAGCGTCGCCATAACCGTTACGAATACGGTATTTTTCAGATAGGTGGTGAAATGGAACTTCGTCATCGGCGTGGTGTAATTTTCCATTTCCAGATGCAGCGTTTTCATCGGCACCAGATCCCGGGTCGGCACACGAACTTTCTCCTCCGGCGCATCAGGATTGACCAACTGGGCAATCAGACCGATACGACGCACCAGCGCCATGGTTTTATTACTGCCGTCTTCCTGTTTGACCTGCCACAACTCCAACGGTTTTGGGTAATCCGGCAAGGTGACGACGTCCGCCGCCTGCGGTAAAAAGCTGGGAGGGAAACGGTTGATCTCCGCAGGCGTTTTAAAAGACGACATCGCCGCCCACATCACCGGGATCAAAACCAACAGCGTACCCACCACCAGCCAGACCCAGCTCATGATATCCGTGATATGAACCCGTCCCGGATAGCGGGTGCGGGTGAGAAAGGTGATTATTTTCATCATGGCTCCCGTTATTTTTTACCTTCGAGACGTCGCGTCAGCAGGAATTGCAGCGCCGTCAGAATCATCAATACCACGCCCATCAATACAGACGCCGCTGACGCCAGCCCGTACAAAGACGCATTGGAAGCAAACGCCGTTTGATAAATGTACTGAACAATAAAGCTATTGGCCGTTCCAGGGCCGCCGCCGTTGGTCAGCACCCAGGCCTCATCAAAGATTTGTACGCTATTGATGGTCAACAGGATCACCACGACCAGAATATTCGGCGCCAGCAACGGCAACGTCAGACGATAAAAACCGCGCCAGCGCGATGTCCCATCGACGGCGGCGGCTTCATAAATATCACGGGGAATGCCCTGCAATCCCGCCAGCAGGATCAAGGTATAAAACCCAACGTGAAACCAGACCGAGACAAAGACCACCCAGAAACGGGAAAACGTAGGATCGAGCAGAAAGGTAATCGGCTGTCCTCCTAATGAGGACAACACCAGATTCAGCAAACCGTTACGATTAAGAAACCACTGCCAGATCAGACCAACCACCACCGGCGACAGTAGCACCGGATAGAAAAACATGGCGCGAAAAAAGCCGCGGGCGATGATCTTCCGATTGAGGATCAGCGCGGTCACCAGCGCCACGCCTAAGGTACACGTCACGTTGAAGAAGGTGAACGAGACCGTGTTGTAGACCCCGGTCCAGAAGAGATCTTGTTCACAGCTGGCTGGCTGCGCATAGTTATCGCAGCTAAGCAGCGTGGTAAAATTCGCCACTCCGACATAAGGACGTTCCCACAGCAGAATATTGGTGCCGCCCGTAAAGGCGTAGCATACCGCCAGCAGGATCGGGATAAAGACAAAGACGGCGAACAGCAGCATATTGGGCGCGATGAAAAACCACGGCATGATCTTTCTGCCGCCCAGTTTTTGCAGCACGTTAACCGCTTTCTCCACTGGCGTCACCAGCATATCCACCAGTGAAAATACGGACCGAGAGGCGAAATGTCTGGCCATGTTCTTTTCTCCATTAACGGATTAATTAACGCTCGTTATCGCTTTCATCTTTCAAATACGAGACAGGGCGTCATCCGTATCCGCATCAAACAAATGACAGTACGCGGCGGGAAAACGCACATGCACCAACGCGCCCGCAGCAAATTCGCGGTGTTCGGGCAAATGAACAATCATCTCTTCATCAATGCCATGCATACGTCCGTAGATAAAGGTTTCATGCCCCATCATTTCGCAGCGATCGACACTGAGTGCAATCCCCTCCCCCTCAGGCACGATTTCACAATGCGACGGGCGAATCCCCAGCGTGACCTTCTGTCCGATCCGACCGATAAACGGCAGCGTCAGAATATTGCCGGATGGACAGCGCACCGCCGCGCTTTCAGCCGTGGTCTCCGCAATCTCGGCGGGAAACATGTTCATTCGCGGCGAACCAATAAACCCGGCGACAAATTTATTTTTCGGTCGATTAAACAGCGTCAGCGGCGTGCCAACCTGCTCAATGCGTCCCGCATTCAGCACCACAATGCGCTGCGCCATGGTCATCGCCTCAATCTGGTCGTGGGTAACGTAGATCATGGTGGTGCGAAGTTTCTGATGCAGACGGGAAAGTTCGCCGCGCGTTTGCACGCGTAGCTTGGCATCGAGATTGGAAAGAGGTTCATCAAACAGGAATAAATCCGGATCGCGTACAATCGCCCGCCCAATCGCAACGCGTTGCTGCTGCCCGCCCGACAAGGCGCGAGGTTTGCGATCCAGATACGGCTCCAGCCCGAGCATACGCGCCGCTTCATTAATACGCTCAGCGATCTCCGCCTGCGGAAAGTGAAGATTTTCCAACCCAAAAGCCAGATTCTTGCGCACGGAGAGATGGGGATACAACGCGTAAGACTGAAATACCATGGCGATTTTTCGTTCCGCGGGCATCAGATCATTCACTTTACGATCGTTAATCCACAGTTCGCCGCTGCTGATGTCTTCCAGACCGGCAATCATCCGCAGCAACGTTGATTTTCCGCAGCCCGATGGCCCGACGAATACCATAAACTCGCCGTCGTGAATCGATAAGTCCACGCCTTTAATGATGCTGACCGCACCATAGTTCTTGTGGACGTTTTTCAGTTCCAGACTCGCCATTGCCAACCCCTTCAAACAGAATGTAATTGCGCCAATAACATCAGCATGACCAGTGCTTGTCCGTAAGGCACGGCAACATTGGGAATATCGCGATAAAACTGTAAGTCATGCCCCATGGCGGTGCCGTCAGAGACGCCGAGCACCACGCCCGCCTCGTCAATCTGTGCGACGACGGCGGCAAAACCTTTATCCAACTGCGCCTGCGGGAAGTTGCTCAGCATGCCGAGCCGTCGCGCCGTCAGAATCCCGGCGATAAAGCCCGCGCTGGCGGAGGTTTCGAGCGGGGAGTCAGGATCGTCGAGCAAGGTATGCCACAAACCGGAGTCGTGCTGACAGCGAGCCAAGGTCTGCGTTTGCTGTTCAAGAATGGCTTCCAGCGTGCGCAGCACGGGCGCGGACAGTTGATCCCGCGCCAGTACGCGCATCTCCGGCAGCACCAGCGTGATCCAGGCATTGCCGCGTCCCCAGAAAGCATTGGCGTAATGGTGTCGTCCGTTGAATGTCCAGCCGTGATACCACAGCCCGCTGCGGGCGTCCGCCAGATAACGGGCATGGGTTAACAGCTGATACTCCGCCTCTTCAATCAAATCGCGGCGTGACAACAATCGCCCCGCCGCCACCAGAAAGAGACCCGCCATAAAGAGCGTGTCATCCCACAACTGCCCGGTATTGGGACGTTCTTTCACCGTGTGCTGAAAGCCGCCATCTTCCGTTTTTGGCAACGCATGCAGCAACCAGTCGGCCCATTCGCTCACCGCCTGTCGCCATTGCGACGGGGCCTGCGGGTTATCCAGGCAGAGCAGCGCCAGCACCAGCATCGGGGCGGTGGAATTAATCTGACGCGGCGGCAGGCCCGCGCCCAGCTTCTGCTGATACCACTGCTCCAACGCCCGCACCATATCGCCGTCCTGCTTCAGGCGCGCCAGCTTCCAAAAACCGTATAGCCCGACGCCGACTTCCCAATCCCACTCTTCGAACTGAATCGTCAGTTCATTGGCCGGATCGGTTTCCTGCGTCACGCTGTCGATGGCCTTCAGGCGGCAGAATGCCCGCGCCACCCGCTCCAGCAACGCCTCGGTTTGTAATTGATCGAGCGAATCCGTCTGCATCTTATGCACTCCCTGTGGGTTGCGGGGGAAAGGGTTGTAATGGAGTAGCCGGTGAAGCGGCCGTTTGTTGCGGAACCACCGAAACGGATTCAGGGAAAATAAACCGCTGTCGTTGAATAAAAAACTCACCCGCCGGACTGCAAGCGAGTTCGCCGTAATCCGGATCGTCGATGCGCCAATGGCCGCTACCCGCCTCGCGATTCAGTTGCAATGACTGAAAACGCGCCACAAACGCGGCGAAACCGTCTGCGCCCTCTCCGCTGTCCACCGCGATAAACCAGACATTGCGCTCACCGTATGCCCGCAGTTCCCCTTCTGACTGATGCCCTGTGACGGAAAAAGGCTGCAAACCAGCCGGGTTATGGAAAGCGGCATAGCCATTTCCTCCCCGGACAAAGCACCACGCCGCCATGATGATCGTCTCATCCAACGCCGTTTTTGGCAGGTAAAGGTGTGTCCACGGGCGAACATCCTGTTGCAGGTCAAATACCATCAGCGCACGGTTGCGATATTGCATCAGGTGCGGCAAACGCCCATTTCCGGCCCAATAGGAAGGACGATGAACACCATCAGGACGATCTTCGCCCGGATGATTCACCCATAGGCGCGCGGCATAATGACCGCCAAGGCGCACATCCAGCAGATGTTGCTGATGCCCCGGCTGGCCAGGGTGGTGGTCAAACACGGAGGAAAAAGCCACATCGGGCTGTTTCCAGGCAATGATCTTGGCGCTGCGGTTCAGCCCCTGAACCCAGCGAGCCTCCGCGCCCTGCGCCGACCGCCAGCGGGCAATGTGATTGGCCTCTTCCGGCGGCCGATAATCGCTCAGGCATAACAGCGGCAATGCGGCGCAGTGCGGGATCAGCCAACCTTCTCCCCACATCAGCGCGCACAGACCGGAAAGTTCGGTCAGCATGCCGGAACGGAGCTCTTTATCGTAAGCTCGCCCCATGGTGCCGACCGCGACGCCATGCTGATGAACCCATGCCGTCATCAGCATGATACGGTCAATGACGATGCGGGCCTTTGCGCGCAAATCGCTGTCTCCAGCCAGTTCATACAGCGCGACCAGCCCGATGAGATCGATGGGGTAATAGGCCGCCGAGTTCCACTCCACCAGGCCATGCTCAAGAATGGAATCAAACCAGCGGGTCAGCCGTTCATGGGCGATACGCTGTTGTTCGTAACCGCGTCGTCCGCTGCATGGGAAAGTGTCGTCAGGGAAGTTTTGCCCGGCAAGATACTGAGCCACATGGAAGCACAGGCAGTGATTTTCACTCCAGAACCACATGGTGTCGTTGCCCGGCTCATCGATCCAATAGCGAAAGCCGAGAATGGCGCTGCGGATGCGTCGCCAGTCCTGTCTGGCAAGCACCTGGCCCTGATAGCGTTGCCAAAGCCAGATCAGCGGCACCTGTTGGAAATCCGCACAATCTTCCCGACGGCTAATTTTACGCAACGCGCTGTCCAGAATAGCGGGAATGGCGGCTTGCCCTTCTCCCGACGCCACAATCGCCAGCAAGCGTCCCGTCCGTTCAAAACCATGTTGCGCGGTATGACGCAGCACATGACGGCGACGGGCGGATAACGAGGGTAAATCCGGCATGGTTTGTCCCGGCAAACGGCCGAAACTCATGGTGCGCGTCAGCGTTACGCCGGCGCAAACCGCCGTACAGACCAGATCGTAATATCCGACCAATGACGGCGGCAGTCTGACCTGCCACCCCAGATTACCCGCGGACAGCGCTTGCGTTTGCCGCCACGCGGGGACGGATTCGTTGACATTGCCAATCAAATGGTGAGACATCGTTACCGATTCAGGCAGCGCCTCCCCGCTGCTCAGCGCCAGCGTCACCTCGCTAATCAAATTCTTTTCCAGCGACAGTCGATTGATCCATCCCTCCAGCGCGGTCAGTCGGGCGCTGCGCGCCTCATCTTCGTCAAGCCGCCAGGATAATTCGCGTTCGCCCTGATAACACAGGCTGAAAAGGTAATCCGTATCGCGTTCGCACAGTTCCTCGCTATGCACCACCAGCGTATTCAGTCCGGCTCTTAACGGAATGCTCACCTGACAAGACTGCTCGGTATTACGGGTAAACGGCGTAAAACGAGCGATGCGCTCGCCGTTAATCCACAGCGTCGCGCCGCCGCACGTACTGAGCAAGAAGGGGGCGTCTTGAGCGCTGTCGCTATGAATAATGCAGCGAGAAAATCGCTGCGCATGAACGGGAGAAGGCCAGAAATCGCTGAAGCTCACGCTGCGGCATTCATCTCCGCCGCTCCACATTTCCGCAAACGTCAACCCTTCGGGCAGCGAGACGTCGCGTTCGGCATCTTCTTTCAGGAAACGGACGCGACAGGGTAATACGCCGACATCGACAAAACCGTTAATAAAACGGTAATTCACCTTATCCGGCAACGTAGCCGGTTCAGATAAATAACGTTTCTCAATTAACGAGGTAATCAGAAATCGATTAATGACGCCATTCTTCTTTAATATCCAACCGATATTCATGCTGAATCCTGTCAACAACATTCGTGAATTAAATAAACAACGCTTATCGTCAATTAATGCAAAATTTGCATTAACATCAATTTGCATTCAAATTTTTACAATTCACATTAATAAA
This sequence comes from Brenneria sp. g21c3, assembly GCF_040240345.1. Classification (NCBI taxonomy): domain Bacteria; kingdom Pseudomonadati; phylum Pseudomonadota; class Gammaproteobacteria; order Enterobacterales; family Pectobacteriaceae; genus Brenneria; species Brenneria sp. g21c3. The sequence goes on along the minus strand of NZ_JBEIAB010000002.1, from coordinate 359,830 downwards.
TAAGATTGTCGCACATTTATATGTGATGAATATCGCATAACCATTTTATTCGAATAAATATTTAAATTTTATTTAACCAGCCTCACATAAATAAAACCTTTTTCTAGCCATCATGACAGCGCAAAATAACAAAATAATGCAAATTTGCATGATTAAAATCCAATTTGATTACAGTAGCGGTTTTCCAGGAAATCTGCGAATTACGCGACATCTCACGATGGAGAAGTCTCATGATAGGTTCAAAAATCACGTTATTTATTTCTGTCATCCTACTGGGATTATTCAGCAACAGCGCTCTTGCGGCAAAAACACAAATAACGTTTTTGTATAGCGATGACGATCCTGAATTAGTGCATTTTATGGAGCAAAAAGTTAAATCCTTTTCGCAAAGTCACGATCATATCGAGGTGAATTTTGTCAGTACGGGTTATAACGCCCTACAAACACAGCTTCCCATGCAATTAGCCGCCGGGTTAGGGCCGGATATCGCGAAAACCACTCAGATGGGGTTGTTGTCTTATACGCTCGATTTGCGTCCTTACCTGACAGATGCCGCCGCGTTTGAAAAACGCTACCGCGCCGGTATCGAAAAAATCATGCGCGTCAAAGGGGTACATAAAGACGATGCGCTGCCGGGATTTGTGGCGTCATGGACAGCCGATCTGCCTTTTATCAACGTGACGCTATTTGAACAGGCGGGCGTTCCCGTGCCTCAACCCGGCTATACCATTGATGACCTGATGACCGCGTCCAAACTGGTGGCGGAAAAAACCGGCGTACACATTCCCTTCACTATCGATCGCAGCGGCTTTCGTTTCTCAGGCCCGGCTTATTCCTACGGTGCGCGTTACGATAAAGACGGCCTGATTAATTTTCCGGATGCCGCCGCCCAACAGTGGATAAAAGATCTCAAACGCTGGTCGGATGAGGGCGTATTTCCACGTGAAATGTGGGGCGCGGCCGGCGGGGGTCAGTATAAAAGCATGGCGGACGACTTCGTTAATGGCAATATCGTGACCTATTTCTCCGGCAACTGGCTGTTGAACCAGTTCAGTAAGCAGATCGGCGATGGTTTTGACTGGCAGGTTCTGCCGGCGCCCTGTAAAGAAAAATGCATCTCCATGGGCGGCGCGACCTTTATCATGCCGTTCAACACCACCAAACATCCGCGGGAAGTGGCTGAATTTATGGCCTGGCTGGGCAGCGAACCGCTACAGCGCGAGATTGCCGAACGCTTTAATATTATTGTCGGCGCAGATATTCAGGACCTGCATTATCAAACCGAAGACCCCCACGTGATCGACGGCCTGAACACCGCACGAGAAGAGATCGGCAAAATACCCGCCTATGTTTTCGAGTGGGAGCGGATGGAAAGCCTGGGCGCCAACGAGCTATACCCGATTATCCTGACGCGTTTCACGCAATATCTGAACGATCAGGTCTCTTTTGATGAATACCTGCGTTTGACGTCCAATGATGTGAAACGGCTAAATGAAACCATCAGCGCCAATCAGCAGAAGCGGAAGATCGCGCCGTGAAATGCGTGCTGAAGGACATGCCGATTGATGCGGACCAACCGTTTGACGAGGCAAGGGAAAGCGGCCTGTGTCAGCAGCTTTGGCCCGGTCAAAGCCGGTTTATGATCGTAACCGGCGGTTTTACCCGCGTCCTCTACTGGCACGACGGCAAGCTCGCTTGTCGGGGCGGCGAGTGTTTTCCTATCGGCAATCCCGCCAGTTTGTCTCGACTCGGCCTGTGGGCAATACAGGAAATGCTACAAGCGGTAGAAAATATTATGCCGCTGAGCCCGCTCAGCGAATCGCTATTTGCCCATTTTAATAACAGCATTGAACAGGTGATCGACTGGTCGAAACAGGCTCGGCCGGAAGACTATACCCGCCAGGCGAAACGGCTGTTGGCTCGGCGGCATGATGACGTCTTGTCAATGCAACTACTCAGGCGCTGTGCCGGTGAATTGAATGAACTACTATCTCATCCCCCCGTATCCCGGCCCGATACGGTCTGGCTGAGCGGAGAACTGGCCGCCGCCTGTTTCCCTTATCTTGACCCAGGGGGTCGGGCGCCATGACGATATTATGGTATGCGGGCGTCGATGGAGGCGGCAGCGGATGCCGGGCGCGCATTTATCAGGCGGATGGCGCGCCGTTGGGCCAGGGACACGGCGGCCGGGCCAACCTGTTGCTCGGCGTGGAAAGGGTACGTCGCTCGGTGGATGAGGCCATCGCCCAGGCGCTCAGTCACAGCGGTCTATCAGCCAACGACGCCGCCCGGCTGAAAGTAGGGCTGGCGCTGGCCAGTGCCGAGCATCGCCCCGCCTATGATGCTTTCCTTGCCCTGCCGCATCCTTATGCCGCTCAGGTGCTGAACACCGATGCGTTGGGAGCCTGTCTGGCCGTCAATCATGGACGGGATGCCGGCGTGGTCATCGCCGGTACCGGTTCATGCGGGTTGTTATGGCGCAATAAAACCATCACCGCCTATGGCGGCCATGAGTTTCCCATCTCCGATCAGGGCAGCGGCGCGCAATTGGGATTAGCCGCGCTACAGCACGCTTATCAGGTTGTGCAGGGATGGCGCGCCCTGTCGCCACTCAGCCAACAGCTCACTGCTCGGCTACATGACGACATCACGGACAGCCCGGTACCCCTGGATGACGCCGCAATCTTCCGGCATTGGAGCCTACAGGCCAAACCGGGAGATTACGCGCGTTTCGCGCCGTTGGTGTTCGATTGCGCTCGGCATGGAGACGAAACTGCCATCGCGCTGTTGCGGCAAACCGCCGCCGATATCAGCCGCCTGCTTCATGTCATCGCCCGCCATACGCCGCCGAAGCTGGCGTTGATGGGCAGCATTGGTTTGCATATTCGCCCCTGGCTACCCACGGTATGGCAACAACGTTTGTCCTCCCCGTCCGGCGACGCGCTGGATGGGGCGCGATTGATTGCCTGTCATGATTACGCGTTATATATCCAATAAATAATGCTTACGGAGATACCGATGACAACCCTCACCCGCAGAACGTTCGTCAAACTGGGCGCTGGCAGCGCCATCACGCTGGCCGGCGGCTTTTTTCACGCCAACGCGGCGCAACCGCGGACACAGCCGCTACGTATCGCCATCATTTCCGATGTCCACGTCCATAACATCTACGGCCACTATGATTTCGACGGGCTACCCGACGCGCAAACCGGGAAAAAGCTGACGATCCGCACGCTGAAAGATTCGGTGAACTCCACTCGTATCTTTAATGAATCTTATTTCGCCCTGTTTGCCGCGCTGGATGAGCTGGCAAAACAGCAGGTGAAATACGTCGTGCTGTCAGGCGACTATTCGGATGACGGTCAGCAGCCGACGGTTGAAGGTATTGCGGCCATCCTCGACCAGTATGAACAACAACAGGGTATGCGTTTTTTCGCCACGGTCGGAAATCATGACATTAACCGCCCTCAGGGGGATGACTCGTCGGAAAGAATGCTTAACGCCGACGGCGGCAGCACCATGCTGAGCAGCAAATCGAACGTCAAACCGGGCGACGCCCAATCGCTGATCGTCACGCCGACCATGCAGGCGCTGGGTTATGACCGCGGTTTACCGCTGATGAAACGCTTTGGCTTTTTCAAGCGTGAAGATTTTCTGCATTGGGAAACCCCGTTTGGCGACAGCGACGCACTGGAAAAGCGCCAGTATCCGGCGCACTCACCGGACGGCGCCAAGCAGTGGGACATTGTGGATGCATCCTATCTGGTGGAGCCGGAGCCGGGTTTATGGCTGCTATCCATTGACGCCAACGTCTATCAGATCAAAAACGGCCCGGATACTCGAGACAGCATCGGCGGGTACTCCACCAGCAGCGATACCGGCTGGAATGCCCTGCTGACGGAAAAACCCTTTATGCTGCCGTGGGTGAAATCGGTGGTGCGGCGGGCAAAAGAGCAGCATAAACAGCTGCTGATTTTTTCACATTATCCGCTGGTGGATTTCCTTGACGGCACGGTGGAAAACGAAAAGCAGCTGTTTGGCACCAACAGTTTTATCAAACGCACGCCACGGCCGGACGTGGCCGAACACGCGCTGGATGCGGGTATTCGATTACACTTCAGCGGGCATCTGCATGTCAACGACACCGGCGTATATCAAGGGGCGCAGGGAACACTGGTCAACGTGGCGGTGCCATCGCTGGCGGCCTATCCGCCCGCGATGAAACTGGCGACGTTGCATGCCGATCGGGTTGATATCGATACGCTGGTATTGCGCGACGTACCCAACTTTGATCGTCTGTTCCCGTTCTACCGTAAAGAACTGGCACGCAGCGGTGAACCTCTGGGCGATATTCTCAATACCCGGGATTATTACGATTTCCTTTACCACCATCTGGCCCTGCTGGTGCGTCAGCGCTTTCTGAAAAAAGACTGGCCGGAAGATTTGGCCAACCTGATCAATTCGCTCAGTTGCGCCGATGTCATGTGGATAGCCCAGCAAACCGCCCCCCTCAGCGCGCAGACATTGCCTGACGCCGCAAATCGCAGGCTGGCCGACACGCCTGAAAACAACGCGTTACGGGCGCTCCCTCTGCTGACGCTGGTCACCGACTGGTACTGCCTGCGCAACGGCAGCGATCTGGCATGGAAAGACATTCCCTCCGAACGAGTGCAATGCTATCGCGCCTTGCTCAGCGCTTATACGTCGGCATCCAGGCTACCCGAGGACAGCCTGCAATATCGTTTCGGGCTAATGATGAAAATTCTCGCCGGCTACATCAACGATCGGCCCGCCACCCGTTTTACCGTAAATATGCAGGGAGAACTTTCCGTCATCTCCTGATGGGTAGAGGGCTGCGTCAGCACGCGATACGCGCGTAGCCCATTTTTTTAATAACGATATGAATAATTGATATGGCAACGAAGATTCCATCGTTATCCGTGGCGTTATACACTGAAGTATTATTTCATTTAAATAACGACATAACATTATCAATATAAATAATTACCACGTTCCCCGTATTAATGGTTATTTCCATCTCGTTATTCATACTGCGCAAACAATCGACAACGATGCTAAAAACACCCGGCGTCGACACCGAATAAACTTATTTATTTTGACGCTCATTTTATTGATCTAACTCAGGATTCCATTTTCATCATCTATGGGATAGTGCATATTCAACAATAACGTACAGCCTACGTGAATACGCAGCGGACTCGCCTTTCCGTGCATGACGATATCTTTTTCTGATATTTAACCGGGATATTTAATATGAAAAACTTAACCAGACTCCTGCCGGCGGCAATAATGCTGGCGCTGGCTTTCCCCGCCTTTGCGGCTAAAACGCTGGTGTTCTGCTCCGAGGGATCGCCCGGCAGTTTTAATCCATCGCTGGGCGCGGATAGCACCACATTCGACGCCACGTCCGCCACCGTTTACGAACGTCTGACCGAATTTAAACCCGGCACCACGGAAATTCAGCCCGCGCTGGCGCAAAGCTGGGAAATCAGCGAAGACGGCAAGGTCTACACCTTTCATCTGCGTCCGAATATTAAATTTCACAGCAATAAACAGTTTCAACCTTCACGCGCATTGAATGCGGACGATGTCATCTTTTCATTTATGCGCCAGCAGGATCGTCAGCACCCGTTTTATAGCGTATCCAAAATAGGCTACCCGCTTTATCACACCTATTTCGAAGCCGGTGAGAAAAACCTGATTGCCCGCATTGAACGGTTAGATGATTTAACCGTGCGCTTTACGCTGAACAGCCCGCGCGCCGCGTTCCTGTCACTGCTGACGTTACCGCTGACGTCGATATATTCCGCCGAATATGCGGAAAAAATGCAGGCGGCCGGTAAACCGGAGCAAATCGACCTTATTCCAGTCGGCACCGGTTCCTTCCAGTTCGTCAACTATAACAAAGACGCCCAGATCCAATATAAAACCTTTGCCGATTACTGGCGGGAAAAACCGGGAATCGACCGGCTGGTATTTTCCATCACGCCGGACGCGTCGATTCGCTATGCGAAATTAAGAAAAAACGAGTGCCAGGTTATGGCCTTCCCCAATCTGGCCGAGCTGGATGATATTAAAAAGAATCCGCAGGTGACATTGCTGGAAAAATCCAGCCTCAACGTGGGTTATCTGGCGTTCAATGTGGAAAAAGCGCCTTTCGATAACCTGAAAGTCAGGCAGGCGCTGTCGATGGCGATCAATAAGCCGGATATTTTAGCGGCGATTTATCAAGGCCATGCGGTCAACGCCACGACGCTGATCCCGCCGGCCCTATGGTCGCACAACGCCGAAATAAAGGACGCGCCTTATGATATTGCGCGGGCGAAAGCCCTACTGGCCGAAGCGGGCTATGCCGACGGCCTGACAGTTGAACTGTGGGCGATGCCTATCCAGCGACCTTATAACCCGAACGCTCGCCGTATGGCGGAAATGATCCAGAGCGACTGGGGAAAGCTGGGGGTAAAAACCACCGTAGTCAGCTATGAATGGGGGGAATATCTGGCGCGATCCGGCCGGGGGGAACATCAGGCCATGCTATACGGCGGCACCAATATCATGGGCGATCCCGACAATACCTTTTCCGCCCTGGCAAGCTGCGCGGCGGTGAAATCGGGAACCAACCGGGCTCGCTGGTGTGATGAGGACTTCGATCGGCTGATCCTCAAAGCCGGACAGGTTTCCGAGCAGTCGGCGCGCAGCGAGTTGTATCAACAGGCGCAGGCGACCATGCGCCAACAGATCCCGTTCTTACCGATCGCCCATTCGATCATTTATGAAGTCACCCGCAATAACGTCGCCGGTTATCGCGTCGATCCGTTGGGTTTACACCACTTCAACCACGTTGATCTCAAGTAATTCCCCCCTCTGAGCGTCCCTGCACGATAGCCGTTGCGGGGGCCGCCCCATCACGGATCCGCCATCCCGATCGCCAACGGCAATTGAAAAACTTTTTTACCTCTTTCTTTTTCACCTTCACTTGATATGTTATATCATAACATTTTTAATCAATAAGCCGATGATAATGACCAGTCTATACTCCCTCTCCGCCGCCAAACGCGTACTGCTGGTATTCGCGCTGCTGTCGCTGCTGTGGCTACTGGTTGGCTGGGCGGTGATGTTGCCATGATCGCATTGCGGGAACTTTCTTTTGGCTATCAACGCCAGTCGCCGCTGGCAACCTTGAATGGATGTTTTCACGCCGGATCGCTGACGGCGATTATCGGCGCTAACGGCAGCGGAAAATCGACGCTGCTGAAAACGCTGGCCGGCCTGTTGCCGCCGCTCGCCGGCGCCTTCAACATCAATAACGCGGGCAAAAACGCGATTGGCTATCTGCCGCAGCTCTCCGAGTTTGACCGACAATTTCCCGTCAGCGTCTGCGATCTGGTGCTGATGGGTACGCTGCCCCATCGCGGCATACTGCGCGGCATTGGCGCCGAGTGGCAGGACAAGGCGATGCGGGCGCTTGACGCGGTTTCCATGGCGGAATACGCCCATCAGCACATCGGCAAACTGTCCGGCGGACAGTTGCAGCGCATCCTGTTCGCCCGCCTGTTGCTTACCCAATCGCCGATCATTTTGCTTGATGAGCCTTTTACCGGCATCGATAGCCAGACAACGCAGGCGTTACTGAAGATTATCCGCCAGTTGCATGACGAAGGCCGCACCATTCTGGCGGTGCTGCACGATCTGGATCTGGTTGCCGCGCATTTCCCGCAGGTCTTGCAATTAGCCAACGGCGGCTACCGCTGGGGTACGAGCCGGTCGATTCTGTCTGACGCGCCGGCAGACCACGCCTTCCCGGCCTTGCGGAGCGTGGCCTTATGACGATCTTCGATATCGTCGCAACGCCTTTTGCCGATTTTGGCTTTATGCGCCGGGCGTTGATCGGCTGTTTTTCACTGACGCTAAGCGCGGCGCCGTTAGGCTGTTTTCTGCTGCTGAGAAGAATGAGTTTGATCGGCGACGCGCTTTCGCATGCGGTATTGCCCGGCGTGGCGATCGGTTATCTGGTTTCCGGCATGTCGCTGCTGGCGATGGGGATCGGCGGATTTATCGCCGGACTGGCCGTCGCCATGCTGTCCGGGCTGGTAAGCCGCCGCACGGAACTCAAAGAGGACGCCAGCTTCGCCGGTTTCTATCTGGGATCGCTGGCGCTGGGCGTCACGCTGGTCTCGCTGCGCGGCTCCAGTATCGATTTGCTGCATGTGCTGTTCGGCTCCATTCTGGCCATCGATCGATCCGCGCTGATCGATATCGCGCTTATCGGCTCCGGTTCGCTGGTCGCGCTGGCCGTCATTTATCGGGCGCTGGTGATCGAATCCTTTGATATCACCTTTTTGCGTATCGCCTCCGGCCGCTCGCGCGCGGCGATCCACGGATTGTTTCTGTCGCTGGTGGTGCTGAATCTGGTGGCGGGCTTCCAGCTTCTTGGCACGCTGATGGCCGTCGGCATGATGATGCTGCCGGCCGCCTGCGCCCGCTTCTGGACCCAGCGGCTGCCCGTGATGCTGGCGACGGCGATGGTTCTCGGCTTGCTGTCCAGCCTGATTGGCCTGCTGTGGTCATACTACGCCGACCTGCCCGCCGGCCCGGCCATTATTCTGACCATTACGCTGTTTTTTTGTTTCTCGGTTTGTTTCGGCCAAAACGGCGGCATGTTACGCGCCCGCCGCTGACGGTTATACCCAATAGATTTCGAGTTGCAGGAAGGCGGCCAACGCACCAGCAACTTGAAAGATGACGGGTATATTTATATCAGGGCTTGATGCCCGACAATGATGGGAATATGAGGGAAAATGAAACGTTCAATAATCGCAATGGCTTTATCCGGCTTGCTGTTAAGTCCGCTGGCGATGGCCAGAAATCTTGATGTCGTCGCCAGTTTCTCGGTGTTGGGCGATATGGTGAGCCACATCGGCGGCGATCGCGTCACGGTAACCGATTTGGTTAAGCCGAACGGCGATCCGCATGAATTCGAGCCTTCGCCGCAAGACAGTAAAACGCTGGCCAAAGCCGACGTCGTTTTCGTCAGCGGCCTGGGGCTGGAAGGGTGGATGGATCGCTTGATTACCGCCTCCGGCTATCAGGGAAAAACGATCGTCGCTTCTGAAGGGATCGCGGCGCTGCATATGGAAGAAGACGGGAAAATCGTCACCGATCCCCACGCCTGGAACAGCATGGGCAACGGGGTTATTTATGCGCATAACATCGTGGAAGCATTGGCCGCCGCCGATCCCCAAAACGCCGACTATTTTCGCCGACAGGGCGAGGTCTATATTCAGCAGTTACAGGAATTGGATCGCTATGCGAAAAAAACCTTTGCCGCAATTCCCGCGGAAAAACGCAAGGTGCTGACCAGCCACGATGCTTTCGGCTATTTCAGTCAGGCTTACGGCGTGACGTTTTTATCGCCGATGGGCTATTCAACCGAGTCTGAAGCCAGCAGTAAAAAAGTGGCTGCGCTGATCACGCAGATAAAAAAAGAGAAGATAAAAGTGTACTTCATTGAAAACCAGACCGATCCGCGCCTGGTTAAACAGATTGCCAACGCCAGCGGCGCGCAGCCTGGCGGAGAGCTGTACCCGGAAGCGTTGACCGATGCCTCCGGCCCCGCCGCCACCTACGCCGCGGCCTTTAAGCACAATGTCGATACCCTCGCCGCCAGTATGCGGTAAACCGCTGCGCCGGCCCGTGAAAGGGCCGGCGCGCTCCCGCTCCTTCCCCATGCCTTTCAGACAAACGCCACGCGCCGATCGCAGGCGGATAAATTTTATCAGCTCGTAACTAGACGACCGGTCTATTCTGATCTACACTGCAAGACATGAACACAACAGACAAAGGCGAACTCACTCGCCGACACATTCTGGACACCGGCCGCAACCTTGTGCTGCACAAGGGCTTTGTCGGTGTCGGACTCAAAGAAATTCTTGATGCCAGCGGCGTGCCGAAAGGCTCGTTCTACCACTATTTTTCATCCAAGGAGAACTTCGGCTGCGTACTGCTGGAACAGTACGTCGACGACTACCAACAACGCCTGGATACCTTGCTGCGCGCCGAAGACGGCAGTGGACGTGAACGACTCATGCGTTACTGGAAAGCCTGGATTGACGATCCGGTGCTGGGCGGCTGGGCCGAACACTGTCTGGTGGTCAAACTGGCCGCGGAAGTGGCGGATCTGTCCGAGAACATGCGCCTGATACTGTGCGAGGGCGTCGTCCAACTGGTGTCCCGCATCGCGGAAACGGTGGCGGACGGTCAACGTGACGGTTCATTGCCTGCCGCGCTGCAAGCTCAGTCTCTGGCTCAGACGCTCTATCAACTGTGGTTGGGCGCCGCGCTGTTGTCCAAATTGGCGCGCGACAAAGCGCCGCTGCATCAGGCGCTGGCGACGACCGAACATTTACTGTCCCCGCTGGGGACGCAGGCGGACGTCTGATCCGCTAAGCATGATTTTTCATTTACACTGAAAAAGGAATCCGCAATATGAACGTCCTGATTGTACTGACTTCGCACGATCGCCTTGGCGACACCGGTAAGAAGACCGGTTTCTGGCTCGAAGAATTCGCCGCGCCTTACTACGTTTTCAAAGACGCCGGCGCGCGCATCACGCTGGCCTCGCCGGCCGGCGGTCAACCGCCGCTCGACCCGAAAAGCGACGAGCCCGACGCCCAGACCGCCGCCACCGAACGGTTTCGTCACGATCCGCAAGCACAGGATGCGCTGGCACGCACCGAAAAATTGTCGGCGCTCAATCCGGCCGATTTCGACGCGGTATTCTACGCCGGCGGTCACGGCCCGCTGTGGGATCTGGCTAACAATCCAGACTCCATTCGTCTGATCGAAACCTTTGATCGCGCAGGCAAACCGCTGGGGCTGGTCTGCCATGCGCCCGGCGCGCTGCGTAACGCCAAAAGCGCCGACGGTCAGCCGCTGGTCAACGGCCGCAAAGTCACCGGCTTTTCCAACAGCGAAGAAGATGCGGTACAGCTAAGCGACGTGGTGCCGTTCCTGATCGAGGATGAATTCAAACGGCAGGGCGGCCGGTATGAAAAAGGCGCCGACTGGCATCCCCATGTGGTCATCGACCAACATCTGGTCACCGGCCAGAACCCGGCCAGTTCCGAAGGCGTGGCCGAAGCCTTGCTTAAACAACTGGCTTGAGTTGCCGCTCAGACCGTCTCAGTTTATTTCGGAGCCTATAATGAATACGCCTGTTACATTACAAACGCTGGCGACGACCGTCGCCGCCATGAAGCGCGCCCACATACAAGAGGGGCCGGCCAGCCTTGAGCTGCGTCACGACCGTCTGGAACGCGCCGCGCAACTGCTCACCCGCCACCATCAGGCGCTGGCCGCCGCGGTCAGCGCCGACTACGGCCACCGCAGCGCCTACCAGACCCTACTGGCCGACGTGCTGTCTTCCGTCGGCGCGTTGCGCCACGCGCAGGAAAACCTGGCGCAATGGATGCGGCCGGAAGAACTGCCGGCGCCGGTTGCCGGCATGCAGACGCGGGTGGAATATCAACCGCTCGGCGTGGTCGGCATTATCAGCCCGTGGAACTTCCCGCTCAATCTGGCATTCAGTCCGCTGTCCGGCGTACTCGCCGCCGGCAACCGCGCGCTGCTCAAACCGTCCGAACTGACGCCGCGCACCGCCGAACTGCTGGCGGAGCTGATCGGACGCTATTTCGATCCGCTGGAGCTGAATACGGTGCTGGGCGAAGCCGAAGTCGGCGCGGCCTTTAGCGCTCAGGCGTTCGACCATCTGGTCTTCACCGGCAGCACCGGCGTAGGCCGCCACGTGATGCGCGCCGCCGCCGAGAATCTGGTGCCGGTAACGCTGGAGCTGGGCGGGAAATCCCCGGTTCTGATCGACAGCGACGCCGATGTGAAAACGGCCGCCGAGCGCGTGCTGACGGTGAAAACCTTCAACGTCGGTCAAATCTGTATTTCGCCGGACTATGTGCTGATAGAGGAATCTTCCCGCGATGCGTTTGTGGCGCAGGCGCGCCAGTTTATCGCCGGCGCGTTCCCTACCATACAGACCAACCCGGACTACACCGCCATCGTCAGCGATCGTCATTTCCAACGCTTGCTGGCGCTGCTGGACGACGCCAAAGCCAAAGGCGCCACGCTGGTCGAACTACAGCCGGAAGGCGAACCCCGTGCGGATGCGGCCACCCGCAAGCTGGCGCCGACGCTGGTGCTGGACGTCACCGATGACATGAAACTGATGCAGGAAGAGATCTTCGGGCCGATTCTGCCGATCAAAACTTATCGCAGCCGCGATGAAGCGCTGGCCTACATCAATGACCATCCGCGCCCGCTGGCCGCCTACTACTTCGGTCAGGATCCGGCGCGCCAGCAGTGGTTTAGCCAACACACCACGTCCGGAGCGCTGGTGGTCAACGACGTCATGACCCATGCGATCGTCGAAAGTCTGCCGTTCGGCGGCGTCGGCCCCTCCGGCATCGGCGCCTACCACGGCATCCACGGGTTCCGTCGTTTCAGCCATGCCAAAGCCGTCGTGGTGCAAAGCCAGAATGGCGAGCTCAACCTGAGCATGCGCGCGCCGTACGCCAAGGGAATGACCGAGGTCGAGTCTTTGCTGGCCGCCGATAATAAATAACGTCAAAGAGCCGGCCGGATAGCGGCCGGCTCCCTTTATTGCGATGTCACCCGCCTACGGGTTCAAGCGTTTGCCGCTGGCCTGATCGAAAATATGCACCGACAGCGGTTTGGGACGCAGATAGATCTCATCGCCGACCTTAATCGGCAAACGGCTTTTCAGGCTGAGGGTGATGCGTAAGCGTCCCCCCAGTTGACAGAAGATATGCAAATCGCTGCCGGTATTTTCAATGATCTCCACGCGTACTTTAATCGCCTGTTCCGGACTGTCGACGATATCAAACTGTTCCGGCCGTACCGCATAAACAATCTGCTGTCCGGTTTGTACGCTGACATCGCCCGGCAATGGCATCACGGTATGTTCATCAAGCTGCGCCACCAGTTCCCCTTGCTGCTCCACCACCCACGAAGAGAGCTGGTTGATTTCCGGCGATCCGATAAATCCGGCGACAAAACGGTTCGCCGGACGATCGTAGAGATCCAGCGGCGTGCCCGCCTGTTCGATGATCCCGTCGCGCAACACCACGATCATTTCACCCATCGTCATCGCTTCGATCTGATCGTGCGTCACATAAACCGACGTGGTGCGCAGACGCTGGTGCAACTCGCGGATCTCGGCCCTGACCTGGGTGCGCAGCTTGGCGTCAAGGTTAGAGAGCGGCTCGTCGAACAGGAACACCCGCGGATTGCGCACAATGGCGCGTCCCATCGCCACCCGCTGACGCTGTCCGCCCGACAACTCTTTCGGCAAACGGTCAAGCAGTTTCTCCAGCCCCAACAGCGCCGCGACTTCCTCCACTTTCCGGTTGATTTCTTTTTTGGGCATTTTCGCCAGCTTCAGCGCAAAGCCCATATTTTCTTTCACCGTCATTTGCGGATACAGGGCGTAGCTTTGAAACACCATCGCAATGTCGCGTAACTTTGGCTCCTGATCGGTCACGTTCTGATCGTTGATGTAGACCTCGCCGCTGGTCACCTCTTCCAGACCGGCAATCAACCGCAGCAGCGTCGATTTCCCACAGCCGCTCGGCCCGACCAGCACACAAAATTTGCCTTCCGGGATCGCCAGCGAGACATCCCGGATAATCTTCGTGTCGTCAAAGGACTTACTGACGTTTTTCAGCATGACAGAACCCATAGTAACCCTCAGTATTCTATTCCTTCATGCAGCGCCAGCGCGCTGCCGAGGTAGATGACAACCCCATTGAGCGCCCCGGCGATTCTCCCGGCGGCGCTCTGGATATTGGCCGGTCTCAGCCTTTTACCGCGCCGGACATAATTCCGCGATTGAAGTATTTTTGCAGGCCAAGGTACACAATGGCGCTTGGCAGCATGGCCAGTAACGTGATGGCGATAAATACGTTCGGCGAACTGTTTTCATCAGAACTGAGCACGCGCAGCATGACCTGAATGGTGTACATGTCCTCCTGATTAATCACGATCAGCGGCAGCAGGTACTGGTCCCAAATCATAATGAAACCAAATATCACCACCGTTCCCAGCGCCGGACGAACCAACGGCAGGATGACGTGGAAAAAGATTTGCCATTCGGATGCGCCATCCATTCTGGCGGCATCTTCCAGATCTTTGGGGATGGCGGACATAAACTCGCTCAGCACGAAAATGGAAAACGCCCAGCCGACTATCGGCAAAATCATGCCCAGATAGGTATCGGAGATAGAGGCATCGACAATCGGCAGTTTCCAGTTGATGATCACGTACAGCGGAATGGCGATCACCTCTTCCGGCAGCATCATGGTGGAAAGGATGATCAGCCCGACAATCGCCGCCCCGCGGAATTTCTTGCGCGACAGCGAATAAGCCGCCAGCGCGCTAACCGACACCTGCAATATCAGCCCGAACGCCACCACCACCAGCGAGTTGAATAGATATTTCCACACGCCGACGCTAAACCAGGCCTGGCGGAAATTTTCCAGCGTCAGATGCGCCGGCCATAGCAACAGCTCGCCGGGTTTAACCGTTTCGCCGCTGAATGCCGTCATTACAATCCCCAGAAACGGGCCGACGAAAATAATCAGTACGGCGGCGTAAATAATGACGCTGCCGATACGATCCCCTAGTTTCATTTTCATATTTATTACCCTGCTTAATGGTTTCTGACGCCCGGTTTAATACTTCACATAGCGTTTCTTCACGGCGAAATGAATAAGCGTGAGCAAGACGGTAAAAATAAATAAAACGAACGACACCGCGGAGGCATAGCCATAATCGAACTGAATAAACCCGGCTTTATATATCTGCGTCATGATCATTTCCGTCGCGTCGGACGGCCCGCCGCCGGTAGAGGCATAGACCTCGGCGAAGACGCGGAAGCCGCGGATAAACGACAGCATGATGATGACGGAAATCGCCGGGATCAGGCCGGGCAGCGTGACATAGCGCAAACGCTGCCAGCGGCTGGCGCCGTCCACGTTCGCGGCGTCATACAGTTCGCGGTTAATCCCTGCCAGACCGGCGATGAAAATCACCATGTTATAAGGCACCGCTTTCCAGATTTGCAGCAGCATCACGGTCATCAGCGCCTGATTGGGATCGGTCAAAAAGCCCTGCGGCGCAATATCAAACCAGGAAAGAATATGGTTCATCACCCCGTTATCGGTGGGATTGAACAGAATTTTCCACATTTCCGCCACAATGGCGGCGCTGGTGATGGCCGGCAGAAAGATCGCCGTACGGATGAAACGCAAATGTCTGGCCGGCCCTTCCAGCGCAATAGCCAGAAAAAACGCGATAAACGCCGATGCCAGCGATGTGACCACCACATTGATCAAGGTATTTATCGTGGCATGATGTAAATCGCCGTCGGAAAATAAACGCGAGAAATTGTCCAGCCCTACCCAGTCATTCGGCTGACCGAAATTAACCTGATAAAAGCTCATGATCATTCCCTGAATCATGGGAATAAATTTAAACCAGGTGAAAACAATTAATGCCGGCGCCAGAAATAGCCAAGGCGTTAATAATCGTTTCGCTCTTGGGTTAATAATACGCATAGTAACCGCCCTGAGTTAACACAACGCAATATGCCGTGACGGCAATCCCACCGCAGGCAGGTCCGGGGCGAAGTATCCCCACGGAAAACGCCTCCCCGAACTTGCCGTCATCCCGCCACGGTTATTCCGTCATTTCAGCCTTGCCGAAGAACTAATTGACCAACACCTTCTGTTTACGCAATTCGAGATTCACTTTCGCGTCGAGCTTTTTCAGTTCGGCCGGAATATCGGATGAGCAGTCGGAGAGGATTTTATTGAACCCGTCGGCGGTCACCTGACGAATTGGCGTCCAGTTGGGAACGGCGGGAACATAATGTCCGTTATTGGCGTATTGCTCGGCAAAGACCTGCCAGCGTTCATCGTTATACACCGCGTTGGCATCCACCTTTTTGTTAACCGGCAAACGGACAATCGGTTCATTCGGCGTACCGACGGCGGTGCCGATCTTTTGCCCCTGCTCTGAAATCATGAAGTCAATGAACTTCGCGGCCTGCGCTTTCTGCTTACCGCTTTTCACCAGATAGATGGCTTCGCCTTCCGCCATGCTGTCTTGCCCTACCGGGCCGCGCGGCGGCTTCACCACTTCAAACTTATCCGGCCCGGGTTCATCGGAGAATACCGGCATGCTGTAGGGGCCGGAAAGCACCATACCGACCTGGCCGGAACGAAACGCATTGGAAATATCGGACGTCACCGCGTTGATGGCGCCGGGTTGGACGAATTTCGCGCATACCAGGCCGCGCATAAAGTCCAGCGCATCCGCCACGCCCTTTTCGCTCACCGTGGATTTGAATCCTTCATCGACCGGGCGAACAAACTCCCCGCCCGCCTGCCAGACAAAGGAGGCCAGAATCCAACTGGTGTAGCCCCGGGTTGAAGAACCGGGCAGACCAAAACCGTAGGTGTCATTTTTCTGGTTGCCGTCCGGATCTTTCAGCGTAAAGGCTTCGGCCAGCGCTTTCAGATCCTCCCAGGTTTTTGGCTGCGGCAGCCCCAGCTTTTCACGCCAGTCTTTGCGGATATACAGTGCGGAAGCCTGCACCGAGGTCGGAATACCGTAGTATTTCCCATCGCGATATTTCAGGCTGTTCAGCGCCGTCGGCTGTAAATCCTTACCGTTATCCAGCGATGCGGGGTCGATTTCATCCACGATGCCCAGTTGGATCAACTGCCCCATATAAGCCGCGTCGTTAATGATTAAGTCAGGCAGCGTATTGCCCACCGCCGCCCGCGCCAGACGTTGTTCGAAGTCGGTACTGGCGCTGAAGTAGCTGATTTTAATACCGGTGTTCTTTTCAAACGCCGCCGCTTCCTGCTCATAAATCACACGCGCATTGTTGTTGGCGCGGATCCATACGTTAAGCGTATCCGCCGCCTGAACGGCCAGCGTACTGCCGGCCAATAGGGTGGTAATGATGGCCCTGGTTAATATTTTCATTTTTGTTGTTCCTCGTTTCCTGTCTGGCCCTGGTGTTGGCAAAAAGTCCACTTGCAGCAAAAACCGTGTAGAAACTGTAATTCAACTCTTGATTACTAAACATGTGTTTTTATAGTAAACAAAATGCGATATCAGTAAATCGTCCGGCATTCGATTTGTGATAGAGATCGTGATGTATACGCCAAATAATTCGAGTTGCAGGGTAAAACATGGTCGTTTTCAACAACGCAAAGCGTTGGCCTCTGATGGCCAACGCGCAGGCAACCTGGATCATTTGTCTGATCATTCCCCGGCCAGACACAGGGCGAGGGTTTTAATCTCATAAGGCGTGAACGTCAGCACGATCGGCCCCGCCGCAGCCTGCGTTTTCCGCTCTACGGTTTCCATCAGATCGCATTCGGCCCACCAGCTCAGCGGGAGTCCGGTATCCAGCGTCACGGTCTGTCGCCCGCCGGCAAACTCATGCAGGCGGACAATGATCCAGTTTTCCTGTTCGGCCTTTTTAATGGCGTCCAGTTGAATAAACGGATGATCGACGGTGACGATGCCCCGCTCGGATCCCAGCCATGCTCCCGGCATCACGCTCAGCGGCTCATTGAGATAAAACGCCTGCTGGACGACGGCGGCGTCGCGCCAGTCCCCCGCATGCGGCAGCAGCGAATAGGTAAAGACGTGTTCCCCGCGATCGGCATGGGCATCCGGGCTGACGGCGGATTTAATCAGCGTCAGTTGCATAACGTTGTCTTTAATGGCATGACCGTATTTGCAATTGTTAAGTAAACTCACGCCATAACCATATTCCGAGAGATCGGCCCATTGGTGCGCCACGCTTTCAAAACGGGCGTAATCCCAACTGGTGTTCCAGGTGGTCGGGCGCTTAACATTGCCGAACTGCACATCATAGGTGGCTTCCGTGGCGCGAACGGCGACGGGGAATGCCACTTTCAGCAGTTGGTTATAGTCCTGCCAGTCGACGCGGGTATGGAAATCGATACGCCGCAGCCGGCTGTAGAGCCGGAGCTGCTGCGTAATCCGGCTGTGCTGATAACGCCAGACAAACTCAATCACACAGCGCAGTTCGCCCTGTTCCACCACCCTGACCGACTCAAGCTGCGTTAGCGGCTGCCGCTTCTGGTAGTAAAAGATCTCAATATCCCAGGCATCGTACTTAAGCGGTTTATCTTCATAGACGGTCAGCACATTGCCGCAGTCCGCCAGCACGTCTCGCTGATGCTGACGGTCATAAATGCGCGTCAGGTGGCCGTGCTCATTCCAGCTAATGAGATAAAACGGCGTTTCCAGTTGATTGGCGCCGAGCGAAAAAGGAGAGGTATCGGCCGGTAACGCCGACGTACTGTCGTGGAACAGCGTAACGCCGGTCAGCGGCGGCACGTCTTGCAACGCAACCAGCCAACCGTCGGCGATACGCTGCGCGGTTACGGGCTCGCCGCCGGCGCTGCGCCAACCGCCCACGCCGTCGCCGGGAATAAACGCCATATCGCTGCGCGCCCAGGACGCGCTATTCATCACGCTGACCGCATCGTCACGATGCTGCACCAGATGGCGGCGGCTTTCCGTCAGAATGTCTTCGGCAATCTGTTGCGCCTGCCGATATTCACGCTCCGCATCGCGATAGACTTCCGCAATGGACGAACCGGGAATGATATCGTGGAACTGATTTCGCAACAGAATCTTCCAGCCCTCGGTCAGCGCCTGCTGCGGATACAGCGCCCAGTCCCCCTGTCGCAGGGCCGCTAGCAGTTGCAACCACTCGATGCGGCGATACAGCAGCTCCGCCCGGCGGTTTGCCTTTTTCACCTGCGCCTGGCTGGTGTAAGTGCCGCGGTGGCTTTCAAAGTAGAGTTCGCCGTCCCAGGTGTGTTGATAGCCATCGCTGGCTTGCAGCCGCGCCTCCAGACGTTCAAAGAAGTCATCAACGCGTCCCATGCGAATTTGCGGCAACGCGGGCATTTTTTCAAAACGGCGCAACAATTCGAGCATCTCTTCCGTCGGGCCGCCGCCGCCATCGCCAAAACCATAGGCCAGCAGCAGTTCCTGATTCAGCGGCTTATCCTTGTAGTTATCCCACAGCCCCTGAACCGACATGGCGTCGACCATCCCGTTATAGGTATAGCGCGGGTGTCCTTCCTCCGGCGTGGTAATGAAATGCGCCAGCACTTCGCTGCCGTCGATGCCGCGCCAGGTAAAGGTGTCGTGCGGCATCTGGTTAAATTCATTCCAACTGATTTTGGTGGTCATAAAATAGCGGATGCCGCTTTTTTGCAGAATCTGCGGTAACGCCCAGGCGTAACCGAAAACGTCCGGCAACCACAGGCAGCGGGGTTTTACCCCGAACTCATCCTGCATAAAGCGACTACCCAGCAGTATCTGCCGGACGAAAGATTCGCCGGAAGGCAGGTTGCAGTCGGCCTCGATCCACATGGCGCCGTCCACTTCCCAGCGCCCTTCTTTAACCCGCTGTTTTATCTGCCGGTAGATAGCCGGGTAATCCTGTTTGATGTAGTCATACAACTGCGGCTGGGACTGGAAAAACGTGTATTCGGGATAGCGCTCCATCAACCGCAATACGGTGGAAAAAGAGCGGGCGCACTTCTCGCGCGTATGTTTGAGCTGCCATAGAAACGCCACATCGATATGGGTATGCCCCACGCAGTGTACCGTTACCGGGTGCGCCTTATCCGCCAGCGGATACTCGCGTTCCAGTTGGTCAGCCGCGGCGGCGATGGATTGGTAAAAGCTCTCGCTGCCGGGATCCCGCCAGTCAATCAGACCATAGGCGCGGTCTGTCTGCGTCAGTAAACGTACGCGGTAGGGATCGTTTTGCGGCAGAATCGTCAGCGTTTGCAGAATCGCCTTCGTGGTGTAGCAGAGGTTGTTTGTCGGGCCGTCAAGCAGCGCAAACGACACGCTGTCAAACGCATTGCCGACATGAAAAGCCTGGAAATGTTTGCGCACCTTCCCTTCCAGAATCCCCGACCAGATGCGGAAACAGAACTCGACGCGCTTTCCTGCATACTCCGCCGGGATCGTCACCTGCGCGTGGTTTTGATCGATGCCGTGAAACGGTTGACCGTCGATAAACATCAGCGCTTCAAAATCCTGCCGCTGCGACCCCAGGCTGAAATTAAATCGGCCAACGATGGTGTGCTTACGCCATTGCGCCGGGAAGAGGTAACTCAGCTTCAGCCAAACATAGATATCCCGCTCCTGCCAGCGAACCCCACGCGTACAGGGCCGCCAATCCGCCGATGCCGGCGGCGGCGATGCGCCATTCAACCCTTCACGGTCAAAGCAGAGCTCGGCCTGTTGCACCTGATGCGCCTCGCGCAGCCGGTATTGGGCCACTTCGTCTAAACGCTGACTGAGCTTTTCCTCGGTAAAAAACATCGTTTTCTCACTCTGACGGCGGGAAGAATGGCGCCGGGCGACAAGGATTCCGCACGGCTATCACTCCTCTCCTGGTTCGCTGACAACGGCCTGGGTTTTATGTACTGCGACCGGAATAATCGCTATGTAATAGCATTCGCCATATGTTTAGTAAACAAATCCGAATTTATTCATACGGGTTGCGTGACAACCTTCACATTCCTGATTTGTTTTTTCTTTCCTCTTTAACCGCATTATTTTATTTCCATGAAATACCTAGAGAAAAACAAACATTGCCTGATAGAAAAAACGAACAAATAAAATTGAGTTTAGTAAACAAAAAGAAGTAAACTTCCGCAACGTCCGATGCCGAAAATGGACATAGCATGACTTCCCAGGCAGCTTCCCGCCTGCGCGGGAATGACCAGTGGGCGGGGATGACCGTAGCGTTTTTAGCAGGAGCGATAAATATGTTAAGTCTGGGTATTGATATCGGTGGGTCAAAAATCGAAGCTGTCGTGCTTAATCCCCAGGGAGAAGTGGCGTACAAGCAGCGTTACCCCACGGAAAAACAAAGCTATACGGCCTTTTTCGGCGAGCTCTGCCACGTCATCGACGACGTCCGCCAGGCGCTGTCATCCCCATTCAGCATTGGCATCTGCCTGCCGGGAACGGTGGAAGCCAGCAACGGCAAAATCAAAAACTCCAATATTCTGGTGATTAACCAACAGCCGTTGCCCGCCATGCTGGAAGCCCACTGCCGACAACCGGTCGCGATCAGCAATGATGCGAACTGCTTCACGCTTTCAGAAGCCATTGACGGCGCCGGGCAAGGCTACGACAGCGTATTCGGCGTGATCCTCGGCACCGGTTGCGGCGGCGGCATCGCCATCCGTCAACAGGTTCTGGATGGGCGCAATCGCTGCGCCGGAGAGTGGGGGCATAACAGCCTGCCGCGCTATACGCCGGAACGGGACGGCCCGTCCGTAGCCTGCTACTGCGGCCAAACCAACTGTATCGAATCCTTTATTTCCGGCACCGGGTTAGCGGAACGCTATAACCTGCGCTATCACCGGAAATTGACCTCGAAAGCGATCATGGATGCCGTCGAAGCGGGCGACGTTGAAGCCTGCGAGCATTTCACCCTGTTTCAGGATCAGTTGGCGCGTTCGCTGGCCGGCGCGATCAACCTGATCGATCCCGACGTGATCGTCATCGGCGGCGGATTGTCGAACCGTAAGGCGCTGTATCAGGGCCTGGAGGCGCAGATCGCCCGCTATATCTTCAGCAATACCTTCACGACCCCGATTGTTCAGGCGCGACATGGAGATAGCAGCGGCGTGCGCGGCGCCGCCTGGCTGGGCAAAAAACTGTTATCGACATCCTGCGGGAAACCGCTTTGTGATAGCATTTCCAGACATCGTTGAACCGCGAACAGGAACCAGGGTAACGCATGACCAAGCGTATAAGGATAAGAGATATTGCCGTTGAAGCCGGCGTTTCAGCGGGCGCCGTTTCCCGCGCGCTTAAAGGACAGCCGGGTCTGAAGGACGAAACGCGCCAGCGTATTCTCGGCATCGCCCAGCAGCAGGGATACGACTTTACCCGGTTGCGTAACGATAAAATCCGCCGGGTTCTGTTTTTACTGCACCGCCAGCACAACATTTCCAGCGCGCTGTCGTTCTATTCTCCCTTACTGCTCGGCGTGGAAAACGCCTGCCGCGAAGCCGGCGTCGCCCTGAGCTTTCTGGCGATCGGCCCTACCGATGCCGTAGAAGAGCAGGTTCGGCTGCACGATCCCGATGCCCTACTGTGCGCGGGTTTTTTCGAGCCTGAGCTGCTCGCCGTGTTGCAAAACACGCAACGGCCGCTGGCGCTGGTTGATCTGTGGTCGCCGCATCTTCCCTGCATTAACCCGGACAACTTCCAGGGCGGCTATCTGGCGACCCGGCACCTGATCCGCCAGGGAAGAACGCGCATTGCGTTTCTCGCCAGCAGCCTTGCCCATTACAGTATCCGCCTGCGGGAAAAAGGTTATCGTCAGGCGCTGTATGAGGCCAAGCTGCTCACGCCGCCGGAGTATGAAGCCATTGCCCCGCCCATTCTCGATACGGCCGCGTCGCTCACCAATGCCGTGGAAGAATTGCTGGGGTTGCCGCAGCCTCCCGACGCTATTTTTGCCTACAATGATTCCGCGGCGCTGATCGCCATGCGCGTCTGTCAGGAACATGGCTTGAACGTACCGCAGGATATCGCCATCGTGGGGTTCGATGATATCGAGGGCGCGGCGGTGTCCAACCCGCCGCTGACGACGATCGCCGTTGATAAAGCGGCCCTGGGACGGCAGGCATTGCAGCTATTGCTGGCGCCGCAAGGGGAAAACGAGCAACAGCAGCTTGCCGTCAAGCTGGTGAAAAGAAAAAGCGCCGGTGAAGGCGAAACCAAAAAGCCAATAGCAAATCCGGAACCGATAAACCCGTAACCTAACGCAGCAGGAGCCATCATGAATGCTCATCGCGTTTCTTCTCTGAACAGCCATGACGGCCTGCTGCGCGCGCAGGTCAGCAGCGCGGGCGGCATATTAACCTCACTGACTTATCAGCCCGCCCCCGGTTGCTCTCATGCTATTTTTCACCGGGCGCACTGGCTGGACGACCCCATCGCCTGCGCGGGTCAGCCGCCGCTGATGCGCCGGCTGGCGGGAGAGTGGGTCGGCGTGCCTTTCGGCCACAGCGAAAAAGAGGCCGAGGGCTATTTTAGTCAGGCGCCGCACGGTTTACCGGTGAACGGCCAGTGGGAGATGGACGATAGCCACGCCAACCATATCCGGCTAACGTTCAACTACCCTGACGACTACCCTCTTGCCCGGCTGCAACGCACCATCACGCTGGCCGATAACGGCGAGGTCGACTTTAGCCTGACCATCGCAGCCCGGCGCTCATGCCGTTTCCCGGTGGGGCTGCATCCTATCTTTCCCGTGGGCGGCGAGGCGGGCGAAGTGCGGCTCAGCGCCGAAAATCTGCAACAGGGCATTGTCTATCCCACCGCTACCGAGCCGAATATCAGCCAGCTACAACCGCTGGCGCGCTTTACCGATCTGGCCGCCGTGCCGGCATTGAACGGCGCGACGGCGAACCTGAGCCGGCTTCCCCTGCCCTTCCCAACCGAAGAAATCGTTCAACTGCTTAGTCCGGTATCAGGCATTAAGCTGCACTATCCGACGCGTCAGATAACCGTGTCTTTGCATTGGGATACGCAATGGCTGCCGCACTGCCTGCTATGGTTCAGCAACGGCGGACGGGCTATGCCGCCGTGGGACGGTAAAAACCATTGCCTGGGGGTTGAACCCGTCTGCTCCGCCTGGGATCTCGGCCCCGGCAGTCGCGCGGATAATCCTATCAGCGACCTCGGCTACGAAACCAGCCTGGCGCTCACGCCAGACCAGCCGATAACCATTGGCTACCGGATCCGCTGTCAGACGGCGTGAAGCAGGGCATTCGGATTTGGCGATAAGGCTTATACCAGCGTCAACCTGAACGGCTGCGCATGAAGCTGGGCCTGAACCTCGGGCGGTAGCCCTGTGTCGGTGACGATATCGCCTTTCCCTGCATCAGCTTTCTAAAGGGCTGAATACCGGCCGAATGTCATACTCGGTCGGTATTCATCCTTGATTCAAGTGCTCATCTATTTTCACATGGATTCACGTTTAACATTTAATTTACTTTTTGCATTCAATTCGGCGGCAAAAACATTTCCTTTATCGATATCTTCTTGTGTCATTTTTTCTTTTAAAGAATCCACTAACTTCTTATTTCTTTCTTTTTTTTCTTGATCATAGGTAAGCCATCCATAAGCCTTAATATAATCAGGTTTAACCTCATCATTCGAACCATTTAAATAAATATACCCCATCATATCTTTTGCACTATAATTTCCGGAAAGGGCTGACTTTTCTATTAATTCTATTCCTTTATCCACGTTTTGTTGAATACCCTTTCCATTTAACAATAGAATGCCAAGTTCATACTGCGAAGCAGGATGCCCTTGTTGCGCAGCCAGAGAGTACCATTCGGCCGCTTCTCTATATTTTTCATTTATGCCTTGAGACTGTCCTCGCCACTTATAAATTTCTCCCAAAATGTATTGCGCCTCAACATGACCTTGCTTAGCCGACTGCGTATACCACTTTAATGCCAGCGTAGAGTCATGATCGATGTCTTTACCATAGGTGGCATCATACATTTCCGCCAGCCGAAATTGGGCATTCATATCGCCTTTTTCCGCCAGGCGTTTAGCATCTATAAATTCCTGCGAAGGCTGCTTCGGTTGCCGCTTATCTTCTATCAGGATTGTAGTAAAGTTTAATCCTTTTTCGTCTGAGGGAGAAAAATAAAATCTTACCGGGATGCTGGCGGTAACTGATTTTTCTGGACCTAAAGAAGCCCTGGCGAAGTCTGATGGATAACCATTAAATACTGGAGAATTTGATGATGCTATGCTGATATATTTCATTTTCGTATTATTGATAAGATTGAAAAGCAAATGACTGCCATTCATCTTTTTAGGAAATTTATTACTCCAGTCGGTATTTACGTACCAACCTATTCCTGGTTTCCAGGCTTTATTATCATAATATAAAGAAAGCGTTTTCACCTGTTCATTCGAACTCCCGCCAAGATCAACTGGCACAGTGAAAACAAAATAAGATTGATTATTCATTTCCTCACAAGAGATAAATTTTACATTTTCTATTTTACTCATTTCTCCTTTCAGATGGTCTACATCATCTTCACAGTTATCAACTTCAGTATATGCTTTTAGCAGGATGTTTTTTGGTTTATCACTCACAACATCACTGACTAATACATCTCTGAAATCGAGCTGTTGTGACATTGCATAACAAGGTAGCAAAAAAATCAAAAAAAATACTTTTATCATTACCATCATCCTTAATATTTTTTATCAATTCAATCCCCCTGAACACTGCCAGGTTGACATAATCATTAGGTTTTCGACAGCTAACGAATCTCTTATTCATTATTTCTGCCGCACAAACTCCCGGTATTTCGCCACCAGATCGAGAAAGTCCTCCAGGCCGCACAGCGACAGGCTTTCTTCATCATAGTAGCTCATGCCCTCTTCCATTTCATCGACGACGAATTCCAACTGATTGGCCTGAATCAGCACTTCTTCGGCATCCAGCAATAGCGTGTATTCGTGGCCGACTTTTTGCCACTGTCTTTCGCTTCCCGCCACCGAACGCGCCGCCGCCTCCACCTCGTCCAACAGCGTCAGTTGCCCTTTGACCTCTTCATTAAACCAGTGACCGACCGCCTCATGTCCCATCGACATTCGTACCATTACCTGCCCGGTAACGTCCCGCAAGAATTCATAGTCCATGATGCCGCCCTCTGTGATAGTGCTTGTTTTTCAGTGTAACCATCCTCCTGCCATACCACAGTGATATACCCGTCATACTTCAAGCATGACGGACAGAGAAGAAAAAAGATCTGCCGGTCTGATACAGGTCGCTCGTTTCTAATGCCGAAAGAAATGCAGGCGCAGCGCAGCCGGACAACCAGCAATCCTGTCAATATCAGAAACCTGTCGAACGATAGCAGGTTATCCGGCGCCGGGAAAGATTGCGCCGGATTACGCTTATTGATGCAGCGCTTTGCCGCCGGCGGCCAGCACCGCCTCGTGCATCGCTTCGCTGAGCGTCGGATGGGCGAAAATCACCTGGCTGAGCGATTCTTCCGTCGCTTCAAGGTGATGAGCGATGGCGAATCCCTGGATCTGCTCCGTCACCTCCGGTCCCACCATATGCGCGCCGAGCAGTTCGCCGCTCTCCTTGTCAAAAATGGTTTTCACAAAGCCCACGGCCTCGCCCATCGCCAGCGCTTTGCCGTTGGCCCGATAGTCGAAACGGCCGACCGCAATCGCCCGCCCGCTGGCCCGCGCCGCCGCTTCGCTCAGGCCGAAACTGGCCACCTGCGGACGGGAGTAGGTACAGGCCGGGATGGCGCGTTTGTCCAGCGGCGCGACATCGGCCACCCCCGCCAGTCTCTCCACGCAGATCACCGCCTCGTGGCTGGCCTTGTGCGCCAGGCAGGGCGCCCCCGCGACATCGCCGATGGCATAAAGACCGAAGACATTGGTCCGGCACCACTCGTCGGTTTTGATGTAACCGCCGTCGATCTCGACGCCCAATGCTTCCAGCCCCAGATCTTCATAGTTGGCCCGCACGCCGACCGCCAGCAGCACCTGGCTGACATCCACCGTTTGCTGGTCGCCGTTCGCCAGCCGAATACGGCATCTGGCGCGCTCGTCGTCCGTTTCCACCTCGGTCACGCCGGCGTTGGTCAGAATGGCGATGCCGCGTTGGCTAAACTGGCGGGCGACCAGCGCGGAAACATCGGCATCCTCCAGCGGCATGATGCGTTCGGCGATCTCCACCAGCGTCACCGCGCAGCCCAGATCGTTATACAGGCTGGCGAACTCGATGCCGATGGCGCCGGTGCCGACAATCAGCAGCGACGACGGCACCGTTTCCGGGATCAGCGCGTTCATATAGTTCCAGATACGCTTGCCGTCCGGCGTGATGCCGGGCAGCCCGCGCGGCCGCGCGCCGGTGGCCAGAATAATATGATTGGCCCGATAAGCGCGCGCTGCGCCGTCGGCGTCGACGCTCACCTCCCCTTTGCCGGTCAGCGTCGCCGTGCCGGTAATGACGGTCACGCCGTTTTTTTTCAACAGCGAGGCAATGCCGGCCGTCAGCCCGGCGGAGACGCCGCGGCTACGGGCCACCAGTTTGGCGATATCGAAATGAACCGCCTCCGCGCTGAATCCGAACTCATCCATATGCGCCAGTTGATGAGCCAGTTCAGCGCCGCGCAACAGCGCCTTGGTGGGAATACAGCCCCAGTTGAGGCATACGCCGCCCAAATGCCGCTTCTCCACCAGCGCGGTATTCAGCCCCAGCTGCGCCGCGCGGATAGCGGCGACATAGCCGCCCGGTCCGCCGCCAATAACCAAAACATCATAGTTATCTTTCATTTCCGCTCCTATACCAGCAGCGTGGCGGGGTTTTCCACCAGATGCTTGAGTTGGCTAAGAAACTCGGCTCCGCTGGCGCCGTCGACCACCCGATGGTCGCAGGACAGGGTCACGCTCATCAATGTGCGCACCACCATCTGATCCTGTTCCGCCACCACGCGGCGCTCCCCGGCGCCGATCGCCAGAATCGCCACCTGCGGCGGATTGATAATGGCGTCGAACTGGCGCACGCCGTGCATCCCGAGATTGGAAATACTGAACGTGCCGCCCTGGAACTCTTCCGGCTTCAGGGTGCCCGCTCTGGCTTTGGTCGCCAGCGTTAACATCTCCCCGGCGATCTCGGCCAGCGTCTTGCGGTTCGCCGCCCGCACAATCGGGGTGATCAGACCGTCGGGCAGCGCGACCGCGATCGAAATATCCGCATCGTGATAATGCTGGATCGTCTGGCGATCCTGATCGAACAACGCGTTGACGCCGGGAACCTTAACCAGCGCCAGGCCGCAGGCTTTGATCAACATATCGGTGACCGAGAGTTTGACCGACGGCACCGCCGCATTGATCTCTTTACGCAGCGCCAGCAGACGATCCAGCGCCAAATCCACTTGCAGACGGAAATGCGGCGCATCGCGTTTGGACGCCTGCAAACGCGTGGCGATCGCCCGGCGCATACCGCTCATGGCCGTCACTTCGTAGCCCGGCGTCACTGCTTCTGCCGCCGTGGCTTCCTCTCCCGCCAGCGGGATAGCCAAACGCGCCGCCGCCTGTTCGACGTCCGCCTGACACACCCGTCCCCGACTCCCCGTCGTCCGGCAGTCGTGCAGATTAATCCCCAGTTTGGCGGCCAGACGGCGGGCGACCGGCGTCGCCGCGACCTGACCGTCATCCTGACGCGACGCCGGTTGATGCGTCGTCCGCGCCTGGCGCTCGGGCGTTTTAACCTTGCCGCCATGCTGCACGATGGCCGCATCGATATCGGCGATCGAGATGCGTCCGCCGCGCCCGCTGCCCGCAATCTTGCTCAGATCGACGGCAAGCGAGGTCGCCAGACGCCGCGCGCGCGGCGTGGCGAAACTCTCCTGTCCGCCGTCGCCAAGCAGCGCCGCCGGCACCTGATAAGCGTTGGAGGCCTCTGCCGGCGCAGCGCTCTTTTTAGCGGCGGCGGATGGCGGCGATGCGACGGGCGGCGTAACAACCGGCGGCGCTGGCGGCGGATCTGCCGCGACGGCCTGCGGCGGCGGCGAATTATCGGCGCCGGCAGCGCCTTGCAATTCGGCGACAAAGCGATCCAGCTCGTCATCGCCGACGTCGGCGTCGGCCGCCAGCGCCAACGGCGTGCTGACCGGCACTGTCTCGCCCGGCTGTACCAGAATGCGTCGCAGCACGCCGGCGAAAGGCGCTTCCAGCACGTTGGTGATCTTGCTGGATTCAATCTCGCAAACCTCCTGCCCGGCGGTAAAACTTTCCCCCTCTTTAATCAGCCAGACATTAAGCGTTCCCTCTTCCATCGACAGTCCCCACTTAGGTACTTCGATTACCCGAATGGCGCTCATAGTCAGTCCTCCATCACTTTACGAACCGCGGTCTTGATGCGATCGACGCTGGGTATCCAGGCCTGTTCCAGCACGTTTGAGAAGGGAACCGGCGTATGGGGCGGCGTGACCATCACAATCGGCGCTTTCAACCGATAGAACGCCTGCGAGGCAATCAGCGCGGCGACGTCGTGGGCGAAACCAAAGCGGGCCGCCGACTCGTCAACGATAACCACGCGGCCGGTGGCGGCCACGGACTCCAGGATCCCCTCTTCGTCCAACGGCGAGACGGTGCGCGGATCGACGACTTCCACCGAGATCCCCTCTTTAGCCAGCTGATCCGCCGCCTGATTGGCTTTATGCACCATCGCGGACAGCGCGATAATAGTGACATCGGTGCCTTCGCGGGTGTAATTGGCGACGCCGAACGGAATGGCGTAAGCCTGTTCCGGCACCTCGCCTTTGATGTCGTATAAAATTTTGTGTTCGCAGAACATCACCGGATCGTCGTCGCGAATGGACTGGATCAGCAAGCCCTTGGCGTCATGGGGCGAGGAAGGCACCACCACTTTCAGACCGGGCGTCGAGGCAAAAATGTTATAGGGGGATTGCGAATGTTGCGCGGCGGCCGAAAAACCCGCGCCGATCATCCCGCGCACCACCAGCGGCGCCTTGGCCTTGCCGCCGAACATGTAACGGAACTTCGCCGCCTGGTTGTACAGCATGTCGTGACTGACGCCGAAGAAATCCATAAACATCAGTTCCGCCACCGGCCTTAAGCCGGTCAGCGCCGCCCCCGCCGCCATACCGATAATGGCGGATTCGGTAATCGGCGTATCAATCACCCGCGATGAACCAAACTGCGTCCACAGCCCTTTGGTGACGCCCAATACCCCGCCCATCGCTTCACCGCGGGCGCCGACTTCCACCGTCCCCGCCTGACCGCCGCACACATCTTCACCAATCAGCACCACGCGTTCATCCCGCTCCATTTCCTGCGCCAGCGCTTCTTTTATCGCTTCACGATACGTTTTGATTGCCATGGTCGAGCCCTCAGTAAGAGACATAAACGTCGGTAAGAACCTGATCCACCGTCGGGAACGGCGCGGCCCGGGCTTTCAGGACTGCGTCATCCACCAGCGCCTGAACCTCGCTGTCGATAGCGGCCAGTTCGGCGGTGGAAATCTGCTTTTTCACTTGCTTACTGAAGATTTGCAGGGGATCTTTTTCTTTGCGCAGGCGGTCGACTTCGCCTTCCTGGCGGTAAAGCATCGGATCGCCCTCGAAATGCCCGTGCCAGCGGGGCGCAAACGCTTCGATAACGCTCGGCCCCCCGCCGCTGCGCGCGCGCTGCACCGCCTCTTCGGTGGCGGCGTAAACGGCTAAAAAGTCGGTGCCGTCCACCTTCACCGCCGGCAGACCGAAACCGCCGGCGCGACCGGCGATATCCCGTCCGGCTACCGCATAGTCATGACCGGTGCCTTCGCCAAAGCCGTTGTTTTCAAATACGAAAATGGCGGGTAATTGTAATACCACCGCCATATTGATCGCTTCGAACACCAGTCCCTGGTTGGAGCCGCCATCGCCGGTAAAAGAGACGGCCACATCCGTCGTACCCAGCGTTTTCGCCGTCAGCGCCGCCCCGATAACCAACGGCGGCGCGCCGCCGACAATCGCATTGGCGCCGAGCATGCCTTTGCTCAAATCGGCGATATGCATCGAACCGCCTTTCCCCCGGCACAGCCCGGTTTCCCGGCCGAATATTTCCGCCATCATGCCGTGAATATCACAACCTTTGGCAATGCAATGCCCGTGTCCGCGATGGGTGGAGCCGATATAATCCCGATCGCTCAGGTTCTGACAAACGCCGACGGCAATTGCTTCTTCACCGCTATACAGATGGATAAACCCCGGAATATCCCCGGTGGTGTTCTCCTGATGCAGCCGCTCCTCAAAAACGCGGATCTCGCGCATTTTGCGATAGGCCTGCAATAACGCCTGTTTGCTTAACGACATGATTTAGCCCTCATTTGCTTGGTTTTACCGTTGTTAACGGTGACCCCTATCACGGGATCCACCCTCGCCAGAGACTAAGATAGAAAGATAAAACGGCGGGGATAACTACCCGAACGGGTAGTCAAGGCGGCTAAATTGGGGGGGTAAAAAGCGCAGCCATTACGCCGGCGAATCACAACCTGGACAACAGGACCACATGAGGATCGCGCCCCATGAATGAGAACCTTTTGTACCCGACGCTCACGTCAGCCATCGATTATCGTCAGAAGTCATTTACGCTCAGCCACGGACTGCCGCTGATAGCGACAAAACTGTCTCCGCCGCGCACTTCCGGCGCCGTTTTACGCCGCGATCGCCTGTTATCTCATCTGGATCGGGTTCATCAACTCAGCCTGGCGCTGGTGTGCGCCGGCGCCGGATTCGGGAAAACCACCCTGCTGAGCCAATGGCAGCAGGACATGATTTCCCAGGGGAACTGCGTGGCCTGGCTGAGTCTGGACGAACAGGACAATGCCCTGCATGATTTCCGCCGCTATCTGTTGGCCGCCCTGCACCCTTATTGCGGCGCGCTGTTCAGCCAGCTTGAACCCATTGCGCCGGGCGCCTCGCTGTGTACCGAAGACGGGTTTATCCGCAATCTGATCAACAGCCTGAGCCAGCGCCAGACCCCGCTGTATCTGGTGATCGACGACTTTCATCTGATACGTAATCCGGTGATTTTGCAGGATATCAACGAACTGGTAAACTACGCGCCGGCCTGCCTGCACCTGCTGCTGGGAAGCCGCAGCCTGCCGACGTTGCCGCTGATGCGCATGCTGGCGAGCAACCAGATGGTGATGATCGATATCAACGATCTGCGCTTCAATCCGGCGGAAATTCTGGCGTACTTCGCCGAGACCGCCCATCAGAATCTCGATCAGGCCGATATCCAGCGGCTGTTGGCGATCACCGAAGGCTGGATCATCGGCATCCAGGTAGCCGCGCTCTCCGCGACCGGCAGCGGCGACACCCTGTTTCAGACCCTCGAAGGCCCGGCCGGCGCCAAACAGATGGCGCGCTATCTACAGGAAGTGGTGCTGAATCCCTTGCCGCCGGAAATCCAGCAGTTTTTATTACAGACCTCGATTCTCAATCGCTTCACGCCGGAGTTATGCAACGCCGTCACCCTGCGCAGCGACGGTAAACAGATGCTGCATTTTATCGAACAGCATAACCTGTTCATTTCGCCGCTGGACCAGCAGGGGGGCTGGTTTCGCTACCACTCGCTGTTTGCCGAGGCGCAATATGAGCGCCTGGCCAACGGGCCGGTAAAAATCGCCGAACTGCATGAGCGCGCCAGCAACTGGCTGGCGGCCAACGGCTACTGGGCGGAGGCCATTCGCCATGCGCTGGCGGCGGGCAAGCTGGACAACAGCGCCGCCTACGCCGCGCCGAGCGCGCAATCGCTGGCCGAAGAAGGCGATCTCGATACGCTGGTTCGCTGGCTGCAACAGTTGCCGTTAACCGAGGGCGCCCGCGAAGAACGCATTGAGCTACAGTTGAACCTGGCCTGGGCGCTGGCCCACTACTTTCGTTTTGATGAAGCAAAAGCGCTGCTGAACCGGCTACAGTCCGGCTTCGCGCTTCATCAGCTAAGCGAACGGTTGCGCATTAAATGGCAGGTGATCAGCGCCATCGCCGCCTCGTTCGCCGAAGATATTGTGACCAGCGAAGCCTTGGCCAGACCGCTGCTCAAGCGGGTTCCCTGCGGCGACAGCTGGGTGGATGGTCTGGTGTGCAATATCCTCAGCTACGACTATCTGGTGCAGGACCGCTATCAGGACGTCGCCGCGGTGCAGCAACATATGCCCTCGCCTTGCGCGCCGCAGGATAATTTATTCGTCAGCGTCTATCGGGCGTTCATTCTGGGGCTCCATCATGTGCGTCAGGCGGATTTACGCACCGGCGAAGTATATTACCGGCAGGCATTAAAGCAGGCCGAGCGTCTGACCGGCGTCGACTCCTGCGGCAGCGCGACGTTACAGGCCCTGCTGGCGGAAATTCATTATGAAGAGGACAACGTCCTGCTGCTGGATTCGCAGGTCGCTCCGCATTTAGCCAAAATCGATATTTTCGCGCCGCCGGACGCCTTGCTAAGCGCCTATCGGGCGCTGGTCCGGCGCGCCTTGCCGCACGACCCGGCACAGGCCAAAGTGCTGCTGGAACACGCGCAACAGGTGGTGATCGGCCGGGGCTGGCCGCGGCTGCAAGGCATGCTGCTGGCGGAACAGATCCGGGTCGCCGTGCTGCAAAACCAGCGATGCCAGGCGCGGGAGTTGATGGGGCAATTAACCGCGCTCAGAGAAAAATATCGCCGGACCTTGCCGCACGCCAACTACCTGCAAACCAGCCATCTCACCGCGCAAGCCCTGATACTGATGGATGAAGGCCTGCCCGGTAAGGCGGCGCGTCTGCTGTGGCCGTTGGTGCGGCAACTGGAGGAACGCCGCTGCATACTGGAAGCGCTAAGGCTACGCGCGCTGTGTGCGGTAGCCTGGTGGCGGGAAGGCGAGCGGCAGCAGTCCGCAGACGCGCTGTCGCCGGTGATAAAACTGGCCAGAAGTCAAAATCTGAAGCGCAGCCTGCTGGATGCCGGCGCTGAAATCCACCCGCTGCTTCAACACATGCAGAGCCGGGCGGACGCCGACGAGCGCGGCTATATCGCTAATCTGTTACGCGCCGCGCCGCAAATTGACGTCGGCCCGATTGCCGATTGGCGCCCCTTGCCTCCGCTGACCGAACGCGAAAATCAGACGCTGCTGCTGGTCGCCCAGGGCCGCTCGAACAAAGAGATCGCCCGCAGCATGGATATCTCGGTTGATACGGTCAAATGGCACTTAAAGAATCTCTACGGCAAGCTTGACGTCACCAGCCGTACCCAGGCGATGGGGCGGGCCAAAATGCTAAGCGAAGCCGATTGCTCCGAATAAAAAATCGCCAGGAGCGATTTTTAACGTCGCCCC
The DNA here is from genome assembly GCF_040240345.1 of Brenneria sp. g21c3. NCBI lineage: Bacteria > Pseudomonadati > Pseudomonadota > Gammaproteobacteria > Enterobacterales > Pectobacteriaceae > Brenneria > Brenneria sp. g21c3. The sequence goes on along the minus strand of NZ_JBEIAB010000002.1, from coordinate 325,737 downwards.
GCGACGGCCCGCAGGGTGACGGGCAGGGATAGCCCGTCATAAAAAATCGCCAGGAGCGATTTTTAACGTCGCTTGCGACGGCCCTCAACCATCACATCAGGAGAATACACCACAAATGCTTTCTAAAAAGAAATCAATTTGCTAAATTAAAGCCAATAAATCGCAAATATGATTTCCACCTGGAACTTAACAGAAGAAAACCTCGCCATCATGACCATACCAGACTCTTCCCGTTCGCCGGGAGCGTTAGAAAACGCCTTATCCAGACTGCAATGCGTCCTCGTCGCTCGTCGTTCCCGTTACACGCCGGAAACCGTAACCTGGGGACAGTACGATATCCTTGAGCTATTGCGCCTGCACGGCGCGGCGACGCCGACGCAGTTAAGCGAGCGGCTGGGTATTGCCCGAAGCGGCGTCTCCAAAGCCTTACGGGTGCTGAAAGATCTGGATCTGGTGACTCAGGCGTCCGCCGACGGCGATCGCCGCGAACAAGTTACGCTCCTGACCGAACACGGGCTGGACTTTCTGGCGCGCGCCGCGATTGGCCGTCAGGATGCGGCGCAACGGGTGATGGCGGCCCTGACGCCGGGCGAGCAGGCCATCTTCAGCGAATTATGCGACAAAGCCAGCGTAGCGCTGGAGAGTCCCGATCTGCATGAGACAAATCGCTCATGAGTCATGAAAAAACAGATTACCGGGATATTGAGATCATCGGCGCCCGTAACAATAATCTGCGTGATGTGAGCCTGAGCATCCCGAAACACCGCATCACCGTCTTCACCGGCGTATCCGGCTCCGGCAAGTCATCCCTGGTTTTTGACACCATCGCCGCCGAATCACAGCGGCAGCTTAACGAAAGCCATAGCGCTTTCGTCCGCCATCGGCTGCCGCACTACGGTCAGCCGCAGGCCGACGCCCTGCGCAACCTGCCCGCCTCCATCGTTGTCGACCAAAAGCCGTTAGGCGGCAACGCACGCTCTACCGTCGGCACCGTCACCGATATCCAACCGCTGTTGAGGCTGCTATTTTCACGGGCCGGGCAGCCGTTCGTCGGCTATGCCAACGTCTTTTCCTTTAATCATCCGCAGGGCATGTGTCCAACGTGCGAAGGATTGGGCGTCGTCAATCATCTCGATCTTGAGCGCTTGTTCGATCGCAGCAAGTCGCTGAATCAGGGGGCAATCCGCTTTTCCACCTTTGCCCCCGGGACTTTCCGCTGGAAACGTTACACCTGTTCCGGCCTGTTCGATTGCGACAAACCATTGAAGGATTACAGCGAAGCGGAATGGCAAATGTTGCTGTCCGCCGACGATCTGCCGGTGTCCCATCCTTTGCCGGGCTGGCCCGCCAGCGCGCGCTTTCAGGGCGTGCTGCCGCGCTTTCGCCGCGCCTATCTGGATCACGAACCCAGCCGACTGACGCAGGCGGAACGCCAAGGTCTGGCTCGCGTGCTCGTCCGCCAGACCTGCTCGGACTGCAATGGCGCGCGACTCAACCCAAGCATCCTGTCTTGTCGGATAGCGGGTCAATCCATTGCCGATTGCGCCGCCATGGAAGTATCCGATCTGTTGCCATTCATCCGCAGCATCAAGGCCGCGCCCGTCGCCACCGTGATCGCCGCCATCGCTGAGCGGCTGGAACAAATGGTCGCCATCGGGCTGGACTACCTGAGCCTGAATCGGGAAACCGCCAGCCTGTCCGGGGGAGAATCGCAGCGGGTAAAAATGGTGCGCCATCTGGGCAGCAGCCTGACCGATATCGCTTATATTTTCGATGAGCCCAGCGCGGGGCTGCATCCCCGCGACGTGCATCAGTTGAATACGTTGCTGCGCCGGCTGCGTGATAAAGGCAATACCGTGCTGGTGGTGGAACATGATCCGGACGTCATCGCCATTGCCGATCGGGTGGTGGATATGGGCCCGAAAGCCGGCGCGGAGGGAGGAAATATCGTCTATCAGGGAACGTATTCCGGTCTGCGTCGCGCTGATACGCTGACCGGCCGCTGTTTGTCCCGCCCGGCAAAGATCAAAACCAACGTTCGTCGCCCTACCGGCCAACTGTCATTGCACGATGTCTCGCTGTATAGCCTGAATCACCTTAGCGTCTCTGTGCCGACCGGCGTTTTCACCGTCGTGACCGGGGTCGCTGGCTCCGGCAAAAGTACGCTGGTCAATCGCCTGCTGCCCCGTTATTACCCGCATGCCGTCCTTATCGATCAACGCGCGCTGGGCGGGACGCGGCGTGCCTCCATCATCAGTTATCTTGGCGCGCTTGACCCGGTCAGAGCGCTGTTCGCCCGCACCAGCGGGAAACCGGCCGCTCTTTTCAGCCACAATGCGCAGGGCGCTTGCCCGTTATGCAAAGGGCTGGGCCAGGTGCAAACCGATCTGGCGTTTATGGACGATGTGGAAACGCCCTGTGAAGCCTGCGCAGGGACAGGATTCAATGAGGCGGCCCGAGCGGTGAATTGGCGCGGTTACAACATTGCCGGGGTATTGTCCTTACCGGTTATCGAAGCCGTGCATTATTTTTCCGGACAGGAAGATATCGTCGCGCCTTTACAACGCTTGGTACGCGTCGGGCTGGGATATATCCAACTCGGGCAACGGCTCACTACGCTTTCCGGCGGAGAACGCCAGCGTCTGAAGCTGGCCGCCCAACTGAAAGAAAACGGCAATCTGTATATTTTTGACGAACCGACCGCCGGGCTGCATATAGCGGATATTGAACGCCTGCTGAAGGTGTTCGATGATCTGACCCGAAAAGGGCATACCGTTATCGCCGTGGAACACAATCTGGCGGTAATCGCCCACGCCGACTGGCTGATCGAAATGGGACCCGGCGCAGGCAGACAAGGGGGAAAAATCATTTTCTCGGGAACGCCTGCGGACATGCTGGCCTCGCCCACATCGATTACCGCGCCGTTTCTGGGAAAATACGTTCGTCAACAGAGATAACGTCAAAATCAAGCGCACTATCAAGTCCTGCGGATGGCGAGCCGTCAGTTTTCGTTAGCGGAGAGCGCCAACTGCGCCATCTCCTCGTCGGAAAGCCGGGTAATTTGCTGAACCTGCTCGCGCGCCATGCCGGTCAGCAGTAACTGGCGCGCAATCTGCCGCGCGCTGGTTTTCATACCTTGCTCTATACCTTGTTCTATGCCTTGCTCTCTTCCCTGTATTACTCCGGCCTGCAACCCCTCTTCAAATCCAATTTGTTTCAGCTGCTGCGCAATCGTCATTATCTCCTCCCGATCCGTTGACAACGGCTCCGCCACTATTTCGATAAAATCGGCTGGTCTGGATGTATTGCCGGTTTGCGCGATGTAGTACAGCAACGCCTTTTTCTGCCTCAGCGGCACCTGCCAGCGTTCAAATAATAACCCGATATCTCGCGCCAGTTCCAGCATATCCCGCGTACGGATATGCTTTTGCACCAACTCCAGCAACGCCGCCCGCCGGTGGGTTTTAATCTCCTCATCAGAAGTCACAGTCAGATCAATCAGCGGAAAAGCCTTGCTGTATATCCGGGTCGCCAAAACCGGATCATCAAAGGCATCCAGCCAGCGCAGGCTGTACGGATACGGACTGCGTTCTCCCTGATAGAACAGCAGCGGCACCACCAGCGGCAACTGATCATGGCCCTGTTCAAGATGTTGCTGCATCGCCGCCAGACAGTAACGAATCAGGCGGAATGCCATCATGTTTTCCGGTTTGCTCTGATGCTCAATCAAACAGTAGATATAGCCGGTTCCGGCAGTGGTTTGCAGCGAATAGAGCATATCGGATACCCGGGCGCGCAGCGCTTCATCCACAAACGAGGCTGACTCCAGTTGCAGCGTGTTGAAATCGCAGCGTTCACCTATATCCGGCGGCAGATGGATGGACAGAAAATCCCGCGCCACAGCAATATCGCTGAGAAAAAGTTTGAATACCTTATCATGTGATTGCATGTCGTCCCTGGCGAATGGCGTCCCTAAAAACGCCACGATAGCGCCTGCCGCTCGCGGGTAAAGGTAATACGCCCCACCCTGCAAACACGCTCGCAAGAAAAAATTTCCGGGAGAAATTTTTAACGTCGCTTGCGACGACCCAAAGGGTGGCGGGCAGGGATAGCCCGCTATAAAAAATTGCCAGGAGCAATTTTTAACGTTGCTTGCGACGGCCCGAAGGGTGGCGGGCAGGGATAGCCCGCTATAAAAAATTGCCAGGAGCAATTTTTAACGTCGCAGGTGACGACCCGAAGGGCTCGTTTCCCCGGCATGCCGTCACGTATTGTTGTATATGAGAAGCATTACCGCTAACCTCCTCTACCACATCCGTTATTCGCAGTCCGTAAAGGAGTCATACGGCTATGCAAAAAGGTCGGCAGCATATTTATAACCTATTCGTGCTGGTATTCGGTTTGTTGGTCAGCATGCTTATCAGCGGCTGCGACACGCAGGACGCCTCGCCGCCGGCATCCGCCGGCCAGCCTCATGACGGCTGGCCCCGAACCGTACAGACCCTCAAAGGCCCGCTGACGCTGCAACAGCCGCCACAGCGGATTGTCTCCACCAGCGTAACCATCAGCGGAACGCTACTCGCCATCAATGCGCCGCTGATTGGCTCTGGCGCCACCAGCCCGCGCAGCGCGGTGGCGGATAGTCAGGGATTCTTTTCGCAGTGGAGTCAGCAGGCCAAAGAACGCGGCGTAAAACCGCTTTACGTCACGGAGCCGAACGCCGAAGCCATCGCCGCCACGGCGCCCGACCTGATCGTCATTGCCGCCACCGGAGGGGATTCGGCGCTCAAGCTGTACGAGCAATTGTCCGCGATCGCCCCGACGCTGGTCATCGATTACGGCGATAAAAGCTGGCAACAGTTGGCGCAGCAGCTTGGCGAGGTAACCGGTCATGAGGCCGATGCGCAACGTATCGTTAGCCAGTTCGAACAGCGGGTGCTCGCCGTCAAACAGGCCATTCAACTGCCGCCGCAGCCGGTTTCCGCGCTGGTGTACTATGAGGACGGCCGCGGCGTGAATCTCTGGACCGGCGCATCGGCGCAAGGACAGTTGCTGAAAGAATTGGGATTTCAGCTCGCCGCGCTGCCGAAGGGGATCAAAGCGGAAACCTCGCAGGGCAAGCGTCAGGATATTATCCAAATCTCCGGCGAGAACATGGCCGATAGCCTTAACGGCAAATCGTTGCTGCTGTTTTCCGCGGACGAGAGAACGGTTTATAAAGTGATAGGCAATCCTTTCCTTAGCCACCTGGAACCAGTGGTGAAAAATCACGTGTGGGCTCTGGGATTGGATACCTTCCGGCTGGATTATTACAGCGCCAATAACATGCTGGATAGCATTGAGCGTTATTTCCCCAAGTCTTAGCCGCCGATTCCCGCTGCCGGACCATCGCAGCGCGCCGGGGATTATGCCCGTGGCCGAACCCCGGCGCAGCCAAACACCGGGTTTAGGTCAATGTATTTGCTGAATGACGCGTGCTAGCATAGTTATAATGATAATAATTATTATATTTATTCTTTAATGAAGGGAGCGCTCATTGCGTGATGTCATATCCCCATCCTGAAGCCGTCAAGAATATGTCGAGTCCTTCCAATCCCCCTGGCATAAGACGCTTATCCGGCATCATCCTGTGTCTGACGCTTATCGCCGTCAGCGCCGTCGCCAGCCTGATGCTCGGCGCCAAACCCATTTCGCCGGAAGTAGTCTGGATGAGCCTGACCGGACAGATCGACAATGCGGACAGCACCATTATTCTTCACGCCCGGCTGCCGCGTACGCTGGCGGGTATTATCGTCGGTATGGCGCTAGGCGGCGCGGGCGCGGTAATTCAGGCGCTGACGCGCAATCCGCTTGCCGATCCCGGCATCCTCGGCGTCAACGCCGGCGCCAGCTTCGCCATCGTGATCGGCATTACCTGGTTCGGCATTCATGGCATGGCCGCCTGGCTCGGATTCGCCTGGCTGGGCGTACTGGCGGCCAGCCTGATGGTCTGGATCATCGGCACGCTCAGCGGCGGCCGTATCAATCCCGTTCGCTTAACGCTGGCCGGCGTGGCGTTAAGCGCCGTCCTGACGGGCCTCACCTCATCAATCTCACTGCTGAATCCCGATGCGTTCGACCAGATGAGAATCTGGGAAGCCGGCACGCTGGATATTCGCTCCCTGCGCCATATCGCCCTGGTCACGCCGACCATCTTGCTGGGCTGCGGACTGGCGCTGGCGGCATCCCGCTCGCTGAATGCGCTCAGCATGGGGGAAGATGTCGCGACCGCGCTAGGCACCCGCGTGGCGCTGATACGTGTGGTCGCGGTGCTGGCGATCATGCTGATGTGCGGTTCCGCCACCGCGCTGGTCGGGCCGATTGGTTTTGTCGGGCTGATGATCCCGCATATCGCCCGCTGGTGGGCGGGGCCGGATCAGCGCTGGATTCTGATCTATTCCCTGCTATTTGCGCCGGTGCTGCTGCTGTGCGCCGATATCACCGGCCGTTTACTGGTTCCCGGCGAATTGCGGGTGTCGATTGTCACCGCCTTCATCGGCGCGCCCGTGCTGATCTGGCTGGTTCGTCGGCGCAAAGTGTAAGGAAACGCAATATGAACACCAGAACCCAGCGCCTCCGTGGCCCGTCGGGAAATCGCTATGGCCGCCTGCCGCTGCGCGTGCTGACCATCAACAGTATACTGCTGCTGTTAAGCCTGCTGCTGCTTACCCTGGCGGTTAGCCTCGGCACCTTGTCCTTGTCGCCGTTCGACGTCTGGCGGGCCTTCACCGGTCATGGCGAGCCCGGCGTCGTCACCGTCGTCACGCAGTGGCGCGCGCCCCGGGCGATTGTCGCGCTGTTGCTTGGCGCCGCGCTGGGCGTCAGCGGCGCGATTTTCCAGTCGATTATCCGTAACCCGCTGGGCAGCCCGGATATCATCGGGTTTAATTCCGGCGCCTATACCGGCGCGTTGCTGGTTATCATTCTGCTGCACGGCAGCGACTACCAGATCGCCAGCGGCGCGATGCTGGGCGGCATCGCCACCGCGGCATTGGTCTATCTGCTGGCCTGGCGCGGCGGTATCGTCGGCTTTCGCTTAATTATCGTCGGCATCGCCATCAGCGCGATTCTGGTTGCATTCAATACCTGGCTTATCATTACCGGCGCGTTGGAAAGCGTGATGACGGCGGCGCTATGGGGAACCGGATCGCTCAATGGCATGACCTGGACGAAAATCCGGCCCGCCCTGTTTATCATTCCCCTGGCCATCGTCGCCGCGCTGCTAATGGGAAAACGGCTGCAACTGCTGGAGATGGGCGACGACAGCGCCAGGTCGCTTGGCGTTAACGCCGAGGCCAGCCGTCTGTGGCTGATGCTGTTCGGCATCAGTCTGACCGCCGTGGCCACCGCCACCGCCGGACCGATATCCTTTATCGCGCTTGCCGCGCCGCAGATAGCCCGGCGCATGACCCGCGCCAGCGGAACGCCGTTGTTCTCCGCCGCGATGGTCGGCGCCATCTTGCTGCTGGCGGCGGATATTACCGCCCAGAACGCCTTTGCCGATATTCAGCTTCCGGTGGGCGCGGTGACGGTCAGCATCGGCGGAATTTATCTGATTTGGCTGCTGATCCGTGAAGCTCGTCGTTAACCATCCTGAAGGGTAATCATATTGATGACGCATCTCTTGCATGCTAACAACCTGACGCTCGCGTACGATAAAAAAATCATCGCGCAAGCATTGAGCGTCGCAATCCCGGATAATCAATTCAGCGTGATTATCGGCCCTAACGCCTGCGGCAAATCCACCCTGCTGCGGGCGCTGTGCCGACTACTGAAACCGCTGTCGGGCGAGGTGCTGCTGGACGGTAAAAATATCCGCCAACTTCCCACCAAAGCGCTGGCCCGGCAAATCGGCCTGCTGCCGCAGCAGGCCATCGTGCCGGATAACATCACGGTGGCGGACCTGGTGGCGCGCGGACGTTATCCTCATCAAAGCCTGCTGCGACAGTGGAATACCGCGGATCAGGAGGCGGTGGAACAGGCGATGCGCGCCACCAACGTGCATGCTCTGGCCGAACGCAGCGTGGATGAGTTATCCGGCGGGCAGCGCCAGCGGGTCTGGATAGCCATGGTGCTGGCGCAGCAAACGCCGCTGTTGTTGCTGGACGAACCCACCACCTGGCTGGATATGGCGCACCAGATTGACCTGCTCGACCTGTTTCGCGATCTGCACCAACAGCATGGCCGCACGCTGGTGGCGGTGCTGCACGATCTGAATCAGGCCTGCCGTTACGCCGATCATCTGATCGTCATGCGCGACGGCAAGATTATGGCGCAGGGGAAACCCGCCGAGATTATCAGCGCCGAACTGATCAAACAGGTGTTCGGCATGTCGTGCATCATCGTTGACGACCCGGTGTCCCATACGCCGCTGATTGTACCCTGCGGGCGCTACCATCCGGTGCCGGATAACATCGGCGACCTGAAGCCGACCGCCTAGGCGGTCGCTCAGAAAAAACGGCGGGACGACGCTTAGCCTTCGGTCTGCTCCAGCGTCGGGTAGTCGGTGTATCCGGTAGCGTCGGCGCTGTAGATGGTCGCGCTATTCAGCGCATTCAACGGCGCATCACGACGAAAACGCGCCGCCAGATCCGGATTGGCGATATACAGCCGGCCGAAAGACACCGCATCCGCTTCACCGTTGGCGATCAGTTGCTCGGCAGACTCCCGCGTCAGACCGTCATTGGCAATCAGCGCGCCGGCAAACCGTTCGCGAATCAGCGGCAGAATGCGGTTAGGCGTCTCCAGCGTCTCACGGACGAAGATAAACGCCAGATGCCGCTCATTCAATTGTTCGGCCACATAGCCGAATAGCGCCTGCGGATTGGAATCCTGCACGGAATGGGTGTCGGACATGGTGTTCAGATGCACCCCTACCCGATCCGCCGGCCAGACCTCCAGTATCGCATCCACCGTCTCCAGCAGGAAACGGGCGCGATTGGCGATGGAGCCGCCATATTGGTCCGTTCGTTTATTGGAGCCGTCATGCAGGAATTGATCGAACAGATAGCCATTGGCGGCATGGATTTCCACGCCGTCAAAGCCGGCGCGTTCGGCATTTACCGCCGCCTGACGGAAATCCGCCACCAGTCCGGCGATTTCCGCCGTTTCCAGCGCGCGCGGCACCACATACGGTTTATACGGACGGATGGTGGCGACATGGCCTTCCGGCGCAATGGCGCTGGGCGCGACCGGCAATTCGCCATCCAGATAAAGCGGATCGGAAATACGCCCGACGTGCCATAGCTGAATCACCGTTTTTCCGCCGGCCTGATGCACCGCGTCATTAATCTTTTTCCAGCTTGCGATCTGCGCTTCCGACCAGATGCCCGGCGTATTGGGATACCCCACCGCTTGCGGCGTGATGGCGGTGGCTTCGGTCAAAATCAGACCGGCGCTGGCCCGCTGAACGTAGTATTCCAGCGACAGCGCGCCGGGAATGCGTTGTTCAAAAGCGTGCATACGGGTGAGCGGCGCCATAACAAGACGATTGGATAACGGAATGGCGCCGATCTTGATCGGATCAAATAAACTTGGCATAGCATTTTCCTTACGGCTTAACCCAGATGAGTTATCAGAGACCTTATCGATAATATGAGACCACCACGAGCCATATATTGAGCAAATACGCCGGGGAAGGCACGCCATTGCGTGCGGGATCGTCATACCATTAGGCACTAATCCAGTAACGGAAAGTTATATGCGGCTACGGAGGAAGGTAAAAGAGGCCTGACGGCCTCTGAGATTGCTGATTGAAGTTTGGCGCAAGGGTGTGATGACCCCCTCCCGGCCTCCCCCTTGTCAGCTGTCTCTTAGTCACATTTTTATGCGGACTCAGAGGCAGTTTCGTGCGCCACAATGCCGCCATTTCCATGCTACGTCGTAGCACGCGCCCGACATAGGGGGCTCAAGCGCCAGCCCCCTATGAACCTGGGCTTGCGGCTAAATTATGCCGCTGCGCGGTGCCATCGGTGTTCTTGACCGCTATTCGAGCCGCCAGTGACGCGTTCCCGACGCGGCACTGGCTTTCGCCGCATCCATGCGGCTCGCTCGGCGGCCAAGTCCACCGCTGCATAATTTTTTACGCCGCGTAACAACCAACCCCGTCAGCACTCCCGTATTTGTGTATAAGAGACAGCTTGTCAGGGGGAGGGGCATTCTCCCTCCCCTGCGAAGGGGAGGGCCGGGGTGGGGTCAGGGTCATCAGGCAGAAACCGACTATCGCGATTTACACCGCGGTCTGGAAAATCACCCCGTCCGCTTTCTCGGTATACTGATCCAGACGGTCAAAATTCAGATAGCGGTAGGTATCCAGCGCGGTTTTATCCACCTGCTCCATGTAGGTCTGGTATTCATCCGGCGTCGGCAGACGTCCCAGCAGCGAAGCCACCGCCGCCAGCTCCGCGGAAGCCAGATAAACATTGGCGCCGGTTCCCAAACGGTTCGGGAAGTTGCGCGTCGAAGTGGAGACCACCGTCGCGCCGTCGGCCACGCGCGCCTGGTTGCCCATACACAGCGAGCAGCCGGGGATCTCGATACGCGCCCCGCTCTTGCCGAACACGCTGTAGTAGCCCTCTTCGGTCAGCTGCGCGGCATCCATTTTGGTCGGCGGCGCTACCCACAGGCGGGTCGGCAACTGGCCCTTATGGCTATCCAGCAGTTTACCGGCGGCGCGGAAGTGACCGATATTGGTCATACAGGAACCGATAAACACTTCATCGATCTTCTCGCCGGCCACCTCGGACAGCAGACGCGCATCGTCCGGATCGTTCGGCGCGCAGAGGATCGGCTCTTTGATTTCCGCCAGATCGATATCGATCACCGCGGCGTATTCCGCATCCTCGTCCGCTTCCAGCAATTGCGGATCGGCCAGCCATTTTTCCATCCCCTGGATGCGTCGCTCCAGCGTACGACGATCGCCATACCCTTCGGAAATCATCCACTTCAACAGCACGATGTTGGAGTTCAGATACTCGATGATCGGCGCTTTATCCAGCTTGATGGTACAACCGGCGGCGGAACGCTCCGCCGAGGCGTCGGTCAGTTCGAACGCCTGCTCCACCTTCAGATCCGGCAACCCTTCGATCTCCAGGATACGTCCGGAGAAAATGTTCTTTTTGCCTTTCTTCTCGACGGTCAGCAGCCCTTGCTTAATCGCATACAGCGGGATCGCGTGTACCAGATCGCGCAGGGTGATGCCCGGTTGCATCTTGCCTTTAAAGCGCACCAGCACGGATTCCGGCATATCCAGCGGCATCACGCCGGTGGCGGCGGCAAACGCCACCAGCCCGGAGCCGGCCGGGAAGGAGACGCCGATCGGGAAGCGGGTATGGGAGTCGCCGCCGGTGCCGACGGTATCCGGCAGCAGCATGCGGTTAAGCCAGGAGTGGATCACCCCATCTCCCGGACGCAGCGATACCCCGCCGCGGTTCATAATGAAGTCGGGCAGCGTATGGTGCGTCGTCACATCCACCGGCTTCGGATAAGCGGCGGTGTGGCAGAACGACTGCATCACCAGATCGGCCGAGAAACCCAGGCAGGCCAGATCTTTCAGCTCATCACGGGTCATCGGCCCGGTGGTATCCTGAGAACCGACGGAGGTCATTTTCGGCTCGCAATACTCGTTCGGACGAATACCATCGACGCCGCAGGCGCGACCCACCATTTTCTGCGCCAGCGAGAAGCCTTTGTTGCTGTCGGCCACCGCTTTCGCCACCCGGAATACGTCGCTGTTCGGCAATCCCAGGGATTCACGCGCTTTTGACGTCAGCCCGCGGCCGATAATCAACGGAATACGGCCGCCGGCGCGCACTTCATCCAGCAGCACGTCGGTTTTCAGTTCGAAGGTCGCCAGCACCTCGCCGGTATCATGGCGGCGGACTTCGCCCTGATAGGGATAGATATCAATCACATCGCCCATGTTCAGATCGCCGACATCCACCTCAATCGGCAATGCGCCGGCATCTTCCATGGTGTTGAAGAAGATCGGCGCGATTTTGCCGCCCAGCACCACCCCGCCGGCGCGTTTATTCGGCACATGGGGAATGTCGTCGCCCATGAACCACAACACGGAGTTGGTGGCGGATTTACGGGAAGAACCGGTGCCGACCACGTCGCCGACATAGGCCAGCGGGAAGCCTTTCTTATTCAGCGCTTCAATCTGTTTGATCGGGCCGACCACGCCAGGCTGATCGGGTTCGATGCCTTCGCGGGCGTTTTTCAGCATCGCCAGCGCGTGCAGCGGAATATCCGGGCGCGACCAGGCATCCGGCGCCGGCGACAGGTCATCGGTGTTGGTTTCGCCGGTCACCTTGAAGACGGTAACGGTAATTTTTTCCGCCAGGGCGGGACGGGAAAGGAACCACTCGGCGTCGGCCCAGGACTGAATCACCTGCTTCGCATAGGCGTTGCCGGCTTTGGCCTTTTCTTCCACGTCATAGAAGTTGTCAAACATCAGCAGCGTGTGCGACAGCGCTTTCGCGGCAATCGGCGCCAGCGCGTCGCTGTCCAGCGCATCAATCAGGGGATGAATATTATAACCGCCCTGCATGGTGCCGAGCAGTTCAACGGCTTTTTCAGGATCGATCAACGGGGAAGAGGCTTCGCCTTTGGCAATGGCGGCCAGAAAGCCGGCTTTAACGTATGCCGCTTCATCAACGCCGGGGGGAACACGATTAATCAGCAGATCCAGTAAAACGTCCTCTTCGCCGGCCGGCGGATGTTTTAATGACTCAACCAGCGCCGCCATCTGTACGGCGTCCAACGGCTTGGGAACAATTCCCTGTGCAGCCCGCTCGGCCACGTGCTTACGATATTCTTCTAGCACGACTTTCTCCTCGCTCTCATTGTCTTCATTATGCCCGGTGCTCTTGTCCCAGATTCTAATGTTCATGCCGGTATTCCGGCACGGGATGTAAGGTAAGAGAGCGCCCGGTTCAGCCTTGTCAGCATATCAGAATTTGAATTGAATGTTAATTAATTAACACAATCGCAACATTACATTAATTTTAACCGCCGGATATCACGCGGATCCGATAACGACCAACGTCCGAAGATTAACATGTTAGCGGTAAAATCGACCATAAATTATGGCGCTATCAAGCCGCGGCTGAAGCCGTCCCGCGCGGCGGCAATGAGCGGTATGCAGGGAATAACGACCTGAACGCCATAATAAATCAATATGCAAACTATTCGCCCGCTTGCCGATAGTTTCCTAATGGGCAGGTTGATATCAACGCTTGGGAGTGCATATGTCCTTTTTACGGAATGTTACGATCAGAAAGGTTTTGTTGGTTATTCTCAGTCTTTTTCTACTGCTGTGGGGCGGCGTATCGTGGTTTACGCTGTCATCGCTTAATCAGGCTACCCATTACCTGACGCTCGGCAATACGCAGGTGGCGTCCTTAAATACCCTGACGAACGGCACCGATCAGGCGCTGCGCTCGGTGATCCGCATTAACCGGGCAATGACGCTGATGCAAAGCGGCAAACTGGATGATATCGACGCCACCGTGACATCGGCCGATACCGCGCTGAAAAGCAGTCAGGAGAATCTCGAAAAATTCAAAGGTCAGGCTCATACCAACATCGATCGGCTCATCGTCGATGAGGTCGTCGCCTCATGGAGCAAACTGATCGATCAGGGTCTACAGCCGATGATGACCGCCCTGCTGGAGAAAAGATTCGCCGAATACCGACGGTTGTTCCGCGACGATTTTCAAGCATTGAACGAAGCGTTTATCGCCGCGGCGGGCAACTATCAGACTATCGCCTCGGATAACGCCACCGTACAACACGTCTATACGCTGGTCGACTGGTGTAAAAAGATCCTGATTGCGGCGATGATCGCGGGCGTCGTCATTCTGCTGCTGACCGATCGCTACCTGACGGGCTTTATCGTCAAGCCTCTGGTGCGCATCCGGGATCATTTCCGCACGCTGGCTGAGGGAAAATTGGATCATGCGCTGGAAGACTTCGGCCGTAATGATGCCGGACAGTTAATCCCCTATCTGCGCGACATGCAGGAGAGCCTGAAAATCACGGTGACCACCATTCGCAACAGCGCGGATTCCATTTATCAGGGCGCGGCGGAGATCAGCGCAGGCAACAACGACCTCTCTTCTCGCACCGAACAGCAGGCCGCCGCGTTGCAGGAAACCGCCGCCAGCATGGAACAATTGGGTACCACGGTAAAACATAATACCGACAATGTGCATCAGGCTACCGGGCTGGCGGAGAAAGCTACCTCGGTGGCGAAGCAGAGCTGGGAAATGGGGCGCGAACTCGGCGAGATCATGGGTAGCATCGCCACCAGCTCGCGTAAAATCAATGAAATCACCGGTATGATCAACAGCATCGCCTTCCAGACCAATATTCTGGCGCTGAACGCCGCCGTCGAAGCCGCGCGCGCCGGCGAGCAGGGGCGCGGATTCGCCGTGGTGGCCGGCGAAGTGCGTAATCTGGCGCAGAAAAGCGCTCAGGCGGCGAAAGAGATTGAAGGACTGATTGCGGAATCCGTCGAGCGTGTGGATGCGGGCGCCAAACAGGTGGCGCGCACCGGCAACGTGATGGATGACGTGATTACCTCCATCAAACAGGTGAACGATCTGATGGCGGAGATCGCCGCCGCCTCGGACGAACAGAGCCAGGGCATCAGCCAGGTCAGTCAGGCGGTGACGGAAATGGACGGCGTGACGCAACAGAACGCCTCGCTGGTGGAACAATCGGCCGCCGCGGCCGCCTCGCTGGAAGAACAGGCGCGCCAGTTAATGCAGGCCGTCGCCATTTTCCAACTGGAGCAGCAGCAAACGCACGGCGAGGTAAAATCAAACGCGCAGGCGGTGCCGCAACTGGCGGCGACGGTATCCTGAGCGCAGGGCGTCATGCGCGGGCGATAATCGCCGGTCTTGCGGCCGGGCATTATTCGCCCGCGGGCAAATCCTGTTGAAAATGGGTACGCAGCGCATGCTGTAACGCGAACAAGGGCGCGGATTGATGCGACTGTTGCGGATAGATATCCAGCGTTACGCGTAAATTGGGCGAACGTTTTTGCAACGTCCAGGCCAGTTCCCGGATCCCGTCGACCATCCGCCGCTGATGACGATGCTGACGCAACGCCTGACGCTGAGCGTCCGGCAAACCCAACTCCCAGCGCTCCAGAGACTGTTCATATTCTCCCACCGACAGCGCCAGACTGATCGGCCGCATCCTTTGTAATGCACTGGTTGCCAGAAAGGGTTCGACCTGCTGCATAAGATAGCCGCCATTCCACCAGACGGACGGGCTGGAGGCATAAAAATGCTGAAATGCGTTTGGCGCGGCAAACAGCGTATCGACGGTAAACAAACCGCCGTAGGAATGGCCGAACAGGGCTTCGCGCCGGCTGTCGACGGCATAGCCGGCGGCGATAAAAGGTTTTAACTCCGCCTGCATAAAGCGACGGAACCCTGCCGCATCGCCCGCCATGCCGGACGGATAATAACCGCCCGCCGGGTTTGCCTCCGGCACGATGCGTGCGACGGCGGGACGATAGTCCCGTTCGCGTCGGGTCGGCCCTTCATAATCCAACGCGACGATAATCCCCGGCGTCATGCCGCAGCGCGGGCCGGCCAGCGCATCCATCAGCGACACGGCGACGGGGAAATAGCGGGCGCCGTCCAGCAGGTAGATTACCGGCCATCCCTGCGGCGGCGGCGCGCTTGCAGGGCAAAAAGAGAGCACGCGATAGCGCCCGCATGCCGCCGAATCGAATATTTCATCACGAGTATTGCGTAGCTGGTACACCCATCCTCCCTTATTTCTTCTTATTATTTATGCCGACGACCGCGCTGCCAAATAAAAAATCCGGTGTGGAATACCCGCACCGGAAACGATCATGTGATTCCCCTGGCGCTGGTCGCCCGGCGTCGCTTAGAAGCGCGTGTTCAGACTAACGAAAAAGGTTCTGCCCGGTTCGTTATAGGTGGCTGCGCCCGCGCCGGCGATATTATTCACCCCCTGCGCGTTGCCGGCGCGGAACTGGCGCTTGTCCAGCAGATTGTCCACGCCGCCTGTTACGCTCACATATTTATTAAATTCATAGGTGGTGCTCAGACCGAATAACGCATATGGACTGAGTTCATCACTGGCGCTGCCGGTCACCCGGTTGCCGTTATAGTCATACTTTTTAGGTTTCTGCCGACCATACCAGGTGACATCCGCCAGGAAGGAAAGCTGTTCCGTCGCCTGCCATTCAACCGATGAGTTCAGAGTAAACTCCGGCGTGATGGAGAGATAATCGCCGGTGGTTTTATTTTTCGATTCCAGCATCCACGTCAGATTGTTACGCCAGTTGATGCTCTCCGTTACCGGAACGTTCAGGCTACCTTCCAGCCCCTGCACCACCGCTTTCGGGATATTTCCCCATTGGAAAATATTGGCATTGGCGTAAGCGGGATTGCTTCCTCCGACGGCCTGACCAATCGGCGACAAGCCGGACTCAATCTTATTGCGGTAATCATTGTGGAAATAGGTAATGCCCGCCGTCAAGCCGTTGCGGTGGAACTCCAGACCAATCTCTTTATTCAGACTGGTTTCCGCTTTCAAATCTTCATTGCCGAGCAGGTAACAGCTCTGTGAGCTGCCGCCGTAACACCCCTGGCCGCGGCTGTAGAGGATATAGTTAGGGTTGGTCTGATACAGGTTCGGCGCCTTGTAAGCCCGGGCGATACCCAGCTTCAGGGTGTAATCCTCTCCCAGTTCCTGAGACAGGTTCAATGACGGACTCCAGTTGGTGCCCGCCGAGCTATGGTGATCGAGACGCAGCGCCGGCGTCAGCGCCGTGCTTGGCGTCAGTTGGATATTGTCCTCTACAAACGCCGACGCCAGACGGGCGGATGTCTTGTCGCTGCGCCCGCTGCTGCTCAGCGAACCAATGCTGCCGGCTTCAGTGGTGGTCTGCGTATTCGACACCGGATCCTTCATTTTCTGCTCGTTCCACTCGATGCCGATGGTCGCCACCTGATCGAATAGCGCATTAAACGGAATATTGACCTCATTATGCGCAGTAAAACTATTCAACTTGATGGTATTAAACGCATCAGGCGACAAGAAGATCCCTTCTGTACCGCCGGCTAATCCTTCCAGAATACGGGTATTGTGGGTGCGTTCATATTGCAGATATGACATTGAACTGACGCCGCTGTCCCAATAGCCGCGGTGCGTAATCGCAAAGTTCTGCCGGTACATGCGATTGGTTTCTTTGCCGTAATTGCTGAGAACATTGGCATTGCTATTGGTATTTTGGCTATCGCCCGCATAGATATTGCCCTGACGGCTGACGCCCGCTTCAAACTCCAGCGACTGCTGTTTGGTGATATCCCAGCGCAGCAGGCCGTTAATGTCTTTATTACGCACCCCTTCCCGACCGGCGGGCAGAGAATTGATCTGATTGCCGGTGCGCTCGGACTGATGCCCTTCATTGATATCTCTGGCATCGGCCTGGGTTTTATTCAGATTACCGTACAAACGAAAGCTCAGATTATCGGTCAGGCCGCCCATCAGGCTGAAATCGGTGCGTTTGGTGGCGCCTTCCGACTTATGCTGCGGCGCGTTCAGATAGGTATTCCAACTGCCGTGCAGCTCCTGCGTCGGCTGTTTGGTGATGATATTGACCACCCCGCCCGCGGCGCCGTTGCCGTAGCGCGCCGCCGCCGGGCCGCGCAGCACCTCGATGCGCTCCACCATATCGGCCGGCACCCAGTTGGTGTCGCCGCGCGTATCGCGTTCGCCGCGCCAGCCATAGCGCACCGCATTGCGGCTGGAAACCGGTTTGCCGTCCACCAGAATCAACGTATTTTCCGGCCCCATGCCGCGAATATCGATCTGGCGATTGTTCCCGCGCTGTCCGCTGGTGGAGTTCCCGGTAAGGTTCACCCCCGGCATGGTGCGGATCAGTTCCGACAGATCGTTGGCCGGCGGACGCCTGGCGATATCTTGCGCGGTGATCACCGACACGCCCGGCGCCTGACGGGTCTGCTCCGCGGCAGTGACCACGATGGTGTCGTCAGCGTCCGATGCGGTCTCCTGCTGGGTTTGCTGGGTAGCGGCCGTATCGGCCCATGTCATGAACGGCGTTGTCGAACAGCTCAAGCCGATAAGCGTCGCCAGGTAGTGACGTGGTGGTAATCTCATCATCTAAAATCGCCCTGTAGAATCATAATTGGAAAGACGGCGGATGTTGAATGGCGCAGGCAAGCTTCATTTATCACCGTAAAACGGGCTCCATACTTTGTGGAGAAAAGGCTGCCTTATCATTGAGCGAGCGGACAGGATTACCCGCCCGCCGCGTGCTGACCATCAACGAAAAATGCTACTGAGAAGTATTTGCATTACCAATTTTGGTCAGTCATTGTTACATTTGTTTTTTGGCACGGGTTTTGTGCAAACGGCGAATTGTTTTGCGCAAGCGGCAAAATGGCGGACGATAACCAGAGAATATGAGGGGGGATCATGCAAAATCACGTACCGTCATCGAAATCGATTTATAAGAATCACATCGTCCAGCAGTCCAGCCTGGTGACGAATGATTATCGCCTGCTTGGACCGAGGTTGATTGACGATACGCCGGTACTGTTCGGCAATTTCGACGTGATACGGCTGAACCGCGATCTGATTTTGCATACGGCGGATGTGATCAACCTGCACAACATGAAAACCCAGAGCGTGCTGAACGGCGCGATCAAACTGGCTATCGTGGTAAACGGCGTCGCGCATATTACCTATAACGAAAAATTGCTGCACCTGGGCAATCACCAGCCCGCGTCGCTGATTTCGCTGACCGAACCCACGCAATTTAGCCGCAACGGTAAGCGGGATGAATACGAGCGCACCGTTTCCCTCACCTTCAGCCGCGAATGGCTGTACGGCAACCTGCTGGATACGGTCAACGACTGGCAGACCATTTATGACTTCACGCAAACCCATCTCGCCACCCATTTATGGACGCCGTCGCGTCAGGCGATGTCCATCGCCTGGCAGATCCTGAACGCCGGCCCTTGCCATACGCCGCTGCAACGCCTGTATCTGGAAAGCCAGTGCATGATGCTGATTATCGAAGCCTTCGATTCACTCACCGCCCACGCGATACAGAATAAAACCGCGCCCGGCGTTCATCTGCGCAATCATCAGCGCGTCCATCAGGTTCGGGATATGCTGGAAAGCGGCAGCGCCGACCAGCTTTCCATCGCCGACATCGCCAAAAGCGTCAGTATGAGTGAAAGCACGCTGCAACGTCATTTTCGCCAGACATTCAACATCACGGTGTTTGAATACCTGAGAAATTGCCGTTTACAGCGCGCGATGCTGGCGCTGCAAAAAGACGGCATCGGTATTGCGCAGGCCGCCAGCCTCGCCGGCTATAACAGCCCGGCCAACTTCACCACCGCTCTGCGCCGCGCCTTCGGCATCACGCCGGGACAGGTGAAGAATCGTTTTTGATCAATACCGTTCGTTTCCAACTCAGGAGAGCCGGGGCCGCCGCGGCGATATCGGGTTTACCCCGGATAAGGATAGTTATGTTGAAGCGCAATAGCGCGAGAGGCTTACTCACATCGGCGATACTCGCTGTACTGCTTATTGCGTACTCAGGAGCCAGCATGTCCTTTTCATTTAGCAAAAAAATTGAGATCAAGGCAGAAAATGCCATGTTCAAAGGCGTGGAAATGGAATTGCCTAGCCGAAAGGCCGTGGTTCAGATCAAAAGCGTTGAAGCGGATCGGGAACTTTCTTCGTCAGTCTTGCGCTCGCCGTCGCTCATTTCCGGTTACCCCGACCCGCTGCGGGTTGAAGGAAAAGTGTTAAGCAGCAGTGATGACACGTTGCTGGGTAAATCGATATCATTGCGCTTGTCAAAGCAGGAATGGGAGCGCATTAAGGCCGGCGTGAATGACGCCGTCGGCGTCGGCGTCCTGGATACGCATGACGGCTACGGCCTAATTTGTCTGGAAAACCTCACATCCCTCGATGACGCCGCGAAAAGAACGTGGCTAACAAACGAGACCTGTCGTAAACGCTGGGATAATTGACGCGGTAAGTACGCCGCCTTGACGAAATCGCGAAGAGAGACAACCGGTTCGCCGTTTCCGAGCAAAGCCGCCATAAAAAAATCCGGCATAATCGCCGGATTTTTCACTATGCGTAGACGCGCTTACTTTTTCTTGGCTTTCGGGTTCGGCAAGTCGGTAATGCTGCCTTCATAAATCTCGGCCGCCAGACCGACGGATTCGTGCAGCGTCGGGTGAGCATGGATAGTCAGCGCGATATCTTCCGCATCGCAACCCATCTCGATGGCCAGACCGATTTCACCCAACAGTTCGCCGCCGTTGGTGCCGACAATCGCCCCGCCGATAACGCGATGCGTCTCTTTGTCGAAAATCAGTTTGGTCATACCGTCCGAACAATCGGACGCGATGGCGCGGCCGGAGGCTGCCCAGGGGAAGGTCGCCGTTTCGTAGCTGATGCCTTTCTCTTTCGCTTCTTTCTCGGTCAGCCCGACCCAGGCCACTTCCGGCTCGGTATAAGCGATGGACGGGATCACTTTCGGATCGAAGTAGTGTTTTTTGCCGGCAATCACTTCCGCGGCGACATGACCTTCGTGTACGCCTTTATGCGCCAGCATCGGCTGACCGACGATATCGCCGATGGCATAGATGTGCGGCACGTTGGTGCGCAACTGCTTATCCACGCGGATAAAGCCGCGTTCGTCGACTTCAACGCCCGCTTTGCCCGCATCCAGGTTTTTACCGTTCGGCACGCGGCCGATAGCCACCAGCACCGCATCATAACGTTGCGGTTCGGCCGGCGCCTTTTTGCCTTCCATCGTCACGTAGATACCGTCTTCTTTGGCTTCCACGGCGGTCACTTTGGTTTCCAGCATCAGCGTAAACTGCTTGCTGATACGTTTGGTGAACACTTTGACGATGTCTTTATCAGCGGCCGGGATCACCTGATCGAACATTTCCACCACGTCGATCTGCGAGCCCAGCGCATGATAGACGGTACCCATTTCCAGACCGATGATGCCGCCGCCCATGATCAACAGACGTTCCGGCACGCTTTTCAGTTCCAGCGCATCGGTGGAGTCCCATACGCGCGGATCGTCATGGGGAATAAACGGCAGTTGGATCGGACGCGAGCCGGCGGCGATGATCGCGTTTTCGAAATTGATCGTCGTTTTGCCGTTTTCGCCGTCCACTTCCAGCGTATTGGCGCCGGTGAATTTACCCAGACCGTTAACGACTTTCACTTTACGGGCTTTCGCCATACCGGACAGACCGCCGGTTAGCTGCTTGATGACTTTCTCTTTCCACAGGCGGATTTTATCAATATCGGTTTTAGGTTCACCGAATACAATGCCGTGCTCCGCCAGCGCTTTGGCTTCTTCAATCACTTTGGCTACGTGCAACAGAGCTTTGGAAGGGATACAGCCAACGTTCAGACACACGCCACCCAGCGTGGAGTAACGTTCCACCAGTACGGTTTCCAGGCCGAGATCCGCAGCGCGGAATGCCGCGGAATAGCCTGCGGGGCCGGCACCAAGTACCACCACCTGAGCTTTAATTTCAGTACTCATCATGACCTCATGTTTTGTTTGTCCGGCGGTCAGACGACATTCTTATGGCGAGTTAATTTAAGTACGCCCTTCATCCACCGGGACGCTTTCACCGTCGGCAGTTTACATAATTGTTAACAATCTGCAAATCACCTGTAAGTAAACGCGGTCTCAACAGTGTCGTCTGATAATATTTAAGCGCCTAAACCCACTATCCGGGTTCTAGAAACAGAATATTGTTAGCAACACTGACGTTAACAAAAAGGCTGGCCGTAAGGCCAGCCTTTACGGTTACATCACCAGACGACGAATATCCGACAGCGTGTTGTTGATGATGGTAATAAAGCGCGCACCATCAGCACCGTCAATGACGCGGTGGTCGAAGGACAGAGAGATCGGCAGCATCAGACGCGGCGTAAACTCTTTGCCGTTCCAGACCGGCTCTATCGCGGACTTGGATACGCCCAGGATAGCCACTTCCGGCGCGTTGACAATCGGCGCGAAATGCGTGGTGCCAAGACCGCCGATGCTGGAGATGGTGAAACATCCCCCCTGCATTTCGCCTGCGGTCAGCTTACCGTCGCGCGCTTTCTTGGAGATCGTCGCCAGTTCACGAGACAGCTCGATGATGCCCTTCTTGTTCACATCTTTGAACACCGGAACCACCAGACCGTTCGGCGTATCGACCGCCACGCCGATGTTGATGTATTTCTTCAGCGTCAGACGCTGGGCGTCTTCGGACAGCGAACTGTTGAAACGCGGCAACTGCTCAAGAGCAGCGGCAACGGCTTTCATGATGAAAACCACCGGCGTGATTTTCACATCCAGTTTACGTTTCTCCGCTTCCGCGTTCTGCTGTTTACGGAACGCTTCCAGCTCGGTGATATCCGTTTTGTCGAAGTGCGTAACGTGTGGAATAACCACCCAGTTGCGGCTCAGGTTGGCGCCGGAGATTTTCTGGATACGGCCCAGCTCCACTTCTTCCACTTCGCCGAACTTGCTGAAGTCGACTTTCGGCCATGGCAACAGACCCGGCAGACTGCCGCCGCTGGCGGCGGCCGGCGCGGATTCGGCGCGTTTAACCGCCTCTTTCACATAGGCCTGAACGTCTTCGCGCAGGATACGGCCTTTACGCCCGGTCCCCTTCACTTTAGCCAGATTGACGCCGAACTCACGCGCCAGACGGCGGATAACCGGCGTAGCATGAACGTAAGCGTCATTTTCGGCGAACTCGCCTTTGCTTTCCGCTTTCGCGGCCGGCGCAGGCGCGGCGGCTTTGGCTTCCTGCTTAGCCGGCGCCGCTTCCTGTTTGGCGGCCGGCGCGGCGGCCGGGGCTGCGCCCGCCACTTCAAACACCATGATCGGCGAACCGGTTTTCACTTTGTCGCCGGTATTGATTTTGATCTCTTTCACCACGCCGGCGAACGGCGCAGGCACTTCCATCGACGCTTTGTCGCCTTCCACGGTGATCAGCGACTGCTCGGCTTCCACCTTGTCGCCCACTTTCACCAGCACTTCGGTGACTTCGACTTCGTCATCGCCGATATCCGGCACGGCGACGTCTTTCGCGGCTGGCGCGCTGCCGGCGGCGGGCGCGGCTTCCGCGGCGCTCTCTTCTTTAGCCGGAGCGGCATCAGCCGCGCCCGCCACTTCAAACACCATGATCGGCGAGCCGGTTTTCACTTTATCGCCGGTGTTGATTTTGATCTCTTTCACCACGCCGGCGAACGGCGCAGGCACTTCCATCGACGCTTTGTCGCCTTCCACGGTGATCAGCGACTGCTCGGCTTCCACCTTGTCGCCCACTTTCACCAGCACTTCGGTGACTTCGACTTCGTCATCGCCGATGTCCGGCACGGCGACGTCTTTGCTGGCGCTGGCCGCCTGAGCCGCCGGTTTGGATGCTTCTTTTTTCTCTTCTTTCTCTTCAGCCTTGGCAGGCGTGGCATCGGCCGCGCCGTCGGCGGAATCGAAAATCATAATCAGCTTGCCGGTCTCGACTTTGTCGCCCACCGCAACCTTGATCTCTTTTACCACACCGGCCTGCGGGGAAGGCACTTCCATAGAGGCTTTATCGCCTTCCACGGTGATCAGCGACTGTTCAACTTCAACTTTGTCGCCCACCTTCACCAGCACTTCGGTGACTTCAACTTCATCTGCACCGATATCCGGTACGTTGATTTCGATAGCCATGTAATCTTTACCTCTTATGCCAGACGCGGGTTGACTTTATCTGCATCGATCTCGAATTTGCCAATCGCTTCGGCAACCACTTTCTTATCGATTTCACCGCGCTTAGCCAGTTCACCCAGGGCCGCAACCACCACGTAAGACGCATCCACTTCAAAGTGGTGACGCAGGTTCTCACGGCTGTCGGAACGTCCGAAACCGTCGGTTCCCAGCACGCGATAATCGCTGGCCGGGATGAAGTTGCGAATTTGCTCGGCGAACAGCTTCATGTAGTCGGTTGAGGCTACGGCCGGCGCATCGCTCAGAACCTGAGCCACGTAAGGAACGCGTGGTTCTTCGGTCGGGTGCAGCATATTCCAGCGCTCGCAATCCTGACCGTCGCGCGCCAGTTCGGTGAAGGACGTGACGCTGAACACGTCGGAACCGATGCCGTAGTCTTTCGCCAGAATCTGCGCCGCTTCACGCACGTGGCGCAGAATGGAGCCGGAGCCCAGCAACTGTACTTTGCCTTTGTCGCCTTCCACCGTTTCCAGCTTGTAGATACCCTTGCGGATACCCTCTTCCGCACCCTGCGGCATGGCGGGCATGTGGTAGTTTTCGTTCAGCGTGGTGATGTAGTAGTAAATATTTTCCTGCGCTTCGCCGTACATACGATGCAAACCGTCATGCATGATGACAGCCACTTCATAAGCATAGGCCGGATCGTAGGAAATACAGTTCGGGATGGTCAGCGACTGAATGTGGCTGTGGCCGTCTTCGTGCTGCAAGCCTTCGCCGTTCAGCGTAGTCCGACCGGAAGTCCCGCCGATCAGGAAGCCGCGCGCCTGCTGATCGCCCGCCGCCCAGCACAGGTCGCCGATACGTTGGAAACCGAACATCGAATAGTAGATGTAGAACGGGATCATCGGCAGGTCGTTGGTGCTGTAGGAGGTGGCCGCCGCCAGCCAGGACGCGCCGGCACCCAGCTCGTTGATCCCTTCCTGTAGAATCTGACCTTTCTCGTCTTCTTTATAGTAGGCGACCTGCTCGCGGTCCTGCGGGGTGTACTGCTGACCGTTCGGGCTGTAAATCCCGATCTGGCGGAACAGACCTTCCATACCGAAGGTACGCGCTTCATCGGCGATGATCGGCACCAGACGATCTTTGATCGACTTGTTCTTCAGCATAACGTTCAGCGCGCGCACGAAAGCGATGGTGGTGGAAATTTCTTTATTCTGCTCGTCCAGCAGGCTGCGGAAATCTTCCAGCGTCGGCAGTTCCAGCGTTTCGCTGAAAGTCGGCTGGCGAGTCGGCAGGTAGCCTTCCAGCGCCTGACGACGTTCGTGCAGGTATTTATATTCCGCGGAATCTTTATCGAGCGTGATGAACGGCAGTTTTTCGATATTTTCATCGCTGACCGGCACATTGAAACGATCGCGGAAGTAGCGCACGCCTTCCATGTTGATTTTCTTGACCTGGTGCGCGATGTTCTTGCCTTCGGCCGCTTCGCCCATACCATAGCCTTTAATGGTATGCGCCAGAATAACCACCGGCTTGCCTTTGGTTTCCTGCGCTTTTTTCAGCGCGGCGTAAACTTTCTTCGGATCGTGGCCGCCGCGGTTCAATGCCCAGATTTGATCGTCGGTCCAGTCTTTCACCAGCGCGGCGGTTTCCGGATATTTGCCGAAGAAGTGCTCGCGCACATAGGCGCCGTTTTTGGATTTGAACGTCTGATAGTCGCCGTCAACGGTTTCATTCATCAGTTGGACCAGTTTGCCGCTGGTATCTTTACGCAGCAGTTCGTCCCAGCGTCCGCCCCAGATCACCTTGATCACTTCCCAGCCGGCGCCGCCGAAGATACCTTCCAGTTCGTTGATAATCTTGCCATTACCGGTAACCGGGCCGTCGAGGCGTTGCAGGTTACAGTTGATAACGAACACCAGGTTGTCCAGTTTTTCGCGGGTGGCGATGGTGATCGCGCCTTTGGATTCCGGCTCGTCCATTTCACCGTCGCCCAGGAAAGCGTAAACGGTTTGTTGAGAGGTGTTTTTCAGGCCGCGATGCTCAAGGTATTTCAGGAACTTAGCCTGATAGATAGCGCCAATCGGCCCCAGCCCCATGGAGACGGTCGGGAACTGCCAGAACTCAGGCATCAGTTTCGGGTGAGGATAAGAAGACAGGCCCTTACCGTGCACTTCCTGACGGAAGTTGTTCATCTGTTCTTCGGTCAGACGGCCCTCAAGGAAGGCGCGGGCATAAATGCCGGGAGAAATGTGGCCCTGGAAGTAAACCAGATCGCCGCCGTCCTGTGCGTTGCGCGCGCGGAAGAAGTGGTTAAAGCACACTTCATAGAAAGTTGCGGAAGACTGGAAAGAAGCCATGTGACCGCCCAGCTCCAGATCTTTTTTCGAAGCGCGCAGCACCGTCATTACCGCATTCCAGCGAATAGCTGAACGGATATGGCTTTCCAGATCCAGGTTGCCTGGATATTCCGGTTCATCTTCAACTGCGATGGTGTTGACGTATTGGCTTGCAGCGCTGCCGGCGGCAACGCTGACTCCGCCTTTACGCGCTTCGCCCAACACCTGATCAATCAGGAACTGAGCGCGCTCAACACCCTCTTCACGGATGACCGATTCGATCGCCTGCAGCCAGTCGCGGGTTTCGATCGGATCCACGTCATTATTTAAACGATCTGACATGGTTTTTCCTTATCTTCTCTAATAAGTTGGTTTGTTGGAGCCTGTCTTCCTGTGCTCTGAACCCGCTATAATCCGAGTAAAACACATGAAGACAGGCTCGTGTCGTAGTCGCCGTATTCAACGTCCCCAAATATAAAGGACGCTCAATCCTTGCGTTGCTGGAGCCGGCGCAATGACCTTTCTCGTCGGCTATTTTCCCGGTTAAGATCCAGCAATACTTCCTCAATAAACGCCAGATGACGATGTGATGCTTCGCGCGCCTTCTCAGGCTCGCGGGCAACAATCGCCTCAAAAATCCCGGCGCGATGAACGCTCACCTGCGCCAGCACTTCCCGGCTTAGATAAAGCAATTCAAAATTCTGTCTGACATTCTGTTCAAGCATCGGTCCCATACAGCGTAGCAGGTGCAACAGCACCACATTATGGGTCGCCTCTGTTACGGCTATCTGATACTGCATCACCGCTTCCGATTCCGCCGCCAAATCGCCCGCGTCTCTGGCCTGCTGAGTCACCGCGTGGCAATCGCGGATACGTTGCAAATCCGACTCGGTGCCGCGCAGGGCCGCGTAATAGGCGGCGATGCCTTCCAGCGCATGACGGGTTTCCAGCAGATCGAATTGTGATTCAGGGTGATTGCTCAGCAACGCGACCAGCGGATCGCTGACGCTTTGCCATAGATTGGCCTGCACGAAAGTGCCGCCGCCCTGTCGGCGCAAAAGTAATCCTTTGGCTTCCAGGCGTTGAATGGCTTCTCTCAGAGAAGGGCGGGAGACATCGAACTGTTTGGCCAGTTCACGCTCCGGGGGCAGTTTCTCGCCGGGGCGCAAGGTTCCCTCAAGGATCAGAAACTCCAGTTGCTGCTCAATCACATCTGATAGTTTGGGCTGACGGATCTTGCTGTATGCCATGGTGAATTCATCTCTGCGAATGGCGCGGAGTCAATTGGTAATACCAATTTCAAAAACGTGACGCTAAAGTAACAAATTATTCACCTTCTGTCCATAAGGACGTTGAGCAAAATTACCAATCCCCCCAGATTTTAACAAATGCGGCCGCAATGTAAGGCAAAGTAAAAGCACACCGGTGGTCTTACCATTAATTCCGCCACCTGAATTTTAACTTTCATGAAACGAAAACCGAGCGATGCTGAACCGTTTAAACATCAATAAAAATTCATTTAATGTGATTTTTTATTCAAAAAACAGATCGGCGACGAGGTGTTTTCCCGTGCGATTCCGCCGCTTATCGGGCTACTTCACGACAAAAAGGTAAAGCTAAGCGAAAAACGGCGCGCCAAAAACCGTCCCTGGCAATCGGAATGGCCAACTGCTGTGTGAGACATTGATGCGGCTATAATTTTTCTATGTAGGCCAGCAAGAAATCAGTGCAATCTTGTTGGCTTGCCACTATTCTCTGACAAACGATAGCGGCGAGAGAATATTAGTTTGCGCGTTATCGTAAATATAAAATTACACAAACGTAACCGCATAAATGCGCGGCGCTTCTCAGGAGGCAGTTCGTTTTTGTCAACAACGGCAGAGGGTTAAATTAATGGATGGTCAACAACAAGACGGAGCGTTAAAACGTGGTTTAAAAAACCGTCATATTCAGTTGATTGCCCTGGGTGGCGCAGTGGGAACCGGGCTTTTTCTCGGTATTGCTCAAACGATCAAAATGGCCGGACCGTCGGTCATATTGGGATACGCCATAGGTGGGCTGATCGCCTTTCTTATCATGCGCCAACTGGGAGAAATGGTGGTAGAGGAACCGGTTGCGGGTTCTTTCAGCCATTTTGCTTATAAATATTGGGGCAACTTTGCCGGTTTTGCCTCCGGCTGGAACTACTGGGTGCTGTATGTGCTGGTCGCCATGGCGGAACTGAGCGCCGTGGGAATTTATGTTCAGTACTGGTGGCCCGATATCCCCACCTGGGTTTCCGCCGCCGTTTTCTTCCTGGTGATTAACGCCATCAATCTGGCGAACGTCAAAATTTACGGTGAGATGGAGTTCTGGTTCGCCATCATCAAAGTGACGGCCATTATCGGCATGATCGTATTTGGCGGCTGGCTATTGATTAGCGGCACCGGCGGTCCGGAAGCGACCGTCACCAACCTGTGGGCGCAGGGCGGCTTCTTCCCCAACGGAGCGACCGGGCTCTTAATGGCGATGGCGGTGATCATGTTCTCATTCGGCGGGCTGGAGCTGGTCGGCATCACCGCGGCGGAAGCGGATGACCCGGAAAAAAGCATTCCACGCGCGACTAATCAGGTTCTTTACCGCATCCTGATCTTTTATATCGGTTCGCTCTCCATTCTGCTGTCACTTTACCCGTGGGGGAAAGTCGTGGAAGGCGGCAGCCCCTTTGTGCTGATTTTCCATGAGTTGAACAGCAACGTGGTGGCGACCGTATTGAACATCGTGGTTCTGACCGCGGCGCTGTCGGTATACAACAGCTGCGTTTATTGCAACAGCCGTATGCTGTTCGGTCTGGCCCATCAAGGCAACGGGCCAAAAGCGCTGAAAACGGTCGACGCCCGCGGCGTGCCGGTGGTGGCGATTGGGGTTTCCGCCCTGGCCACCGCGTTCTGCGTACTGATCAATTACCTGATCCCCGGCAAAGCGTTTGAACTATTGATGGCGCTGGTGGTTTCCGCGCTGGTGATAAACTGGGCGATGATCAGCCTTGCCCACCTGAAGTTCCGCGCGCAGAAAGACCGCGAAGGGACAGTGACCAAGTTTAAAGCGCTGCTTTACCCGCTGGGCAACTATATCTGCCTGCTGTTCCTGGCCGGTATTCTGGTCATCATGTATCTGACGCCGGGCATTCGCATTTCCGTGTTATTGATCCCGGTATGGCTGATTATTCTGGGCATTGGTTACGCGATTAAACAGAAAAACCAGGTGAGTTAATTCAGCTTACACCGCAAAAATGGCCGATATCCTCGGCCATTTTTTTCCGTTTCGCTTTACACCAGCGCCCCATAAATCGTTAGCAACGCCACCACCACCACCAACGTCAACGTGACTTTTTTCGCCAGCGCCACCGCGGCCTTCGGCGTTTCAACGGGGTCGATATGCGGTTCACGCGCCAGCGAGAATTGCGCCAATTGGGTCAACACCCAATATTGCGAATTACGGTAGTCGCCAAGCGAGGCAAACCATGCCGGCAGCGCCTTCTCGCCATGTCCCAACAGCGCATAAGCCACGCCGGCCAGACGCACCGGGATCCAGTCCAGCCAATGCAACAAGGAATCCACGCCCGACTGCGCACGCGCCAGCGGCGTATGATGGCGTGCCAGCCAGGTCTGCCAGGCACGTAAAAAAGCATAGCCCGCCACAGCGACAGGGCCGTAAGAACCTGCCACGGTAAACCAAAACAAGGGCGCCAAATAAAAGCGAAAGTTAATCCATAGCAGGGCGTTCTGAAGTTCTTTTAACCGTTCCTGTTCGCCTGCGCCGACGGGTAAACCGTGAATTAAGGCCAACTCCGAGGCCATTTCCTGACTGGCGCCGGCTTCGCCGTTCCCGGCCGCTTGCAGATAGCGGCGATAATGCTGGCGGACGCTCCCCGCGCCGATGCACATCAGACCAATCACCACCCACAACAGCAAGAGAATCAGACCAAACAACAGCCCGCCGGCCAGCCATAGCAGGACCGCCGATACGCCCATGCAGCACAGCGTCAGAAACAGGGTTTGCAATAAAGAAGGCGAGGAGAGATGACGAAACACCGCTTCAAGCCGGTGATCCAATTGCCAATGCTCACCCAGCTTGAACAGACGCTCCCACGCCAATACCAGCAACAATGTAAACAGCGTCATCGTTTTATACTCCCTTCGTTCTCTATCCCGTTTTCCTGTAACAGACGGTGATAACAATCCCAATCGAAAGCCGGCCCCGGATCGGTTTTACGTCCGGGGGCGATATCGCTGTGTCCGGTAATGCGCGCCGGGGTAATGGGGTATGCGTTCATCAGCATTCCTGTTATCGCCACCAACTGAGAATATTGTTCAGTAGTAAAAGGTAACGTATCCGTTCCTTCCAGTTCGATGCCGATGGAAAAATCGTTACACCGCTCGCGCCCGGCAAACGCAGAAACGCCGGCATGCCAGGCCCGCTGATGAAAAGGTACGTATTGAATAATTTCCCCATCGCGGCGAATCAGGCAGTGCGCGGAAACGCGTAAATGACAAATATCGACAAAATAAGGGTGCGCCGTCGGATCCAGCGTCGCAGTAAACAATTGATCGATGTAAGGCCCGCCGAATTCCCCCGGCGGCAAACTGATATTGTGGATAACCAGCAGAGAAGGCGATTCATCGTCGGGGCGACGATCACAATGTGGGGAAGGAATATGTTTTATCTCGGATAACCAGCCATTTTCCAAAAGCATCGGCGATAACCTCGCATCATGTCGTTTGCCGGGCTGAATCTGGCGCGCGAAGCGAAATGCGGTTTAACCAGAATGCGCCGGTCAACAGAGTACCATGTTTCTCAACATCATGCCTAACCGGCTGGATACAAAAAGGTTTTATTGTTTCCCCCGCCGATCATGGCAAGACGGTAAATCGAAATTAACACACGGCCTTCGCGCCAGACCTCCCCTCTTCCCATAAAAAAATAGTGATACGCATCACAATTTTAATGCAACAAACCGAAGACATTAATTAACTAACGCGCACTGCATCAATTTTTATTTACAATAACGACATAAAATGACAAACATTTGTCATTCATAACAAAAACCTATGCAACAACAACCGACATCACAACACACTTTGCCAACAATACGGAAATTAACATGAAAAAAACTTTCGCCGCAGGCGCTTTGGTCGCCTTGTCCTACAGCGTGCCGGCTCTCGCTGACGAGAATAAACCAGAGTATCTTTCCGACTGGTGGCATCAGAGCATCAACGTGGTGGGAAGCTACCACACCCGCTTCGGACCTCAGTTAAACAATGATGTCTATCTGGAATATGAGGCGTTCGCCCGCAAAGACTGGTTCGATTTTTACGGCTATGTCGATGTCCCCAAATTCTTCGGCGTGGGAAACTCGCATGACCGCGGCGCCTGGGACGATGGCTCGCCGCTGTTCGTGGAAATTGAACCACGCTTTTCCATCGATAAGCTGACGGGCGTCGACCTTGGCGTCGGCCCGTTCAAAGAGTGGTATGTCGCCAACAACATCATTTACGACCACGGGCGCAGCAGTGATTCGCGGCAAAGCACCTGGTATGTGGGATTGGGCAACGATATCGATACCGGCACCGACTTATCGCTTTCCACCAATATCTATGCCAAATACCAGTGGAAGAACTATGGCGCCGGTAATGAAAACGAATGGGACGGCTACCGTTTCAAAGTGAAATACTTCTATCCGTTAGGATCGCTGTGGGGCGGCAACGTCACGTATATCGGTTTCACCAACTTTGATTTCGGATCAGACCTGCGCAATAAAGACGGCCGGTCGCGTACCGGTAACTTCATCGCCTCCAGTCATATTCTGTCGCTGGGTTACGACCACTGGCACTACGCCGTCGCCGCCCGTTATTTCCACAACGGCGGACAGTGGGCGGACGGCGCCGAGCTGAATTTCGGCCAGGGGCCATTTGAAGTGAAATCAACCGGCTGGGGTTATTACCTGGTGGTGGGCTACAACTTTTAAAGCGATTCATCAGGCCTGACCTGATGCAACCAGGGCGCGGGGAAGACGCCTTCCCCGCCGCCAATCCCATCCCATAGTACTGACGGATCCCCGCCTCATCGACAAAATGATTTAATCTATTGAATTAAAACAATTATTCATTCTGGATGTCGTCACATAAACAAGGTAGCATAGAACCCCGAATCCCCCCTTCGGAGCTTTTGTGATGACAACGCGTCGCTACAGTCAGGAACAACGCCAGATCGATCTGCGCAATCGTATTGCGCAGGATATTCCCGCCAGCGTCCGGCTAGCGTTAAGTGAAGATTTAGGCGGCGTGGTCGATGCCTCGCAAGATATCACCGCACGATTGTTGCCGGATAACCCCCAGGCTCATGCCCGTATTATCACCCGTGAAGCCGGTATCTTCTGCGGCAAACGCTGGCTTGAGGAAGTTTTTGCTCAACTTGGCGGGACAACGTCCATAACCTGGCGCGTCGCCGATGGCGATGCCATCGCGCCCGACCAAATCCTGTGCGATATCGCCGGCCCGGCCAAACAGCTGCTGACCGGGGAACGTACCGCGCTGAATTTCCTGCAAACGTTGTCCGGCGTGGCAACGGAGGTCAGCCATTACGCCGCGTTGCTGCAAGGCACCGGCACCCGGTTGCTGGATACCCGAAAAACCATTCCGGGATTGCGCACCGCGCTGAAATACGCCGTGTCATGCGGCGGCGGCAATAACCACCGGCTTGGTTTAGCCGATGCCTTTTTGATCAAGGAAAACCATATCATCGCGGCCGGCTCAATCCGACAGGCGGTGGAAAAAGCCCTTTTACTGCGCGACGATGTGCCGGTGGAAGTGGAGGTGGAATCACTGGATGAACTGCGACAGGCGTTGGATGCCGGCGCGGATATCATCATGCTGGACAATTTCAGTCTGGAAAAAATCCGTGAAGCGGTAAGCATCGTCCAGGGGCGCGCGCTGCTGGAAATCTCCGGCAACGTCACGATCGAGACGCTGCGCGATTATGCGCAAACCGGCGTGGACTATATTTCCGTCGGCGCACTGACCAAGCATATCCGCGCGCTGGATTTATCGATGCGCTTTATCTGACGGCTGTTTTGCTATAGCCCCCCGCCCCCCGGCGCAGGGGGCTTTGCCGTAAGAAAACCACGGCTATTTTTTCACCTCTTCCGCTATGGCGAGCATATCGACGCCCGCAAATTGCAAAAGCCCTCGCAAAAACCAGTCAATAATCGATAAATCCCCTATTCTTCTCCGCACCGTATTCCGCTTTTCATCATCGCCTGTCGCCAGCCGTCGTCATGTTTTCTATCTTGTCGCGACACGCAACATCGACCAATAGACAACAGGGAAAAGCGACAATGGGCAAACAACAGGGGTTCACGCTGGTTGAATTGATGATCGTCATCGCGATTGTCGCGATCCTCAGCGCAATAGGCGTACCGGCCTACCAGGGCTATCTGCAAAAGGCCGCGATGACCGATATGCTGCAAACGATGGCGTCATATAAAACCGCCGTCGACCTTTGCGGACTGGAAAACGCGGCTTTCTCAACCTGCAATGCGGGTAATCAGGGTATTCCCGGCAGCAAATCCTCACGTTATGTCAGCACGGTAAGCGTTAGCCAGGGCATCATCACCTTAACCGGGCAATCCACGTTAAAAGGGTTGAGCGTCGTATTGACGCCGGTGTGGGATACCAGCACCAGCACATCGCGCTGGACTAAAAATTGCGTTACCGAAAGTAAAACAGACAGCCTGCAAACCGCCTGTCAGGATGTTTTCCGTTTTGACAATACGGCGAGTTAACCATGGACGACGCAGAGCATCTCACCCATGAATTACAGATACTGTGCCGGCGCTATCACGCATTGCTGCTGAACATGGATGAACAAACGTTGTCGGTGGCGGTCAGCGGCGCCCCTTCGGCGGACATGCTCGCCGCGCTGCGTTTTGCCGGCAACCGGCAGATTTTGCTTGAACAGTGGCCGCAGGCCAGAATGGAGCAACAGCTCAATCCGGTAAAAACCGTGGCAGAGCCCACGGAGGATTACCATGCCGAGCCAGAAGATCATATCAACGACGAAGATACGCCGGCGGTTCATTTTATTAATCAAACATTACGCCTGGCGATTCAACGTCGCGCATCCGATATTCATTTAGAGCCGTTGCTGACTCAGTATCGCGTCCGTTTACGCATCGACGGCGTATTACAGGAAATATCGCCCCCGCCGGCCGAACTGAGCACGCGTATTACCGCCCGGCTGAAAATCATGGGTAAGCTGAATATCGCCGAGCGGCGATTGCCGCAGGATGGGCAGTTCAGTCTCACGCTGGATCAGCAGGTCTATTCGTTACGCATTGCGACACTGCCCGTGCAACATGGGGAAAAAGTAGTGCTGCGCGTCCAGCAAACGCAACAGCAAGAGCTGGCGCTGGCTAAACTGGGGCTTTCAGACGGCGATCTGGCCCGACTGATCCGAGTGCTCGGCATGCCGCAGGGCATGATCCTGGTAACCGGCCCCACCGGCAGCGGCAAAACCGTCACGCTATACAGCGCCATTCGCTGGCTGAACGATGTCAGCCGCAATATTTGCAGCGTGGAGGATCCCATTGAAATCCCGCTGCCGGGGATCAATCAGACGGCGATCAACCCTAAAGCGGATCTGGATTTCAGCAGGATACTACGCGCGATGTTGCGTCAGGATCCGGACGTGATCATGGTCGGCGAGATCCGCGATGCCGAAACCGCGGAAATTGCCGTTAAAGCGGCGCAAACCGGGCATTTGGTGATGTCCACGCTGCACACCAACTCCGCGGTGGAAACGCTGACCCGGCTGAGCCACCTCGGCATACCGGGCTACCTGATCGCCGCGGCCCTGAAACTGGTGATATCCCAACGCCTGGTGCGTCGTCTGTGTCCTCACTGTAAAACGCCGGCCGAACCGCTATCTCAGCTGCCGGCGGAACTGTGGCGCGGTCCGTTGCGGCACTGGCAGGCCAAAGGCTGTAGTCACTGTTTGTCCGGTTACTATGACCGTATCGCCATCTATGAATTCCTGGTGATTACGCCCGCGCTACAGCAGGCATTGGCCGATAACGCGAACAACAACCGACTAGCGCGGCTCGCGCGCGAATCAGGCTCGATCACCCTGCTGGCGGCCGGCTTAGCGCTGGTCAATCAAGGCGTGACGTCGATAACAGAAATCTATCGCATTGCCGGCGCAGGCGTTCTGGATCAGGGGGCGGCGTGATGAGATGGGAACGCCTCTATTACTGGCAGGCGCTTACTCAGGAAGGAACATTGCTCCACGGCGAGATGATTAGCGCTCAACGACAACAGGCCTATACCCGTTTAATTATTCAGGGGTATCAGCCCCTGTCATTGAAAACAGGCCAATATCTGTCGCCGCGTTACTGGAAGGGAGAACAGCTCAATGAACTTATCAAACAACTGGCCATGCTTTTACACGCGGGGCTTCCCCTGCTGGAAGCCCTTAAGCTGATGGCTGAGCAGCATGAGCGTCCGGGCTGGCGTTGCATACTAACAGAGATTAGCGTCCAGATCGCACAAGGGAAATCACTGTCTGAGACGTTAGCGACGTATCCGCATATTTTCCCCGTCATCTATCGTTCCCTGATCGCCGTCGGTGAGCTGACGGGCAACCTTGATGAATGCTGCTTTCAATTGGCCCGACAGCAGGAGCGAAGATCCCGGTTACAGCAACAGGTGATCAAAGCGCTGCGCTATCCCTGCTTCGTATTGATCATTGCGTTGCTGGTCAGCGTCCTGATGCTCACCCTGGTGTTACCGGAGTTTTCCAGCCTGTATGCATCTTTCGACACGCCGCTGCCCTGGTTTACCCAACAATTACTGTCGCTGTCGCAGGGACTCGCCGACTATGGTCTGGCGGGCTTGATCCTCACTTCCGCCGGTGCGGCGGGCTATATCAGCTTACGCCGGCGCAGACGCGGCTGGCGGGAAAAAGAACAGGCTTGGTTGCTCAGGTTGCCCGTCATCGCGAATCTGATCCGCGGTAACTGCCTAAGCCAGATATTTCAGATACTGGCGATGACGCAGCACGCGGGGCTGACATTGCCGGCTGGATTGGATGCCGCGGCGACGATCCATCACCCCGTTTACCAGCGCGCTATTCAACGGATCCAAACAGAGATTCACCAGGGCGTCACGCTGAATCATGCGACACAACGCTATGCAGCCCTCTTCCCGCCGCCTTGTCAGCAGCTTATCCGCGTCGGCGAGGAAACCGGGGAATTGGATACGTTGTTTACGCAGTTGGCGCAGTGGTATGAGCGAAAAACGCGACAGCAGGCGGAAACGCTGATGCAAACGCTGGAGCCGGTCATGATGCTGATTGTCGGGGGGATGGTGGGCGCTCTGGTTATCGGCATGTACCTGCCGATTTTTCAACTGGGCAATGTATTGGCCGGAGCCTGAACCAGCCAATACCCTCCTTCATCCATACCGCCATCGGCCAACAAAACCCGATAGCGGCCCCTCATCCTGCAAATGGCCGCAGCGTCGCTTTTCCCACGGCTTGCAGCATAAGGGTGGGAAATCAATTATTGAAGATACGGTTTTCCTGTTCGGCGACGCGGATAAACGTGGTGCGCTTAGTCAGTTCCTTCAAACGGGATGCGCCGACATAGGTACAGGCGGAGCGCAACCCACCCAGAATATCCCGCACGGTATTCTCAACCGGCCCGCGCAGCGGCAGTTTGACCGTTTTCCCTTCGGCGGCGCGATACTCCGCCACGCCGCCGACATGACGCTCCATCGCCGACGCGGAGCTCATGCCATAGAACAGCATCATTTTTTCGCCATTCTCTTCAACAATGGCGCCTTCACACTCATCGTGTCCGGCCAGCATGCCGCCCAACATGACGAAATCCGCCCCGCCGCCAAAGGCCTTGGCGATATCACCGGGAACGGAACAACCGCCGTCGCTGACGATCTGTCCGCCCAGGCCGTGCGCGGCATCGGCGCACTCGATAACGGCGGACAACTGAGGATAGCCAACGCCGGTCTTCACCCGGGTGGTGCAGACGGATCCCGGACCAATACCGACCTTCACAATATCGGCGCCAGACAAAATCAGCTCTTCGACCATTTCCCCCGTCACCACATTCCCCGCGCAAATGACTTTATCCGGGCAGGCTTCACGCGCTTTTTGCAGAAAGGTGACAAAATGCTCCGAATACCCATTGGCGACATCGATACAAATAAACTTCAGTTCCGACGACAGCGCCAGAATCTGCTTGAGTTTGATGAAATCAGCTTCTGAGGTACCGGTTGAGACCATCACATGGCGTAGCACGGACACGGATGCGCGTTGCACGAAAGCAGCCCATTGCTCCACCGAATAATGCTTGTGGACTGCCGTTAATACGTCAAAGGACGCCAACGCCTCCGCCATGCCAAATGTCCCGACGGTATCCATATTGGCGGCGATAACCGGCACGCCGGACCAGTCGCACCCGGCGTGGAGAAAAGTGAATTGCCGCTCAAGCTCAACATCAGAACGGCTTTTGAGAGTAGAGCGTTTGGGTCGGATGAGAACGTCTTTAAAGCCTAACTTTAAATCTTCTTCAATACGCATGAGCTTTGGATTCCTGGCTAGTGGCGACGATTCGCAAAAATTGCGAGCGATAAGATTAATGCCATTCCCAGTGACGTTATCATACGCAGGAATAATCCTGCGGCAAGACTGCGAATTTTCCTTTATTTGCGATAAAATCAGATAAATTTATCCATTAACTTTAAAAATCGGCATATGACCTATATCGTAGCCTTAACCGGCGGTATCGGCAGTGGGAAAAGCACGGTAGCCGATGAGTTTGCCAAACTTGGGGTAACCATCATTGATGCGGATATCATTGCGCGTCAGGTCGTTGAACCCGGAAAACCCGCGCTGGACGCCATCAAACACCGATTTGGCGACAATATCCTTAACGCTGATGGTTCTTTGCATCGTGCGGCGTTACGTCAAAAAATCTTTTCCTCTCCGGAGGACAAACAATGGGTGAATAGCCTGCTACATCCATTAATTCACGCACAGACGCAGTCTCAAATTCAAGCATCGACCGCCCCCTATGTATTGTGGGTTGTGCCATTACTGATAGAGAACGATTTACAACAACATGCTCAACGTGTTCTGGTTGTCGACGTGAACCGGGACACGCAGCTTGAACGTACGCTGGCGCGGGACGGCATCAGTCGACAACAAGCTGAAAACATACTGGCGGCCCAGGCTACGCGGGAACAACGCCTGGCTCATGCCGATGATATTATTGATAATAACCGTAGCCAAAGAGAGCTTGCTTCATGCGTTGCGCAATTGCATCAACGTTATCTTGAGCTCGCCGCCTCAGCCGCTAACAGGATTACTAAGAATGAGTGACGCATCCTCAACCATTTTGTTTGAATATCCGTTAAACGAGAAAATGCGTACCTGGTTGCGTATCGAGTCGTTGTTACAGCAGTTGCATCGCAACCATTCCCTCACTGATATGGGAAGCGCGTTGACGTTCTTTCGCGCCATTGCCGATCTGATGGACGTATTGGAACGCGGGGACGTTCGTACCGAACTGTTGAAAGAGCTGGAACGCCAGCAACAGAAGTTATTGCAATGGAGTAACGTGCCGGGTGTCGATATGGAACGTATCCATGCTCTGCGCCACCAGTTGAAGGAACATGCAACGGTACTGATGGCGGCGCCGCGTATGGGACAAATATTGCGCGAAGACCGCCTGATCGGCATGGTTCGCCAACGGATAAGCATACCGGGGGGATGTTGCAGTTTCGACTTGCCGACCCTGCATATCTGGCTCTATCAGCCACAGGAACTGCGCGAACAGTTGGTGGCGGGCTGGCTTGACTCATTGGCGCCGTTGAAGACATCGCTGACGATGATACTGGAGTTGATTCGTCATTCTGCGCCATTCCGCCCGCAAATTAGTCTGAACGGTTTCTTTCAGGATAATGCGTCAGACGCCGATCTTCTGCGCTTACGCATCGATTTGGCCCTTCAACTTTACCCACAAATATCTGGTCATAAAACGCGCTACGCCATCCGTTTCCTGGCGTTGGATAGCGAGAACGGACAAATTCCACAACGCCTGACGTTTGAACTGGCCTGTTGTTAATCATTTTTAAACAGTTAATCAGAATATACCCTATCGATTTCAACGCAACCATTTGAAAGATAAAAGGTATAGGAGAACCCCATGGATAATGACGTAACCATCGTAAAATGCCCGACCTGTAAAAAACCGGTCGAATGGAGCGAAAAAAGTATATATCGCCCGTTTTGCAGCAAACGCTGCCAGCTTATCGATCTGGGGGAATGGGCGGATGAAGAAAAACGTATCCCCAGTGACGATATCATTTCAGACAGCGAAGAGTGGAGCGAATCTCAGCATTAAAACACATAGCGACCGATTGCAACCGTCTGATTTTAAAAGTTAATGGGATTTCAACCAGCGGATCATTTCCGCATTCGCTGGTGGGAATTCATCTTCAGACAGCTCCTCCACCCGCAGCCAGCGAGAAGCCTGCCCTTCGCGGCCATACGGCTCACCCCGCCAATGCTCCACCAGAAAGAAATGCAGCGTTATCATACGTTCCGGCGTGGAGAACGTTTTATTGCCCAACGGCTGCGGATTTTCCGCTTCGATGCCGGTTTCCTCGCGCAGTTCGCGAATCAATGCCTGCTCCGGCGTTTCTCCCGCTTCAACTTTCCCACCGGGAAACTCCCACATACCGGCCATATGCACACCCGCGGGGCGACAGGCAATAAAGTACTTTTGCTCGGCATTACGGATAATACCCACCGCAACGGATAACTGTTTTTGCTCCATCATACGTCCTATCAAGTAAAAGGCGATCTCTGCGACCGCCTTTATATTATCGCTCAATTCAACGATCGGTTATTTCTGTAAACGACCGTGGCACTGCTTATATTTTTTCCCGGAACCGCAAGGACAGGGATCGTTACGACCAATCTTGCGGTCGGCATGAACAGGCGCGCCGGCGGTCTGGCCGGCCTCCTCCTGGTGACTCAGCTGCTGCTGGCGAGCCAGGCGTTCCGCTTCTTCACGACGCTGTTGTTCCAGCGCCTCAATCTCTTCCGGCATGCGGACCTGCACCTTGCTCAGCGTGCTGATCACTTCATATTTCAGCGATTCCAGCATAGCGGCAAACATGGCGAAAGACTCACGTTTATACTCCTGCTTGGGATCCTTCTGCGCATAGCCTCGCAGGTGAATCCCCTGACGCAGATAGTCCATTGCCGCCAAATGCTCTTTCCACAGGGAGTCCAGCGTTTGCAACATAACGCCTTTCTCAAAGTTGCGCATCACTTCGCTGCCCACAACCTCTTCTTTACGCTGATATTCTTCAATCGCCTGTTGCAGAATGCGCTCACGCAGCGTCTCTTCGTGTAGCTCGGGTTCTTTATCCAGCCATTCTTTAATCGGCATATCCAGATCGAAGTCGTTTTTCAGACGCTGCTCCAGACCTTCGGTATCCCACATTTCTTCCAGAGATTGCGGCGGAATGTAGCTATCGATCGTCACCTTGAAGACATCTTCGCGAATGCTGTTAATGGTTTCGCTAATATCGGAAACGTCCAGCAGTTCGTTACGCTGAGAGTAAATCGCCCGGCGCTGATCGTTGGCGACATCATCATATTCAAGCAACTGCTTACGAATATCGAAGTTACGACTTTCCACCTTGCGCTGCGCGTTGGCGATCGCCTTCGTTACCCAGGGATGCTCAATCGCCTCGCCGGGTTTCATACCCAGTTTACGCATCATGTTGGAGACACGGTCGGAAGCAAAGATACGCATCAACGCATCTTCCATCGACAGATAGAAACGCGACGACCCCGCATCCCCCTGACGACCGGAACGACCACGGAGCTGGTTATCGATACGACGGGATTCATGGCGTTCAGTACCAATGATATGCAAACCGCCTGCCGCCAGTACCGCATCATGACGTGTCTGCCATGCGGCTTTAATCTCGGCTATCTGCGCCTCATCCGGGTTTTCCAGTCGGGCGATTTCCGTCTGCCAACTGCCCCCCAGCACGATATCGGTACCACGACCGGCCATGTTGGTGGCGATGGTTACCGAGCCGGCTTGCCCCGCCTGCGCAATGATATCCGCTTCCATAGCGTGGAATTTAGCGTTCAACACATTGTGCTTGATGCCCGCTTTTTCCAGCGCCTGAGACACCACCTCCGACTTCTCGATGGAAATCGTCCCTACCAGCACCGGCTGCCCTTTTACGGAGCGATCTTTGATATCCTCAATGATGGCGTCAATCTTCTCGCTCTCGGTCATATAGACCAGATCGGGCAGATCTTTACGAATCATCGGGCGGTTGGTTGGAACCACAATGGTATCCAGCTTATAAATAGAACTAAATTCAAAGGCTTCGGTATCCGCCGTACCGGTCATCCCGGCCAGTTTTTCATACAGGCGGAAATAATTCTGGAAAGTGATCGACGCTAATGTCTGGTTTTCATTCTGAATAGCGACGTTTTCTTTCGCTTCCACCGCCTGGTGTAAACCATCGGACCAGCGACGCCCCTGCATGGTACGTCCGGTGTGTTCATCCACGATGATGACTTCACCATCCTTCACAATGTAATCCACATCACGCGCGAACAGCACATGAGCGCGCAAAGCCGCGGTGACATGGTGCATCAGCATGATATTGGCCGGCGAGTACAGCGACTCGCCTTCATCCATGATGCCTTCTTTCACCAACAGCTCTTCAACCAACACCAGACCACGTTCGGTCAGGTTAACCTGACGCGATTTCTCATCAACCGAGAAATGCCCTTCGCCGTGGAAAGTAT
This sequence comes from Brenneria sp. g21c3, assembly GCF_040240345.1. Taxonomy (NCBI): domain Bacteria; kingdom Pseudomonadati; phylum Pseudomonadota; class Gammaproteobacteria; order Enterobacterales; family Pectobacteriaceae; genus Brenneria; species Brenneria sp. g21c3. The sequence goes on along the minus strand of NZ_JBEIAB010000002.1, from coordinate 283,677 downwards.
CTGAATCCTCTTTCTCCTGACGGATCAGGTGGGGAATAATTTTGTTAACCCGGATATACATCTCAGAACTGTCTTCCGCCGGACCGGAAATAATCAGCGGGGTACGGGCTTCATCGATCAGGATGGAGTCGACTTCATCCACCAACGCATAATACAGCTTACGTTGCACGCGTTCTTCCGGGCTGAAAGCCATGTTGTCGCGCAGGTAGTCAAAACCATATTCGTTGTTGGTGCCGTAAGTGATATCGGCGGCATAGGCCTCGCGCTTGGCAGGCGCCGGCATGCCCGGCAGGTTAATCCCCACCGTCAGGCCCAGAAACTCAAACAGCGGACGGTTATTTTCCGCATCACGCTGCGCCAGATAATCGTTCACCGTCACCACGTGAACGCCGCGGCCGGTCAAAGCATTAAGATAGGCCGGCAGCGTCGCCGTCAGCGTTTTACCTTCACCGGTACGCATCTCGGCGATACAACGCTCATTCAGCACCATCCCGCCGAGTAACTGAACGTCGAAGTGACGCATCCCGAACACGCGTTTGCTCGATTCGCGCACCACGGCAAAAGCTTCCGGCAGCAAACCGTCCAATGATTCGCCTTTTTTCAGACGCTCACGAAATTCATCCGTTTTGGCTTTCAGTTCATCGTCCGAAAGCTTTTCCATATCAGGTTCCAGACGATTAATAATATCAACTTTCTTGCGCATACGGCGCAGGGTTCGTTCGTTACGGCTACCAAAAATTTTTGTTAATATATTCATGACCATAATAAATTTAATCTCACAAATGCCACTCATCCAGTGGCTGAACAACATCAAAAAACCGGGAAAAAGTCCTACCGCTGTTAATTATCAATCAATATTTTTCAGCAATGGAAATAGGGACCGGCTCGAATGCCGCGAACCTGGGCCAGCCAGATCCCGGTCTGATGCTGCGTAAGGGGAAAAGCGGAGATTCGCCCTGTCTGGCGAATAATGGTAGGTGGTTTCTCTTCGCGCGTTAACAGCGCATTGAGCGTATCCAGCAACACCAGAGAGTGCGGAGGTAAATCATCAACCTGCTGCGCGTTTATCTGCTGCGGCGCGGTCAGCGCAAAAGAGAGGTGACGGATGACCGTACGGATGGCATGCTGGTGCCAGTAGTCCACAGCAAAAGAAGAGCGACGCTGCGCTTCTTTCAACGCCACTAAATCGGTAAGGCTGAGCGATACGCTGTGCTGGCGGCTGACGCTGGAAGAGGAATCAGGTAACGGAACCATCTTCTGCGACGCATTCAGACTGTTGGGCAAGCCAAGGCTTGCCGCGACCATCCCCAATAGGAGATGCGGCCAGAAATAACGTCTGCCAAATTGTCGCCAACGATTTAGAATACCGATCACTAGTTTAACGTCCGTCGGAGCCTGATTTATGCGTGATAGCCGCCCACAATCACTGGAATCTCTGTTTGATAGCGCATCGGGTGCGGGTACTGGCCCACTGCGTGATGTGCAGCAGCGCGCTATCGCGTTATTAAAACTCAACCGGGCGGTGCGTGGCATCCTCCCCGCACAGTTACACCCCTGGTGCCGCGTCGCCAACTATCGGCAGGGGCTGCTGGTTTTGGAAACCGCCAACGCTAACTGGTTGATGCGGTTACGTTATGAACAGCCAGCATTGCTCTCTGCATTACGCGCCCAAATATTACCATCATTGGCCTCAATCGACATCAGGATTAATCCCGCGCTCGCCGCAAAAGGGCATGAAATGGTGAAAAGTCGTGATATCACCACGCCTGACCAGGCAGATCAACGGCCATTGCGTCAGTTGAGTGAACAAAGTGCGGAAACATTAAGAGGTTTGGCGAGTCACAGCCCGGAGAAGCTACGCAAGATACTAGAACGACTGGCTTCGCTGGCCGGAGAGAGTACCAGTAAAACCAGTCGTAATAAGAAATAACGACTTATACGTTAAGCCAGAACGGTCGACGGTGCTTTAAATGCCAACGGCATTTCCGCATCGTCTTCGAACGTCACGTATTCCCACGCTTCCTGCTTCGCCAACACCGCCTGCAACAGTTTGTTGTTCAAGGCATGTCCTGACTTGAATGCAGTAAACGCGCCGATGATATTGTGGCCGCACATGAACAGATCGCCGATGGCGTCCAGCATTTTATGGCGTACAAATTCATCTTCGAAACGCAGTCCGTCTTCGTTCAGCACGCGGTAATCATCTACGACTATCGCACAATCGAAACTGCCGCCCAGGCACAACCCACGAGACTGCAAATATTCGATATCACGCATAAAACCGAAGGTACGCGCACGGCTTATCTGACGCACGAAAGCATCGGCAGAAAAGTCCAGGCGATAACGCTGAGAACCCGCATCAATAGCCGGATGGTTGAAATCGATGGTGAAATCCAGGCTAAAGCCGTTAAACGGCGTCAGTTCAGCCCATTTATCGCCATCTTCAACCCGTACAGGCTGTTTGATACGCACGAATTTCTTGGCGCTGTTCAGTTCTTCAATACCGGCATCCAGCAGCAGGTATACAAAAGGACTGGCGCTACCGTCCATAATTGGAATTTCCGGTGCATTCACTTCAATGACAATATTGTCAATGCCTAACCCCGCCAGCGCGGCGTTAAGGTGTTCCACCGTAGAAATACGCACGTCATGCTCATTAACCAGGCAAGTACAGAGCATGGTATCACGCACGGATTTTGCATCAGCCGGAAAATCAACCGGTGGATTCAAGTCAGTGCGACGATAGATGACCCCGGTATTTGCCGGTGCAGGACGCATGGTCAGGGTGACTTTCTTGCCGGTATGCAAACCGACCCCTGTCGCCTGAACAATACGTTTTAATGTACGTTGTTTGATCATCATTTTATCTCGCATGTTACTGAACCTACCGACCTAGCATACACTAGGCTCGGTGGTACAGTTTAGCACAAAGAGCGGAGATTCCAACGTTATGAGACGGTATTAATCCGCCTGCTTACGCAGAAACGCCGGGATATCCAGGTAATCCGGCTCTTTATTCGTCTGCGGATTCTGGTCGTTAACCACTTTCGCCGCCGGCTTTTCCTGCGTCAGCGGCGTCATGCCATGCTGCTGATAGCGATGATCCATAACCGGCTGACTGGACTGCTTATTCGTCACCAGCGTAATTTCCGGACGCTTGTCCATCCCAATACCGGTAGCGACGACAGTGACGCGCAATTCGTCGTTCATTTCCGGATCGAGCGAAGTACCGATAACCACCGTCGCGTTGTCAGAGGCGAATGCACGGATGGTGTTACCCACCGTTTCGAACTCATCCAGACGCAGATCGAAACCGGCCGTGATGTTAACCAGCACGCCGCGCGCGCCGGACAGGTCGATATCTTCCAGCAGCGGACTGGAGATCGCCATTTCAGCGGCTTCTTCCGCACGGTCTTCGCCGCGCGCCACGCCTGAGCCCATCATGGCATAACCCATTTCGGACATCACGGTGCGCACGTCGGCAAAGTCGACGTTCATCAGACCGGGACGGGTAATCAGTTCGGCAATCCCCTGAACCGCGCCTTTCAAGACATCGTTCGCGGCGCCGAATGCATCCAGTAAGGAGATACCGCGCCCCAGAACTTTCAGCAGTTTATCATTCGGAATAGTGATCAGGGAGTCGACGTGTTTGGATAGCTCGGCGATGCCCTGCTCGGCGAATGCCATACGCTTTTTGCCTTCGAAGTTGAAAGGCTTGGTCACCACGGCAACCGTCAGAATGCCCAGGTCTTTCGCCACTTCAGCGACTACCGGCGCAGCGCCCGTCCCGGTACCGCCGCCCATGCCCGCGGCGATAAACACCATATCGGCGCCTTCAAGCGCCGTACGCAACGCTTCACGGTCTTCTTCCGCTGAATTCCGGCCGACTTCCGGGTTGGCGCCGGCACCCAGACCTTTGGTGATGCCGCTGCCGATCTGAATGGTTTGACCGACCGCGGTCTTACGTAATGCCTGCGCATCGGTATTCACTGCAAAGAACTCAACGCCTTCGATGCGCTCACGCACCATGTGTTCGACGGCGTTGCCGCCGCCGCCGCCAACGCCGATGACTTTTATCACCGCGTCGTTGGTTAATTCCATTGGTTCAAACATAGTTTCTCTCCGCTTTGTGCCTGTAACTGCGAGATCATAAACTGTGCTAAATGATCTCTTTGATAAAATTAAAATTCTTTCCTCAGCCAGCTATTGATTCTTTTGAACCAGTTGCTCACTGAAGCGCGTTTTTCGACTTCATGCTCACCACCGAGGTGAGACTCCTTGCCGTAATGCAGTAACCCGACAGCCGTGGAGTAGTAAGGTTCCTGCGCATAATCCGTCAGACCTGTAATATTTAGTGGCTGGCCGATGCGCACCTGAGTGTGGAACACTCGCTGTGCGCAGGCCGCCAGTCCGTCTATCTGCGCCGCACCGCCGGTAAGCACGATACCTGCCGCCAGGTGGTGTTTAACGCCTTGTTGACGTAACTGCTCCTGCAACTGTAAAAGTTCGTCGTTCACCAAATTCAACAGTTCGGTGTAACGCGGTTCAATCACTTCCGCCAGCGTCTGCCGTTGCAAACTGCGCGGCGGGCGCCCCCCTACGCTGGGAACCTCGACATTTTCGTCTTTGCCGACAATCGCGCCCAATGCGCAGCCGTGACGGACTTTTATCGCTTCGGCATCCGTCGGCGGCGTACCAAAGGCATAGGCGATATCGCTGGTTACCACGTTACCCGCGTAAGGGATAACTTTGGTATGCCGCAAGGCGCCGCCGGTATAGACCGCAATATCCATCGTGCCGCCGCCGATGTCGACGACGCAAACGCCCAGCTCACGCTCATCTTCCGTCAATACCGCGTAGCTGGACGCCAAACCGGCGAAAATCAGCTGATCCACTTTCAGACCGCAACGTTCGACGGCCTTGACGATATTCTTCGCCATATCGTTATGGCAGGTAATCAGGTGAACCTTCGCCTGCATACGCACGCCGGATAATCCGACCGGATTTTTAATCCCTTCCTGGTAATCAATCGCATACTCTTGCGGAATCACATGCAGAACGCGGTGTTCATCGCGCACGCGCACGGACTTGGCCGTATGCACCACGCTTTCCACATCCTCCTGCGTGACTTCCTCTTCTGAAATAGGCACCATCCCTATCTCATTCTGGCAACTGATATGTTTGCCGGAGAGCGCCAGATATACCGAGGAAATCTGGCAATCCGCCATCAGTTCAGCCTGGTCAATCGCGCGCTGAACGCATTTGACGACCGATTCAAGATCGTTAACGCCGCCTTTATCCATACCGCGAGACGGACAACTGCCCACGCCGATAATATTGACCATGCCATCGGGCAGAACCTCCCCTACCAGCGCAGCCACCTTTGCCGTACCGATTTCCAGCCCAACTACCAGTTTTCTGTCCGTCGACTTGATCATTGTTGTTTAGCCTGTGTCTGATTCTGATTACTGTTCTGTTGCTGATCAATGTGTTGCTGTTCAAACAAGGCCGCCCCCCAGCCTACCGCCGCACCAGAGTCATAACGCAGATCGACATAGTTGATACGTTTGTTATCGCTCTGTGCCTGACGTTGCAACAGCGGATAAAGCTCGATAAAACGATCTAAACGCCTGGCCCGATCGTCCCGTCCCAGTTCAAGACGGGTATCGTCATTCAATCCCAGTTGCCATGAATGACGCGCGCTCATCGCAACCATTTTCAAGGTAAACTTGCCTGCCGCCAGCACCTGACTCATGGTCCGATATCCTTCCAGCACTTCTTTTTCACTGCCTTCCGGGCCGTACAGCAACGGCATTTTACGATTACCGATGCGCTCGGCCGGTACGCTGAAAGCGTTCCCGTCATTATCAACCATGAACAGATCATTCCAACGCGCCGCCGGAACATATTCAACCAGATGAATCTTCAATTCATCCGGCCACTGCTTACGCACGCTGGCCTGCTTGATCCACGGCAGACGTTCAATCTGCTGTTGGATCACGTTGACATCCTGCGTCATAAAGGTTCCCGGCGAACCCAACGCTAAAATCGCCTGACGAATATCGTCGTTGGTGGTGTATTGCCTTTCACCGGTCACCACCAGTCTGGAGAGCGGCAGACGACTGGCGTCCTTCATCCACTCGACGACCATCCAGCCCCCCCAGACGATCGTCCCTATCACCATCAGCAGGAAAATCAATCCCGCCAGTTGGCCTCCGTTACTGCGACGCGCCCCGCGAGTCTCATGTTCTCGTCCACGCGTATTCAACGCTGCCTGCGACATATCAGTCAGCCAACTCCAGAATCCGGGCAACCAGTTGTGAGAACGTCATGCCGCGCTGACGAGCCGCCATCGGCACCAGACTATGGCTGGTCATTCCCGGAGAGGTGTTGACCTCCAACAGATAAAAAGCCCCGTCGCCGTCCATCATCAGATCCACCCGGCCCCAGCCGCTGCAATCCAGCGCACGGTAAGCCGCCATCGACAGATCGGCCAACGCCTGCTCTTTTTCCGATGACAGACCGCTTGGGCAAAAGTACTGTGTTTCATCCGACAGATATTTCGCTTCGTAGTCGTAAAACGTACCCGCGGCCTGGATACGGATAGACGGCAGCACCTCGTCGCCAAGGATGGCAACCGTGTACTCCGGGCCGCTGAGCCATTTTTCCACCAGCACCTCGTCGTCATGACGAAACGCCTCTTCCAGCGCGGCAGGCAGATCTGCTATCTCATTCACCTTGCTCATGCCGACGCTGGAGCCTTCGCGGCTTGGCTTCACAATCAACGGCGTGCCTAAATGCGCGAATTTTCCCGGCAGCTCATCCGGAGCGATCGCGGAAAACGCTTGCCGACTCAGGGCGACATAAGGCGACACCGGCAACCCCAACGCCTGCCATACCTGCTTGGTGCGCAGTTTGTCCATCGTCAGCGCGGACGCCATCACCCCGCTGCCGGTATAGGGCAGTTGTAAAAATTCCAGCAGCCCCTGCAAAGTCCCGTCTTCGCCGCCGCGGCCATGCAGCGCGATAAAAACTTTAGTGAACCCTTCATCCTTGAGATGCGTCACCGGAAACTCGCGCGTATCGATAGCGTGGGCGTTAATCCCCGCTTCTTGCAAACCTGCCAGCACCGCCTGACCTGAAAGCAACGACACGTCACGTTCGGCAGAGGTTCCACCAAGCAATACGGCAACTTTCTCTGTCATGATGTTCCTCATTCACTTATCTGCGGCTGTAACCTGGAATCAGCCAGTTTCCGCGCCAGCTTGCCGATATTGCCAGCCCCTTGCACCAAAACCAGATCCCCATCACGTAGCGCCTGTGACAACAACTCAGGCAAAGTATCCACGTCAGTCACTAAAATCGGATCAATCTTACCGCGTCCCCGGATAGTGCGGCATAACGACCGGCTATCCGCCCCCGGTATCGGCGATTCGCCCGCCGAATAAACATCCAGCATCAACAACACATCCACCTGCGACAGCACATGGGCAAAGTCATCATATAAATCGCGAGTACGCGTATAACGGTGCGGCTGAAAAATCATCACCAGACGTTTGTCCGGCCAGCCTGCGCGCGCAGCCTTGATGGTCGCATCGACTTCGGTCGGATGGTGTCCGTAGTCATCCACCAGCATGGCGCTGCCGCTTTGACCGTTAACCAGTTCCAACGGGTATTCACCCAGAAAATCGAACCGCCTGCCGGTTCCTTCAAATCGCTCCAGCGCACGCAGGATCGATTCATCGTCTATGCCTTCATCCGTCGCGACGGCAACGGCGGCCGCGGCGTTTAACGCGTTATGACGCCCCGGCGAGTTCAGCGTCACATTCAGCAGCGGTTTATCCTGGCGCGCCAGGGTGAAATGCCCCTGCGCGCCGACCTGCCGATAGCTGGCGATGCGCACATCGGCATCGTCGCTAAAGCCGTAGGTGGTGATATGACGCCCGACCCGAGGCAACAACTCGCGGATGACATCATCGTCCACGCACATCACCGCCCGACCGTAAAACGGCAAATTATGCAAAAAGTTAATAAACGTCTGTTTCAGGTTTTCAAAATCGCCCTGATAGGTATCCATATGGTCGGCTTCGATATTGGTTACAATCGCCGCCATCGGTTGCAAATGCAGGAACGAGGCGTCGCTTTCGTCCGCTTCGGCAATCAGATATCTGCTGGAACCCAGACGCGCATGCGTTCCCGCCGCCTTGACCAAACCACCGTTCACGAATGTCGGATCCAACCCGGCCTCGGCATAAATGCTGGCGACCATGGCCGTGGTCGTGGTTTTGCCGTGCGTTCCCGCAACGGCGATGCCGTGACGAAAACGCATTAACTCGGCCAGCATCTCAGCCCGGCGAATCACCGGGATACGCGCTTCATGCGCCGCCACAATCTCCGGGTTGTCGGCGGAAATGGCGCTGGAGACCACGACCACGCTGGCATTCAATACGTTTTCAGCTCGGTGGTGAAAATAAATCTGCGCCCCCAGTTCACTCAACTGTTGAGTCACGGCATTCGGCGCCAGATCGGACCCGCTAATCTCGTAGCCTTCATTAGCCAACACTTCGGCGATACCGCCCATGCCGGCACCACCAATGCCGACAAAGTGGATGTGCCGGACGCGATGCATCTCGGGCACGATTGAACGCAGTTTCGCCAGTTGTTGAGTATTCACTTTTTTCTATCGCTACCTTATTTAATCCCCGGCGGCTGTCCCGCCGGCGATACTAAATTAATGATCCGACCATGAACCGCATCGGTCGTTTAGCTAGCGCGCAGCGGCGCTCACTTCCGCCGCCACGCGCTCTGTCGCATCGGGAATGGCCACCGTTCGAGCCTTTTGCGCCATCGACAGCAGCGTGGCGCGATCCCAGCCCGCCAGCGTTTCACTCACGGACGTCACGTTAAACTGCGGTTGTTCGATAATCTTCGCCGCACCCGCTTTCTCCAGCGGCCGGGCGTTCCAATACTGCTGCCGATCCTTATGCAGGAAAGGGACAAACAGCGCCGGCAGCCCGGCGGCGGCAATTTCACTGACCGTCAGGGCGCCGGAACGGCACACCACCACGTCAGCCCAGGCATACGCCTCCGACATGTCATCAATAAACTCGTCGATGCGATGCTGAGTCCGCCCCGCCTGCTGGTAAGCTTGCTTAACATCCGCCAGGGCGCCTTTACCGACCTGATGCCAAATCGTAATACTGTCGCCTAACTTCGCGGCGACGCCCGGCAGCGTCTGGTTCAGGACTCTTGCCCCCTGACTGCCGCCGATCACCAGAACGCGAATCGGCCCGCTGCGTCCAGCCAGACGAATCTCCGGCGTCGGCAGAGCCAGCACATCCGTTCTTACCGGGTTACCGACCACATCCGCCTTCGGAAACGCGCCGGGAAAAGCCTGCAACACTTTTTTGGCGATATGCGACAACCAACGGTTGGTCAGCCCGGCAATGCCGTTTTGTTCATGCAGCACCACGGGAATGCCGCACAGCCAGGCGGCCAAACCGCCGGGGCCGGAAACGTAACCGCCCATCCCCAGCACCACATCCGGCTGATAACGACGCATAATCGCCCGCGCCTGACGAACCGCGCGGAAAATACGCAGGGGCGCGCTGAGCTGGGCTTTCAGCCCTTTTCCCCGCAGCCCGGAAATACGGATGAAATCGATCTCGATCCCATGCCGCGGCACTAAATCCGCTTCCATGCGATCGGCGGTGCCTAACCACCTCACCTGCCAGCCTTGAGCCATCAAATGATGCGCGACGGCAAGACCGGGGAAAACATGTCCTCCCGTTCCGCCCGCCATCACCATCAAACGCTTTCCTTCGCCACTCATCTGGCACTCCTCGTAAACGCCTGCGCTTTTGTCAGGCGCGTTTCAAAATCAATGCGTAACAACAAAACGATGGCCGTCGACATAATGAGCAAACTTGAACCGCCGTAACTGATCAACGGCAGCGTCAGTCCTTTGGTGGGCAGCATTCCCGCCGCCGCCCCGACGTTGACCAACGTCTGAAAACTAAACCAGATGCCGATAGAGCATGCCAGAAACCCCGAAAAGCGCTGATTAATCTCCAGCGCCCGCCGCCCGATAGACATCGCACGAAAAGCGACGAAGAATATCATTAACAGCGCTAAAACCACACCGATATAGCCGAGCTCTTCGCCTAAAATGGAGAAAATAAAGTCGGTGTGCGCTTCCGGCAGATATTCCAGCTTCTGCACCGAATTTCCCAGTCCTTGTCCCCACAGTTCGCCCCGACCGAACGCCATCAGAGATTGGGTCAACTGATAGCCGCTACCGAACGGGTCTTCCCACGGATTCCAGAAGGAAGTCACACGCCGCATACGGTAGGGTTCGGCGATAATCAGCAGGCAAACGGCGAAAATACCGCAGCCGATAATCGCCAGAAACTGCCAGAGCTTCGCCCCCGCTAAAAACAGCATCGCCAGCGTAGTGATAAACAGCACGACCACCGTTCCCAGGTCCGGCTGAGCCAGCAGCAACACGGCCAACACCACCATCACGCCCATCGGCTTACAAAAGCCCCAGAAATTGTTACGCACTTCTTCTACTTTGCGCACCATATAGCTGGAGAGATAACAAAACAGCGCCAGCTTGGATAACTCGGCAGGCTGAATACGCAGCGGCCCCAGGGAAATCCAGCGTGACGCCCCGTTGACCGAACTGCCGACCACCAGCACGACCAGCAGCATCACCATCGCCAACAGCAGCAGCACCGGGCTGTAACGCTGCCAAATTTCCATAGGAATGCGCAGCGTCACCAGCGCCAGCGCAAAAGCCAGCCCCAGATACAACGCATCCCGTTTGGCAAACAGAAAAGGATCGTCCGCCAAACGCTGCCCGATCGGCATTGAGGCCGATGTCACCATCACAAAACCAATCACAGCCAGCCCGAACGTCAACCACACCAGCGTACGGTCATACAGCACAAGGCTCAGCGAATCGCTTTCCCGCGACCCCATCACCCAATTTCTTAGAGGTTCGATCAATGCCAGTCCCGGGAACCGCATTAGCCCAACTCCTCAGCCAGGCGGGCGAATTCATCGCCGCGCTGTTCAAAACTGCGGAACTGATCGAGGCTGGCGCACGCCGGCGACAGCAACACCATATCGCCCGGCGCCACGCGCCCGGCTATCAGCCGCATCGCTTGTTCCATGGTCTCTGTTTGCTCTGCGATTTCAGGCCGCAACGCCGCCAACTGCCGGCCATCGCGGCCGAAGCAGTAGAGCCGGATGTCGTCGCCCTGGAAATAACGCAGCAAAGGAGAAAAATCGGCGGATTTGCCGTCTCCCCCCAATAATAAGTGTAAGGTACCCTCGACCTTCAGGCCGTTTAACGCCGCTTCGGTACTGCCGACGTTGGTGGCTTTGGAGTCGTTGATCCAACGCACGCCGTTGCGCTCCCAAACCAGTTGGAATCGGTGGCTCAGCCCGGTAAAAGCGGTCAGCGCGGTTAACGCGGATGAACGCGGAATACCGACGGCATCAGCCAATGCCAGCGCGGCCAGCGCATTGGTATAGTTATGCCGTCCTACCAGTTTGATTTCCCGGGTGTTCAGCACCCGCTCCCCCTTAATCCGCAGCCAGGTTTCTCCCTGCTGGCGGTTCAGGTGATAATCGCCGACGTCGACGCCGAAACTGACACAGCGTTCATCCGCGCCGCGAATGGGCATCGTCAGCGCATCATCCGCGTTAACAACGCACACTTTGGCGTTTTCATAAATACGCAACTTCGCGGCGCGATACTGCTGCAAGCCGAACGGGTAACGGTTGGTATGGTCTTCGGTCACATTCAGTATGGTCGCCGCCGCGGCATGTAAACTGCTGGTGGTCTCCAGTTGGAAGCTCGACAACTCCAGCACATAAAGCTGATATTCATGCTGAAGCAATTGCAGCGCCGGCAGGCCGATATTCCCCCCCACGCCCACCTGCCAACCGGCGGCGCGCGCCATATCGCCGACCAGCGTCGTGACCGTGCTTTTACCGTTCGACCCCGTAATCGCCACGATAGGCGCCTGAGCCTCACGGCAAAACAGCTCGATGTCGCCGACGATCTCAATTCCCGCGTCTGCGGCATCGCACAGTATGGGCGTGGACAAGGCGATGCCCGGACTCGCCACAATCAAATCGGCGTCCATCAGCCAGGTTTCATTGAGATCGCCGAGATGACGCTCGACATTTTCCGGTAACTTATCCAATCCGGGAGGACTGACGCGGGTATCCACCACGCGCGGCACCACGCCACGCGCGAGAAAGAAATCAACGCAGGAGAGACCGGTTAGCCCCAACCCGATGATGACGACTTTTTTACCCTGATAGTCCACCATATTTTACCGTACCTTCAGCGTTGCCAGGCCAATCAGCACCAGCATCAGCGAAATAATCCAGAAACGTACGATCACGCGCGGTTCCGGCCACCCTTTAAGTTCATAATGATGATGAATCGGCGCCATGCGGAAAATACGCTGACCACGTAACTTAAAAGACCCTACCTGCAAGATGACCGACAGCGTTTCCACCACGAATACGCCGCCCATAATCACCAGCAAAAACTCCTGACGCAGCAGCACCGCGATGGTGCCCAGCGCGCCGCCCAACGCCAGCGAACCCACATCCCCCATGAAAACCTGGGCGGGATAGGTGTTAAACCACAAGAAGCCGAGTCCCGCCCCGACAATCGCCGTACAGACCACCACCAGTTCGCTGGCATGCCGGATATAAGGAATATGCAGATAACCGGCAAAGTTCATGTTCCCCGTCGCCCAGGCGACCAGCGCAAATCCCGCGGCGACGAAGACCGTCGGCATGATCGCCAGGCCGTCCAGACCATCAGTCAGGTTCACCGCATTACTGGTCCCGACAATCACAAAGTAGGCCAGTACGATATAAAGCAGTCCCAACTGCGGCATGACGTCCTTAAAGAACGGCACCACCAGTTGCGTCGCCGGCGTATCCTTGCCGATCGAATACATGACGAACGCCACCACCAGCGCAATCAGCGACTGCCAGAAATACTTCCAGCGCGCAATCAGTCCCTTGGTGTCTTTGCGCACCACTTTGCGGTAATCGTCAACAAAGCCGACGAAGCCGTAACCCAGCAGGACAACCAGCACGCACCAGACATACGGATTAGCCAGATTCACCCACATCAGCACCGAAATGGAGATGGAGGCCAGAATCATCACGCCGCCCATCGTCGGCGTTCCCCGCTTGCTGAAATGCGACTCCGGTCCGTCATTACGCACCACCTGCCCAATCTGCAAGCGTTGCAGCCAGGCGATCAAATGCGGCCCCATCCATAAAGAAATGATCAATGCGGTCAGCAGGCTGACGATGGCGCGAAACGTCAAATAGGAAAAGACGTTGAAGCCGGAATAAAATTTGACCAGATGCTCGGCCAGCCACACTAACATGTTGCATTCTCCTGTAATGCGCGTACTACCTGCTCCATCGCAGTGCTACGTGAACCCTTAACCAATATGCTTATTATTTTGTGTTCAGACACCAACGCGCCAAGTCGTGAAACCAGTGCGGCTTTATTCTGAAAATGTTCGCCCTTGCCGCTGGCATGGCCGATTAATTCGCTTAACGTCCCCACGCTTAATACCTTGTCGATACCGGCCGCGCGCGCGGCCTCGCCCACCTGACGATGACACTCCGCCGCCTGCTCGCCCAATTCGCCCATATCGCCGACCACCATCACGCGGTAGCCCGGCATTTCGGCAAGAACCTGCGCCGCCGCCGTCATTGAGCCGACATTGGCGTTGTAGCTGTCATCCAGCAGCAATTTTCCTTCCGCCAGCACGATCGGGAACAGTCGTCCCGGCACCGCCTTGATTTGCGCCAAACCGGTTTTGACCGCCGCCAATGTCGCGCCGACGGACATGGCCAGCGCCGTCGCCGCCAGCGCATTCGCCACGTTATGCCGCCCCGGCAAAGGCAGCATCGCCTCAATCTGCCCGAACGGCGTATGCAGATTGAACGCCGTCCCCTGGGCAAGCACCCGGACGTCGCTGGCAAAGAAATCGAAATTGCTGGCTGCCTGCGCGGCAAAACGCCAGAGCGTTTTGTGGTTCAGGATTGTCTGCCAGTGCGGGAAATCGTTGCTGTCCGCATTGATAATCGCCACGCCGTCGGCGGGCAGACCGGCGAAGATTTCCCCTTTCGCCTGCGCCACGCCGGCCAGAGAACCGAAGCCTTCCAAATGCGCGGCGGCAAGATTGTTGACCAACGCGCTTTCGGGACGCACCAGATCGGTGGTGTAAGCAATCTCGCCGATATGGTTGGCGCCTAATTCAATGACCGCGAACTGATGTTCCGGCGTCAGACGCAATAGCGTCAACGGCACGCCGATATCATTGTTAAAGTTGCCGGCGGTATACAGCACATTGCCGCACTGGCGCAGAATGGCGGCGGTCATTTCCTTGACCGAAGTCTTACCGGAAGACCCGGTTAACGCCACTACGCGCGCGCCTGACTGCTCTCTTACCCAGCCGGCCAGTTTGCCCAACGCCAGGCGGGTATCTTTCACCAGCAACTGCGGCGCATTAACAGGTAAGCGCTTACTGACCAACAGAGCCGCGGCGCCGCTTTGACAGGCCGCGTCGGCATAATCATGCGCATCAAATTTCTCGCCTTTTAACGCGACGAACAAACACCCTGCTTTCAGCTTACGCGTGTCGGTTGAAACCTCATCGATCTCGACGTTCTCGCCAATCAATTCGGCGCTCACCACGGAGGCTATCTGCTGTAAGGAAACGCGAATCATGCGATCACCCCCAGCAAGCGGGCGACGGTAATCCGATCCGAATAATCCAGACGCTGATTGCCTATCAATTGATAATCCTCATGGCCTTTACCGGCTACCAACACCACATCCTGTTCTTTTGCCTGCATGACCGCGCGGGTCACGGCTTCAGCCCGACCATGAATCACCTGGACACGCCCGGCATCCAGCAAGCCCGATAAGATATCGTCGATAATGGCGGCGGGCGCTTCGCTACGCGGGTTATCGTCGGTCACCACGACACGATCGGCCAGTTGCTCCGCTATTCCCGCCATAAGTGGGCGCTTACCTTTATCGCGATCGCCGCCGCAACCGAAGACGCACCACAGTTGGCCTTTGCAATGCAGCCGCGCGGCCGCCAGCGCTTTTTCCAGCGCGTCCGGGGTATGGGCATAATCCACCAACACCATAGGGCGGCCTTCGGCGTGAAACGCCTCCATCCTGCCGCACACGGGTTGCAGATGCGATCCGGCCGCAATCAACTGGCTGAGGGGATAACCCAGCGAAAGCAGCGTCGCCAGCGCCAGCAACAGATTGCTGACGTTAAATTCGCCGATCAGATGGCTTTCAATCTCGCCATGCCCCCAACTGGAGTCAAAACGAATAATGGTGCCGTTGTCGTGATAATCGACGCCGGTGGTTTTCAGCCAGCGCCCACGACAGCCGGGAATCAGATTGTTTTCCATGGTAACGGCGACGGCATCCGGCAGTTTATCCAGCCAGCGACGACCAACGTCGTCATCCGCATTGATAATCATCTGCCCTACCCGATGCTCGGCAAACAGGGACCATTTAGCGGCTTCGTAATGTTCCATATCGCCATGATAATCCAGATGATCCCGACTCAGATTGGTGAACGCCGCGGCGGCAAACGGCAGCGCCGCCACACGGCCTTGCGCCAGACCATGAGAAGAAACCTCCATGGCGGCGAACGTTGCGCCCTGATCGACCAGTTGCCTCAATACATGTTGCACATCGACTGCCGAACCCGTGGTGTTTTCCGCCGGCGTGATGCGTCCCAGCAGGCCGTTGCCGACCGTACCCATGACGGCGCTGGTTTCTCCCAACGCCTGGCTCCACTGCGCCAGCAACTGCGTCGTGGTGGTCTTTCCATTGGTGCCGGTCACGCCGATCAACTGTAATTTTTCTGCCGGCTGTTGATAGAAGCGTCCCGCCAGTGCGGAAAGGCGATGGTTCAGATTGCTAAGGTAAACCACCGGTACGCCATGCATTTCACGCACCGTACCATCGGAAGCTTCGTCCTCGGCTTCAGCAATAATCGCAGCCACGCCTTGTGCAATCGCCTGCGGGATATAGCGCCGCCCATCCGTTTGGTGGCCGACGACAGCGACAAACAGATCCCCGGCAGCCGCATTGCGGCTGTCTAGTATCATTTCCCGCAGCGCACACGCCGGAGCACCCTGCACCCACGGCGCTAATAACTCGCGCAAATTACGATCTGCCACCTGACCCCTCTTCTCGATTAATCACAAAATCATTTTTGTCACCCGTGGGCAAGGCATCAGGCTCTACATTCATCGTACGCAGAACGCCCCCCATGATGGCGCCAAAGATCGGCGCGGAAACCGCACCGCCGTAATACTTACCGGCCTGGGGATCGTTGATAACCACGACCAACGCAAACCGGGGGTTGCTGGCGGGCGCGACGCCCGCCGTATAGGCAATGTATTTATTGATGTACTTGCCATCCGGCCCGACCTTTTTCGCCGTCCCGGTTTTAATGGCAATCCGATAACCTTTAATCGCCGCTTTGGTGCCGCCGCCGCCCGGCAGGGCGACGCTTTCCATCATATGCACCACGGTACGCACCAACGCTTCGGGAAACACGCGTTCACCCGCAACCGGCGGATCGACTTTGGTAATCGATAACGGGCGGTAAACCCCGAAGCTGCCGATGGTGGCGTAGACTCGCGCTAATTGTAACGGCGTTACCATTAGCCCGTAGCCGAAAGAGAAGGTGGCCCTCTCTATGTCAGACCACCGTTGTTTTTGCGGGTATAAGCCACTGCTTTCTCCGACCAACCCCAAATTGGTCGCTTTTCCCAACCCCATGCGCGAGTATGTTTCGACTAGCGCGGAGGAAGGCATCGCTAACGCCAGCTTGGAAACACCGACGTTACTCGACTTCTGGAGGATCCCGGTAAGGGTCAATTCATTGTAACGGGCCACGTCTTTGATTTCGTGACCGTTAACGTAATACGGCTGGGTGTTGAGCACGCTGTTTTCTTTTATCACCCCGCGTTGCAACGCGGTCATTACCACCATCGGCTTCACGGTGGAGCCCGGTTCAAAAATATCGGTAATGGCGCGGTTGCGCATAATGTCTTTAGGCGTACCGGACAGATTATTGGGGTTATAGGACGGACTGTTCGCCATCGCCAGCACTTCCCCGGTATTCACATCAACCAATACCGCCGTGCCGGACTCCGCCTTGTTAAAGGCCACGGCGTTGTTCAGCTCACGATAGACCAGCGCCTGTAAACGCTCGTCAATGCTCAACGCCAGATTATGCGCGGCCTGACTGTCAACGGAAGAAATGTCTTCAATCACCCGGCCGAACCGATCTTTACGCACGGTGCGTTCGCCCGGTTGTCCGGTCAGCCAGCGATCGAAGCTTTTTTCGACCCCTTCAATGCCCTGGCCGTCGATATTGGTAAAACCAATCAAATGAGAAGTGACCTGACCCGAAGGATAATAACGGCGCGACTCCTGGCGTAAGTTAATGCCGGGCAGCTTCAGTTTATGAATATATTCGCCGATTGCCGGATTCACCTGGCGCGCCAGGTAGACGAAGCGTCCTTTGGGATTGGCGTTAATCTTCGCGGTCATTTGATCCAGCGGAATCTCAAGCGCATCGGAAAGCGCCTTCCAGCGCGTATCCTGCGTGATGCCGCCATGGTCATTCAGATCTTTCGGATCGGCCCAGACCGCGTTTACCGGCACGCTGACCGCCAGGGGGCGCCCGGCGCGATCGCTGATCATGCCGCGAGCCGTCGGTATTTCCTGTACGCGCAGGGAGCGCATGTCCCCTTCGCGCACCAGTTTATCGGGGTTGATCACCTGGAGATAAGCGGCACGAACCATCAGTCCAACCATCGCCAACAGAATACAGCCGCAAAGCAACGCAAAACGCCAGCTAACAAAGCTGGCCTGGTCTTCCTGGCGTTTCAATCTTCCTGTACGAGCTGCTTTCATGCTTAATTGGATGCCTGTTTAGTTCATTGCTTAACCACAATATTTTCCTGTGACGGATCGACATGTCCCATTTTCAGTTTTTCCGTCGCGATCCGCTCAACGCGGCTATGATCCCCTAAGGAGTTCTCTTCCAGAATCAAGTTACGCCATTCAATATCCAGTGCATCGCGCTCCAACAACAGATGTTCGCGCTCCGAGGTCAACAAACGCGTTTTATGCGCCGTCGTGACGACGAACACCGCGGAAACCAGCACGGCAATCATCAACAACGTCGGGATCTTGGCATTACGCAGCAGATCCTCGCCGATAACGCCGACCAGTCCATGACGCTCATGCCCTATCATGCCGGCAGCCTCTCGGCAAACCTCAGAACCGAACTGCGAGCCCGCGGGTTTTCAGCCACTTCTTCAGCGGAAGGCTTCATTTTCCCCACCGACTTCAACGTTTGTCCGCCCTGACTGCGAAGTTGCGCTTCCGTCAACGGCATACCCGCCGGCACCTGGGGACCGCGGCTCTGATGACGAATGAAGCGCTTCACAATTCTGTCTTCCAGCGAGTGGAAGCTGATAACCGACAGGCGGCCATGCGGAGCCAATACGCTCAACGCGCCGTTCAACGCCTGTTCAATCTCTTCCAGTTCGCTGTTGATATAAATCCGGATAGCCTGAAAACTGCGCGTCGCCGGATGTTTATGCTTCTCGCGAATCGGACTGGCGGCCGCTATCAGTTCGGCCAGCTCTTTGGTTCGCGTCATCGGTTCGGTGCGGTTACGTTCGACAATGGCGCGGGCGATCCGCTTCGCAAAACGTTCTTCGCCGAAGGTTTTTAATACCCAGACGATGTCATCCGCTTCCGCTTTCATCAGCCATTCCGCCGCCGAAACGCCGCGCGTGGGATCCATGCGCATATCCAGCGGACCGTCGCGCATAAATGAAAAACCGCGTTCGGGATCGTCAAGCTGAGGCGATGACACGCCCAGATCCAGCAACACGCCGTCAATGCGACCGGTAAGATCGCGCTCCGCCATATAGTCTGCCAGCGCTGAAAACGGGCCATGAATAATAGAAAAGCGGGGATCGTCTATCGTCTTGGCGACCTCAATGGCCTGAGGATCGCGATCGATTGCCAGTAAACGTCCTTCTGGTCCCAGTTGGGAAAGAATAAGACGAGAGTGGCCGCCACGGCCAAAAGTACCGTCTACATAGATTCCGTTACCGCGAATGTTCAAACCGTTAACGGCTTCATCCAATAGCACGGTTGTGTGTTTATAATTTTCCGGCATGACTATAGTGATAAGTCCTGCAATCGCTCAGACAGCGCTTCCTGAGTCGACTGTTCTGCGTCGATATCATCCTTGACCTGTTGATACCAGGTCTGTTCATCCCACAGCTCAAACTTGTTGAACTGCCCGACCAGCATCACTTCTTTTGTAAGACCTGCGTGTTGCCGCAACGTACTGGCGATTAATAAACGTCCCGCATTATCCATCTGACATTCGCTGGCATGCCCCAATAACAAACGCTGAACACGACGTTCGGCGGGGATCATGCTCGACAGACGAGAAAGTTTCTGTTCAATAATTTCCCACTCAGGCAAGGGATAAAGCAGCAGACATGGCTGGTGAAGATCAATGGTGCAGACCATTTGACCTTGCGATTCCTCGTTCAGCGTATCCCGATAACGGGTGGGTACGGCAAGCCGCCCCTTGCTGTCGAGATTAACCAGCGTAGCCCCACGAAACATACCTGAGTTACCCCTTCATAACCTTTTTCGCCACTTTATCCCACAAATTCCCACATTGGAGAGTGTACGGAGGGTATGAAAACCTTGTCAAGCCAGAGCGGGCGTGCTTTGGAATTATTTCTGCATGAATTTGAGCCGACATGAGGGTAAAAAAAATAAGGATGGATAATTAATAAAGATTAACGTCATGAAAATTTAAGAAAAATTCACCCAAAAATAACTTTGTATAAAGATATGGCAATAAATTCGCAGCAAGAGATTATTTTTACTGTCACAGACTGATACCAAATATAAATATTTCCAGAATAGTCCGAATGCGTCTCAGGCCTGAGCAGACAAGGCTTGCGCGCTTTGGAGCCATTATACTGCCATCGGTGAGATTTGCTCAACGTCACATTTTTGACATCCTCACTTATTGTTTCTTTATTAATCATCAAATCGACATTAATTTACATTTCCTTCCCCGCCGACTTCACGACCAGAGGAAATAAAAACACTGTTTATATAAACAGAGTAATGACCCGCTTTAATAACCTTTGCTGTCGTGGTTAAAGACGAACAGAACTATTTCCATCATTAATTATCAACCTCCGCCTTATTCCCTTTTTATTAATGTCACTATCGCCGTGAACCCTTCTGGGGTAAAAATCACAACCTATTGTTTAAAAAGATTTTTCACATCCTTCGCACCATAAACTCGCGATTCCATGAATTGGCAGAAATAAAGTAGCGATAAAACTGACCAAGCGGTCAAAAATAAATATTTTAAGCTACTTATTAAGCAACAATGCAGTGATGTACACTAGCAAAAAATTTAAAAGCAAAACAAAAGACCAACACAGATGCTTTACTCTGATTTTTGTTCTATCCGCCACCTTAAACTGGAGTTAGCTGGTATGTTCTCCCCGACATCGCGATTACGGAATGCCACCGCAGATACCTTTGCGTTAGTCATTTACTGCTTCATCACCGGCATGGTGATTGAGATTGGGCTGTCCGGCATGAGCTTTGAACAGTCGTTTTCTTCTCGTCTGCTGTCCATTCCGGTCAATATCGTGGTCGCCTGGCCCTACGGCATTTACCGCGACCAGGTGCTCGGCATCGCCAGACGTCATCTATCGGAACATTTCCTGATGCGCAACCTTGCCGACCTATTCGCGTATGTCAGCTTTCAGTCTCCGGTTTATCTCGCGATTCTCTGGGCTATCGGGGCGGATGAATCACAGATACTGACCGCCGTTGCCAGCAATGCGGTCATCTCCATGGCGATGGGGGTCGTGTACGGATACTTTCTGGAATACTGCCGTCGGTTATTCAGGGTGGCCGTTCCTCTTCAATTTCACGACACCAACCGGCGGCAACCGAACTAACGTCCTGCGCTCAGCCGAATAATCGCGCGCAGGCCGGGATCTTACTGGCGGGAAGCCGTCTTACGGCGCAGCTTGGCAAGCTGTACCTTGAGGCGGCTGCGCTTCAGGTCGGAAAGGTTGTCGAGCAACGAGACGCCGTCCAGATGATCGATCTCGTGTTGCAGACACACGGCAAATTCCCCTCCGGCATCTATTTCCTGGGTTTTGCCGTCCAAATCGAGGAATGTCACCTTCACCCGCTTTGAGCGTTCCGCCGGCATAGGATGTTCCGGAATGGAAGAACACAGCTCCAGATGTGCCGTCTTTTCTTCCGAGTATTCGGTTATCTGCGGATTGATCAACGTCAGACGCTGACGTTTGCCCTGCTCATCCGCCATATCGATCACGACAATACGTAGTGGAATACCGAGTTGAATGGCGGCAAGCCCCGAATCCTTCATCTCGTCAATAACGGCAAACATCTGCTCGACCACCGCTTTCACATGATCATCAATGGTATCAACAGGACGGGAAACCTGTTGCATCCGCGGATCGTCGATCCATAGCACTTCTGTTGCTGTCATCGTTATCTCCGTTTTCATCTCTCGTTCTGTAGCGACATGAGTACCGTACGCAGTTTTTCATCATGCGCGTACAGGTAAAGTCCATGGATGGCGCGGGTCATCAGCACATTGATGGCATTAAGCATGATGCGCTCTTTCACCGCCTCGCTGTTATCAATCCGCGCCTTGCCCTGAAAAGCCGCGCTGTCTTCGTATCTGGCGGGATCGAGCACAATCTCTTTTCTCTGCGCATCCCAGGCCACCGAAGGGCCAAGGATCAAACCGACGTAGTTCAGATCGAATCCCTGCACGGTATAGACCGATCCCACTTCATCAATGGTGTCTTCGCGCTCTGCCCACGGCAATCGCTCGCTGGGTTTTGAGCGATCCCAACGCAGGCGGAACCGCCCTTCCGCAATAAAATAATCCTGTCCGTCCAGCCGATAAGGATAATCGTAAGTGGACAACATTCTCGACAGCCCGCTGGCGGCATTTTTTTCTTTTACCGCGTCATACATTGCCTGCGCATCGTCGAATATTCGGATTTCGAAATCGCTTTTCCCTCCGGCTACGGCGGAAGACGGCAAAGGCTGTAGTTTGCGCTGGCAGAAAGCGCGGATCCAGCGCTGAACCGCCGCATCAGCCCGCATTCTGAACTGGTGTTGCAGCACATAAACGTCATGCGGCCACTGGTTCATCATGCGCGACAACTGGCTCTCGCTCCACAGGCTCTTGAATTTCAGCACCTGACGCTCATCAAAAACCAGGACGACGATCCGCGCCAGGCGAATAATCTCATCCAGATGATTATCGTAGAAAAAGTGGTTATAGCTATCGCGTCGGGTCAGCAGCAGATGGGCTTCATCAACCAGAACGATATCCGCGATTGCTCCGCGTTTGTCCATACGATTAATAAAGGTGGTGGGACGCTCATAATCCTTTTTGCGCAGGCTCGGTTGGTTATCCGTCGCATTTTTATAGGCTTTCAGCATCTCGGGATGGTTTACCAGCAGATAGTTTTCACTGCCGTAAAGCGGATGCCGTGGCTGAAGGCGGGCATGGGTTTGTATATCGCGAAAAATGGCGTTCAATAAAACGCTTTTGCCGGTTCCTGCTTCGCCGTGAATCACAAAGAACGCATGCCGATCGTGCCGATGCGTGTTCAGGAAGTCCTCAATGTTGCGTTTCAATGCGTTCTGTTCGCCCGAAAGGGCTTTTTCCGGCGAGAGTTTGAAGCTGGCCTGATTAATGTCTGACATAGTGACTAACTAATTGATGAATGATGCGTCCGTTGCAAGCAGGCGCCATATTTTCCGATAAGTCATATGGCGCAATAAAAGCGGAATTAACGTCGGCTGAGCGATCCCCGACGATAAAGGTTACGGCGGATGCGGTTAAGGCCCGGTTTCGGCCTTTTCGGCTCATCCAGACTGGCCAGCACCAGTTCCAACACGCGCTCAGCCACTTCACGATGACGCTGGGCCACCGACAAGACCGGACATTCCAGAAAATCCAACAGCTCATTATCGCCAAAAGTGGCAATCGCCAGATTGTTCGGCAAACGCCCGCTCATTTTCAGCGTCACGTCCATCACGCCTTGTAAAAGCGGAAAAGCGGTGGTGAATAACGCCTTCGGCATCGGATGATCTTTCAGATACTCGGCGAATACCGTTGCCGCCTCCACGCGTTCGTAACTATTGGCGTACAGGTAATTCACTTCGCGAGGATCGCCGGCCCAGGCCTGACGGAACCCCTGTTCGCGCAGGAAACTCACGGAAAGCTCAGGTAACGCCCCCAGATAAAGCACCGAATCCGCCGGAATTTTTCTCAGTTCCTGCGCCAGCATTTCGGCATCCTCCAGATCGGCGCCCACCACGCTGGTAAAATGTTCGCGATCCAATGCCCTGTCCAGCGCGATAATCGGCAGACTGTCATTGGCCCAACGCTGATAGAACGGGTGCTCCGGCGGTAACGCCGTCGACACGATGATGGCATCGACCTGGCGTTGCAGCAGATGTTCGATACAACGCATTTCGTTATCCGGCCGATCTTCAGAGCAGGCAATCAACAACTGATATCCGCGTTGTCGCGCCTGGCGCTCAAGATAGTTGGCAATACGCGTATAGCTGGTATTTTCCAAATCGGGAATCACCAGACCGATAGAACGCGTGCGCCCGGCACGCAATCCGGCGGCGACGGCATTAGGATGATAATTATGCTCTCTGACCACGGCCATGACTTTTTCAACGGTCTTATCACTGACGCGATACTGTTTTGCTTTACCGTTGATCACATAACTGGCGGTCGTGCGTGAAACACCCGCAAGACGCGCGATTTCATCCAGTTTCACGGAAACCCCTTAGTAAGCCGGATAAATAAATAGAGCGATGACCATAAGCTCCTCATGGATATGGCGTAGATCTAACCGCAGACGCTACTGAACAGCAACCGCTTTTATCATATACCTGCATATTTCAGATTGCCGCCGATCCGTACGTTAAAATCAGCAGACAAGGAAGACGCGGAATGCGGTAGTCGGCAGGCCCGACGCCATGGTCGAGCCTGGTCAGCGAAAATCGGCCTTAGCGCATGATTTTATCGCCGCGGGAGACGCCGACGATCCCGGAACGCGCGACTTCCACAATATCCGCCGCTTCACGCACCGCATTCAGAAATGCATCCAGCTTATCGCTGGTTCCCGCCAACTGTACGGTGTAAAGCGAGGTGGTGACATCGACAATCTGCCCGCGAAAGATCTCGGCGCAACGTTTGACCTCTTCACGGCCGTAACCTGTCGCCTGCAATTTCACCAGCATGATTTCACGTTCGACGTGAGAGCCTTGTCCCAGTTCGCTGACGCGTAATACATCCACCAGCTTATGCAGCTGTTTTTCTATCTGCTCCAGCGCTTTTTCGTCGCCGACCGTTTGAATGGTCATGCGCGACAGCGTTGGATCGTCAGTGGGCGCGACCGTTAAACTTTCGATGTTGTAGCCGCGCTGAGAGAACAGGCCGACGACACGCGACAATGCGCCTGATTCATTTTCCAGTAATACCGATAAAATCCGACGCATGATCAGGTCCTCTCCGTTTTGCTTAGCCACATTTCGTCCATCCCGCCGCCGCGGATCTGCATGGGGTAGACATGCTCGCTGCTGTCGACGTTGACATCCACAAACACCAGACGATTTTTCTGCGCCAGCGCCTGCGCCAGCTTCTCTTCCAGCTCGTCAGGCGTATTGATGGAAATACCGATATGGCCATAGGCTTCCGCCAGCTTGACGAAATCCGGCAGGGATTCCATATAGGAGTTGGAATGGCGGCCGGAATAAATCATGTCCTGCCACTGCTTCACCATACCGAGGAAGCGGTTGTTAAGGTTAACCACCACGATCGGCAGGTTATATTGCAGCGCGGTGGAAAGCTCCTGGATATTCATCTGGATGCTGCCATCGCCGGTGACGCAGATAACCGTCTCTTCCGGCAACGCCAGCTTGATGCCCAATGCGGCGGGCAGACCGAATCCCATGGTGCCCAGACCGCCGGAGTTAACCCAACGGCGCGGGAGATCGAATTGATAATAGAGCGCGGCAAACATCTGATGCTGACCCACATCCGAGGCCACATAAGCCTCGCCCTTCGTCAGCCGGTACAGGGTTTCAATCACGGCCTGAGGTTTTATGCTATCGCCATCCTGGTTATATGCCAGGCAATGCCGCGACCGCCATTGCTCGATATTCAGCCACCAGTCGCGCAACGCATCGAACTGCTGCTGAGCGCCGTCCTGCGCCAGCAACTCCAGCATCAACGTCAGTACCTGCCTGGCATCGCCGACGATCGGCACATCCGCCGAAACCGTTTTCGAGATCGACGCCGGATCGATATCGATATGCAACACCGTCGCCTCAGGACAATATTTCGCCAGATTATTGGTGGTGCGATCGTCAAAACGGACTCCGACGGCGAAAATCACGTCGGCATGATGCATGGCCATATTGGCTTCATAAGTACCGTGCATGCCGAGCATGCCCAGACTTTGACGATGCGTGCCGGGGAAACCGCCCAGTCCCATCAATGACGTGGTCACCGGCAGATTGAGTTGCTCCGCCAGCGCCAGCAGTTCCTGATGGCAATCGGCGCTAATCACCCCGCCGCCGCTGTAGATAACGGGTTTCTCCGCCGCCAGCAACGTTTGCAGCGCGCGGCGGATCTGGCCTTTATGTCCCTGAACCGTCGGATTGTACGAACGCATGCTGACATGGTCGGGATACATATAAGGCAGCTTATTGGCCGGACTCATCACGTCTTTCGGCAAATCCACCACCACAGGACCGGGACGGCCGCTGGATGCCAGATAAAAGGCTTTTTTCAGTATGGTTGGCACATCTTCCGCCTGCTTGACCAGGAAACTGTGTTTCACGATGGGACGGGAAATGCCCACCATGTCGCACTCCTGAAACGCGTCATAGCCAATCAGGGATGACGCCACCTGACCGGAAAGCACCACCATGGGAATCGAATCCATATAAGCGGTGGCGATGCCGGTAATGGCGTTAGTCGCGCCGGGACCGGAGGTCACCAACACCACGCCGACGTCGCCGGTGGCGCGCGCATAGCCATCGGCCATATGCACCGCGCCCTGTTCGTGACGAACCAAAATATGTTCAATGCCGCCAACCGTATGCAAGGCGTCATAAATATCCAGCACGGCACCGCCGGGGTAGCCGAACACATGTTTTACGCCCTGATCGATTAACGATCGGACCACCATCTCGGCGCCTGACAACATCTCCATGGGTTTGCCTCTTTTGTTCAGAAAGCGGTTACGCTTCTCTCTATCTTTTATATAGACGGGGGAAATCCCGATGTTCGCTCTGTTTTGATTTCGTTATTTTATTCAAAAGCGCATTTAATATATACACAATAGATTAGGGAAAAGCCGTACATAATTTTGGCAGCAGTCTACCGTTATCCGCCAAAACCGCAATGTTATTCGGCGGCGCAAACAAAGCCGCCGGGCGATGATTCGGCCGTAGCCAAACAAATCAAATATTGACATAACCCTGCAAATCAAGTACCAATATGGGCAGCGAATCAATTTCAGATGACGAGATATCATGTTCAATTTCTCTTTCCTACTAGGCCTACTACTAAACGCATCTACGTTGCGCGGTATGCTGGTGGGCAGGATTCAGAACTGATTTCGCACCTTCCAATAAAAAAACCCGCGCCGATGCGCGGGTTTTTTTTTAACTCGCCGGGCGCCAGTAAATACGATAAGGAATCAAGCCGATGAGCCAACAAGTTATTATTTTCGATACCACATTACGTGACGGTGAACAGGCGTTGCAGGCCAGTCTGAGCGTTAAGGAGAAACTCCAGATTGCACAGGCGCTGGAAAGAATGGGCGTCGACGTAATGGAAGTCGGCTTTCCGGTGTCCTCTCCCGGCGATTTCGAATCGGTACAGACCATTGCCCGCCATATCAAAAACAGCCGGGTTTGCGGCCTCACTCGCTGCGTTGAAAAAGATATCGACGTCGCCGCCGAGGCGCTGCGCGTGGCCGACGCCTTCCGCATCCACACCTTTATCGCCACCTCGCCGATGCATATCGCCACCAAGCTGCGCAGTACGCTGGACGACGTTATCGAGCGCGCGATTTATATGATCAAACGCGCGCGCAACTACACCGACGATGTGGAATTCTCCTGTGAAGACGCCGGGCGCACGCCAATCGCCGATCTGTGTCGCGTGGTGGAGGCCGCCATCGATGCCGGCGCCCGCACCATCAACATCCCGGACACCGTCGGTTATACCCTGCCTCACGAATTCAGCAATATCATCTCTTCTCTGTATCAACGCGTACCCAATATCGATAAAGCCATTATCTCCGTTCACACCCATGACGATCTCGGTCTGGCGGTGGGCAACGCCATGGCGGCGGTCAACGCCGGCGCGCGTCAGGTGGAAGGCACGCTGAACGGCATCGGCGAACGCGCCGGCAACTGCGCGCTGGAAGAAGTGATCATGGCGATCAAAACCCGTCATGACATTCTGAATCTGCAAACCAATATCAATCATCAGGAAATCTACCGTACCAGTCAGTTGATCAGCCAGATTTGCAACATGCCGATCCCGGCCAACAAGGCCATCGTCGGTTCCAACGCTTTCGCCCACTCCTCCGGCATTCATCAGGACGGCGTGCTGAAAAACCGCGAAAACTACGAAATCATGACGCCGGAATCCATCGGCCTGAAAGAAGTCCAGTTGAACCTGACTTCCCGTTCCGGTCGTGCGGCGGTGAAACACCGTATGGAAGAGATGGGTTATAAAGACAGCGATTATAATCTGGATAATCTGTACGCCGAATTCCTGAAACTGGCCGACAAAAAAGGTCAGGTTTTCGATTACGATCTGGAAGCGCTGGCCTTTATCAATAACAAGCAAGAGGACGCGGAATTTTATCGTCTGGACTATTTCAGCGTACAATCGGGTTCCAGCGTGATGGCGACCGCCTCGGTCAAACTGGTCTGCGGCGATGAAACCCAGTCAGAAGCCGCGACCGGCAACGGTCCGGTTGACGCCGTTTATCAGGCTATTAACCGCATTACCGGCTATCAGATTTCACTGGTCAAATATCAACTGACCGCCAAAGGACACGGCAGAGATGCATTGGGTCAGGTGGATATCGTGGCGGATTATCAGGGTCGTCGTTTCCACGGCGTCGGCCTGGCGACGGATATCGTCGAATCCTCCGCTCAGGCGATGGTGAACGTTCTGAACAATATCAAACGCGCTCAGCAGGTAGAAAAAGAAATTCAGCGTCTGCAACAGCACAATAGCAAACAACAAAATAGTCAGGAAACAGTGTGATGACAAAGAGTTACCATATCGCCGTCTTACCCGGAGACGGTATTGGCCCGGAAGTAATGGCGCAGGCCCACAAAGTGTTGGAAGCGGTACGTCAACGCTTCGACATGCGGATCACCACCAGCGAATACGACGTGGGCGGCATTGCCATCGATCGTCAGGGGATGCCGTTGCCGCCGGCGACGGTTGCCGGTTGCGAGCAGGCCGATGCGATTCTGTTCGGCTCAGTGGGCGGCCCGAAATGGGTGAACCTGCCGCCGGACGAACAGCCGGAACGCGGCGCATTGCTGCCGTTACGCAAACATTTCCGCTTATTCAGCAACCTGCGCCCCGCGCGTCTGTATCAAGGGCTGGAAGCATTCTGTCCGCTGCGCGGCGACATCGCCGCCAAAGGCTTTGATATTCTGTGCGTGCGCGAACTGACCGGCGGCATCTACTTTGGTCAACCGAAGGGACGCGAAGGCAGCGGTCAGTACGAACGCGCATTCGATACCGAGGTTTATCACCGTTTTGAGATCGAGCGTATTGCGCACATCGCCTTCGAGTCCGCCCGTAAACGTCGCGGCATCGTCACCTCGATCGATAAAGCCAACGTGCTGCAAAGCTCTATCCTGTGGCGTGAAATCGTCAGCGAAATCGCCAAAAGCTATCCTGACGTGCAGCTCTCGCATATGTATATCGACAACGCCACCATGCAGCTGATTAAAGATCCGTCCCAGTTTGACGTGGTGCTGTGTTCCAACCTGTTTGGCGATATTCTGTCCGACGAATGCGCGATGATCACCGGTTCGATGGGCATGCTGCCGTCCGCCAGCCTGAACGAGCAGGGCTTCGGTTTGTACGAACCGGCGGGTGGTTCCGCGCCGGATATCGCCGGCAAAAACATCGCCAATCCGATTGCGCAGATTTTATCCCTGGCGCTGCTGTTGCGTTACAGCCTGGACGCGGATGACGCCGCCACAGCGGTTGAAAAAGCGGTGAACCTGGCATTGTCCGAAGGCTATCGCACTTCGGATCTGGCCAGCGACGGCAACGCGGTGGGTACGGATGAAATGGGCGATATCATTGCCCGGTTTGTTGCGCAAGGGGCCTGATCATGAGTAAGACGTTATATCAAAAATTGTTCGATGCGCATGTCGTCTACGAGGCGCCGAATGAAACGCCCCTGCTGTATATTGACCGCCATCTGGTACACGAAGTGACCTCGCCGCAGGCCTTCGACGGTCTGCGCGCCAAAGGACGCAAACTTCGTCAGCCGGGTAAAACCTTCGCCACCATGGACCATAACGTCTCCACCCAGACGAAAGATATCAACGCCTGTGGCGATATGGCGCGTATTCAGATGCAGGAACTGATTAAAAACTGCGCTGAGTTCGGCGTACAGCTGTATGACCTGAATCACCCGTATCAGGGCATCGTGCATGTTATCGGCCCGGAACAGGGTATGACGCTGCCGGGCATGACCATCGTCTGCGGCGACTCCCATACCGCCACGCACGGCGCGTTCGGTTCGCTGGCGTTTGGCATCGGCACGTCGGAAGTCGAGCATGTAATGGCAACGCAAACCCTGAAACAAGGGCGCGCGAAAACCATGAAAATCGAAGTGACCGGTAATGCCGCGCCCGGCATCACCGCCAAAGATATCGTGCTGGCGATTATCGGTAAAACCGGCAGCGCGGGCGGTACCGGACACGTCGTGGAATTTTGCGGCGACGCCATCCGGTCGCTGAGCATGGAAGGCCGCATGACGCTGTGCAACATGGCGATCGAAATGGGCGCCAAAGCCGGTTTGGTGGCGCCGGATGAAACCACGTTCGCCTATCTGAAAGGCCGCCAGTTCGCGCCTAAAGGCGCAGACTGGGATGCCGCCGTCGCTTACTGGAGCACGCTGAAATCCGATGACGACGCCAGCTTCGACACTGTCGTCACGCTGAACGCGGCCGATATCGCGCCGCAGGTCACCTGGGGTACCAACCCCGGTCAGGTGATTGCCGTCAATCAGACCATTCCCGCGCCGGAATCCTTCAGCGATCCGGTGGAACGGGCTTCAG
This sequence comes from Brenneria sp. g21c3, assembly GCF_040240345.1. Classification (NCBI taxonomy): domain Bacteria; kingdom Pseudomonadati; phylum Pseudomonadota; class Gammaproteobacteria; order Enterobacterales; family Pectobacteriaceae; genus Brenneria; species Brenneria sp. g21c3. The sequence goes on along the minus strand of NZ_JBEIAB010000002.1, from coordinate 253,079 downwards.
CGGCCAAAGCGCTGGCGTATATGGATTTGCAACCCGGCATCAAACTGACCGAGGTGGCGATCGATAAAGTCTTCATCGGCTCCTGTACCAACTCGCGTATCGAAGACTTGCGCGCGGCGGCGGAAGTCGCCAAAGGCCGCAAGGTCGCCAAAGGCGTGCAGGCTATCGTGGTACCCGGCTCCGGCCCGGTGAAGACCATGGCGGAACTGGAAGGGCTGGATAAAGTGTTTATCGAAGCCGGCTTTGAATGGCGCCTGCCCGGTTGCTCCATGTGTCTGGCTATGAATAACGACCGCCTGAACCCCGGCGAGCGCTGCGCCTCCACCAGCAACCGTAACTTCGAAGGCCGTCAGGGCCGCGCCGGCCGCACGCATCTGGTCAGCCCGGCGATGGCCGCCGCGGCTGCCGTTACCGGCCGTTTTGCCGATATCCGCGAGTTGAATTAAGAGAGAAACCGACATGGCTAAATTTACCCAACATACAGGTCTGGTGGTTCCTCTGGACGCCGCTAACGTTGATACCGACGCGATCATTCCCAAGCAGTTTCTGCAAAAGGTGACGCGTACCGGTTTCGGCCAGCACCTGTTCAACGACTGGCGTTTTCTGGACGAGTCCGGCCAGCAACCCAACCCTGATTTTGTGCTGAACAAACCGCGCTATAAAGGCGCCAGCATTCTGCTGGCGCGGGAAAACTTCGGCTGTGGTTCTTCACGCGAACACGCGCCCTGGGCGCTGACCGATTACGGTTTTCAGGTGGTGATTGCGCCGAGCTTTGCCGATATCTTTTACGGCAATGCGCTCAACAACCAGCTGCTGCCGGTCCGATTGAGCGAAGCGGATGTCGATACGTTGTTCAAGCTGGTCGACGGCGAAGAAGGCATCACCTTCACCGTCGATCTGGAAAAGCAGACCGTATTGGCCGGCGGCAAAAGCTATCCGTTTGAAATCGACAGCTTCCGCCGTCACTGCATGCTCAATGGTCTGGACAACATCGGCCTGACATTGCAGCACGAGGCGGCCATCGCCGATTACGAAAAGAATCAGCCCTCTTTCCTGCATTGATGACTACCGGAAATACCGGACTCGGTATTTCCCTCATCGCGTAACCGCAGCGCTTCCCCGAGGAAGCGCTGCGTTTTTTGCCTTTATCTGGCGATTAAGATCGGAAATAACGCCATCCTGGCAGATCGATCGTCAAATGCGCTAATCAATATATTTCGATTGCCTCTACCGCCTTTCCTTAATTTGCACAAATGTGCAAAATTTTATTTTTACGAAAATAAAAATGTGACGAACTACCGATTTCCGCTCACTCGTGCAAAATAAACCGCGCGCCACAAACGTAAGCTCTATCAATTAAATAGCCAATAATGCACAACTGTGCGTTATTTAATGCTTTGTAAATAAAATTTATCGGTAAATAAAACCAGAAAAAACAAATTTATCGCCAGTCGACATTTTGACAGGCTGATATGAACATGATTATATCAAATCAGAAATAGCCGATTAATGCCTGCACAAATGTGCAAATATATTGGGGGGGGCCAATGGAGAACAATGACGACCTGCGTTTGCTGATCAAAATTGCACAAATGTATTACGAGCAGGATTTGACCCAGTCGCAGATCGCGAAATCGCTCGGCATTTATCGCACCACCATCAGCCGGATGCTGAAAAAGATCCGTCAGCAAGGCATTGTTACTATCGCCATCAATTACCAGTTCAATGAAACGCTGCTGTTGGAACAACGGTTAAAACAGCGATTTGGACTAAAAGAAGCCATTGTATCCCCGGTGGATGCCGGGCAGTCGATGCAGGAACAACTCAATAGCATGGGGTTACTGTGCGCCAATTTTCTCAATGGCATTATTGAAGATCGTGATGTGATCGGCTTCTCATGGGGCAGCGCGCTGGCAGCGGTCGTAGACCAGATGGCCGACGGCTGCGGCAAAAAAACCGTCACCTGCGTGCCGATGGTCGGCGGCCCATCCGGCAAGTTGGAAAGCCGCTACCACGTCAATACCATCGTTTACAGCGCGGCAAGCAAGATGCGGGCAGAATCAAAGCTGATTGATTTTCCAGCTATTCTTGAGCAGAAACTGATTCGCGACGGCATCATGGAATCACAGCATTATCGCGCTATTTCCGAATATTGGGACAAACTGGATATTGCCGTTTTTGGCATTGGCTCGCCCAATATTACTGGACATTCTATCTGGCGCGCTTTTTATGGCAGCGATGTTATTGAACACGTTAATACAGCACTGGTTGCCGGAGATATATGCTCCCGTTTTTACGACTCGGACGGAAAAGGCATCACGACTTATCTTTCTGAGAAAACCATCAATATTACGCTGGATAAAATTAAACGCGCCAATTACGCCATAGGCGTAGCGCATTCCTATGAAAAGTTGTCCGGCATTATCGGCGCCATTAACGGCGGCTATATTAATTGTCTGGTTACAACCAAGGAGACGGCGGAAAAACTGCTAACTATTACGCCATAACAGAACCAAAGAAAAATAACGATTTTAAACGGCGACTCGTCGTTTACGGCCTCCCCTTGCCGAAAAACAACCAACCAATAATGAGGAGCAAGAATATGCAGGACTGTTCAAATAATGATTATCGTCACGGATGGGTGCGACTATCTCGCCGGCGGCAAAATCCGCGGTTAGGAGGCTGAAGATGACCACTCCCGTGATCCTATGCGCCCATGGCAAGCTGGCCCCTGCGCTGCTTGATTCGGTCAATATGGTGTACGGCGCAACCGGGCCGATCCACCCGCTGATCTTCAGTAAAGGGCAAAATGCCGATGACATCATGCGCAACATGCAGCAAATCATGGCGCAGTTGCCGCCGCAGCCGTGGCTGATTGCCGTCGATCTATTTGGCGGCAGCCCATACAACGCCGCCGCGATGCTGGCGCTGAAAAATCCGCAGTTGGAAGTGATTACCGGCATCTCTCTGCCGCTGTGCCTGGAGATAGCCGACAACCAGCAGGGAATGAGCGCCAGACAGTTGGCCGTACATCTAACGGAGATCGGCAAGGCGTGCGTCTGCTCTTTGCGCGATCTGCACACCTGTGAAGAAGAAGAGGCGGATTTCCAATGAAAATAAAATTAGCCAGAATCGACGATCGCCTAATCCACGGTCAGGTCACCACCGTTTGGGCCAAAGAGGCGAAGGCGGAACGCATCATGATCTGCAACGACGATGTTTATCACGATGAGCTACGCAAAACGTTATTAAAACAAGCGGCTCCTCCGGGGATCAAAGTTAACGTGGTGAATATTGAAAAAGCCGTGGCCGTTTATCACAACGAAAAATATGCCAACGATACGGTATTTTATTTATTTACCAATCCGAACGACGTACTGCGCATGGTTAATGCCGGCGTAAAAATTAAAAAAATAAATATCGGCGGTATGGCTTATCGTATCGGCAAAACACAGTTAACCAAAGCCGTCTCGCTGGATAAACAGGATGTTGATGCTTTTCAGCAATTGGCATCCGCCGGGGTTGAATTGGATTTACGCGTCGTCATTTCCGACCCACCGATAGATTTTATTAATAAGATTAACGCCGTTGAATTCAGTTAACGCTTAACCAAACGCTTTATTTCATCACCGACAGCGTTTCATGTCCTCGCATGAAACATGGGGTTGTTTTACACAAAATAAGTAAGGCGCACCATCATGGAAATAAGCATCGTACAAATTATCCTGATATTTATTTTTGCCTGTATTGCCGGAATGGGCAGCGTATTGGATGAATTCCAGACGCACCGCCCGTTGATCGCCTGCACCGTCACCGGATTAATTCTGGGCGACATGACGTCCGGCGTGATCCTCGGCGGCACGCTGGAACTGATTGCGCTGGGCTGGATGAACATCGGCGCGGCGCAATCACCGGATTCCGCGCTCGCCAGTATCATTTCCACCATTCTGGTCGTCGTCGGCCACCAAAGCATCCCCACCGGTATCGCCATTGCGCTGCCGGTAGCGGCAGCCGGACAGGTGCTGACGGTGTTCGCCCGGACTATTACCGTCATTTTCCAGCATGCCGCCGACAAAGCGGCGGAAAAAGCCAACTTCGCCATGGTCGATCTGCTGCACATCTCCGCGCTGGGCGTACAAGCGCTGCGGGTCGCCATTCCGGTGCTGTTTGTCTCGATATTCGTCAGCGCCGATATGGTCAGCCAGATGCTGAGCGCCATCCCGGAAGTCGTGACGCGCGGTCTGCAAATTGCCGGCGGGTTCATCGTGGTGGTGGGTTACGCCATGGTACTGAACATGATGGGCGTCAAATACCTGATGCCGTTTTTCTTCCTCGGGTTCCTGGCCGGCGGCTACCTCAATTTCAGCCTGCTGGCCTTCGGCGGCGTCGGCCTGATTATCGCGCTGATTTACATCCAACTGAATCCGAACTACCAGCCAGCACGCCGCGCCCCGCAGGAACACGACCAGCGCTTAGACGAACTGGAAGATTAGGAGAACGATGATGGAAAATTCACCAAAACGCTTAACCCGCGCCGATCTATTCAAAATGTTCCTCAGATCGAACCTGCAACAGGCGTCGTTTAACTACGAACGCATTCACGGTCTGGGTTTTTGTTACGACATGATCCCGGCCATCAAACGTCTGTATCCGTTAAAAGAGGATCAGATCGCGGCGATGAAACGCCATCTGGTGTTTTTCAACACCACGCCTGCGGTGGTCGGTCCGGTACTGGGCGTAACGGCCGCGATGGAAGAGTCGCGCGCCAACGGCGCCGACATTGATGAGGGCGCAATCAATAGCCTGAAGGTCGGCCTGATGGGGCCGCTGGCCGGGGTCGGCGATCCGCTGGTGTGGGGTACGCTACGGCCAATCACCGCCGCGCTGGGCGCTTCGTTGGCGCTCGGCGGCAACGTCATGGGGCCGATACTGTTCTTCCTGATCTTCAATCTGGTGCGGCTGGCGTTGAAATGGTTTGGTCTGCAATACGGCTTTAGCAAAGGGGTAGATATCGTCAAGGACATGGCGGGCAACCTGCTGCAAAAACTGACGGAAGGCGCTTCAATCCTCGGCCTGTTCATTATGGGCGTATTGGTCACCAAGTGGACCACCATCAACGTGCCGCTGGTGGTATCCGAAACGCCCGACCCACAAGGCCAACCGGTCGTGATGACGGTACAGAACATCCTCGACCAACTGTGTCCCGGCTTGTTGGCGCTAGGGCTGACGCTACTGATGATGCGCTTGCTGAAACGCAAGATAAACCCGATCTGGCTGATTTTCTCGCTGTTTGGGCTTGGCATTTTCGGCTACTGGCTCGGCATTCTTTCTTAATCTTTCACCTGCGATGATGAGGACATGATGAAAACGACCGCACTGCGCCTGTATGGTAAAAACGACCTGCGTCTGGAGCAATTTGAATTACCGGAAATGGCTGACGACGAAATTTTAGCGACCGTCGTCACCGACAGTATTTGCCTCTCTTCCTGGAAAGAGGCCAATCAGGGGGCTAACCATAAAAAGGTGCCGGATAACGTGGCGGAAAACCCGATTATCATCGGCCATGAATTCTGCGGCGATATCCTGCGCGTCGGTAAAAAATGGCAGCACAAATTCAAGCCCGGCAGCCGCTATGTTATCCAGGCCAATCTGCAACTGCCGGATCGCCCGGACTGTCCGGGCTATTCCTTTCCCTATATCGGCGGAGAAGCGACACATGTACTGATCCCCGATGAGGTGATGGCGCAGGATTGCCTGCTGGCTTATCAAGGCGACAGCTACTTCGAAGGCTCTCTGGTTGAACCGCTGTCATGCGTCATTGGCGCATTCAACGCCAATTATCACCTGACCGCCGGCGGCTATGATCACACGATGGGCATCAAACCGGGAGGCAATCTACTGATTCTGGGCGGCACCGGACCAATGGGGCTGCTGGCGATCGACTATGCGCTGCACGGCCCAATCCAGCCACGGCGTCTGGTAGTAACCGATCGCCATGAAGAAAAGGTCCGTTATGCCGAACATCTGTATCCCGCCGATAATAATACGCAGGTGAACTACATCAATGTGAAAACCTTAGCGGACCAACGCGGTTATCTGCTTGGTTTGACCGAGGGCGCTGGCTATGACGACATCTTTGTCTTCGTGCCGTCTGAGGAATTGGTCGCCCTCGCCTCTTCGCTGCTGGCCCCCGACGGCTGTATGAATTTCTTCGCCGGCCCACAGGACAAATCATTCAGCGCGCCCATTAACTTTTACGATATGCACTATGCATTTACCCATTATGTCGGCACGTCCGGCGGCAATACCGCAGACATGCGCGCCGCGGTGAAACTGATTGAGGGTAAAAAGATCGATGTCAGCAAAGTGGTTTCTCATATACTGGGTCTGAATGCTGCGGCGGAAACCACGCTGAATCTTCCACAAATTATTGGCGGAAAAAAGTTGGTCTATACCGGGAAATCCCTTCCGCTGCTTAGCCTGAGGACGTTAGCTCAGGCACCGCAGGAGACGGAATTTACCCGGCAATTGCAGGTGTTGCTGCGCGAAAATGACGGTCTGTGGTCGAAAGCCGCGGAAGATTTCGTGCTCAATCAGGCGCCAGCCATCTGAATCCGCCGCTATTGGGCGTAGGCTGAAAGGCATAGATGCCTGTCAATGTACTGAGGAATCCCCATGAGTCGTGAAATTAACAAAGATACTCAACTGTGCATGTCATTGTCGGGGCGTCCCGGCAATTTCGGCACCCGGTTCCATAACTATCTGTATCAGGAACTGGGCCTGAATTTTATCTACAAGGCCTTTACCACAAAAGATATACAGGCGGCGGTGGGCGGCGTGCGGGCATTGGGAATCCGTGGTTGCGCCGTGTCCATGCCGTTCAAAGAGCGCTGTATCCCTTTTTTAGACCAGTTGGATACTTCCGCCAAAGCGATTGAATCGGTAAACACCATCGTCAATGACGATGGTTTCCTTCGCGCCTACAACACCGACTATATCGCCATCGCAAAACTCTTGGATCAACACCAGGTGCCGCCAGCGACAACCTTTGCTCTACGCGGCAGCGGCGGCATGGCAAAGGCGGTCACCGCGGCGCTACGCGATGCGGGATTCAAAAACGGATACATCATTGCCCGTAATGAAGCCACAGGCAAAGCGCTGGCGACACAATATGGCTATACCTGGCAACCCGAAGTGGGCGTTTTACCGGTGGAGATGATAATCAACGTGACGCCTATCGGTATGGCGGGGGGAGAGGAATCCGAACAGTTGCCGTTTGAACCCGCCACCATCGATGCCGCGAAAATCGTATTCGACGTGGTGGCTTTGCCGGCGGAAACCCCCTTGATCCGTTATGCGCGGCAAAAAGGCAAGCAGGTGATTACCGGGGCGGAAGTGATCGCGCTACAGGCGCTGGAACAGTTTGTGCTGTACACCGGCATACGTCCAACCGACGAGCAGCTCGCCCGGGCCGCCGCCTACGCGCGCGGGGAAGCCGTCGAGTAGGCGGCGGGACGGCTGTCGATTCCGCCATAATTTCAGCGCGTTGCTTAATGACAGCAACGCGTTGGATGCGTATGTATTGCCGCTGACCGCGCTTTATTGAACAAGCATAAAAAAAACCAGCGGAAGATCCGCTGGCTGGTGAAATGCACCATTACTCAGAATTATTCTTTAACTATCACTTATCGCTCGGCGACTTACCCTTAAATCCAGTGCCGATAGGCATCTTCCGGCATTTCCTCGATTTGCCACTGCGTCGCCTGCTGCAATAACGCCAGCCGCTGTTGAGCCGATATCCCGCTTAACCATTTAGATTTGCCCGCAGCAAGATAGGCTTGATAGAACAGATACAATGACGAAACTTTCATAATCCACCTCCCCGCTTTCATTGCATAAAAGTATCAACGTAATATAAGGAAAGATAAATTGATGACTTTAGCGCGGGGAGTTCCTCTTTTATGTCTTCATCTCGTCTGCAACAACAGTTCATTCGCCTGTGGCAGCGCTATCAAGGGCAAACCACCGAAACGACGCTGCAAGAGCTGGCAGGAGTATTAAGCTGTTCCCGCCGCCATATCCGCTCGCTGCTCGGGGCGATGCAAAAACAGGGATGGCTTATCTGGCAGGCGGAAGCCGGACGGAGCAAGCGTTCGCGGCTTACCTTCATCTATACCGGGCTGGCGCTGCAACAGCAGCGGGCTGAAGACCTGCTGGAACAGGACCGCATCGATCAACTGGTGCAACTGGTGGGCGATAAAGCGACCGTACGACAGATGCTGCTTTCGCACCTTGGCCGCAGTTTTCGTCAGGGCAAACACATTCTGCGTATTCTTTATTATCGTCCGCTGCGTAATCTGCTGCCGGGATCGGCCCTGCGTCGCTCGGAAATGCACATTGTCCGTCAGATATTCAGCGGACTGACCAACATAAATGAGGAAAACGGGGAACTAAAACCTGATTTAGCCCATCACTGGCAAATGTTGTCGCCGTTGCACTGGCGCTTTTATCTGCGCCCTTCCATTCGTTTCCACCATGGTCGGGAACTCGCGATGACGGACGTCATTACCTCGCTCACCCGGCTCGCCGAGTCCCCGCTGTTTTCACATATCGACAAGGTGACCTCCCCCATGCCGTTTGTGATCGATGTCCGACTGACCAGTTCCGACGACTGGTTGCCGTGGTTGCTTGGCAGCGTGTCGGCGATGATTTTGCCGGAAGAGTGGCGCACCCTGCCTGATTTCGCCCGAAATCCTGTCGGAACGGGTCCGTACGCAGTCACGCGCAATAATGATAATCAATTGAAAATAAAAGCATTTGATGACTATTTCGGTTATCGGGCGCTGATTGATGAAGTCAATATCTGGGTGATTCCCGACGCGACCGAGATGTACCCCTACTCCCTGCATCTGGAATCAGATGATTCGTCCCATAATCAGTTGGAAAGCCGCATGGAGGAAGGTTGTTATTTCCTGCTGTTCGACAGGCGTTCGGCGCAGGCCGGCCAATTGGCCGTGCGCCGCTGGCTGTGTCAGATATTCAATCCCATAGCCCTGCTGCGTTATGCGGATCTTTCGCACCAGCGAGACTGGTCGCCGGCTTATGGTCTGCTGCCGCGCTGGCATCACCGGAACCATATCGAACCCCAGGATAAACCCGACGATCTGAAGCGGATTACCCTGACAATCTACCGGGAACATCCTGAATACAAGGTGATCGGCGGCCTCATGAAAAAGGTGCTGGCGGAACAGGGCGTTCAACTCGATTTACAGACGGTCGGTTACCAAGAATGGTACCGCGGCGAAGCGGAAAGCGACATCTGGCTAAGCAGCAACAACTGTTATCTACCGCTGGAGTTCTCGCTGTTCGCCCTGTTTTACGAACAACCGCTGATACAACATTGCCTTAATGAAAATCTGTTGCAGGATGCCGCCCTGTGGCGCAACAAGGCGCTGCCCATGGCCGAATGGAGTGAAAAACTGGTCAGCGACAGCGAGTTGCATCCGTTGTTTCACAACTGGCTGCAACTTGAGGGGCAACGCAGTATGCGCGGCATCCGCATGAATACCTTAGGCTGGTTCGACTTCAAATCCGCCTGGTTCGCGCCGCCGGAAAACTAGGCTTCTTGCTTTCACAACTATCTATAAGTCTTTACAATAGAGCGTTCTCAGCGGGGTGCGGAAAACGTTTAACGCCTGTGCGACTCGTTTTTCGCTGAGAAAATACCCGTCGAACCTGATCCGGTTAATACCGGCGAAGGGATTTGAGAGTGCTCATCGCTGACTCAAAGACCTTTGCCACCCTATGACGACAGGAGTGCAAAGTGTTAAATATCGCATTACGCAAACAATCGCGGTTCCCGCGTTCAACGTCAATATTGAAAAAAATCCTGCCCTGCCTGTTGCTGGTGTCGGCTTCCTCGTTCGCCAAGCCGGCGCTGACGGTTTATACCTATGATTCTTTCGCCTCGGAGTGGGGACCCGGACCGGTCATTAAAACCGCCTTTGAAAAAGAGTGCGAATGCGAGCTGAATTTTGTCGCGCTCGCCGATGGCGCCGCACTGCTGAACCGCCTGCGCATGGAAGGGAAAAACAGCAAGGCGGATATCATTCTGGGGCTGGATAACAACCTGTTGCAGGCGGCGGAACAGACCGGGTTATTCACCAAACATAATCTGGATACCCAGGCCGTCGTTGATGTCCCCGGCGGCTGGGACAATGCGACGTTTATCCCTTACGACTACGGCTACTTCGCCTTCGTCTACAATAAAGACCGGTTGAAAAATCCGCCCAAAAGCCTGCATGAACTGGTCGACGGCCCTGAACCCTGGAAAGTGATTTATCAGGATCCGCGCACCAGCACCCCAGGACTGGGCCTGCTGCTATGGATGCAGAACGTGTACGGCGAGCAGGCGCCGCAGGCATGGCAAAAGCTGGCTAAAAAAACGGTCACCGTGACCAAAGGCTGGAGCGAAGCCTATGGGTTGTTCCTGAAAGGCGAAGCCGATCTGGTGCTCAGCTATACCACTTCTCCGGCATACCACATCATTGAAGAGAAGAAAGACAATTACGCGGCGGCGGATTTCAGCGAAGGGCATTATCTGCAAATTGAAATCGCCGGACAGCTTGCCGCCAGCAAGAATCCGGCGCTGGCGAAACGCTTTATGCAGTTCATCCTGACCCCCGCCTTCCAGCAGGCGATCCCCACCACGAATTGGATGTATCCGGCGATCAAAACCGATCTGCCGGCCGGGTTCGCCAATATCGCCATTCCCGCCAAAGCGTTGCAATACAGCACGCAACAGGTGGCAGAACAGCGCAATAACTGGATCCAGGAATGGCAGCGCGCGGTCAGCCGCTGAGTGCCGGCAGTCTGTGGCCGGGAGGACTGGCCGCAGCCCTGCTCATTACGGTGGCGACGCTGGCTTTCGGCGCCTTATGGCTACAGGCGCCGGAAAGCCAGTGGCAAACCCTCTGGCATGACAGCTATTTATGGCATGTCGTCCGCTTCACTTTCTGGCAGGCGTTTTTATCTGCCCTGCTCTCCACCATCCCGGCGATTTTTCTGGCCAGAGCGCTTTATCGCCGGCGCTTTCCCGGCCATCGTCTGCTCTTACGCCTGTGCGCCATGACGCTGGTGCTGCCGGTGCTGGTGGCGGTTTTCGGCCTGCTGAGCGTATATGGTCGTCAGGGATGGCTGGCGCATCTACTGGAGATCGTTGGCCTGCCGTACCCTTTTTCCCCTTATGGACTACAGGGCATTCTACTGGCGCATATTTTCTTCAACCTGCCGCTGGCGACCCGTCTGCTGCTGCAATCGCTGGAGGGCATCGCCACCGAGCAGCGTCAACTGGCCGCCCAGTTGGGCATGAACGGCTGGCAGCACTTTCGCATCGTCGAATGGCCCTCGCTGCGCCGGCAGATCCTGCCGGTGTCCTCACTCATTTTTATGCTCTGCTTCGCCAGTTTCGCCACCGTGTTATCCCTGGGCGGAGGCCCGAGGGCGACCACCATCGAGTTAGCGATTTATCAGGCGCTGAGCTTTGACTACGATCCGTCGCGCGCCGCGCTGCTGGCGCTGATTCAGATGACGTGCTGTCTGGGGTTGGTGCTGCTGAGTCAGCGTCTGGGGCGGGTTCTGCCGGTTGGCGGCACGCAGCAACTGGCGTGGCGCAACCCGCAGGATAGTCTGTTCAGCCGGGTATGCGATAGCCTGCTGATCGGCGCGGCGTTACTCCTGATCGTACCGCCGCTGCTGGCCGTGGTGGTCGACGGGGTAAATCCTTCCCTGTTCGCGGTATTGCAACAGCCCGCGCTGTGGCAAACCTTATTCACCTCGCTGCGTATCGCGCTGGCGGCAGGCGTCATTTGCGTCATCCTGACGATGATGCTGCTGTGGAGCAGCCGGGAGCTTAAGCTGCGTCAGCGACAGTTTTATGGTCAGTTGATGAACCTGAGCGGCATGCTGATCCTCGCCATGCCCGGTATCGTGCTGGCGACCGGTTTTTTCCTGTTGCTGAACAATACCATCGGGTTGCCGACGTCGCCTTATGGGTTGGTGGTGATGACCAACGCGCTGATGGCCATTCCTTATGCGCTCAAAGTGCTGGAAAACCCCATGCTGGACGTCGCCGAACGCTATAACCGACTCTGTCTGTCGCTGGATCTTCGCGGTTGGCAACGGTTAAAAATCATTGAGTTACGAGCGCTGAAACAGCCGCTGGTTCAGGCGCTGGCGTTTGCCAGCGTGCTGTCTATCGGCGATTTTGGCGTCATCGCCCTGTTCGGCAATGAACAGTTCCGCACCTTGCCTTTTTATCTTTATCAGCAGATTGGCGCCTATCGCAGCGTTGACGGCGCCGTCACCGCATTGCTACTGATGTTGCTCTGCTTTACGCTGTTCACCCTCATTGAAAAACTGGCGGATCGCGATGATCTTTCTCGATAAACTGACCTATCTCTATCAAGACTTTCCCATGCGCTTTGACTTAAACGTTCAGGCTGGGGAACGTATCGCGATACTTGGCCCCAGCGGCGCCGGGAAAAGCACCTTGCTGAATCTGATCGCCGGTTTTTTGATCGCCGACAGCGGCGAGTTACGCCTGAATGGGCAAGATCACCGCCATACGCCGCCGTCGAAACGACCGGTCTCCATCCTGTTCCAGGAAAACAATCTCTTTCCCCACCTGACGCTGGAAAAAAATATCGCGCTGGGATTGCACCCCGGCCTGCGGCTTAATGCCGGACAGCGTGAAACGCTGCAAGAGATTGCCCAACAGGTCGGACTCACCGAACTCCTCAACCGCCTGCCGTCGCAAGTGTCCGGCGGCCAACGCCAGCGCGCCGCGCTGGCGCGCTGTCTTGTACGCCGCCAGCCAATTTTGCTGCTGGATGAACCCTTTTCCGCGCTCGATCCCGCACTACGGCAGGAAATGCTGCAACTGCTGGAGAAAATCTGCGATGAACGTCAACTGACGCTGCTGATGGTGTCGCACAACCTGGACGATGCCAACTATATCGCCAGCCGGGCAATAACCGTGAATAACGGCTGTATTAGCGACAGTCGCCTGACAGATTAACCCGTTTATTATTTATTCCCGGCATAACTATTCTCAGCATTCACGCTAAAGCATGGCGCTCAGGAATGTATATCGGGAGTATTTTGTGACATGGCGCGTCACAGCTCGCGCCATACTGTGATCTATCCGGTTATTCTGGGAAAAAAATTGAATTGATGCGTGAAACAAGACAGAAAATAAAATAAGCTACTAAATAATCAATATTGATAACATAAATATTACTTACGGCACTAATGAGAGGGCTGTCACAAATAATAGCAATGAAATCTTATTTTTTGTTAAAAAACAAATATCCATTTGATTTTACTATTTATTTATATGAGAGAATCAAAAGAAACATCGTATCGCCCTTATATTACCGATCCTGTTTTCATTATTTTTTATTGCCTTAGGGGAAATTTAACCACATCGCATCAGTATTACTTACAACTTATTTTTTACATAAAAATTAATTTTAATTAACACAAAAACAACAATTACTTTGATAGAGATTGATAATAAAAGATCTGTTTTTCTCTGATGTCATAGCTATTCGCAATAGCAACATTGAAATAATAAGCCTGCTATTGTTAATTGCCGCTCAAAATAAAGAGTCGTCAGTCAACAGCATCGCCAGCCATATCGTTGTTATCAATCTCAATCAAAGTCACCAATTTGATACGGAATATATTTCTCTCGGCATGCGTTTCCAAGCCTATGCCGTAGAGGTGGAAGCAAGAGCCCTGGCAAGAGTATGCGGTACGTTGTTATCAGCCTCATGGGCTCTTGTCGCCTTATTCAGGGAAAGCCCCTGGCACGATATATTGCTAAATTGGAGACCACCATGGCCGTTACACAAATTGATGATCTTGATTCCTTGGTTGCCCGGGTGAAAAAGGCCCAACGCATTTATGCCGATTACACGCAGGAACAGGTGGATAACATCTTCCACGCCGCCGCGCTCGCCGCCGCCGCCGCACGCATTCCGCTGGCGAAAATGGCGGTGGAGGAATCGGGTATGGGCGTCGTGGAAGACAAAGTGACCAAAAACCACTTCGCCTCCGAATACATCTACAACGCTTACAAAAACGAGAAGACCTGCGGCATTCTGTCGGAAGACGACGCCTACGGCACCATTACCATCGCCGCCCCCGTCGGTCTGATCTGCGGCATCGTCCCCACCACCAACCCAACCTCCACCGCGATTTTCAAAGCGCTGATCAGCCTGAAAACGCGTAACGGCATTATCTTTTCGCCGCACCCGCGCGCGAAAAACGCCACCAACAAAGCGGTGGAGATCGTCCTACAGGCCGCGGTCGCCGCCGGCGCCCCGGCGGATATCATCGGCTGGGTTGCCGAACCCACCATCGAGCTGACCAACCAGTTGATGCACCATCCGGACATCAACCTGGTTCTCGCCACCGGCGGACCGGGCATGGTGAAGGCGGCCTACAGCTCCGGGAAACCCGCTCTGGGCGTCGGCCCCGGCAACACGCCGGTGGTGGTGGATGAAAGCGCCGACGTCAAACGCTTCGTGGCCTCCATTCTGATGTCGAAAACCTTCGATAACGGCATGATCTGTTCATCCGAGCAGTCCGCCATCGTCGTCAAAAGCATTTATGACGAAGTTCGTGAGAATTTCATCGCTCAAGGCGGCTATATTCTGCAAGGGCAAGAGCTGGCCGCCGTGGGGAATATCCTGAGGAAAAACGGCGGGTTGAATGCCGCCATCGTCGGCCAGTCAGCGGTGAAAATCGCCGAGATGGCCGGCATCAGCGTCCCGCCGGATACCAAGGTGCTGATCGGCGAAGTATCCAAGGCTGACGAATCCGAGCCCTTCGCCCACGAAAAACTGTCCCCCACGCTGGCGCTGTATCAGGCGCAAAATTTCGGCGAAGCGGTCGATATCGCCGAAAAACTGCTCAATATGGAAGGCGTCGGCCACACCAGTTGTCTGTATACCGATCAGGATAATAATTCCCATCGCGTGCTCTATTTCGGCGAAAGAATGAAAACCTCCCGCGTACTGATCAACTCGCCGACCTCCTACGGCGGTATCGGCGATCTGTACAACTTCAAGCTGGTGCCTTCTCTGACGCTGGGCTGCGGCTCCTGGGGCGGCAACTCCGTATCGGAAAACGTGGGGCCGAAGCACCTTCTCAATATAAAAACCGTAGCCAAGCGAGCGGAAAATATGTTGTGGCATAAACTTCCCAAATCCATCTATTTCCGGCGCGGATCGCTTCCCGTCGCACTGGCCGAAGTGGTGCGCGATGGCGCGAAACGCGTATTTATCGTCACCGACCGCTTCCTGTTCAACAACGGCTATGCCGATCAGGTGATCTCGCGTCTGAAAAAACACGGCGTCGCCACCGAAGTCTTCTTCGAAGTGGAAGCCGACCCGACGCTGAGCATCGTGCGCAAGGGGACGGAGCAGGTAAACGCCTTCAATCCGGACGTGATCATCGCGCTGGGCGGCGGCTCGCCGATGGATGCGGCCAAACTGATGTGGGTGATGTATGAGCACCCGGAAACCCGCTTCGAGGATCTGGCGCTGCGCTTTATGGATATCCGCAAGCGTATCCACACGTTCCCGAAAATGGGCGTCAAAGCGCGGATGATCTGCATTCCCACCACCTCCGGCACCGGTTCCGAAGTCACGCCGTTCGCGGTCGTGACCGATGATGTCGCCGGGATAAAATATCCGCTGGCGGACTATGCCTTGACGCCGGATATGGCGATTGTGGATGCCGATCTGGTGATGAGTATGCCGAAATCGCTGTGCGCATTCGGCGGTCTGGATGCCGTCACCCATGCAACGGAAGCCTATGTGTCGGTGCTGGCCAATGAATTCAGCGACGGGCAAGCCTTGCAGGCGCTGAAACTGCTGCACGGCAATCTGGTCACCAGTTATCAGCAAGGCGCGAAAAACCCGGTGGCGCGCGAGCGAGTGCATAATGCGGCGACTATCGCCGGCATCGCCTTCGCCAATGCCTTCCTGGGCGTGTGCCACTCCATGGCGCATAAGCTGGGCTCGGAATTCCATATTCCGCACGGGTTGGCCAACGCCATGCTGATTTGCAACGTCATTCGCTATAACGCGACCGATAAGCCGACCAAACAGGCGACCTTCAGCCAATACGGTTATCCGCAGGCTCGCAAACGCTATGCGGAAATCGCCGATTATCTTGCCCTCAGCGCGCCCGGCGACGATGTAGGTCAGAAAATTGACAAACTGTTGGCCTGGCTGGAAGAAACCAAAGCGGCGCTGGATGTGCCGGCCAGCATTCGCGACTTCGGCGTGCAGGAAGCGGATTTCCTGGCCAAAGTGGATAAACTGTCCGAGGATGCGTTCGACGACCAGTGTACCGGCGCCAACCCGCGCTATCCGTTAATCTCCGAACTGAAGCAGATCCTGTTGGATACCTACTACGGTCGCGCCTACGGCGATATCGCCGCCAGTGCGGCTAAACAGGCTGATGAGTCCAAGTCCACGACCAATGGCAAAAAGGGGAAAGCGAAAAACTGATGATTAACGTCTGCAATTAACCGCTATGGGCTTATGTGGAATCGCGCATAAGCCCATAGCTAACGCATTCCCTTGCAGCCCATTGCCTTTTCTCTTACTCAGTATTTAGGCGTCATGCCTCATCCCAGCGCGTTTTTTCATTCTCACGCGACGGTCAGCAAATGTGATCCAGCATAAATTTTCACTTTTTATCCCCTATGGGGGTTGTGTCTTTTTCACAAGTCATGTTTATATAAAGCGGTTATCAAATAATTAACCGGATCCCCATGAGACACCCATCCTCCACTTCAGCACTACTAAGCACCGCGCATGTCGACGCGGTCGTCGTCGTGCGCGTGGTCGTGGTGGTCGTCGGCAGCGCGCCGTAACGGGTCCGAATCAAAGCAAAGATTCCCAAACCCCGCCGGCGCAAGCCGAGCGGGGTTTCTTGTTTCTACCCTCCCCGCTCCGCTACCCGCACCGGCTCTGATGAAGGATATGATCATGCGTTATACAGGAGCTCAGTTGATCGTTCGGCTGATTGAACGGCAGGGCATCACGACAGTGGCGGGTATTCCCGGCGGCGCCGCCCTGCCGCTTTATGATGCCCTCGGCCAGAGTAAAACCATTCGTCATGTGCTGGCCCGACATGAACAGGGCGCCGGCTTTATGGCGCAAGGGATGGCGCGAACCAGCGGACGCGCCGCGGTGTGTCTGGCGTCCAGCGGGCCAGGCGCCACCAACCTGCTGACCGCCATCGCCGACGCCAAACTCGACTCGATTCCGCTGGTCTGCATCACCGGACAGGTCTCTTCCTGCATGATCGGCACCGATGCCTTTCAGGAAGTGGATACCTACGGTATTTCCATCCCGGTGACCAAGCATAACTATCTGGTACGGGATATCAGAGATTTACCGCGCGTCATTCCTGAAGCCTTTCGTATTGCCGAGTCAGGCCGCCCCGGCCCGGTATGGATTGATATTCCCAAAGACGTGCAAACCGCAGAAATCGAGCTGGCTGAACTTCCGGCGATCGCTCAGCACACCGCGCCGCCGACTATCGACACAGGGAAAATCGAACAAGCCGCGGCAATGATTAACGCAGCGCAGCGTCCGGTGCTCTACCTGGGCGGCGGCATCATCAACGCATCGGCGCATGAGCAGGCGATCCGGTTAGCTGAGCGCGCCGGCTTGCCCACCACCATGACGCTGATGGCGCTCGGCGCCATGCCGGCCGATCATCCGCTGTCGCTGGGCATGTTGGGCATGCACGCGGCGCGATCAACCAATCTGATCTTACAGCAGGCGGATTTGTTGATTGTGCTGGGCGCCCGCTTTGATGACCGGGCGATTGGCAAGGCCGAACAGTTCTGCCCGCAGGCCAGTATTATCCACATTGATATCGATCCGGCCGAACTGGGTAAAATCCGGCAACCGCACGTCGCGCTGAATGCGGATGTCGCACAGGCGCTGGATCAATTACTGCCGTTGATCGCGCCCCGACAGCGCACAGGCTGGCGTGATGCGGTCAGCGCGTTACAGCGCGAGTTTCCTTTCAGCATGCCGGACGCAGACAACCCGTTGAGCCATTACGGTCTGATACGGGCTACCGCGCAGGCGTTGACCGATGACGCGGTGATCGCCACCGACGTCGGCCAGCATCAGATGTGGGTCGCGCAATCCTATCCGTTGCGCCGGCCGCGCCAATGGCTGACCTCCGGCGGGCTGGGAACCATGGGCTTCGGCTTGCCCGCCGCCATTGGCGCCGCGCTGGCCGAACCGGAACGCACCGTGGTTTGCTTTTCCGGCGACGGCAGCCTGATGATGAATATTCAGGAAATGGCGACCGCCGCGGAAGCCGGGCTGAACGTTAAAATCATTCTGATGAACAACCAGTCTCTTGGTCTGGTGCATCAACAACAAGAGCTGTTCTTCCAGCAGCGCATCTTTGCGGCCGATTATCCCTACCGCACCAACTTTCTGGCCATCGCCGCCGGTTTCGGTTTTGCCGCCTGCGATCTGAATGCCGCGGAAGATCCGCGCGCCGCGCTGTCTGAAGCGTTGAATCGCCCCGGTCCCGCGTTGATCCATGTACTCATCGATGCGAATGAAAAAGTTTATCCGATGGTGCCGCCGGGCGCCGCCAATATCGATATGATTGGAGACTAATACCATGCCGAATCAATCTACTTCAACCCAGGTGACGCTGGAGCTATCGGTACGCAACCATCCCGGCGTGATGTCCCATGTATGCGGGTTATTCGCCCGTCGGGCGTTTAACGTTGAAGGCATCTTATGTATGCCGCTGCCCGGCGGCGATGAAAGCCGGATCTGGCTGCTGGTGCAGGACGATCAGCGACTGCAACAGATGATCAGTCAGGTAGAAAAGTTAGAGGATGTGCTTCAGGTACGCCGTCACGGCGATGAAATGCGTATCTTTGATCAGGTATCGGAGTTTTATCGCTAATCGGCAACAAACGAGCGCGGGGGAAAACCGTACCGTTGCGGGTTCAGCCAATCAGTATCTGAAAGCGGGAGCGCGCATCGTTCAGACTGCCGGCACACGCCTGACTTCCGCTGTCAGGCGTGTGCCGGCATAAGGAATACTGTGCCGGCGGGAGAAATGGCAAGGTTCGCAGTAATGTTGGATGTCAGCGGGTTCATGAACGAACGGCGCCTCGAACTTCTCCACGATAGATAACGGTACAGGGCAACTGACCGCCCAACCAGTAAGCCAGTTCAGCCGGACGCGACAACGGCCAGTGAATAAAATCAGCAACTTTCCCGGCTTCCAGCGTACCGTGGGAGTCCTGTAAACCGAGCGCACGCGCAGCGTGACAGGTGATCCCGGCCAGCGCTTCCTCGGGCGTCAGACGAAACAGCGTACAGCCCATATTGAGCATCAGGCGTAGTGAAAGCGCGGGAGAGGTGCCTGGATTGGCATCACTGGCCAATGCCATCGGCACTTTATGCCGACGGAAATGATTGACCGGCGGATACTGTGTTTCCCGCAGCAAATAATAGGCTCCCGGCAGTAAAACGGCGACGGTGCCGCCGGCAGCCATCGCTTTGGCGTCTTCTTCGGTCGCATATTCCAGATGATCGGCCGATAACGCGTGATGCCGCGCGGCCAGTGCGCTGCCATGCAGGGAGGAAAGTTGTTCCGCGTGCAATTTAACGGGTAAACCTAACGCTTGTGCCGCATTGAAAACCCGCTCAACCTGTTCAGGCGAGAAGGCCAGATGTTCGCAAAATGCATCAACCGCATCCGCCAGTTTTTCTCTGGCGACGACAGGCAACAATGTCTCGCAAATCAGCTGTATATATTCATCCGCGTCCCCGTTGAATTCAGGCGGCACAGCATGCGCGGCAAGACAGGTGGATTTCACCTCAACCGGCAGCATAGCGCCCAGCCGACGGATCACCCGCAGCATCTTGAGCTCGTTTTCCACGCTCAGCCCGTAGCCGGATTTAATCTCAACACAGGTCACGCCTTCGGCCAGCAGCGGTTGCAGCCGAAATAACGCCTGAGCCAGCAATTGGTCTTCGGTTGCCTCACGAGTCGCATTAACCGTCGATAAAATTCCGCCGCCTGCCGCTGCGATTTCCGCATAACTCACGCCGTTCAGTCGCTGTTCAAACTCCGCGCTGCGGTCGCCACCAAAAACCAGATGCGTATGGCAATCGATAAATCCCGGCGTGATGATCCCGCCGTCGAATTCATGCAACCGTGCGCCGGGGAACGCCGGGCAATCCGCCGCGCTGCCGAGCCAGACGATTTTACCGTCGGTAACGGCAATCGCACCGTTTTCGATCAGGTTGTAATGCCCGTCCTGCATGGTCACAAGCGTGGCGCCTCGCCATATACTGTCACAGCGGGAAGGCAACGCTGCGGAAAACTGAGGGGATAACGCGACCGGCATGACGGACTCCAGGCTGAATTCATCTTGTATAGACAACTAAAGTCAACCTAACGCATAACCGACAAACCAGCAAGGCGGCCAGCGATAGTTTTTTCTTATTACGAAACATCCGGCAAAATGTAAACCGGGGGATACGGCCTTTTCAGGCCGCGATTGGGGTAGGCAGGAAGGAGAAAAACATCAGCCGTGGCTGGTGAACCGCCCAAACAACTGATAGCGGGAGCCTGGATAAATCAGGCGCGCGGAGGTCACCACACGGCTGCCGCTCCAGGTGCGGCGATGGATCAGGAGGCAAGGCTCATGCTCGTTCAGGTGCAGCAACTCGCGCTGCTCATCACTGGCGCTGATCGCCTCTACGCGGTGTTCACCCGCGGTCAGGGGCGCAATCTCCATCAGATAGGCATAGGGCGTCTGTTTTTTCATTACCTGTCGCAGGTAGTCCGGCGCGGTTGCTGGATTCACGAAACGATCTTCGATCTGCACCGGTACGTTATTTTCGTAATGCACAATCTGCGAATAGAACAGCGTGTCGCCGGTAGCGATCCCCAATTGCAATGCCTGATCGGCATCTGCGGAGCGCGCTTCGCAAACCAGAATCTGACTGTCATGACGATGGCCGCGCTGGGCGATTTCATCGGCGATGTTATGCACTTCCAGCATCGGCGTGTAAGCCTTGGCTTCGGCAACAAACGTACCGACGCCCTGCATACGGATCAGAAAACCTTCGCTGGTCAGTTCACGCAGTGCGCGGTTGATGGTCATCCGGCTGACGCCCAGTTCGTTTACCAGTTCGCTTTCCGAAGGCACGCGCTGATGCGGTCTCCAGACACCTGCGCGGATCTGGCCAACGATCGCCTGCTTCACACGCTGATAAATTGGCGCGGGGGCAGCGCTCATCGCGGCAGACAGTTCGGACAATGTCTGCCGGGACACGCCCTGGTGCGCAGCACCATTTTGCGAAAGTGGTGTGGACTCCGACATGTCTTTTACCTCGCTCTATGAATATTCACAGGTATTTCAAAAAATTCCCTGAACGCCCGCGTGTCCTCCAGCAGAAAACGGACGGAAAGTGCGTGACGGAAAACTAAATTGATAAAAAGGGTTATTGCAAGTCTACAGCGCAATCAGGCACATGTATATGTATAGACAAGTCGGATAGAGGTGTTGTCATTGTCGTCATAAAATCCCATTTATGTTTCTCCTTGCTGACCAGGAATGCTGTCATGCCTGCTTATTTTGCTTCATATGACTTACTCGCTCAAGGCTGGGCGCACGATGTGCATCCGAACGCCGATGCTGCCGGAATACTTGCCGCCGTGACGCTTGAGCAAGCGTATCAGGTACTGGCGAACATGGCGAATGACATCGCGGACGCGGCGGCTGATTTCCTGCGCCTGCCGGATCCGCTCGCGGAGGATGCGGCATGAAGGGCTGGCGGCATTTCAACTTTGCCGCTCTTCCGGTCAGCCCATGGCGCAACGGCGGCGGCGAAACCCACGAGATCTTCAGTTGGCCTGCGGGCAAAAGCGAAGAAAACCTCCTCATGGCCGCACAGCAAAACCATAGCCTTTTGCTGTGAGCATCGATCACGGACGGAGTCCGCCGCAATGTTGCGCCAAAATGGAGCAGACGACGCACCGAATTAATTCATCAGACGAACAAAAAACCGCACATGGGACGCAAAACCTGAAGTAAAACGGCGATCTTCAAACTGGCATATAGTTTGCTTAAACCTTGCCGACTTACTTGTATAGACAAGAATATACAGTGGCGTGATTTGCCGGCTGCTTTCACAGCAACAGGCACTCGCCGAGACAGATACTTTGGCAGGAGTGGCAGATGAGCAACATGAATTCCAGAGCGGTACTGAGACGTTCGTTGTCTTTGTTAGGGCTGGCGGCGACGCTGGGCAGTATGACCGTCGGCGCGGCGCAGGCTGCTGATACGCCGGTTGCTATTGGTATTTCAGGATGGATCGGCTTTGCACCGCTGACGCTGGCGGATAAGGCTGGCATTTTCAAAAAGAACGGTCTCGACGTCACCCTGAAAATGGTGCCGCAGCAGTCCCGCCATCTGGCGATTGCCGCGGGTTCATTGCAGTGCGCGGCGACCACCGTCGAAACCTATTTAACCTGGAACGCCAGCGGCGTGCCGGTCAAACAGATTGTGCAACTGGATAAATCCTACGGCGCCGACGGCATCGCCGTGCGCAACGGCATCAACAAAATTACCGATCTGAAAGGCAAAACCATCAGCGTTGATGCGCCGGGAACCTCCTCCTACTTTCTGCTCGCCTGGATCCTGGATAAAAACGGCATGACGATGAAAGACGTCAAGCTGGCGACATTGGGCGCCGACGCGGCCGCACGCGCTTTCATTGCCGGGCAGAACGATGCGGCGATGTCATACGAACCTTACCTGTCCAATATTCGCAACAGCCCGGACAAAGGCAAAATTCTGGCGACGACGATCGAATATCCGGCAGTGACGGATACCCTTGGCTGTACGCCGGCCTGGCTGGATAAAAATCCAACCGCCGCGCAGGCGCTGGTTAACAGCTATTTCGAGGCACTGGATATGATCAGGAAAGAGCCTGAAAAATCCTATGAAATCATGGGCGCCTCAGTCAAAGAAACCGGTAAGCAGTTTGCGGAAAAATCCAGTTATCTGCGCTGGCAGGATCGCGATGACAACCAGAAATTTTTCAGCGGCGAAATCGTGACCTTCAGCAACGAAGCCGCACGCCTGATGACTGAGATGAAAATCCTGCGTAAAACGCCGGACATCAATACGTTATACGATGCGCAATACATTAAATAGCCATGAAGGACCAAGACATGAACAGTCCTGTCCGTCAGCCGGCGGAACATTCCGTTAGTACGCAGCCAGCCTTACGCGAGCCGGCGCCGTTGCCGGCAAGCAAAAAAGTCTGGCATAACCCGATGATGGTGCCTTTACGGCCAGTCGCTTTACAGCGTCGCTGGTTCCTCGGGTTCTGTTTCTTTGTCCTGTTTTTCGCATTTTGGGCGTTGATCACGTTTACCGGCTTCGTTTCGCCAACGTTCCTCGCCAGCCCGGCCAGTATGTTGCAGGAAGGCGTTTTACTGTTTACCGAGTTCGATTTCGCAACCGACATCGCAATGACGGTGATGCGTGTGCTGGGCGGTTTTATTCTGGCCAGCGCTATCGCGATACCGCTGGGCATTCTGATGGGTTCATACAAACTCATTGAAGCGTTCTTTGAGCCGTTTGTTTCATTCTGTCGTTATCTGCCTGCTTCAGCGTTTGTTCCGCTGCTGATCCTGTGGGCGGGTATTGGCGAGATGCAGAAAATTCTGGTGATTTTCATTGGTTCTTTCTTCCAGATAACCCTGATGGTGGCGGTGACTGTCGGCGCCGCAAGACGAGATCTGGTTGAAGCGGCTTATACGCTGGGCGCGACCAATCAGAGTGTGGTGCGCAGGGTGATCATTCCCGGCGCCGCGCCGGAAATCGCCGAACTGTTGCGGTTGGTGCTGGGTTGGGCGTGGACTTACGTCATCGTGGCGGAACTGATTGGTTCATCAAGCGGTATCGGTCATATGATCGTCAACAGTCAGGCGCTGCTCAATACCGGACAAATGATCTTCGGCATTATCGTGATTGGGTGCATCGGTTTGCTGTCCGATCTGTTGTTTAAAGCGGCCAACCGTCGTCTGTTTGTATGGAGTTCGCTGTAATGAGATATCCCAAACTGAGCATCCGTCAGGTGGAGCGCATTTTCAGCGGTCCGAAAGGCGAGCAAACCCAGGCGTTGCTGCCGGTGAATTATCAGGTCGATGAAAATGACTTCATCACCATCCTCGGGCCGTCGGGCTGCGGTAAATCCACGCTGTTGCGCATCGTCGCCGGGCTGGATCAACCGACGCACGGCGAAATCTGGCTTGATGGCGCACTGGTCGACGGCCCGGGCGCTGACCGCGGCATGGTATTTCAGAGCTATACCTTATTCCCGTGGCTGACAGTCGAGCAGAACATCCGCTTCGGTTTGCAGGAGCGCGGCGTCGGTAAAGCGGCACAAAAAGAGCGTAGCGATTACTTTATCAACAAGGTCGGGCTGCGTGGTTTTGAGCGGCATTTTCCGCGCCAGCTTTCCGGCGGCATGCAGCAACGTACCGCGATAGCCCGCGCGCTGGCGAATGATCCGAAAATTCTGCTGATGGATGAACCCTTCGGCGCGCTCGACAACCAGACCCGCGTGATGATGCAGGAACTGCTGCTGTCGATTTGGGAATCGTCCCGCAAGACCGTGCTGTTCGTGACGCACGACATTGACGAGGCGATTTTCATGGCCAACAAAGTAGCGATTTTCAGTGCGCGGCCGGGGCGGATTAAAACCGAAGTCGCCGTTGATTTCCCGCATCCGCGTGATTATACCCTGAAAACATCGCCGGAATTTATGGCGCTGAAAGCGCGGATTACCGAAGAAATTCGTACAGAGACGATGCAGGCGCTGGAGCACTGATTTGCTCTCAGAGCACAAAATTGTGCGGTTTTAGCGTCAGGTCATGCATATATGCATAAACGCCCGGCGGGCTGAGTCCTTGGCCGGGGTTACTTCCAGCTCAAGTTGTCTATACAGGAATAGATTATGTCTTTTTCATCCACCGAATTAACCCGTTGCCGCCTGCAACCGGGTCATGTCGACCTGCCGATGCTGCGTAAGATTTATCAGGGCAATGTCCGCCTTGAACTGGTTGAGGAGGCGCGCGCCGGCATACTGGCGTCGCAGGAAACGGTCGCCCGCATCGTGGAGTCGGGCAAAGTGGTGTACGGCATCAATACTGGTTTCGGCAAGCTGGCGCAAACGCGCATTCCGGCTGAACGTCTGGCCGAACTGCAACGTAATCTGGCGTTGTCGCACAGTGTCGGTATCGGCAAAGATCTGGCGGATAACGTGGTGCGCCTGGTGATGGCGACCAAAGTTCTCAGCCTGTCGCGCGGACATTCAGGTATCCGTATCGAGGTGATCGATGCGCTGATTGCATTGTTTAACGCCGGGGTTTATCCGTGTATTCCTGAAAAGGGATCGGTCGGCGCTTCCGGCGATTTAGCCCCGCTGGCGCACCTGTCCCTGATGCTGATCGGTGAAGGTCAGGTTACGGTCAGAGGCGAAAAAATGTCGGCGATAGCAGGGCTGGCAACCGCGGGGCTGGCGCCATTTGAACTGGGTCCGAAAGAAGGTCTGGCGCTGCTGAACGGTACGCAGGTTTCAACTTCCCTGGCACTGTCCGGTTTGTTTGAGGCCGAGCGCGTATTTTCCGCCGGCCTGGTGGCGGGAGCGCTGTCTCTGGAAGCAATCAGAGGTTCGATTAAACCTCTGGACTCCCGCATTCATGAAGCGCGCGGCCAGTCGGGGCAGATTGCCGTCGCCGCCGCGTTAACCGATGTTCTGGCTGGTAGTGATATCGTCATGTCTCACGCCGATTGCGGCCGCGTGCAGGATCCGTATTCCATCCGCTGTGTGCCGCAGGTGATGGGCGCATGCCTCGACAACCTGCACCACGCCGCGCGCATTTTACGTATTGAAGCCAATGCGGCTTCCGATAACCCGCTGGTGTTTGCCGAAAACGGCGATGTGATTTCCGGCGGGAACTTCCATGCGGAACCGGTGGCGTTTGCCGCCGACATTATCGCGCTGGCCGTGTCTGAAATCGGTGCGATTTCAGAACGGCGTATGGCGCTGTTGCTCGATACCGGCCTTTCCGGTTTGCCGCCGTTCCTGGTCAACGACGGCGGAGTGAACTCCGGCTTTATGATTGCCCAGGTCACGGCAGCGGCGCTGGCGTCGGAAAACAAATCACTGGCGCATCCGGGCAGCGTCGACAGCCTGCCGACATCGGCGAATCAGGAAGATCACGTTTCGATGGCGACTTATGCCGCACGCCGTCTGGGCGACATGTGTTTCAACACCAGCGTGGTAGTCGGCATCGAAGCGATGGCTGCCGCGCAGGGCGTTGATTTCCACCGTCCTCTGCAAAGCTCGACGACGCTGGAAAATGAAATAAAAGCCATCCGTGAAAACGTCGCGTTCCTGGAAAAGGATCGCCTGATGGCGCCGGACATCGAAGTGATGCGCCGGTGGGCTTGCCGTGAACGCTGGCCGTCTGCGATTGAAGCGCTGCTGCCGAGCTTCGCCTGATAACTGTCTATTTATCACTTCCTGGCTATTTATAAATTTCTCAATTTTAGATAAGGAAACAACGATGAACGCGCCACAAAAAACCGCCGTTGTTCGCGCACCGCACGGCACGGAACTGAGTTGCCGGAACTGGCTGATTGAAGCGGCTTACCGCATGATCCAAAACAACCTTGATCCGGATGTCGCGGAACGTCCGGAAGATCTGGTGGTTTATGGCGGGATAGGTAAAGCGGCGCGTAACTGGCCCGCTTTTGAAGGCATCCTCGCAAGCCTGCGCGCACTGCAAGAAGACGAAACGCTGCTCGTGCAATCCGGCAAACCGGTTGGCGTGTTCCGCACCCATGCCGACGCGCCGCGCGTGCTGATCGCCAACTCCAACATCGTGCCTCACTGGGCGAGCTGGGAGCATTTTCACGAATTGGATAAAGCCGGTCTGATGATGTACGGCCAGATGACCGCCGGCTCATGGATTTACATCGGCGCGCAGGGCATTGTGCAGGGTACCTACGAAACCTTCGCGGAAGCCGGGCGTCAGCACTATGACGGCGACCTGCGCGGCAAATGGATCTTAACCGCCGGTCTGGGCGGCATGGGCGGCGCTCAACCGCTGGCGGGCGTACTGGCCGGCGCCTGCGTGCTGGCGATTGAATGTCAGGAATCGCGCATTGATTTCCGCCTGCGTACCCGTTATCTGGATTACAAAGCGCACGACATTGATGAGGCGCTTTCGATGATCGAAAAAGCCTGCGCCGAGAAGAAAGCCATTTCCGTCGGTCTGCTGGGTAACGCCGCGGAGCTGATGCCGCAGCTGGTTGCGCGGGCAAAAGAAGGCGGCCTGCGCCCTGATATCGTCACCGATCAGACTTCCGCGCATGATCCGCTGAACGGTTATCTGCCGGAAGGCTGGAGCCTGGAAAAATGGCGGCAAGCGCGTCAGTCCGACCCGCAATCCGTGGTGAAGGCCGCACGCGCGTCCATGGCGAAACATGTTCAGGCGATGCTCGATTTCCATGCGATGGGCATTCCGACTGTCGATTACGGCAACAATATCCGTCAGGTTGCGAAAGACGAAGGCGTTGTCAATGCCTTTGATTTCCCTGGCTTTGTCCCGGCGTATATTCGCCCGCTTTTCTGTGAAGGCAAAGGGCCGTTCCGCTGGGTGGCGCTCTCCGGCGACCCGGAAGATATTTATAAAACCGACGCCAAACTGAAAGCGCTGTTCCCGGATAACGCCAACCTGATCAACTGGCTGGACATGGCGCATGAACGTATTGCCTTCCAGGGTTTGCCGGCTCGCATCTGCTGGCTTGGTCTGGGCGAACGTCATATCGCCGGTCTGGCCTTCAACGAAATGGTGCGCAACGGCGAACTGAAAGCGCCTATCGTTATCGGCCGCGACCATCTGGACACCGGTTCCGTCGCCTCGCCAAACCGCGAAACCGAAGCGATGAAAGACGGCTCCGATGCCGTTTCCGACTGGCCGCTGCTCAATGCGCTGTTGAACACCGCCGGCGGCGCGACCTGGGTGAGTCTGCACCACGGCGGCGGCGTCGGCATGGGCTTCTCGCAACATGCCGGGATGGTCATTGTGTGCGATGGAACCCCGGAAGCGGATGCCCGCCTTGAACGCATTTTGTGGAATGATCCGGCGACTGGCGTGATGCGGCATGCGGATGCAGGTTATGAGCAGGCGCAAGAATGCGCTGACCGTAACGGGCTTAACTTGCCGATGCTGCGCAATCAGGGGTGATAAGCGACGCATTCAGCAGGAAAGTAAACGCAGCAATGAACATGGGCAGCGGCGCGGGCATTGCGCGCCCCATTACCCTAACACGCTGAAAATTAATCAAAAACGACGTAAAACAACCATGTTCGACGGCATATAACAGCACGGAGTGGAAGATGGCTTCAGATTTGGCAGTATTCGATGCAGCAGATGTTGATACGGAAAAACAAGGTCTGAGAAACCTGGCAAGAGCAGCCTCGCGTTCACTGGGGGTTTATAATGCCGGGCTTTCCGCGGATAGCGTGCAGCAAAAATATGGCGTCGCGCATGTGGCGAAACTCGCCAGCAACGAAAACCCGTTGGGCGCCAGCCCGCAGGTCGTGGCCGCACTTCAGGCGGATGCCTGTTTCAGCGCGGTTTATTCCGATGCGTCGAGTGCGGCGCTGCGCCAGGCGCTGGCGGAACATACCGGCGTGAGGGCGGACAACATTGTGGTTGGCAACGGTTCGGAAGACATTCTGCACATGCTGGCGCTGGCCTTTCTCAACCCCGGCGACCGCGTGGTCACGTTGATGCCATCCTTTGGTCTGCACGAAATTTTCCCACGCATGATGGGAGCGGACGTCACCCTGGTTGGCGTTAATGCGCAGCGGCGGTTCGATGTCGAAGCCTGGGAAACGGCGCTTTCGACGCCGGCCAAAATGGTGATTTTCAGCAATCCATCCAATCCGGTCGGCTGCATGCTCGACAAGCAAGGATTCGCCCGAATTATCGATGCGGCGCCGCAGGATTGTCTGCTGGCGATCGACGAAGCGTATTTCGAATATTGCGAAAGCGATCCTGATTATCCCGACAGTCTGCGCATTCTGGCGCAACAGCCGCTCCCGTGGATTGTGCTGAGAACCTTTTCGAAAGCGTACGGTCTGGCGGGGCTGCGCGTCGGCTATGGCTTAGCCAGCCATCCGGAGCTGGTGAATTTGCTGGATCGCGTTCGTACGCCGTTCAACATCAACCGTTGCGCGCAAACGGCGGCAGTGGCGGCGTTACAGGACAAACAGCACGTTATCGACAGCATTGCGCTGACAACCGCCCAACGCGGGATGATGGCGGCGGAACTCGCGGCGCTGGGTTTCGACGTGGCGCCGTCTTACGCTAATTTTCTGTTCTTCGATTGCGGCCGGCCGAGTGGCGAACTGGCACGGCGATTGCTAACTTATGGCGTCATTATCAAACCGTGGCGGGAAACCGGCTATGAAAACTGGATCCGCGTATCTGTCGGCAACGAACAGGATAACCGGCAGTTTATGGACAGCCTGAAACAGATTCTGGCGGCGGAAGCCGTGTGAAATTTGTCGGGTTGTATATCGGTTGCGCGACCGTACCCGCATGGACGGCGTCTTCCGCCATAGGTATCAATAAGTCATAACGATAAGCATACTCAGAAGATTTTTAACCAGAACCAGCCAGACACAAAAATTACGGAGAGGCAGTCATGCAGGCACAGAACATCATTTTCCCGGCGCAAATCCTGCGCGGTCCCGGCGTTATTTCTCAGCTTGGCGATATTTGCGCGTTACTGGGTAAACGCGCGCTGGTGATTGGCGGGCATCAGTCTCTGGCCGCGGTAAATGATAAAATTCGTCGCCAATTGGAAGATTCCGCAGTAGAACTGGCGGGCAGCGCATGGTTTGGCGGCGAAAGCAGCGAAGAGAATATCCGCCGTCTGGCGCAGGCGGTCAAAGACCAGAAAGCGGATATGGTGATTAGCGTCGGCGGAGGTAAATCCCTCGATACCGGTAAAGCCGTCGGTGTGGAAACCAACGTACCCGTCGTGACCATCCCGACCATTGCGGCGACCTGCGCCGCCGTTACGCCACTGACCATCCGTTATCACGACGACGGCCGCTTTCGTGATTTATTCCCCCTGCCGCAGGCTCCGGCGGCGGTCATCATCGATAGCGAAATCATCGCCGCCGCGCCGTTGCGCTGGCTGGCCGCCGGCCTCGGCGATACGCTGGCGAAATGGTACGAATTCCGCGCCATCAGCGATCATCTCGGCCAACAGAGCGGCGTGGCGCGTTCTTCCTGCGCCAACAGCCGGATTTGCTACGACCTGATAGGATCCTACGGCGCATCGGCCTGCGACGCCGTTCGCGCCGGTAAACCCGGCGCCGAACTGGACCAGGTGCTCGACGCTATTTTCATGTTCGCCGGTCTGACCTCGCTGATGAGCAGCGGCGCCCATGCCGCCGCTTCCCACGCAATTTATGAAGGTTTTACCGTCTGCGATAAAACCCGCGCATTCGGCCACGGATTGCTGGTTGGTTTCGGTAATCTTTGCCTGCTGGCGCTGGAAAACCGCAGCGATGAAGAGTTGCGGGAAGCGATCAAACTGGCGCATGCCTGTGCGGTTCCGCTGCGTCTGCGCGAAATTGCGCAACTGAATTCAGAGGAGCTTGATAGTATCGTGCAAGCGTCGTTGCATGCCCCGGATATGGCAAACATGCCTGGGGTGGTGACAGCGGCGGCGCTGTATCAGGCGATTGCACGGGTTGAGGCGCTGGCGGATTCAATATAATGCCGACGATGGTTTCGGTTTCTCACGTTCAGCAGTTGCTTAACGCGCTGCGCCGAAGCCGCCCGGGAGAGGCCGTAACAGACCTCGCCCGGATCTGCCGCCTCTTTAAACTGCGCGCATCGTTCGCTGGATTTCACCCATTCAGCACCTGCCACAACAGGTGGCAATAAACCGGCATTAACGGATGCTGTATCAGCAACGCCAGGCTCACGCCCGTCGCCGCCAGCGATAGCGGCGCCGCCCAGCGTAAACGGTTCATCGGCAGCCATTGAGCGAACCAGTCGCGCTTTTTACGTTTATCGCCCCGCCACCAGCGCCAGCACAACCACGCCGTCCCCCACGCCAGCAGCGCCGCCGCCAGCAACAGCCATTTGAAACCGCCGCTATGGGCCGCGCTTGGGATATCAATGGCGACGCCGGCCAGAATCCCCGGAAAAAAATAGACCGGCGGCCAGGTCAGGCTGCCGATGATGTTCGGCAAAGCGAATTTCCAGGGGGGGAGTTCCAGCATGCCGGCAACCATCGGGATCAGCGGACGCGTCGGACCGACAAAGCGACCAATCAGCACCGTCGCCATATGATGCTGATGCAACGCATGTTCCGTCTTGCGCAGCATCGTCTGGTGTTTCTTCAGGAACGACCATCGGTGCAGCGGCCCCTTAAAACGCCGACCGATATAATACGAGATCCAGTCGCCCAGCAGACAGCCGATAATGCCCACGCCCCACGCCGGATACAGTCCCAGCTTGCCGCTGCCGATCAATGCTCCCAGCGTCGCCATCAACAGCGTACCCGGCAGCAACAGCCCCACGACGGCAAGAGACTCCAGAAAGGCG
Organism: Brenneria sp. g21c3; assembly: GCF_040240345.1. Taxonomy (NCBI): domain Bacteria; kingdom Pseudomonadati; phylum Pseudomonadota; class Gammaproteobacteria; order Enterobacterales; family Pectobacteriaceae; genus Brenneria; species Brenneria sp. g21c3. Next base: position 221,270 of record NZ_JBEIAB010000002.1, on the reverse strand, counting down.
ACCAGCATGACCGCGATCAGCGCATAGGTTAATGATTGAGTCACCAGATGATCCAGCCATGCTTCCATAGAGCCCTGCCCATTATTGATGAAAGATGGGATTGTCTGGATCTTGGCGGCAACCGTCAACTGGTCATTTTCCGAATGATAAGGGAGCACGGCACCGGCTTGAACCGCATCCATGCGGCTCGTACTGACAGCCTCTGCCCGCTCAGCCCGTTACGCCAGAGGAAAACCTAGCCCCCCAAATACATCTTCTTCACCTCGGGGTTGGCAAGAATATCCTGCGCGTTTCCTTTCAGGACTATCTTGCCGTTTTCCAGCACATAGGCGCGGTCGGCGATCTTCAATGCGGCGGTCGCGTTCTGCTCGACCAAAAGGATGGTGATATTCTCCTTCTGCAACTGCTTAATGATGCCGAACATTTCGCCGACTATCTTCGGCGCGAGCCCCAGACTCGGCTCATCGAGCATCAGCAATACCGGCTCGCTCATCAACGCACGGGCAATCGCCAGCATCTGTTGCTCGCCGCCGCTCATCGTCCCCGCCAACTGGCTACGACGTTCCTTTAAACGCGGAAACAGCGTATACATTTTGTCTTTCAGATAGTTGAAGTTAACCGGGTTATTGTAGGCGCCCATACGCAGGTTTTCTTCAATGGTCAGGTTGGTGAAAACCTTGCGCCCTTCAGGAACCAGCGCCAGTCCTTTCCTGACGATCTGGTGCGTCAGGCTATTGGAAATATCCTCATTCAGGAAGTTTACCTGCCCGGTTGATTTCACCAGGTTGATAATACCGTTCAGCGTTGAGGTTTTTCCCGCCCCGTTGCTGCCGATCAAGGTAACGATTTCACTGTTTCGTACCTCAATGTCGATGCCCTTTAATCCCTGAATCAGCCCGTAAAATACCTGTAGATCATCGGCTTTAAGCATAATCGACATCTCCAAGATACGCGGCAATCACTTCTTTATTATTAATTGCCTCATGAGTGGCGCCGCTGAATAACGGTTTGCCGTAATCCAGCACCAACACCCGTTCACACAGGGTATTCACGAAAGACATATCATGTTCAATCAGCAAAACCGTTAATTTGTAATCATCACGCATTTTAAAAATCAGTTGCGCCAATTCATTGGTCTCGCGGGGATTCATACCGGCCGCCGGTTCGTCCAGCAAAAGCAGCGCGGGCGACGTCGCCAATGCTCTGGCGATCTCGACTTTGCGCTGATTGCCGTAGCTCAGGTTGGTCGCCAGCGATTGGGCATGTTCGGCGATACCGATATATTCAAGAATCTCCATCGCTTGCGCTTTAGCCTGTTTTTCCGCCGAGAAAAAACGGCCCATATGAAATGCCGCCTCAAGAAACGAATAATGAATCGCGCGATCGAAACCGATTAATACGTTTTCCAGCACCGTCATCGAATTAAACAAGCGAATATTCTGGAAGGTACGGGCAATACCGCGATTCACCACCTGATTCGGTTTTAATCCGGTAATTTTATTATCCCCCAGCATCACCGTTCCCGAGGTCGGTTTATAGTTGGAGGTAATCACATTGAATAACGTGGTTTTCCCCGCGCCATTCGGGCCGATCAGGCCAAATATTTCAGCTTGATTAAGCGTGAAGCTGACGCCATCGATGGCTCGCAATCCGCCGAATTGCATGATGATATTATCAACGCTGAGAATAGTTTTATTTTCCATAACGGCGCTTCCTGTTCACTTCCCAAATCTCCTGCTTACCCAGCAACCCTTCACGCGCGAACAGCATAATGACGAGCAGCACCAGTGAGAATACGACCATGCGTAAACCGGGATAGGATCCTAAATCCTCGCCAAAGAAACTTAACGGCTGGTCGAGGAACCGCAGCCATTCGCCGCTGCCCACCACCACAATGGTGCCGAGAATCGCGCCGGTGGTGCTTCCCAGCCCGCCGAGTACAATGATGATCAACAGCTGGAACGTCAGCATGAAGTCAAACAGATCGGGGGAGATGATCGTCAGCAGCGAGGCCAATAATCCGCCGCCGACGCCTTCTAAAAAGGCGCTGGTGGCAAAGGCGCAGGTCTTAATTTTGAAGGTATTAATCCCCATCGCTATCGCCGCATCTTCATCATCGCGCACGGCCTTCATGGCCCGCCCGTATTTCGAATACACGATTTGCAAAATAAGCAAAACGGCAATCAGGGCAATAAAGCCGCACCAATAAAGCATATGGCTGGCCTGCGGAATTTCATTCAGCCCGATGGCGCCATTGGTGATCTGGGGATTATTAATCGCCAGTATTTTAATAATAAAGCCGAAGCCCAATGTCACAATCGCCAGATAATCGCCGCGCACCCGGAATACAGGGAATGCCAGGCATACCGCCAGTATCGACGCGCAAACGCCGCTGATAATCAACGCAGGTAAAAATGTGGTATGTACGGCCAGTATCAGCGGGCTGGGTGAAGCCATTTCGAACATATCCATTTTAGTATCCGCGCTTAATAGCAGCAGCGCGGTAATATAAGCGCCGACGGCGACAAAACCATTGGGCTCGAGTGAAAGCTGTCCGGTTACCCCATTTATCAGGTTATAACTCACCGCCAGAATCATAAAAATAAAAATATTACAGACTATGCGGAGAACATAATCGTCAAATACATTCTGCAAAGCGAACAGCATCAGCAGCATGATGACAAATAACCCGATATAGCCTATTAACAACGAAAATGAATTTGTTGGCATTCTCATCAAAAGCGGCTCCTTTCCAGTCTTTCATCACCCATAATGCCTACCGGTCTGAATAATAAAACCAGGATCAAAAACATAAATGCAAAGGCGTCTTTATATCCGCCCAGCTCAGGAAATACCGCGACGGCGACCACTTCGGTGAACCCCAGAATAAAGCCGCCGATCACCGCCCCCGTGACGCTGCCAATCCCCCCTAATACGGCGGCGGCAAATGCCTTCAGGCCAATCAGTACGCCCATTAATGGATCGATGGTCGGATAGCTGGTGGCGTAAAAAATCCCGCCGAGCGCCGCCAGCGCGCTGCCGAGAGCGAAAACAAAGGCGATAATATGGTTGGCGTCCACCCCCATCAGACGAACGGTATTGACGTCAAAGGCGACCGCGCGAATCGCCATCCCCTGACGCGTCCGGTACAGGATGAAAAGAATGCAGCCCAGCAACACCAGCGTGACTAACGGCACCAGCCAGGCCACATTGGTGATAATGATGCTGCCGAACGTCACGGTGCGATTGAAGAACTCGGGTGCGGCAAAGAAACGCGGGCTACCGCCGAACAGCACGTTGAACAGGTTCTCCAGAAAGAAACTCACGCCGATAGCGGTAATCAGCATGGAGATCTTGGAGGCCTGACGCAGAGGACGATAGGCAATCTGATCGATACAGACGCCCAGCAGCGCCGAAAAGAGAATAGCGAATAAAATCGCGGCCCCGAAAGGCAGCTCAAAGGTGGTTGAGCCGAAGAGCGCCAAAAACGCCCCAACCATCATGATGTCGGCATGCGCGAAGTTGATCAGTCGTAATACGCCGTACACCATGGTGTAACCGATGGCAATCAGCGCATACATACTGCCCAGGCTCATGCCGTTAACCACTTGCTGAAAGAAAATGGCAGCATCCATAGATTTAATCCTTAGTGACCTTTCTACCCAATGGATTTATGGCGGACTATCCTGCCCGCTTCCGGGGCCAACGCTGCGCGTTGTCGAACCCGATCCCGGCGTTTTTCACGATGCGGCACGGCGGATTTCAACCCGGCCCCACGGAGGAGCCGGATAAAAAGACGCCGACATCACGGCAACGTGAAAGATGAAGGGTATAAATTAAGGGTTAACAACCGTTTTAAAGGCCAATTGGCCGTTTTTGACTTCATTGATAACGGCGTTTCGGATCGCATCGCCATCTTTCAGCGTCAACGTGCCGGTAATGCCGGAAAAATTACTGGTTGCGCGGATTTTCTCATTGACGCAAACGCGGTCTTTCGGATCGCTGCACTGGTTCATCGCGTTGACGATCATCTTGTAAGCGTCAGCGGTCATCGCTCCCCAGGTGTGGGTAGGCTCTTTATATTTCTCTTCCCAGGCCTTGATGAATTTCTCGCCTTCCGGGGTCTGTTCTTTGGCATTCGGCGAGTAGTAATCGGTGGTCATGTAGCCTTCAACCGCGTCCTGACCGAGCTTGAAGAATACCGGATCGGCCGCCAGACCGTCGCCGCCGACGACCGGCACTTTCAGCCCCAGCTGTTTGGCCTGCACGGCGATCAATGCGCCTTCGGTGTAATAAATCGGCATATAGATCATGTCGACATTTTTAGCTTTGATGGTGGAAAGCTGAGCTTTGAAATCCTTGCTGCCCCCCGGCGCCTGCACTTCGATCGGGATAGTGCCGCCGTTTTTAAGGAACTGGGTGCGGAAGGATTTTGCCAGACCGACAGAGTAATCGTTGCTGCTGTCGAACATGATGGCGGCGGTTTTCGCGCCTAAATCACGCGATGCCAGGTTGGCGCCCACCACCCCCTGGAAACTATCGGAAAAGCACACGCGGCTGACGTATTCGCGGTTGCGGGTAACACGGTCATTGGTCGCGGTCGGAGAAACCAGCGGCGTTTTGGTGTCTTCCGCCATTTTGGTCATCGCCATCGTATTGGTGGAGGTCACCTCTCCAATCACCGCATCGACTTTATCGCTGGAGACCAGACGCTGCATGGCGTTAGCCGCTTCGACCTTGTCGCTTTTGTCATCAATAATCACCAATTTGATCGTATCGCCGTTTTTCAGCGTCGGCTCCATGCTGTTTACCAACTCAACGCCTTTCTGAGAAGGTTGCCCATAACCGCTAAGCGCCCCGCTTAAAGGCAGCACCACCCCGATTTTCACTTCCGCAGCCATTGCGCTGCCGGCACCGATGACAGAGGAAACGAATGCTGCAGCTACAGTTATCCTGACAAATTTTTTATTCATGATCGCCTCTTTAATGATGAGTGATGCAAATCCCAGTAATGAAATAAAGCCGTATGCCTGACGGTAAGAATCCCCAAAGCGCCACAGGGATATATTCTGTTGGCCGAATTAAATTCAGCAATAAATGTGCCAAAACCATTAAAGCGCGATTAACGGATTAATAAACAACAGAAAAATTGATTTATTGAACTTGATAAAATAGGCGGGAAGAGAGTAAAAGAAGCGGGATGCACCAATTTGTTTCGTCGTTGCTTTTAAAAAGTGCGTTGGCATAAATAGCAAAATTTTATAAGTAAATCAGTCACCCATCGCGGCCTGGCCATATAACGCCTTTGCGAGCGCAAGAGATTATTTATATTCTACCCATAGCGCCTTAAACCCTGTTTTTATAGTGATAATTTCTTTAAATAAGCCGTTTTCCAGTTTTTATGCCAAAAACAGCGCGCCGGGATACCTGTATACCAGACGTTATAGAAAAATTTATAATTCCCGCGCAGGGTGTCTATAATAAACTCTCGCTGGTTTCAGATTTTCTCATCTCGCGCTTTTAACCACGCTATGGATTCTGGACTCAACACATCGCGTTATCCCTGTCAGGCTATGTAATACTAAATAATATAATTACATTGATAATAGTTTTCAGGATAATTATTTTACAGGCCATACATCTGCACCTATGATAGCGGCCATTTTCTCATCACTGCGTCAATCTGCCAAAAAAACACGTATGCTGTTAAGACCATTCAATCACATCGGATTGCGTCGACTAATATTGCTTCTGGCTATCGCCAGCGCGTTAATCATGCTCGTTAACAGTTTTTATGCCAGTTACCGGGTTCAGCGCCAGCTCCTGATCGATAGCACATTGGAAGCCAATCGCGTGTATGCCACAAAACTGGCCGCGATGACGGATCTTTTCTTTAACTCGGCGCTGCAACAATTAGCCTATAGCGCCGACATCGTCTCCCCCCTGATTGACGATACGTCAAGCCTGGTGAAGGAAACCGAACGCATCGGATTACAAAGCCACAGTTTCAACACCGCGATTATCGTGGACGAACATGGCGTGATCAAAGCCGCGTTTCCCGATGCGCCTCACTTTATCGGACAAAGGTTGACGACACCCGGCGTACAGGAAGCGCTGCGGGAAAAACAACGCTTGATCAGCGAACCTTATGTCTCCGTGGCCAATAACCTTATCGTGCTGATTTCATCGCCGATATTTAACCGCGACGGCCAGTACAAGGGATTTGTCGGCGCCTCCATTTATCTAAAGAAACCCAGTATTCTCAATACATTACTTGATCAGCATTACTATCGGGACGGTTCCTACATTTATGTTACCGACAAAAACCGCAAGATGCTGTACCACAAATACATCGGGCGGATCGGCGAAACCGTCAACAACGACCTGACGATCAATCCCTCGACCGACAGCAACGGCAGCCAGGAAATTCTCAATACCCAGGGTCACAAAATGCTTGCCGGATACGGCATTGTTCCGGCAAATAATTGGGAAGTGGTGGTGGTGCGCTCGACCAGGGAAACGTTAAAACCGCTGGATAGCCTGATGATGAACGTGTTGCGTCATTCGCTCCCTCTGGCCGTGTTGACCATACTCGGCGTCTGGCTGCTGGCCCGCCTCATTGCCCAGCCGCTGTGGCTGTTGGCCCGCAGCGCCAATAAGATGGACTCGCTCAACGTTTCCGACGATATCAGGAAAATTCATTCCTGGTATTTTGAGGCGACGCAACTCAAGCAGGCCATGTTGATTGGCATCGATCTGCTACAGAAGCAAATCGGCAAACTGCGTTCGGAGGCCCAAACCGACCCGATGACCGGTCTGCTCAATCGCCGCGGGCTGGAAGGCATTCTGCGCTACTGGCTGGTCGGGCAGAAACGCTTCGCCATCATCACGCTGGACATCGATCACTTCAAACGCGTTAACGACACGTTCGGACATGATATTGGCGATAGCGCCATTAAATATATGGCTAAGATCATTCGCTCCAGCGCCCGTGAATCCGACATTTTATGCCGTAGCGGGGGGGAAGAGTTTCTCATCCTGCTGCCTGAAACCGAGCTAAAGATAGCGTCCGGTATCGCGGAACGGTTGCGCAACGCGACGCAGGAAGCCACGATCCCGCAAGTCGGGCGCATCACAATCTCGCTGGGCGTGTCACAGTGGTCGCCGGGCGTACATAACATCACCATCGAACAAGCTTTTAAAAAAGCGGACGAAGCGTTGTATAAGGCCAAACAGGCGGGACGCAACCGGGTGGTTACCGCGGCTGAATCCGTCCGAGTCGGCCGGGATCGGGTTTAATCCCCGCGCGCCGCCGCCATCCCTGCGACCAACCGGTTAGCAAACGGCTGGACAATGACTGTATAAATAACCATACTTTATGGCATTATCGTATTGAAAAAGGCCGCCTTAGTGACCCAGACTCGTCAGGGCTTTATCCTCACCCGTCACTGGCACGATACCCCTGACGGCACACAGGTGGAATTCTGGCTGGCGACCGATGAAGGGCCGCTACAGGCCCGCCTGCCGTTGCAACAGGCGGTCGCCTTTATCCCGGCGTCGCAACAGACGCAGGCCGAGGCATTGCTGCGCCGTGAAAAGCACTGGCGACTGCGCCCGCTGTCGCTACAGGACTTCCATCACCAGCCCTTGCTGGGTTTATACTGCCGCCAATACCGCCAGTTGCTGAAACTGGAAAAAATACTGCGTGAAGGCGGGGTTCAGGTTTACGAGGCCGATATTCGCCCGCCCGAACGTTTCCTGATGGAGCGTTTTATTACCGCCCCCGTCTGGCTGAGCGGCGAACCCACGGCTTCCGGTCTGCTGACTCAGGTGCGCATGAAACCCAGTACGGACTATCGCCCCAACCTCAGGCTGGTCTCGCTGGATATCGAAACCAATCGCCACGGCGAGCTTTACTGCATCGGGCTGGAAGGCTGCGGTCAACGTCAGGTTTATATGCTCGGCCCGGCGAATGGCCGCCCAGCCGGGACGGACGATTTTGCGCTGGAGTATGTCGCCAGCCGTCCGCTGTTGCTGGAAAAACTGAATCAGTGGCTGCAATTGCACGATCCCGACGCCATCATCGGCTGGAATCTGGTGCAGTTCGATCTGCGGGTGTTGCAAAAACACGCCGAACGTTACCGTATCCCGCTGCGGCTGGGGCGCAACGGCAGCGAGGTGACGTGGCGCGAGCACGGTTTCAAACCGGGGCATTTTTTTGCCGACGCGCCGGGACGGCTCATTATCGACGGCATCGAAGCGCTGAAATCGGCGACCTGGAATTTCGCCTCGTTCAGTCTGGAATTCGTCGCGCAATCGCTGCTGGGCGAAGGCAAAGCGATTGATACCCCCTATCAGCGCATGGACGAGATCGATCGCCGGTTCGCCGAAGATAAGCCCGCGCTCGCCCGCTACAATCTCAAGGACTGCGAACTGGTGACGCGCATTTTTGACCAAACGGGGCTGATGCATTTTTTGCTGGCGCGTTCGAACGTCACCGGTCTGGCGGCCGACCGCAGCGGCGGTTCGGTGGCGGCGTTTACCCATCTTTATCTGCCGCGCATGCACCGGATAGGGTATGTGGCGCCCAATCTGGGTGAAATCGCGCCGGAAGCCAGTCCGGGGGGATTTGTGATGGACTCGCGCCCCGGTTTATACGATTCGGTGCTGGTGCTGGATTACAAAAGCCTGTATCCGTCGATCATCCGCACTTTTCTGATCGATCCGGTGGGTCTGGCCGTCGGCATGCAACAGCCCGACGAACGTCACGCGGTCGCCGGTTTTCGCGGCGCCTGGTTTTCCCGCGATCGTCACTGCCTGCCAGCGATTGTCGAACATATCTGGCAGGAGCGGGAAGCCGCCAAACGCAGCAGCAACAAGCCGCTGTCCCAGGCGTTGAAAATCATCATGAATGCTTTTTACGGCGTGCTGGGATCCAGCGGATGCCGCTTCTTCGATCCCCGGCTGGCGTCTTCCATTACCCTGCGCGGTCACGAAATCATGCTCAAGACACGCGAGCTGATTGAAGATCAGGGCTATCAGGTGATCTACGGCGATACGGACTCCACCTTTGTATGGCTCAAACGCGCGCATGCGGAAGAAGAGGCAGCCCGAATCGGCAAGCAACTGGTGCGACAGGTCAATCAGTGGTGGAAAGACCATTTACGGCAAAGCCACGGGTTAAGCAGCGCGTTGGAGCTGGAGTTTGAAACCCACTTCCGCCGCTTTCTGATGCCAACCATTCGCGGCGCGGAACAAGGCAGTAAAAAACGCTACGCCGGACTGATCATGACCGACCAGGGCGAGCAAATGGTATTCAAAGGGCTGGAAACGGTACGTACTGACTGGACGCCGCTGGCGCAACGGTTTCAACAGCAGCTCTACCTGCTTATCTTTCAGCAAAAGCCTTATCAGGAATGGCTGCGGGATTATGTGCGCAAAACCCTGAACGGCGAATTCGATGAGCTGTTGATTTACCGCAAACGGCTGCGTCGTCGTCTTGACGATTATCAGCGCAACGTGCCTCCCCATGCCCGGGCAGCCAAAATCGCCGATGACTATAACCGTCGACAGGGGAGGCCGTTGCAATATCAGAACGGCGGCTGGATTAGCTACGTGATCACCGCCAGCGGGCCGGAGCCGCTGGAAACCTACCATTCGCCGCTGGATTATCAACACTATGTCGAGCGCCAGCTACAGCCGGTGGCGGACGCCATTCTTCCCTTTTTGCACGATGATTTCTCCACCCTGGTCACCGGCCAGATGGGGCTATTTTGATAATCCGCGGCGGGTCCGGGCGTTTGATCAGGTGACGAACGCGCCGCCATCCATTACCATAGCGCCCTTTCTGGATTGGCATCATCAGTTCCATCTCTTATCAGATAATTGCCAATACGCATCAGACCGATGACATGATTTATCGCCATGGTCATTCCCGCGTACCGCTAAAGCCAGAATGACAATGCGGAACAGGAATGACAGCGAGGAATACCGCAACGCCGCATTAATCCGCGTTGTCCGTATTCCTACGGTATGACCCGACACTATCCCGACACAGACAAAAATCGAGCAAAGAATTTATGCCTTTTACACTTGGTCAACGCTGGATCAGCGATACGGAAAGCGAACTTGGATTGGGAACAGTGGTTTCCGTCGACACCCGCATGATTACCCTGCTTTTCCCGGCCAGCGGTGAAAACCGTCTCTATTCCCGCAGCGATGCCCCCATCACCCGCGTCATGTTTAATCCCGGTGATACCGTCACCAGCCACGAAGGTTGGCAGCTCCAGGTAGAAGAGGTACGCGATGAGAAGGGTCTGCTGATCTATATCGGTCGGCGTCTGGATGATGACTCGGCGGCCGAGCTGCGTGAGGTTCTGCTGGACAGCAAGCTAACGTTCAACAAACCGCAGGATCGCCTGTTCGCCGGCCAGATTGACCGCATGGACCGCTTTGCCCTGCGCTATCGCGCGCGCGCCAATCAGCACCAGCAGGCGCTGCAACAGTGGGGCGGACTGCGCGGTATGCGCGCCAGCCTGATCCCGCATCAGTTGCACATTGCTTACGAAGTGGGCCAGCGCCACGCGCCGCGCGTCTTGCTGGCGGATGAGGTCGGTCTGGGCAAAACCATTGAAGCCGGGATGATTATCCATCAGCAACTGCTCGCCGGACGTGCCGAACGCGTGCTGATTATCGTCCCGGAAACCTTGCAGCACCAGTGGCTGGTGGAAATGCTGCGCCGCTTCAACCTGCTGTTTTCGCTGTTCGACGACGAGCGTTACGCCGAAGCCAAACTGGACAGCAGCAACCCTTTTGAAACCGAGCAACTGGTTATCTGCTCGCTGAGTTTTGTGCAGCGCGACGCGCAGCGTTTTAATCAGTTGGTCAATGCCAACTGGGATCTGCTGGTGGTGGATGAAGCCCACCATCTGTCCTGGAGCGAAGACCGTCCGAGCGCGGAGTACCTGGCGGTTGAACAACTGGCGCAAAATATCCCGGCGGTGCTGCTGCTTACCGCCACGCCGGAACAGTTGGGTCAGCAAAGCCACTTTGCCCGTCTGCGGCTGCTCGATCCGAGCCGCTTTCATGACTATCGTGAATTCGTCGATGAACAGCGCCGCTATCGTCCGGTCGCCGATGCGGTGACCTCGCTGCTGTCCGGGGAAAAGGCCACCAGCGCCGAACTCAATGCGCTGAGTGAATTGCTGGGCGAACAGGATATCGAACCGCTGCTGAAAGCGATTAACAGCGACAGCGACGACAATCAGAAAGCCCGTCAGGAACTGATTACCATGCTGATGGATCGGCACGGCACCAGCCGCGTGCTGTTCCGCAATACCCGTCAAGGGGTGAAAGGTTTCCCACAGCGCATTCTGCATCAAATCCGCCTGCCGCTGCCTGCTCAGTATCAGACGGCAATCAAAGTTTCCGGCATCATGAGCGCGAAAAAAGCGCCCGAGGCGCGCGCGCGCGAAATGCTCTATCCGGAACAGATCTATCAGCAGTTGGAAGGCGATGACGCCACCTGGTGGAACTTCGATCCCCGCGTTGAATGGTTGCTCAATTATCTGACGGCGAATCGCGACGAAAAGGTGCTGGTGATCTGCGCCAAAGCCGCGACCGCGTTGCAGTTGGAACAGGTGCTGCGCACCCGGGAAGCCATCCGCGCCGCCGTATTCCACGAAGGATTATCGATTCTCGAACGCGATCGGGCGGCCGCCTATTTCGCCTCGGAAGAAGAAGGCGCGCAGGTTCTGATTTGCTCGGAGATCGGCTCCGAAGGCCGTAACTTCCAGTTCGCCAGCCATTTGATCATGTTTGATCTGCCGTTCAATCCCGATCTGCTGGAACAGCGCATCGGCCGTCTGGATCGTATCGGTCAGACACGGCAAATCCAGATTATGATCCCCTATCTGGAGCATACCGCGCAGGCGATGCTGGTCCGCTGGTATCACGAAGGGCTGGATGCTTTTGAGCACACCTGCCCGACCGGCCGCGCCATCTATGACGCGCACTACGATGAATTGATTGAACGATTGACCACCCAGGGCGAACAGCAAGGTCTGGATGAATTCATTCGCGCCTGCCGACAACAGCACGATCGGCTCAAACAGCAGCTTGAACAAGGCCGCGACCGTCTGCTGGAAATGCATTCCAACGGCGGCGAACAGGCGCAGATACTGGCTCAGTCTATCGCCGAACAGGATAACGACATCAATCTGGTCACCTTCGCCCTCAATCTGTTCGACATCGTCGGCATCAATCAGGAAGATCGCAGCGATAACCTGATTATCCTGACGCCGTCCGATCATATGCTGGTGCCCGACTTCCCCGGTTTGCCGCAGGACGGCTGCACCATCACCTTCGATCGCGATCAGGCGCTTGCGCGCGAAGATGCGCAGTTCATCAGTTGGGAACACCCGCTGATCCGCAACGGGCTTGACCTGATCCTGTCCGGCGACACCGGCAGTTGCGCCGTATCCTTGTTGAAAAACAAAGCGTTGCCGGTCGGCACCTTGCTGGCCGAACTCATCTATGTGGTGGAGGCGCAGGCGCCGAAACACCTGCAACTGACGCGTTTCCTGCCGCCGACGCCCATTCGGCTGCTGATGGATCGCAAAGGCGCCGACCTGGCCGGTCAGGTGGAGTTCGAAAGCTTCAACCGCCAGCTCAGCGCGGTGAATCGTCATACGTCGAGCAAGCTGGTGAATGCCGTACAGGCGGATGTCCATGCCATGCTCCAGCAGGCCGAACCGCTGGTGGAGGCGCAGGCTCGTCAGTTGATTACCGACGCGCAGGCTCAGGCCGATCGGCAGTTGCGTCGTGAGCTGGAGCGCCTGGAAGCGCTCAAGGCCGTCAACCCCAACATCCGTGAAGATGAATTGAGCGCGCTGGAAAATCAGCGTGAGCAGGTATTAACCAATCTTCATGAGGCGAACTGGCGTCTGGACGCTATCCGTCTGGTGGTGGTTACGCATCAGTAGCGGTATGTTGTCTGGCCACCCCTTTCCGGCCCTCCCCTTCGCAAGGGTGGGTCGGAAAGGGGTTAGCGATAAAGCGCGACGCGTTATCAATAGCCTGGAGAAAGGCATTATCGATGGAACCTTACAATCCCCCCACCGATCCCTGGCTGCACATTCTGTATCAGGATCGGCACATCATGGCGGTGAACAAGCCCAGCGGCCTGCTCTCGGTTCCCGGCCGCGCGCCGGAACACAACGACAGCGTGATGAGCCGTATTCAGGCGAACTACCCTGACGCCCAGTCCGTGCATCGTTTAGACATGGCGACCAGCGGCGTCATCGTCGTCGCGCTGACCAAAGCCGCCGAACGTGAATTAAAACGCCAGTTTCGTGAACGAGAGCCCAAAAAATCCTACATTGCCCGCGTCTGGGGATGGATGGAATCGGATGAGGGCTTAATTGACCTGCCGCTGATTTGCGACTGGCCGAACCGGCCGAAACAGAAAGTCTGTTTTGAACAGGGCAAAGCGGCGCAAACCGAATATCAGGTTCTGGCCCGCGACGGCGACGGCACCACGCGCGTCAAACTGATGCCGATCACCGGACGCTCCCACCAGTTGCGCGTCCACCTGCTGGCCCTGGGCCACCCGATTCTGGGGGATGGTTTCTATGCCCATGAGCAAGCCAGAGCCAAAGCGCCGCGCCTGCTGCTCCACGCGCAGGAACTGCGCATCACGCATCCCGAATTCAACACGCCGATGCATTTTCGCTGCGAAGCGGATTTTTAGGATTTTTATCATTGGCCGATGGGAAGGCTGTGCGGACAGAACAAGAAAAGGCGAAACGGCGGGGACAGGGAATTATTTAAACTGATTGGCGCTTTTCAGCAATTCATAGGCGGCCTGAATATCCTGAGCTTTGCGTTTGGCCATTTCCATCATGCGCGGCGACACCCCTTTCGCCACCAGTTTATCCGGGTGATGTTCGCTCATCAGCTTACGATAGGCGCGCTTAATCGTCGCCGCATCGTCATTGCGATGCACGCCCAGCGTACGGCAGGCGCTCTCCAGCGTGGGGCCGCGCGGGGGCGAGGGCTGGCGATGCCCGCCATAGGAGTATCCGCCGGACGACTGACCGCGCCGCTGATAAGACTTTCCGTCCTGTCCGGCGCCGGATTCGGACTGGCTGGCCGCGCCTTCCATATTGCGCAGAAAAAATTCAAACTGCTCGCGGCTTACGCCAAGTTCGTCGGCAATAACATACAGCATACGTCTTTCGTTCGGATGCAGCGCCCCGTCGACAAAAGCGACCTGAATCTGAATATCCAGAAACATCTTAATTAAATCAAAACGTCCCAGACAGGCATCACGCAGTTTCCGCAATTTAAGACGCAGCGGAAAATGACTGGATTTCCCCTCGCGGAAGGCCTGTTGCGCCGCCGTTCGCGCGGCGCCGAACAGCTCCAGCCGATCCATCATTTGGGTGGCAATCCGGATATCGGCTTCCGTAACCCGCCCTTTGGCTTTGGTCAGATGCCCCATCGCCTGAAAAGTCGTGAGGAAAAACAGTGACTGGCGAGTGGATTGAGCGGAAAAAAAGTCACGGCGACGCGATGCCCTGGCCCTGTCGACCATGTGTCCCATCAGCAGTCCCAGCACGATCCCCCAGATGCCGCCGCTGGACATAATCCCCAGCACCAGCCCCAGCAACTTTCCCCAATACCGCATATACTCCTCAAATCCTCATGCCGTCGGCTAAAAATTGCTTTATCATACCCGTCATTTATCTTTGCACCTAACGGCAGCGCTTATAAAACAGTGGGGATTTAACACTGGCGCAACGCTGATGACTGATATAGTCTCTGACCGTTTGCCGGCGTGATGCCTCCGATAACGGAATACCTGATACAGCGTATGAAAAAAAGTTTTCCAACCCTGCTGGCCACCCTGATTTGGTCGGCGCTATACAGTCAACAATCGCTGGCCGATCTCGCCGAACAGTGCATGCTGGGCGTCCCCACGTACAACCGGCCGCTGGTCACAGGCGATCCGAATCAATTACCGATCAATATTCAGGCCGACAAAACCGAAGCCAGCTATCCCGACAGCGCCCGATTCATCGGCAATGTCAACATCGAGCAAGGCAACAGCGTCCTGACCGCCGAGCAGGTGGAGCTCGACCAGATCGGATCCGATAGCCAACGCTCGCCCACCCGCACCGTGACCGCGACGGGCAATGTCCGCTACGATGACAACCAGGTCATCCTGAAAGGCCCTAAAGCCTGGTCGAACCTTAACACCAAAGACACGGATGTGTATGAAGGCGACTATCAGATGGTTGGTCGTCAAGGGCGCGGCGCGGCCGACAAAATGAAAATGCGCGACAATAGTCGCTACACCATTTTGGAAAACGGCACCTTTACCTCCTGCCTGCCCGGAGATAATAGCTGGAGCGTCGTCGGTTCGGAAGTGATTCAGGATCGGGAAGAACAGGTGGCCGAAATCTGGAACGCGCGCTTCAAGATCGGCAACGTACCGGTATTCTATAGTCCTTACCTGCAATTACCGATTGGCGACAAGCGGCGCTCAGGCTTCCTGATCCCCAACGCCAAGTACGGCAGCAGTAACGGCTTTGAGCTTATCACGCCATACTACTGGAATATCGCCCCGAATTTCGACGCCACCATCACGCCGCATCTGCAAACCAAACGCGGTATGCAGTTGCAAAACGAATTCCGCTATCTGACCGCGCCCGGCGCCGGCACCATCCAGTTCGACTGGTTGCCCAGCGACGACGAATACGCCAAAGACGTCCCCGATGACGACAACGATACTCGCTGGCTGTTCCACTGGGAACACAACGGCGTGCTGGATCAGGTATGGCGCTTCAACGCCGACTATACCAAAGTCAGCGACGATCGCTACTTCACCGATCTGGACTCGCGATACGGCTCAAGCACCGACGGTTACCTGACGCAGAAATTCAGCACGGGCTACGCCAATCAGAATTGGGACACCACGCTATCCGTCAAGCAGTTCCAACTGCTTTCCAGCTCAAGCAGCCGGGACGTCTATCGCGCCGAACCCCAGCTCGATATCAATTATTACCAGAATGATATCGGCCCGTTCGATATGCACCTTTACGGTCAGGCGGTAAAATTCACCAACGTGAATACCAACCGGCCGGAAGCGACGCGTCTGCATTTTGAACCGACGATCAACCTTCCGCTCGTCAACCGTTGGGGCAGCCTGAACAGCGAAGCCAAATTGCTGGCGACGCATTATCAGCAGACCAACCTTGAGCGTTACCAGGCCGATTCGTCGGTTGCCGACAGCGCTAAAAATGATTTGAAGGATTCGGTCAATCGCGTAATGCCGCAGTTCAAAGTTGACGGCAAAATGGTGTTCGATCGCGAAATGGACTGGGCGGCGGGATACACCCAGACGCTGGAGCCGCGGGCGCAGTACCTGTATGTGCCGTACCGCAATCAAAGCGATATCCATACGTATGACTCCACGCTGTTGCAATCCGACTACTCCGGTCTGTTCCGCGATCGGAGTTACAGCGGCCTGGATCGCATCGCGTCGGCAAACCAAATCGCAACCGGGGTCACCTCCCGAATTTATGATGACGTTTTGGTTGAACGTTTTAATGCCTCTGTAGGTCAAATCTATTATTTTAATCGCCCTCGCACCGGCGATAGCAATATGTCGCTTGACCGCAGCGATGATAACGGCAGCATGGTATGGGCCGGCGACGCTTATCTGAAGGTCGATGACCGTTGGGGCTTACGAGGAGGGTTGCAGTACGACGCCCGCATCAATAAGGTGGCGCTGGGCGATGCCGTGGTGGAATATCGCAAAGACGCTGAACGGCTGGTACAGTTGAACTATCGCTACGCCAGCCCTGAATATATTCGGGCAATGCTGCCGAACGTGCAGAATCCCGGTTTTCAGCAGGGAATTTCGCAGGTGGGCGTCACCGCCAGTTGGCCAATCGCCGACCGTTGGGCCGTTGTGGGCGCTTACTACTATGACACCAAGGCCAGTCAGCCCGCCAACCAGTTGATTGGCGTGCAATATAATACCTGCTGCTGGGCCGTCAGTATCGGCTATGAACGTAAAATTACCGACTGGGACAGCGCCAGAGCCAACAGCGTTTACGACAACAAAGTGTCGTTTAATATCGAATTACGTGGTTTAAGCAATAATTACAGTCTGGGCTCCGAAAAAATGCTGCGTTCAGGCATTTTGCCTTATCAACGCGCGTTCTGATAAACAGAACGGCGCGCGGAAAGAAACCGTTGCGACAGACAGACTGTGTCAATGAAACTTCTAAGCCCGCCTTGCGGATGAAATAAATGGGAAAGGTATGAATAACTGGAGAACGCTTATTCTCGGATTGGCACTGACAGCCTCTACCGCGTTCGCAGCGCCACAAGTGGTTGATAAAGTTGCCGCTGTAGTGGATAACGGCGTTGTATTAGAAAGCGATGTGAACAGTCTTTTTCAGTCAGTCAAGCTGAACGCGCAACATGCGGGTCAGCAATTGCCGGATGACGCCACGTTGCGTCATCAGATTATCGATCGTCTGATTATGGATAACATCGTCCTGCAAATGGCGAAAAAGATGGGTCTTCAGGTTACGGATGAGCAACTGGAACAAGCCATCACCAATATCGCGTCCCAGAACCGCCTGACGCTTAACCAGTTGAAAAGCCAACTGGCTTATGAAGGCATTAACTACAACGCCTATCGCGAACAGATTCGCAAAGAGATGCTGATCGCCGAAGTCCGCAATAATGAGGTTCGTCGCCGCGTCAGCGTTCTGCCGCAGGAAGTCGATGCGCTGGCGAAACAGATCGCCAACCAGACGGGTGAGGATGACGAGCTGAATTTAAGCCACATCCTGCTTCCGTTGCCGGAAAACCCCACGCAGCAACAGGTGGATGAGGCGGAGACCCTGGCCAATTCGCTGGTGAAACAACTCAACGAAGGCGCTGATTTCGGTAAACTGGCTATCGCCTATTCCGCGGATTCTCAGGCATTGAGCGGCGGGCAGATGGGCTGGGGTAAACTGCAAGAGATCCCGACGCTGTTTGCCGAAAGACTGATGCAGGTCGAGAAAGGGCAGATTGTCGGCCCTATCCGTTCCGGCGTGGGTTTCCACATTTTGCGCGTCAACGATATTCGCGGCGGCAATCAAACGGTATCGGTCACTGAATTCCATGCCCGTCATATTCTCCTGCGGCCGTCTGTGGTGATGACCGACGACCAGGCACGGGAGAAACTGGCGGAAGTGGCCCAGCAGATCAAAAGCGGCAGAGCCGATTTCGTTTCCCAGGCGAAACAATTGTCGCAGGATCCCGGTTCAGCCAACCAGGGCGGCGATTTGGGTTGGGCTTCCCCCGACATGTACGATCCGGCTTTCCGCGATGCGTTGGTGAAATTGAAAAAAGGCGAGATCAGCCAACCGGTTCATTCCGCCTTTGGCTGGCACCTGATTCAACTGCTGGATACCCGTCAGG
Organism: Brenneria sp. g21c3; assembly: GCF_040240345.1. NCBI lineage: Bacteria > Pseudomonadati > Pseudomonadota > Gammaproteobacteria > Enterobacterales > Pectobacteriaceae > Brenneria > Brenneria sp. g21c3. The sequence goes on along the minus strand of NZ_JBEIAB010000002.1, from coordinate 202,781 downwards.
TTGATAAAACCGACGCGGCGCAAAAAGAACGTGCATACCGGATGCTGTTTAACCGGAAATTCGCCGAAGAGGCGCAGACCTGGATGCAGGAACAACGCGCTTCGGCTTATGTGAAAATTATTGATGGCGCAAATAATTAATGCACACTGAAAGCAGTACGCAACGCGTTGTGATTACGCCCGGCGAACCGGCCGGGATCGGCCCCGATCTGGTGATTGCGCTGGCGCAACGGTCATGGCCGGTGGAGTTGGTTGTTTGCGCCGACCCTGACCTGCTGATGAGCCGCGCGCTGCAACTACGCTTACCGTTAACGTTGCAGTACTACCAACCGGGGCAACCCGCGCAGCCGCAGCGGGCCGGGAGTCTGACGATACTGGCGATCCCCGCCCCCGCGACCGTGGCGGCGGGAGAGCTTAACGTCAACAACAGCCCTTATGTCGTCGATACGCTGGCGCGGGCCTGCGATGGCTGCCTGAACGGGGAATTCGCCGCCCTGATTACCGGGCCGGTTCACAAAGGCATTATCAACGATGCCGGCGTGCCGTTTAGCGGACATACCGAGTTTTTCGCCGATCGCAGCCATTGTAAACGTGTCGTCATGATGCTGGCGACCGAAGAGTTGCGCGTCGCCCTGGCGACCACGCATCTGCCGCTCGCCGACGTTTCCGCCGCGATTACCCGGGAATGTCTGCACGAAGTCGTTACTATTCTGCATCATGACCTCCAGACCAAGTTTGGTATCGCACAGCCGCAAATCTACGTCTGCGGTTTGAATCCTCACGCCGGTGAAGGCGGTCATATGGGCCGTGAAGAGCTGGACGTCATCACACCCACGTTAGACGAACTACGCCGGCAAGGCATCGCCTTGATTGGCCCGTTACCCGCGGATACGCTGTTCCAGCCGAAATATCTGCAACATGCCGACGCGGTGCTGGCGATGTATCACGATCAGGGGCTGCCGGTTCTGAAATATCAGGGATTTGGCCGCGCGGTCAATATCACGCTGGGCTTGCCGTTCATTCGAACTTCGGTCGATCACGGCACCGCGTTGGAACTGGCCGCTACCGGCGCTGCCGATCCCGGCAGCTTTACCACGGCATTAAACCTTGCCATCAAAATGACAACACACATTAATGAATAATCGAGTACACCAAGGTCACTTCGCCCGTAAACGCTTTGGGCAAAACTTTTTGAGCGATCGTTTCGTGATCGACAGCATCGTTTCGGCGATTTATCCGCAACCCGGTCAGGCCATCGTTGAGATCGGCCCCGGCCTGGGCGCGTTGACGGAACCGGTCGGCGAACGCATGGATCGGTTTACCGTGATCGAACTGGATCGCGATCTGGCCGCTCGGTTGGCAACCCATCCGACGCTGAAAGATAAGCTGACCATCATTCAGCAGGATGCCATGACGGTGGATTTTTCGGCATTAGCAGAACAGGCAGGGCAATCGCTGCGGGTATTTGGTAATCTGCCCTATAATATTTCCACACCGCTGATGTTCCACCTGTTCAGCTATACTCAAGCTATTCGCGACATGCATTTTATGTTGCAAAAGGAAGTGGTTAACCGTCTGGTCGCCGGCCCCAACAGTAAGGCTTACGGTCGCTTAAGCGTGATGGCCCAGTATTACTGCCAGGTGATCCCGGTGTTGGAAGTACCGCCTACGGCGTTTAAACCGGCTCCGAAAGTCGATTCAGCCGTCGTCCGTTTGGTTCCTCATACACAGGTTCCGTATCCGGTGAGCGATATTCGCGTATTGAGCCGGATTACGACTGAAGCGTTTAACCAGCGTCGTAAAACGCTGCGCAATAGCCTGGGTAATCTCTTTACGCCCGCGCAACTGGCTGAGTTGGGTATCGATTCGGGCTGTCGGGCCGAAAATGTTACGGTTGAGCAATACTGCCGATTGGCGAACTGGCTGACCGAGCATCCTACAGCACAGGAATAACTGGAGTTGTCGTGATGATTAATGCGCCCCGCGTTTGTGTACAGGTTCAGAGTTTCTACGTCGAGTCTCAGTCACAGCCTGATGAAGAACGTTTCGTCTTCGCTTACACGATTACTGTCCGCAACCTGGGGCGGCATGAAGTCAAACTTTGCGGTCGTTACTGGTTGATCACCAACGCCAATGGACGTCAGACCGAAGTTCAGGGCGAAGGCGTGGTTGGCAAGCAGCCGGTCATCCAGCCGGGAAGCGAATTTCAGTACACCAGCGGCGCGATTTTGGAAACCCCGTTGGGGACGATGGAAGGGCATTACCAGATGCTCGATCATCAAGGCGACGCTTTTCAGGTCAGTATTCCCGTATTCCGTCTGGCTATTCCCTCACTGATACATTAATTATGTCTACTTATTTGATTGGCGATGTTCACGGCTGTTTGGTTGAACTCGAAGCGCTATTGGCGCAAATTTCCTTTAACCCCGAACAAGATACGGTATGGCTGACCGGCGACCTGGTCGCCCGCGGCCCTGACTCGCTTGGGGTGCTGCGTTTTGTCCGCTCGCTCGGCGCATCGGCCCGGGTGGTTTTGGGCAATCACGATCTGCATCTACTCGCCGTCTACGCGGGGATCAGCCGCAACAAACCCAAGGATCGGCTCAATACGCTGCTGGATGCGCCGGACGTCCACGATTTGATTAACTGGCTGCGTCGGCAGCCGCTTTTGCAGGTTGATGAAGAGTTAAAGCTGGTGATGGCGCATGCGGGGATTACGCCGCAGTGGGATCTGGAAACCGCCAAAATGTGCGCGCGCGAAGTGGAGTCTATTTTGAGCAGCGATAGCTATCCGCTGTTCCTCGACGCCATGTACGGCGACATGCCGAATCACTGGAGTCCTAAACTCAGCGGCCTGCCCCGCCTGCGTTTCAGCACCAACGTCTTTACCCGCATGCGCTACTGCTTCGCCGGCGGTCAGTTGGATATGATCTGCAAGGAGCCGCCGACTCAGGCGCCCTCTTTGCTGAAACCCTGGTTCGAGCTGCCCAGCCAGGTCGCGGGGGAATATGCCATTGCTTTCGGCCACTGGGCATCGCTGAACGGCAAGGGGACGCCGGAGAATATCTACGCGCTGGATACGGGCTGCTGCTGGGGGGGAGAACTGACGATGCTGCGTTGGGAAGATAAGCAATACTTTACGCAGCAATCCCTGTCTCATTCCGATGCGGATAATATCCAATAATCCGTCAGCCATAATGACTGGGCGCAGTCTCCGTACTGCGCCTCGGACAAAAATCTCTAGTTTCTTTGCAGAATTTCGAAACAATAGCTATGAGAGTTGCGCTCATCCGCATCATGAAATTCGCTGAACGTGGACTGCCACTCATCAGGTTCATAATCCGGAAAATGCGTATCGCCTTCCACTTCCGCGTCAATATGGGTCAGGTACAGACGGTCGGCCAGCGGCAACATCTGCTGATAAATACTTCCGCCGCCGATCACCATCACTTCCTCCGCCTCTCCGGCGGCTGCTATGGCGTCATCCAGTGAAGAGACCCAGGTGACGCGCTCATCATCGCCGGGATGACTGCTGACGACAATATTCAGTCTGCCGGGCAATGGCTGGCCGATAGAACGGAAGGTATTACGACCCATGATGATCGGCTTCCCTAATGTATTGCGCTTAAACCATGCCAAATCCGCCGGTAAATGCCACGGCATGGCATTTTCCATGCCGATCACACGATCCACAGCCAATGCGGCAATCAAACTAATAACCATGGTGAAACCCTGTAGGTCAGAAAATTGCTGACACTATACGGAAAGCCCCCGCCCTCGTCGATACGCACTACCGGCCAAATAACAATATAAGAAGGCTCCGATGAGAATTACACGCCGGGCCGTTTGCGATAGAGCCATATTCCCGGCAACGACAGGCCGATAGACAGCGCGCCGACGATAAAGCTGGTCTTCAGGAAATTGGTCACCATGACGCTCATTAATTCTTCGCTGTAGCCAAGATGCGAAATCTCCACCACGGAAATCATGGCGGTATAGGCCGAAATCCCCGGGAACATCGGGATCACCGCGGCCACGGTAAACACCTTGGGATGCGCCAGCAGCCAGCGCGACCAGCGAATACCGATGATCCCAATGGTAATGGCGGCCAGAAAAGACGCCCATTCGATGTTCAGGCCGAAATACATGGCGATAAACCGCACGCCATGACCCAGCGCCCCGAGCGCCGCGCAATAGTGCAACGCCCTGAGGGGAACATTAAAAACCATGGCAAAGCCCAACGCCGGCACGGCCGCCAGCGCCATATCCTGCAACAACGCCCACAGCAGACTTAAGCCCATCCGCGTAACCCCCACACGGCCAATGCCATGACCACGCCGATACAGGTCGACAACGTCAGCAGGCTGGCGACCATCCAACGGGCCAGCCCGGTATTGACGTGTCCTTTGAACATGTCGGCCACCGCATTAATCAGCGGGAAACCGGGCACCAGCAGCAATACGCTGGCCGCCATCGCCACGGTTGAGGTTTGCTGGAACAGGGGCAGCTTCATCAGCAACCCGGAGGCCGAGGTCGCCACAAACGCCGTAATACAAAAATTAATCAATGGATTAAACCGACGCCCGGTCAAAATCTGCCGGACATACATGGCCAGTCCGCTGGCAATCAGCGTCACCAGGAAGGCATCCCACCCGCCGCCATTCAAGCGGCTAAAGCAGCCGCAGGAGAGCGCCACGACCGTCACCATCAGCCAGCGCGGATAGCGCAGGGGTTTGATATGGGCTAAACGTTTTTCCACGCCTGCCACATCCAGCAAGTTATGCTCGGCCATAATCACCACATGCTGCACTTCGGTCACCACATGCATATTGATGCCGCGATCGATATTATTGCGCGTGGTGGTCAGGCAATGCCCCTGCATTATCGTGGTAAGCACGATGGCATTGGCCGAGATGGAACTCTCTACGCTATCAACCCCCAGTGCCACGCCAAGACGGGAAGATAACTTTTCCACAACCATACTTTCCGCGCCATGCTGTAGCAGCAACAGCGCGCACTGAATACACAACCGGGTAATATCCCTTTGCTGTGTTATATCACTGACCATGTTTTTATCCCGATTCTACGCACGGAAGAATAACCCTGAAGAAGGCAAGGCAACTTGTTAACATATTGCAGGCCAATAGCCAATATTGGTGATGCTAAATAATGACGACGGCGCTATCATTCTAACCGTTTTATCTTGCTATTTTCGCCACCTGGAACACATCATGCTCGAAACATCGCTATTTGTCGCCACCATTGCCACGCTGGGCATGCTTTCTCCCGGCCCTGATTTCTTTCTGGTCATCAAGAATTCGGTTCGCTATCCGCGCATCGCCGCGCTGATGACGTCGTGCGGCGTGATTTGCGGGGTGGCGACGCATATGGCGTACTGCGTAGCGGGACTGGCGGTGGTCATCACCACGACGCCCTGGCTGTTTAATCTGCTGAAATACGCCGGCGCCGCTTATCTGATCTGGGTGGGGATTCAGGCGCTGTTGTCCCGCGGCGCAAGTAAAATGAACCTTGCGCATTTATCGCCGCAGCGCGTCAGTCTGAAAAAAGCGTTTTTGCAGGGTTATTTGTGCAATCTGCTGAATCCGAAAGCGACGTTGTTCTTTCTTGCCGTCTTCACTCAGGTGCTCAGCGTCGATTCCGGCGTCGGCGAGAAACTCTGGTATGCGATGATCATCTGGGGGCTGTCGGTTATCTGGTGGCCGCTGCTGGTGGTGCTGTTCCAAAGCGGGCCGGTGCGTCATGCGTTGGAAAAGGCGCATAAGCTGGTGGATAAACTGCTGGGGACGGTGTTGGTTGCGCTCGGCATCAAGGTGGCGCTGGGTTAACCTGGTTAAGGCCCGCCGAGCGGGCCGTTTATATGGCTCAGAGCGTCCCTGTCCCGCCATCGGAGCACCATACCTGTCCTGAGGTATAGCTGCTTTCGGCCGAGGCCAGCGTCACATACAGCGGCGCGATTTCCACCGGCTGACCGGGGCGGCCCAACGGGCTATCGCCGCCAAACTCCCTTAGTTTATCCTGCGGCTGGCCGCCGCTCGGCTGTAAAGCCGTCCAATAAGGCCCCGGCGCCACCGCGTTGACGCGAATGCCCTTTTGCCCCAGCTGTTTAGCCAACGCTTTAGTGAAAGCGACGTTACAGGCTTTGGTCTGCGCGTAATCCAGCAGGATCGGACTGGGGATAAACGCCTGCACGGACGAGGTGTTAATGATGACGGAGCCGGCCTGCAAATGCGCCAGCGCGGCCTTTGTGATCCAAAACGGCGCATACACATTGGTTTTAAAGGTCGCGTCAAAATCTTCCGTGCTCAGCGTCTCAATGGACTCATTAAATTGCTGACGTCCGGCATTATTCACCAGAATATCCAGCCCGCCCAGTTTTTCAACGGCTTCCTTGACCAGACGCTGGCAGAACTCCTCCGTGCGGATATCGCCGGGGATGGCGACCGCGGTACGCCCTTCGGCGCGGATCAGCTCAATCACTTCCTGCGCATCGGATTCCTCTTCCGGCAGATAGTTAATCGCCACGTCCGCGCCTTCTCTGGCGTAAGCAATGGCGACAGCGCGTCCAATCCCAGAATCCCCGCCGGTGACCAACGCTTTACGGCCATTCAGCCGCCCGCTGCCCTGATAGCTTTTTTCGCCGTGATCGGGGAGCGGTTTCATTTTACCGGCTAGCCCCGGCGCCTGTTGCGGCTGATGCTCAAAAGGGGGCCGTGGATAAGCCGTCAATGGATCGTTGATGGCTTTTGGCAATCGCGTTTCTTTGGTTACAGGTTGGTTCTTTTCATTAAAACTCATGGTCGCCTCTTATTGCTGAACAACATTTACGGCATAAAAATTCAAACAACATAATAAGTGTAGACGATTATCTGGCATTCATCAGGGAAGGCGGGAAAAGACGAAAAGGGAAATGAGATTATGCAGCAGGAAAAACGAATCAACGCGGCAAGCGGCGTGATGACATCGGCGCGCGGCTTCGCGCCTTATTTCATTTTCCGGGACCGGAAAAACACAGCCGGCGTTTGTGAATCACAAACGCCGGCTGAAACGGTTAACGCCGTACGATCAACGGCCTTTAATCAAGGCGTGCATCTCCTGCACCGAGGTGACTTTTTCCGTCGGATCGGCATTTAACGACATCGCCGTGGCGAACCCGCCGTTCATGGTCGTATCGTAATGCACCTTGTATTGCAATGCGCTACGGCGGATCAGCTTGGAGTCCTCAATCGCCTGACGCCCCGCCGTGGTGTTGACAATATAGGTATACTCGCCGTTTTTGATACGATCCTGAATGTGCGGACGCCCTTCATGCACCTTGTTCACCAGACGCGGATTGATTCCCGCCTCGCCCAGCTCGATAGCCGTGCCGTGCGTCGCATCCAGCTCAAAGCCATGTTTCAGCAACTTGGCCGCCAAGTCCACCACGCGGGCCTTATCGCCTTCACGCACCGACAACAGCGCCCGGCCGGATTTCTTCATCTGTGAATTACTGCCCAGCATCGCTTTGGAGAACGCCTCGGCAAAAGTCCGGCCCACGCCCATCACTTCACCGGTTGAACGCATTTCCGGCCCCAGAATCGGGTCGACGCCGGGGAACTTGTTGAACGGCAGCACGACTTCTTTCACCGAATAGTAGGGCGGGATCACTTCCTGCGTCACCCCCTGCTGCTCCAGCGATTGCCCCACCATCACGCGGGCAGCCACTTTCGCCAGCGGTACGCCGGTCGCTTTGGAAACGAACGGCACGGTACGCGCCGCACGCGGGTTCACCTCAATCAGGTAGACTTCATTGCTCTTCACCGCGAACTGCACGTTCATCAGGCCGCGAACGCAAAGCTCAAACGCCAGCTTCTCTACCTGCCGGCGCATCACGTCCTGAATCTCTTTGCTCAGCGTATAGGCCGGCAAAGAACAGGCCGAGTCGCCGGAGTGAACGCCGGCCTGCTCGATGTGTTCCATGATGCCGCCAATCAGCACCCGCTCGCCATCGCAGATGGCATCAACGTCGACTTCAATGGCATCGTCAAGGAAATGGTCCAGCAGCACCGGCGCGTCGTTGGAAACCACGACGGCATTCTGGAAGTAACGACGCAGGTCAATCTCGTCGTAGACGATTTCCATCGCCCGGCCGCCGAGCACATAGGAAGGACGCACCACCAGCGGATAACCGATGTCGCGCGCTTTTTCCACCGCCTGCTCGATCGCCGTCACGGTGGCGTTGGCCGGTTGTTTCAGTCCCAGACGGTTAACCGCCTGCTGGAAACGTTCGCGGTCTTCCGCGCGGTCAATGGCATCCGGGCTGGTGCCGATGACCGGCACCCCGGCCGCTTCCAGCGCACGCGCCAGCTTCAGCGGCGTCTGCCCGCCGTATTGCACGATAACGCCCTTCGGCTGCTCGATACGCACGATTTCCAGCACGTCTTCCAGCGTAACCGGTTCAAAGTACAAACGGTCGGAGGTGTCATAGTCGGTCGAAACGGTTTCAGGGTTACAGTTCACCATGATGGTTTCATAACCGTCTTCGCGCAGCGCCAGCGAGGCATGAACGCAGCAGTAGTCGAACTCGATGCCCTGACCGATACGGTTTGGCCCGCCGCCCAGCACCATGATTTTATCCCGATCCTGATTCGGGTTGGCTTCGCACTCATCCTCATAGGTGGAGTACATATAGGCGGTGTCGGTGGCGAATTCCGCCGCGCAGGTATCTACGCGCTTGTAAACCGGGTGCAGGTCGAACTTGTCGCGCAGTTTGCGGATTTCGCTTTCCGCCACGCCGGCCAACGTCGCCAGACGCGCATCGGCAAAACCCTTGCGCTTGAGCAGACGCAGGAACGCCGCATCCAGCGCGGTCACGCCTTTTTCCGCCACCTGTTCTTCCAGACGCACCAGCTCTTCAATTTGCACCAGGAACCAGCGGTCGATGTTGGTCAGATTAAAGACGCCGTCGACGGACATGCCGGCGCGAAACGCATCGGCGATATACCAAACCCGATCGGCGCCCGCATCTTTCAGTTCGCGGCGGATTGTGGTCAATGCCTGCGGATCGTCCAGATCCACCTGCGGATCGAACCCGGTCGCGCCGACTTCCAGACCGCGCAGCGCTTTCTGTAGCGACTCCTGCTGCGTACGGCCGATCGCCATCACTTCGCCTACGGATTTCATCTGCGTGGTCAAACGGTTATTGGCGCCCGCAAATTTTTCAAAGTTAAAACGCGGGATCTTCGTGACGACATAATCAATGGAAGGCTCGAACGATGCCGGCGTACGTCCGCCGGTAATGTCGTTCATCAGTTCATCCAGCGTATAGCCGACGGCCAGTTTGGCGGCGATTTTCGCAATCGGGAAACCGGTCGCTTTGGACGCCAGCGCGGAAGAACGGGAAACGCGCGGGTTCATCTCGATAACGATCAGACGGCCATTTTTCGGGTTTACCGCGAACTGCACGTTCGAACCGCCGGTTTCCACGCCGATTTCACGCAGTACCGCCATCGAGGCGTTACGCATGATTTGGTACTCTTTATCGGTCAGGGTTTGCGCCGGCGCGACGGTTATCGAATCACCGGTGTGGATCCCCATGGCGTCAAAGTTTTCTATCGAGCAGACGATGATGCAGTTGTCGCTTTTATCGCGCACCACTTCCATTTCATACTCTTTCCAGCCAATCAGCGATTCGTCAATCAGCAGCTCTTTGGTGGGAGAGAGATCCAGACCGCGCTCGCAGATTTCTTCAAACTCTTCGCGGTTATAGGCAATCCCGCCGCCGGTGCCGCCCATGGTAAAGGACGGACGGATAATACAGGGGAAACCGACATCGGCGGCGACGGCCAGCGCCTCTTCCATATTATGCGCGATGCCGGAACGCGCGGTATCCAGACCGATTTTCTTCATCGCCACGTCAAAGCGGCGGCGATCTTCGGCCTTATCAATGGCGTCGGCGGTGGCGCCGATCATGGTGACGCCGAATTCAGCCAGCACGCCCTGACGCTCCAGCTCCAGCGCGCAGTTCAACGCCGTCTGACCGCCCATGGTCGGCAATACCGCATCCGGACGCTCTTTTTCGATTATTTTGCGCACCACTTCCCAATGAATCGGCTCGATATAGGTGGCGTCGGCCATTTCCGGGTCGGTCATGATGGTGGCCGGGTTCGAGTTCACCAGAATGACGCGGTACCCCTCTTCGCGCAGCGCTTTGCACGCCTGCGCGCCGGAGTAGTCAAACTCACAGGCCTGGCCGATAACAATCGGGCCGGCGCCCAGAATCAGGATGCTTTTAATATCTGTACGTTTTGGCATTTTCTCGCTCCTGATTATTTCGCTGAAGAACGGTAAGTCTTGATCAATTCAATAAAGTGGTCGAAAAACGGCGCCGCATCGTGCGGGCCGGGGCTGGCTTCCGGGTGTCCCTGAAAACTGAACGCCGCTTTGTCGGTGCGGTGAATCCCCTGCACCGTGTGGTCGAACAGCGATTTGTGCGTCACCCGCAGAGTGGCGGGCAGATCGTTTTCATCCACCGCAAAACCGTGGTTCTGAGCGGTGATCATCACGCGATTATTATCCAGATCTTTTACCGGATGATTGCCGCCGTGGTGGCCAAGCTTCATTTTGACCGTCTTCGCCCCGCTCGCCAGCGCCAGCAACTGGTGGCCGAGGCAGATGCCGAATACCGGGATATCGGTGTCCAGAAAGGCTTTAATCGCCCGAATGGCGTAGTCGCAAGGCTGCGGGTCGCCCGGACCGTTCGACAGGAAGATGCCGTCCGGATCCAGTTTCAACACTTCCTCCGCCGGGGTCTGCGCCGGCACCACCGTCAGTCGGCAGCCTCTGTCCACCAGCAGGCGCAGAATGTTGCGCTTGACGCCATAGTCGTAGGCCACCACATGGTACGGCAGTTCGCTTTCCTGCGTATCGGCGGGCAAATCGCCTTCCAATGTCCAGCTCCCCTGCAACCAGCGATAGCTCTCCGTTGTCGTGACCTCTTTCGCCAGATCCATCCCCTTCAGCCCAGGGAAAGCCTGCGCTTTTTCCAGCGCGAGCTCGGCATTCGGCTCGTCGCCCGCGATGATGCAGCCGTTCTGAGCGCCTTTCTCCCGCAGCAGGCGGGTCAGTTTGCGGGTATCGATATCGGCGATGGCGACAACGTTATTGCGCTTCAGGTACTCCGACAGGCTTTCTTCACTGCGGTAGTTGCTGGCGATCAACGGCAGGTCGCGGATTACCAGACCTTGAGCCTGGATGGATGGAGATTCTTCATCGGTTTTGTTGGCGCCGACATTACCGATATGGGGATAAGTGAGAGTGACGATCTGGCGGGAATAGGATGGATCAGTAAGGATTTCTTGATATCCGGTCATCGACGTATTGAAGACCACTTCCCCCACTGCCGTCCCTTCAGCCCCGATGGCCCGACCATGGAATTGGGTTCCGTCTTCCAGAACCAATAGCGCTGACTTAATCAAAACACCCTCCAAGGAATAAAAAATCATGTTATTTGCATATTAATTCAGATTAATCGATCTAAATCAACGCAAAAACCACCTTCAAGGTAAATTTTTGGCAAATTGGGCGCATTTTAATGACGGCCGGCTGAATTGTCCACTTCAACCGCACTTTTTCTCTTCTTTTACTGCTTTACACCTTAAAACCTCTCCCTCGCCCTTAAAAAGGGATGTTAACTAGGGAAAGAAAACGGTTGCCAACTCATGTGACTGAAAAAAAGCGCAACAATCAACCAACACGGACAATTTCATGCTTTCAGCGCGCCCAATCGGCCTGAAAAAACAAGAAAACACACAGAAATAACAGACTAAACAAAAAAACAACGATAAAATAAAAAAATACAAGTAGAGACATATAATCGCTACTTGCATCAATACATTAAAAAAATATTTTTTTATAAATCTTCCAATCCGAGCACATCTTTCATATCAAAAAGGCCGCTTTTCTTATACTTCAACCATATTGCAGCACGAACCGCGCCATTTGCAAAGGTCATGCGGCTGGAAGCCTTGTGGGTAATCTCTACCCGCTCGCCGATATCCGCAAACATGGCGGTATGTTCGCCGACGATATCACCGGCCCGCACGGTCGCAAAACCAATGCTTTGCGGATCGCGCTCTCCGGTATGCCCTTCCCGCGCGTAAACAGCGCAGGTTTTCAGGTCCCGCCCCAGCGCGCCGGCGATTGCTTCGCCCATCGCCAGCGCCGTTCCTGAAGGCGCATCCACTTTATGGCGATGGTGAGCCTCAATAATTTCGATATCGGTGTAATCCCCCATGACTTTGGCGGCTTTCTCCAACAGTTTCAGCATGACATTCACACCGACGCTGAAATTCGCGGCGAAAACAATACCGATATCTTGTGCGGCGTCGCGAATCGCGGCCTTTCCCTGATCATCAAAGCCGGTGGTGCCGATGACCAGAGATTTGCGGTGCTGACGGCAAAATGCCAGGTGAGTCAGGGTACCTTCAGGACGGGTAAAATCGATAAGCAAGTCAAATTCATCACGAACGGCATCCAGGCTATCGCTCACCGTCACGCCGGATTTGCCCAGCCCCGCCAGTTCGCCGGCATCAGCGCCCAGCAGCGACGAACCCTGGCGTTCCAACGCCGCGCCCAGTACGGCACCTTCAATTTGCGCAACCGCTTGAATCAGCTGACGTCCCATGCGGCCGCCGGCGCCGGCAACCGCGATACGGATCGTTGAATCCTTCATTTTTATCTCTCTCTGCTATTTCCGCTATGACATGCACAGTAGGTTAACGGGCGTGAAGCTCCACCGCCAGCGCATTTATAAGCGGATTAGAAATTTATGTCAGTGGGAAAATTATATCAGTAAAAACCGTCATAACCGTTCGCCCAAACGAAAACCTCAGCGGCAATAACGCATAAACATGCATTTTTATCGACGTATTATCAATCGGCGATGAGGGCGATTCAGACGGGGGAAGAGACGCGACAGGCGTCCGTCAGCAAAAAAACGGCGGAGAAGACCGTTTCTCCGCCGCAATAAACTTAATCGATTTGCTTCACCTCAACGCGAAGCTCTTTCGGGACTTCAAAAACGATATTTTCTTCCCGCCCCTGAATTTCAACCGTCACCTGCCCGCCCAGCGCCTGTAAACGACTGAGCACCTGCTGCACCAGAATATCCGGCGCCGATGCGCCGGCCGTCACGCCGACATGACCGATGCCCGCCAGCCAGTCTTCCTGAATATCTTCCGCGGTATCGATCAGATAAGCGGCTTTACCGGCGCGCTGCGCCAGCTCCGCCAACCGATTGGAGTTAGACGAGTTCTTTGACCCCACCACCAGCACCACGTCAGCCATGGCGGCCAGGTTGCGCACCGCTTCCTGACGATTGGTGGTGGCATAACAGATATCGTCTTTCCGCGGGCCGATAATACGCGGGAAGCGCTCACGCAGCGCGTCGATTACCGCAGAAGTATCATCCACCGACAGCGTGGTTTGCGTCATGAAACACAGGTTGTTTTCATCCTTTACCTGCAACCGCCACACGTCATCCGGCGACTCCACCAGGTACATACCGCCCTCGGCATTGCTGTACTGCCCCATCGTGCCTTCCACTTCCGGGTGTCCGGCATGGCCGATCAGGATAGCCTCCACCCCTTTCCGGCTCGCTCGCGCCACTTCCATATGTACTTTCGTCACCAACGGACAGGTCGCATCAAAGACCGTCAAATCCCGACTTTTAGCCTCATTGCGCACGGCCTGAGACACGCCGTGCGCGGAGAAAATCAAAATCGATCCGTCCGGCACTTCATCTATCTGTTCAATAAATATCGCGCCACGTTCACGGAGTCCGTTGACGACATAGCGGTTATGCACCACTTCATGGCGCACATAAATCGGCGTGCCGAATATCTCCAGCGCCCGTTCAACAATACTGATGGCACGATCAACCCCGGCACAAAAGCCGCGCGGGTTAGCCAGCAAGATCTGCATGCGGAACCTCCTGCCGAGATGGATCAATATCCAACACTTCCAGATCGAACGTAATAGATTGGCCGGCCAGCGGGTGGTTAAAATCCACCGTAACGGACTCTTCCGTCACATCACGGATAATACCCGGCATATCATTCCCGCCGACGCCGCTGAACAACATAATCGTTCCCACGTCCGGTATTCCCGTTTCGGCAAAATCGCGACGCAGGAAAAACTGGATCATATCAGGGTTTACCGGGCCAAAAGCCGATTCCGGCGGCAAGGTGAATCGCCGTTGCTCGCCGCGCTTCAAGCCTTGCAGATGTTGTTCCAGCTCGGCGGACAAACTGTCATCCCCCAGACGGAACAACGCGGGCTTACCGCTTTCACGGGTGGATTCCGCCACCGTACCGTTTTCCAGGGTCAGGGTGAAATGCACCAGCACGGCGCTGTTGCTCTGTATAGTCTCAGACATCAGTGACCCTTTTGCTTAGCCGAATCATCATGCTTATTGACAAAACCTTCCAGCACGATGAGCGCAGCACCAATACAGATTGCGCTGTCCGCCAGATTGAAGGTGGCGAAATGCCAGTTGCCGACATAGAAGTCGATAAAATCGACGACAAAACCATGCCACATCCGGTCAAACAGGTTGCCCAGCGCGCCGCCGATAATCAGCGCATAGGCGATGTTATTCAGCTTGTGGCGCGCGCTGCCGCGATACATCATCACCAGCAAGGCGATAACGATGGCGATGGCGATGCCGGCGAAAAACCAGCGCTGCCAACCGCCCTTGTCCGCCAGAAAACTGAACGCCGCGCCGTAATTACGGGCATAGTGCAGATTCAGATACGGAACCAGCGGCTGCGTCTCTCCCAGCGCAAAGTTCGATAAAATCCACTGTTTGCTGCCCAGGTCGACAACCAGAACCAACAGCGCCAGCCACAGCCAGCGCAACCCACTCGAACAGATCGATTTATTCATCAGACAAATTTACGCTCTTCGCCTTTGCCGCCGACGTTGGTCGCGCAGCGACCACAAATGTCGGGATGATCGGTGTCAGTACCGATATCTGACTCATAATGCCAGCACCGCGGACACTTATGTCCTTCCGCCTTGCTTAAGGCAATTTTCAATCCGGGTAGTTCAGTGCTCTGCGCATCGGCCGGCGCATTTTCATACAGATCGACCTTGGCTTTGGAGGTCAGCAGAGCGAAATGCAATTCCTGCTGCAACTGATTCAGCTTATCCGCCAGAGCGGCATCGGCATACAACGTGACGGATGCCTCCAGCGATCCGCCGATACGCTTGTCGTTACGCGCTTGCTCGATCACCTTATTCACTTCGCTACGGACTTTCAGGATATCGGCCCAGAATGCGTCGTTCATGCTCTCAGCCGTATCCAGACCGAACAAACCGTCATACCACTCTTCGGTAAACACATACTGCGCGCGTTCTCCCGGCAGGTATCCCCAGATCTCATCCGCGGTGAAGGACAGAATCGGGGCCATCCAGCGCACCAGCGCCTCGGAGATGTGATACAACGCCGTCTGGCAGCTGCGACGGGCGATGCTGTCGCTCTTCGCGGTGTACTGACGGTCTTTGATGATATCAAGATAGAATGAGCCCATCTCGATAGAGCAAAACTGCATCAGACGCTGCACCACGCGGTGGAAATCGTAGCTGTCGTAGGCTTCGACGATCTCTTCCTGCGCCGCTTGCGCGCAGCCGACCGCCCAGCGATCCAGCACCACCATCTCTTCCGGTTTTACGCTATCCTTTTTCGGGTCAAACCCGTTCAGGTTAGCCAGCAGGAAGCGCGCGGTGTTGCGGATACGGCGATAGGCGTCCGCCGAACGTTTCAGGATCTCATCGGACACGGCGATTTCGCCGGAGTAATCCGTTGAACCGATCCACAGACGCAGAATATCGCCGCCCAGTTTGTTCATCACGTCCTGCGGGCTGACGGTATTGCCGATGGATTTGGACATTTTGCGTCCCTGACCATCCACGGTGAAACCGTGCGTCAATACCTGACGATATGGCGCCTTGCCTTTAATCGCCGTAGAAATCATCAAAGAGGACATAAACCAGCCGCGATGCTGATCGGAACCTTCCAGATACATATCCGCCGAATGGCCGCCGAATTCTGGACGAACGTCAACCACGGAGGCATGGGTCGATCCGGAGTCGAACCAGACGTCCAGCGTATCGGGAACCTTAACGTAATTCTCGGCATCGGCGCCCAGCACCTCTTTCGGATCAAGATCCCACCATGCCTGGATCCCATCCTGCTCAACGCGTTTCGCCACTTCTTCAATCAATTCTTTGGTGCGCGGATGCAGCTCTTCCGTCTCTTTATGGACGAAAAGCGACATCGGCACGCCCCAGGTGCGTTGACGGGAAATACACCAGTCGGGACGGTTGGCGACCATGGCTTCAATACGCGCCTGACCCCAATCCGGGATCCACTGAACGCCTTTGATCTCAGACAGCGACTGCTTGCGCAACCCTTTCTGATCCATACTGATAAACCACTGCGGCGTCGCACGGAAGATGATCGGGGTTTTATGACGCCAGCAGCACGGATAGCTGTGCAGCAGCTTTTCCAGATGCAGGAGCGCGCCGTGTTCGCGCAGAATCTCAACAACGATATCGTTGGCCTTGAAGACGAATTTACCATCCAGTTCCGGGTAGGTGCCGGTCAGGTAACAACCATTCGGCCCGACCGGATTGGCGACTTCCAGCCCATATTGCTGTCCGATGACATAGTCGTCCGGACCATGGCCGGGCGCGGTATGCACCGCGCCGGTACCGGCATCCAGCGTAACGTGATCGCCCAAAATCGCCGGCACATCGAAGCCCATGAACGGGTGCTGGAAGCGTAACAGTTCAAGATCGCTGCCTTGGCATTCGCCCAGGACTTGCCAATGGTCGACGCCGATACGCTTCATCACGCTTTCAACCAGGTCGGCGGCAAGGATCAGCGCCTGCCCTTCGATCTGCACCAACTGATAGACAAATTCCGCATTCAGTGAAATCGCGCGGTTAGCCGGCAGCGTCCACGGCGTGGTGGTCCAGATAACCAGGGAAAGCGGGCCATCAACCTGCTTCACGCCGAATTTGGCGCTGACGGCGTCGGCATCAACGGCGTTAAAAGCCACATCGATGGAAGGCGAGGTTTTGTCATAGTACTCCACTTCCGCTTCCGCCAGCGCAGAGCCGCAATCGGCACACCAGTGAACCGGCTTGGCGCCTTTGTGCAGGTGGCCGTTTTCAATAACCCGACCCAGGGTGCGGATGATGTTGGCTTCCGTCTCAAAATCCATCGTCAGGTACGGATGATCCCAGTCGCCCAGCACGCCCAGTCGGATAAAATCTTTCTTCTGGCCGGCAACCTGCTCCGCCGCGTATTTACGGCATTCGGCGCGGAATTCCGCGGCGCTGACTTTTTCGCCCGGCTTGCCGATAAGCTGCTCGACTTTCAGTTCGATCGGCAGACCATGGCAGTCCCAGCCGGGTATATACGGCGAGTCATAGCCCGACAGGGTTTTAGACTTAACGATAATATCTTTAAGAATTTTATTAACTGAGTGACCAATATGAATACTGCCATTCGCATAGGGAGGGCCATCGTGCAGGATAAAGGTTTTTTTGCCCTTTTTCGCATGGCGAATAATCCCGTACAGATCCTGTTCATACCAACGTTGCAGCATGCCAGGTTCACGCTTGGCCAAATCGCCACGCATCGGGAACCCTGTTTCCGGCAAGTTCAGGGTAGTCTTATAGTCACTCATTAGATTCTCGATTTCGTCTTCGGCTAGAAAAATTAAACCGGTGTCTTTAGCCCGAAAAACATCCGGGCCGTCACCACATCGTCAGCGATTTGTCGCTTTAGCGCCTCAAGCGAAGCAAACCGCTGTTCATTACGTATCTTTTTACGCAGCACCACTTCTATATGACGACCGTATAAATTCATCGTCGTATCCAGCAGATGTACCTCAAGCTGCTGGCGCTTGTCGCCGGTTACCGTCGGACGCGAGCCAATATTGGCCACGCCCGGCACCGGCTCATCACCCAGTCCATATACGCTGACGGCATAGACGCCCTTGACCGGCGATACCTGCCGCTTTAACGGCAGATTGGCCGTGGGGAAACCTATCGTTCTTCCCAGAGCATTACCATGAACCACTCGCCCGGAAATGCTATAAGGGTGTCCCAACAGGTTTTCCGCCCGCGTTAAATCATCGTTCATGAGCGCCTCACGGATGGCCGTGCTGCTGACTCGTTTACCATCATTACAGAATGAAGCCGTACTGATAACCTCAAATCCGGCATCGACGCCAGCTTTCTGTAATAACAGGAAATCCCCTTGTCGACCAGCCCCGAAACGAAAGTCATCCCCGACCACCAGAAACCTGACGCCCAGCTTTTCCACCAGTAAGGTAGAAATAAAAGTTTGCGCATCATTGGCGGCGAAGCGAGCGTCAAACTTGACGCACAGCAGGTAGTCGACGCCCGCTTTTTTCAGATAATTCACTTTATCGCGCAGGCTCGTCAACCGCGCCGGCGCTCTCTCGGCTGAGAACAGTTCCTGGGGTTGTGGTTCAAAGATCATGACCATCACAGGAAGACCGCGGGACTGACCTTCCTGCTTCAAGCGTTCCAGCAGCATCTGGTGTCCGCGGTGTACGCCGTCAAAATTACCAATAGTGAGCACACAACCATAATGGCGCGCCCGAAGATTGTGTATACCGCGAATTAGCTGCATAGCTGGCTCAGAACAAATGGGTTAAAATAATGGAAATCGGCGGATTATACCTTGTACAGCGAGTAAGGTTAACCCGCGATTCGCGCCTTTTGCAGCCGGCGGGGCCGATACCGTCGCTATTTTTGACGTTTTGCCGCCGCCCATCGGCGTCTTCCCGGCAAGAGAGCAGGCATTGCGCCGGGGTTTTCTCGGCGATGATCTGTTTTACCGGCGATTAATCACCTCCGGGTAAATTTATGACGTGAAAAGCTGTATTCCACCGCGTGAAGCTGTTAAAATCCTGCGCCATCACAACGTAACAAGCGTTGACGTACAAACGACGCTTATTTGCACAAATCCATTGACAAACGAAGGCTAAAAGGGCATATTCCTCGGCCTTTGAATTGTCCTCGATAGAATATATTTGGGAGTTGGACCTTGGCTAATATCAAATCAGCTAAGAAACGCGCCGTACAATCTGAGAAGCGCCGCAAGCATAACGCAAGCCGTCGCTCCATGATGCGTACTTTCATCAAGAAAGTATACGCGGCGATCGCTGCTGGCGATAAAGAAGCGGCACAGAATGCGTTTAATGATATGCAACCGATCGTGGATCGCCAGGCAAGCAAAGGCCTGATCCATAAGAACAAAGCTGCACGTCATAAATCCAATCTGGTTGCGCGCATCAACGCTATGCAATAATTGCGATTTTGCATATTGTTGTTGAAAAAACCGGCTCTGGCCGGTTTTTTTGTGCCTGTCATTTCCGGCGATTGCCCGCCATAAAAAACGTCAGGAACGTTTTTAAACGTCGCTTGCGACGGCCCGAAGGGTGGCGGGCAGGGATTGCCCGCCATAAAAAAACGTCAGGAACGTTTTTAAACGTCGCTTGCGACGGCCCGAAGGGTGGCGGGCAGGGATTGCCCGCCATAAAAAAACGTCAGGAACGTTTTTAAACGTCGCTTGCGACGGCCTGAAGGGTGGCGGGCAGGGATTGCCCGCCATAAAAAAACGTCAGGAACGTTTTTAAACGTCGCTTGCGACGGCCCGAAGGGTGGCGGGCAGGGATTGCCCGCCATAAAAAAACCGGCCGCTGATTCGCCGACCGGTTTTTCCGTCTTATCCCACTGGCAATAAAAAGCGCGTCAGCGAGTCAGATCGTCAAAAAACTTCTTCACGCCGTCGAAGAAGCTTTTAGAGCGCGGACTGTTTCTTTCGCCCGATGGGCCGCCAAAACTCTCTTCCAGCTCTTGCAGCAGCTGCCGTTGCCGCTCGTTCAGGCTGACAGGCGTTTCCACCACGACCCGGCACAGCAGATCGCCCTGCACGCCGCCCCGTACCGACTTCACGCCCTTGCCGCGCATGCGGAACAGCTTCCCGGTTTGCGTTTCAGCCGGCACTTTCAGCTTCACGCGCCCATCCAGCGTCGGGACTTCAATTTCGCCGCCCAGTGCGGCCATAGCAAAGTTAATCGGCACCTCGCAGTACAGATTATTTTCTTCACGCTGGAAGATCGGATGCGCTTTTACCTGAACCTGAACGTACAAATCGCCCGCCGGCGCGCCATGCTCCCCGGCTTCCCCCTCTCCGGACAGGCGGATCCGATCGCCGGTGTCCACCCCGGCGGGGATCTTCACCGATAGCGTCTTGCTCTTTTCTACGCGGCCATGACCATGACATTTCGTGCATGGATCTTTAATGATTTTCCCGCGGCCATGACAGTGCGGACAAGCCTGTTGGACAGTAAAAAAGCCCTGACGCATTTGCACCTGACCATTACCATGACAGGTCGGACAGGTGACGGGCGAACTACCGGGCTTGGATCCGCTGCCATGGCAGGTATCGCACTCTTCCAAGGTTGGGATACGGATCTCTTTGGTGACGCCGCGGACAGCCTCTTCCAGCGTCAGTTCCATGTTATAGCGGAGATCGGAACCGCGACTCGCGCGCTGACGACGACCGCCGCCAAAGATATCGCCGAACACGTCGCCAAAAATATCACCGAAATCGGCGCCGCCGCCGCCAAAACCGCCGCCGCCTCCCATACCACCTTGTTCAAATGCAGCATGGCCGTACTGATCGTAGGCGGCACGTTTCTGCGAGTCGGTGAGGATCTCGTAAGCTTCTTTAATCTCTTTGAACCGTGCTTCGGCATTTTGGTCACCAGGATTACGATCCGGGTGAAACTTCATCGCCAGACGCTTATAAGCCTTTTTGATTTCACGCTCATCGGCATCTTTAGCAACGCCTAAAATCTCGTAATAGTCTTGCTTCGCCATTCTTTTTTTCCTGCCCTCAACATGCGTGCACGGGCGCAGAGTTTCCTCAACGCCCGTGCTGGTTGCCAGCAACAGTCCTTCGTCACCGTTACTGCGCCCGCTTAAGGGCGATTACTTTTTATCTTTTACTTCTTCAAACTCGGCATCGACTACATCGTCGTCTTTACGAGCAGAAGTATCGTTAGCGCCCGCCGCGCCTTCAGCGCCAGCCTGTGCCTGCTGCTGAGACGCTTCCAGCAGTTTACCGGAAGCCTGAACCAGCGCCTGGATTTTCGCTTCGATATCCGCTTTGTCTTCGCCTTTCAGCGCGCTTTCCAGCGCTTTCAGGGCGTCGTCAATGGCGGTTTTATCATCAGCGGCCAGATTATCACCGATTTCTTCCAGTTGCTTACGCGTGCTGTGCAGCAGGTGATCGCCCTGGTTGCGCGTTTGAACCAGCTCTTCGAACTTACGGTCGGATTCCGCGTTCGCTTCCGCATCGCGCACCATTTTCTGGATTTCATCTTCATTCAGACCAGAAGAGGCTTTGATCGTGATTTTCTGTTCACGGCCGCTGTTTTTATCCTTGGCGGAAACGTGCAGGATACCGTCAGCATCGATATCGAAGGTGACTTCGATCTGAGGCATGCCGCGCGGCGCGGGCTGGATGCCATCCAGGTTGAACTGACCCAGCGACTTGTTATCCTGCGCACGCTTACGTTCACCCTGTAGGACATGAATCGTCACCGCAGACTGATTATCTTCCGCCGTAGAGAAAACCTGGCTGTGTTTCGTCGGGATCGTGGTGTTCTTGGCAATCAGCGACGTCATCACACCGCCCATCGTTTCGATGCCCAGCGACAGCGGAGTCACATCCAGCAGCAGAACGTCTTTCACATCGCCGGACAGTACGCCGCCCTGAACCGCAGCACCGATAGCAACGGCTTCATCCGGGTTAACATCTTTACGCGGCTCTTTACCGAAGAAGTCAGCAACTTTCTTCTGAACCAACGGCATACGGGTCTGACCGCCGACCAGAATCACGTCTTGTACTTCAGAAACGGACAGGCCGGCATCCTTCAGCGCCACCTTCAGCGGTTCCAGAGAACGATTAACCAGATCTTCGACCAACGATTCCAGTTTGGCGCGCGTCACTTTAATGTTCAGGTGTTTCGGGCCTGTCGCATCCGCAGTGATGTACGGCAGGTTAACGTCGGTCTGCTGCGCGGAGGAAAGTTCGATTTTCGCTTTTTCCGCCGCTTCTTTCAGACGCTGCATCGCCAGCGGATCGTTGCGCAGATCGAAGCCCTGTTCTTTCTTGAATTCGTCTACCAGATAGTTGATCAAACGGCTGTCGAAGTCTTCGCCGCCCAGGTGGGTATCACCGTTGGTCGCCAGAACCTCAAAGGTTTTTTCGCCATCAACTTCATCGATTTCGATAATAGAGATATCGAATGTACCGCCACCCAGGTCATATACCGCGATAGTGCGGTTGCCGACTTCTTTATCCAAACCGTACGCCAGCGCAGCCGCTGTCGGTTCGTTGATAATACGTTTTACTTCCAGACCAGCGATACGGCCGGCGTCTTTGGTCGCCTGACGCTGCGCATCGTTGAAGTAAGCAGGTACCGTAATAACCGCTTCAGTGACCGGTTCGCCCAGATAATCTTCCGCTGTTTTCTTCATTTTCTTCAGCACTTCGGCTGAAATTTGCGGCGGAGCCATTTTCTGGCCTTTCACTTCCAACCAGGCATCGCCGTTGTCGGCTTCAACGATTTTGTACGGCATGATATTGGTATCACGCTGCACTTCTTCATCTTTGAAACGACGGCCAATCAGACGTTTAATTGCAAACAACGTATTTTGCGGGTTAGTCACCGCCTGACGTTTAGCCGGCTGGCCAACCAGAGTCTCACCGTCTTGCGTGTAAGCAATGATTGAAGGCGTCGTGCGATCGCCTTCGCTGTTTTCCAGTACTTTAACCTGCGTACCGTCCATAATCGCTACACAAGAGTTGGTTGTACCCAGGTCGATACCAATAATCTTACCCATCTAAACATCTCCACTAATAAAGTCATATTCGGTGTGGTAGTTCAACCTACTATGCGGGCGAAATGTTGTTTTTCAACTGCACAACATCGTTTTTCGCTTCCCCGGCCCCATATTTCAATGATACCCGGCAAGCTCAACGGCCCGACACAACCCTTTTTATTCGGTCAAACTGTTTTGGTTGAAAATAAGATGGGGTCAACAATGCCATCATCAAGGGGGGGAGATGAAAAAAAAGTGGGCTTTATCCCTTGCTCGATCAAACTATTCTTGATCCGCCATATTGTATCCCTTCAAACCGCCCGATATGATGCCGCGCCCGCCGCAAAAAAATTTTCAGGAAAAATTTTTGACGTTGCATAACAACGGCCCGAGAGGGTGGCGGGCAAGTATAGACCGCCACAAAAAGGGACATTCCCGGCGTGATGGCGACAAGCGCACCGTAATAAAAAACCTAAATCCCAAAGTGCTTGAAGTCGCCGCTACCCCGGCATCGACGTCGAGTGCGAAAGGGAATATCAACTATCTGTTATTGCTGAGGATTTATGCACTCGAACAAGTTGGCGAACCCCGGCCCGTTAGGATTGATGGGTTTCGGGATGACGACGATTTTATTAAATCTGCATAACGCAGGCTTTTTCCCGCTCTCTTCCATTATTCTTAGTATGGGCATCTTTTACGGAGGCATTGCCCAAATTCTGGCTGGTTTACTGGAATATAAAAAAGGAAATACCTTCGGCGTTACCGCATTCACCTCTTATGGCGCTTTCTGGTTAACTTTGGTCGGCATTCTGATGCTGCCCAAAATGGGTCTGGCGGAACCCAGCGATGCCCGCTTCCTGGGGGTATTCCTCGGTCTGTGGGGTATTTTCACCCTGTTTATGTTCTTCGGAACATTACGCGCCAACTTTGCGTTACAGTTTGTGTTCGCCAGTCTGACCGTGCTGTTCGCCTTACTGGCAATCGGTAATTTTACCGGCAACCATGCGCTGCTGACCTTTGCCGGCTTCGAAGGCATCATCTGTGGCGCAAGCGCCATTTATCTGGCGATGGCGGAAGTCATCAACGAACAATCAGGCCGCAAAATTCTGCCGATAGGCGAACGTCGCGCATGAATGTAAAAAACAGCGCCGCCCGGATGGGCCGGCGCTGTTTTATGCTCGGCGACAAAAGCGTATTAAACGCCGACCGTTGAACGCGAATCCTCTTCGCCGATAGCCTGGGGCGTTTCCTCGCTATTCAGATCGCGGTGCAAATAGATCCCCATCAACACCCCAAGCCCCGCCAGCGTTAACACATACCAGGCCGGAGCCAACGGCGTCGCCTTCATCATCAAGGTGACGAAAATCGGCGTTAATCCGCCAAAAATGGCGTAAGACACATTATAGGAAAATGAAATGCCGGAAAAACGTACTTCAGCCGGAAACGCCCGCACCATCACGTAGGGAACCGCACCAACGACCCCGACGCTGAATCCGACGAGCGCATACCCGACGAACAGTAATTCCGCATTGCTTGCCGCAACACTGTAGAAAAACCAACTGCACACGCCAAGGAACAAGCTGCCGCCGATAAAAATCTTGCTGGCGCCATAGCGATCGATCAACAAACCGGCAGCGACGCAGCCGAACATCAGGGTAATCGTCGCCAGGCTGTTTGCCTGCAATGCCAACGCAGCGGAGATGCCATAGACTTTCTGCAAATAAGTCGGCGCCATAAGCAGAACCACCACAATGCAGGCCGACAACATCCAGGTAAGCAGCATGGAGACCACGACCGCCCGCTTATGATTAACGACCACGGATTTCAACGGCATTTCTGACGCCAGCTTTTTATGCGCCTGCATTTCAATGAAGATGGGGGTTTCCTGCAACCAGCGCCGTAAATACATGGCGACCAGACCGAAAATCCCACCGATGAAGAAGGGTAAACGCCAGACGCCGGCCAATAGCTGTTCGGGGGTAAAGAAAGTGTTCAGCAAGGTGGCGATCATGGATCCCAGTAGAATCCCCACCGTCAGGCCGGCAGTCAACACGCCGCAGGCGAAGCCGATGCGCGCGCGCGGAACATGCTCCGCGACAAAGACCCATGCTCCTGGCACTTCTCCGCCAATCGCCGCGCCTTGCAGTATACGCATCAGCAACAGCAATAACGGCGCGGCAATGCCGATAGATTGATAAGTGGGCAACATCCCCATCGCCAGCGTAGGCAGAGCCATCAGCAAAATGCTTAGACTAAACATTTTTTTACGCCCGACCAGGTCGCCGAAGTGAGCCATGATAATGCCGCCAAGCGGACGAGCCAGATAACCGGCGGCGAAAATGCCGAAGGTCTGAACCTGACGCAGCCACTCAGGGATATCGGCGGGGAAAAAGAGATCGCCGATAACCGCCGCGAAAAAGACGAAAATGATGAAATCATAGAACTCCAGCGCGCCGCCGAGCGCGGCCAGAGAAAGCGTTTTGTAATCCTGTCGGTTTAATCGACTATGTGGTTGCTGATGCTCGCGTTCCATAAATTACCGTGCAGTGCCAGTGTGAGGATAAAGAAATCTTGCCGTAAAGTGTAAAGGCAGAATTACTATACCGGCAAAATATTTATACACCAGCAAAGCTGAATCTTATTCCTGAAATTGCTGAACTTCAGTTTTTTATTTCGCGTATGGCATTTTTAGGACGAAAAGCTGCTACTACCTGCGGATCGGTTTCAACGTAAGGCCCTTCCAGTAGTTGTATACAATAAGGAACACTGGCAAAAATTCCGGCGACGATGACCTTGCCGTCAGCATCTTTCAGGCCTTCCAGCGTTTCTTTGATGGATTTGGGCTGCCCCGGCAAATTAAGGATCAGCGCATGCTTACGAATCACTCCCACCTGCCTTGAGAGGATCGCCGTCGGCACAAATTGCAGGCTGATTTGACGCATTTGTTCACCGAAGCCCGGCATCTCGCGGTCGGCGATCGCCAGCGTCGCGTCGGGCGTGACATCGCGACGCGCGGGTCCGGTGCCGCCAGTCGTCAGCACCAGATGACAACCGCCTTCATCAACCAGTTCGCATAACGTTTGTTCAATCAGCAATTGTTCATCCGGAACCAGACGGGTTTCGATTTCAAAAGGCGTCGTCAATGCAGACGCCAGCCAGACTTCCAGCGCAGGGATGCCTTTATCCTGATAAACCCCGCTGGATGCCCGATCGGAAATGGAGACCAAACCAACACGCAATACGTTCATAAACACCCTCTAATAAAATAAAAACCAATTTTATCAGGATATTGTCCGAGTTGAGCACCTATAGTGAGAAATGTTATACGCTCGGTTCATCACCTGAGATAGCAGGTCAAACCGGTAGATGATAATAATCATGAAATACGTTTTTTAAATGAAACACATGCTTTTTAAGCTGCGCGTCACTGACGTTGAGTTTAAAAAGGTAATAGCGGCTGAGTGATTACCATTGCTAATCAAACACGCATCGGCGTTTTCTCAATATAGCTGCTTACACAAAGAAAAAGAAGGCGGCAATCATCATTACACTCACCAGTCTTTGGATAATATGGTAAAGTTAGCAGGTATTTTCGTATATAAAGATAATAAGTAAAAAAGTCACACCAAGGAAGTATTCATGAATGGCGCTAAATACAAGATATTAGAACTTTTTTCTCACCCAATATCCGCTTTTGTTATTTTTGGTTTTATTTCCTTTTCCGTCGCTATCATTGCCATGCATGAATCAAACAAAAGAACCTGGAGAGTAGAGAAGCACGACCTGGATTCAATAATTAAAACTTATGAATCATATAATTCCGGCGACGTAACAGACACCGATATAACCGAAAAGACAGGGCGTTATCTTTCCGCACGAATGAGAACCTTTGCATTTAATACCCGCGACGTTCGTGGTGAATGCATCAATAGATTATCGGTCTCAGAGTTGAAATTTAATGACATGACCATTATTCGAGTGTGCCAGAATAAACTGCCCTCGATCGGGGCGTTTGCGGGGAAGGACACGCTCACCGTCATTTTTCCTATTCTGTCGTCGCATGACGACCTGCTGGGCATTCGGATCAGAACAACGTCGTACGAGCCTCACCCTTCGCTATTCGACACGCTGTCAACCACCACCTCCGTCATTGCCGTCGTGAGCATCGTACTGCTTATCGCCATACTCGGCAGTCTGCTTTCCATTCTCGCCAGAAAGTATCTGATAGAGCTGCCTTTAACGGCAAAGTACGACGATTTGACCGGCTGCCTGCGGCGGGATGCGTTTTTTATGGCGGCGAATAAGGCGCTGAGCGTAGCCAACTTTTCCAAACGTCCCCTGTGCGTCATTCTTATCGACATCGATCATTTTAAGCATGTGAATGATACCTTCGGCCACAGCGCCGGGGATACCGCATTAAGACTGGTAGCCGATGTGTTTAAAAAATCATTCCGTCGGGAAGATATTTTTGGCCGGATAGGCGGCGATGAGTTTTCCATTATTTTACCTAACATCGCCTTGAATGACGCCTATGTGGTAGCAGAGCGCACCAGATTACGGGTCAGCGAAGCCCGCAGTGAAATATTGGGTAAGGACGTCAGCCTGACGGTCAGCATCGGACTGGTTGAATACCATATTGAATCAGAAGAGTTAACGGAAGTAATGAATCGGGCGGATGAAAAACTTTACGTCGCCAAAGAAATGCGAAATACCGTCGCTAAATAACAATCCGTTTGGCGCATTGAGCCGCTGCGAACAAACTTTGCCGTAGCCGGCATCAAGGTAATTGCGGACGTAAATATATCGCGGATATTTAAGCGGCGGTATCTAATGCGATAAAAAATAGCCAGGCGTCAACCCGGCTATTCTCTCCGACCGCTTTTTACAATAACTCGGAAATCATTTTTTCCAGTTTTTCCTGATCGACGGCGAACTTGCGGATACCTTCGGCCAGCTTATCTACGGCCATGGGATCCTGATTATGCTGCCAGTAGAACTGCGCTTCGGTCAATTTAGCCGGACGCGCCTTCACCTCGCCGGCGTAAGACAGTTTACGGGCCACTTCGCCCTCGCTTTCGGACAACTCTTTCAGCAGAGCCGGCGCAATGGTCAGACGGTCGCAGCCCGCCAACTCAATGATTTCGCCCAGATTACGGAAGCTGGCGCCCATGACGACCGTTTCATAACCGTGCTCCTTGTAGTAATTGTAGATTTCACTGACGGAAACCACGCCCGGATCTTCGCTCGGCGCGAATTCCTTTTTATCGCCATTGGCTTTATACCAGTCCAGAATACGGCCGACAAACGGCGAAATCAGGAATACGCCGGCTTCGGCGCACGCGCGCGCTTGCGCAAAGGAGAACAGCAGCGTCAGGTTGCAGTTGATGCCTTCTTTTTCCAACTGCTCGGCGGCGCGGATCCCCTGCCAGGTGGAAGCCAGTTTGATCAAAATGCGATCGTTGCCGATACCGGCATCGTTATAAAGTTTAATCAGGCGCTTGGCTTTGGCGACACTGGCTTCAGTATCATAGGACAGGCGGGCATCGACTTCCGTCGAGATGCGGCCGGGGATCAGCTTCAGGATCTCAAGGCCGATGTTAACGGCCAGTTTGTCGGTTGCGTCAATAATCTGCTGCGCATGGTCGCCGCCTTGAGCGCGCGCCCAGGCGATTGCGTCATCAATCAGCTTACGGTATTCGGGGATCTGGGCGGCATTAAGAATCAGTGAAGGGTTAGTGGTGGCGTCTTGCGGTTGATACAATTTCATTGCCGCAATATCGCCGGTATCAGCCACAACCGTTGTTAATTGGCGTAGGGAAGTCAGTTTATCCGTCATGTTGGCATTTCTCATTGTTTATGCGTGGATTACGAGAGCATGAATTATTAGTACATGAACCGATGGCATTATGTTGTCGCCTGAATCTGATAATAACACGCGTTCAATACGGCGCAAGACAGCCTTTTCATCCGTGTTGTCGAGCGGCCGAACCTCTCTCGCCGCGTTTCTCCGCCGCCATTGCAGGCGGGCGATAAAAGGTCTGTTCGATACCTTTTCGCCGGTTGATTGTTTCACTGTCAGCGCGGTTTATGACGGATGATTGCCGTCCCCTGTTATAACCATCGCCGCTTTCTTGTTTGATTTTTGCTACAGTAAGGCATTGAAATCAGTTCGATAGGACATGGCGCATGTTAATAACCCTTTCACCCGCGAAAACCCTTGATTACACCAGTCCTTTGGCCACCAAACGGTATTCCCAGCCGGAACTGCTGGATTACGCAGGCCAGTTGATCGCCATCTGCAAGCAACTGACGCCGGCGCAAATATCATCCCTCATGGGGATCAGCGACAAACTGGGCAGCTTGAATGCCGGCCGCTTTCATGACTGGCGTCCCGACTTTACGCCGGATAACGCACGGCAGGCGCTGCTGGCCTTTAAAGGCGATGTCTACACCGGTCTGGCGGCGGAAGATTTCAGCGCAGACGACTTTGATTTCGCGCAGCGACATCTGCGCATACTGTCCGGTTTATACGGTGTGTTGAAACCGCTGGATTTAATGCAGCCTTACCGACTGGAAATGGGGATTAAACTCGGCAACAAAGCGGGCAAGGATCTCTACAGTTTTTGGGGAGATGTCATCACCGACAAGTTGAACCAGGCGCTGAGTGACCAGGGCGACGATATCCTGATTAATCTGGCCTCGGACGAATACTTTAAATCGGTCCGCCCAAAAAAATTACACGCTCGCCTGATCAAACCGGTGTTTCTGGACGAGAAGAACGGCAAGTTTAAAGTCATCAGCTTTTATGCCAAAAAAGCGCGCGGGTTAATGAGCCGTTTTATTATTCAAAATCGCCTTACGCAGCCGGAACAGCTGAAAGAATTTAATTTGGATGGCTACCGCTTCGCCGACGGTGAATCTTCCGCTGATGAACTGGTATTTAAACGCCGCGAACAGTGAGGGCCGTTGCCGAGATGCCCGCCTACAGCCGCAGAGGTGTAGGCGGGGATGACAAACGCCAAATCCGGCGACGCACGTTTACCGCGGCAACGTCATCAGGAACTGGCGCAATTTAGCGAAATCATCCGGGAAATGATGCGACAACAAATCCAGATCGGCGCGTTTCGCCAGCGCTTCAGGCAGTTCCAGCTTTTTACCCAGAATTTCCTCTACGCTTTCCTTAAATTTCGCCGGATGCGCGGTACCCAGGAACAGCCCGAACTCGCCGGGTTGTAGCTGATCGCGCAGCAAACGATAGGCGATCGCCGCATGCGGCTCCGAGGTATACCCCAGCGAGTCGAGTTCATGCATGGTCTCTTTCGTGGTTTCATCGCTTACCGCGCCAAAGCCCAAGGCGCTCAACGGCCAGTTTTTACGACGGAACAGCTCTTCCACTCGCGGCCAGTTGTTCGGCTGGCTCACATCCATGGCGTTGGACAAGGTGGCGACGGTCTTATTCGGCGCCCACTCGCCATTGCTCAGGAAACGCGGCACGGTATCATTCGCGTTGGTGGCGGCGATAAAGCGCTTAATCGGCAGGCCGAGGGATTTGGCCAGCAGGCCCGCGGTCAGATCGCCGAAGTTGCCGCTCGGAACAGAAACCACCAGTTGACTACGCGCAGCCTGCGGCAGTTGGGATACGGCCTCAAAGTAGTAACAGATTTGCGCCAACAGCCGGCTGATATTGATCGAGTTCGCCGAATTCAAACCGATGGTTTGCTTCAGTTCCTCGTCATCAAACGCCTGTTTAACCAGTGACTGGCAAGCATCAAAATCGCTGTCGACCGCGATGGTGTGAATGTTGCCGCCCAGCGTACAGAACAGTTTTTCCTGTAACGGGCTGATTTTCCCGCGTGGGTAGAGGATCACCACACGGATATTCTCCAGACCGTAAAACGCGTGAGCGACTGCCGCGCCGGTATCGCCGGAGGTGGCGGTAAGAATGGTGATTTTATTGTCGCCCGCGACTTCCGTCAGCATCTGCGCCATAAAGCGGCCGCCGAAGTCCTTGAAAGCCAGCGTCGGGCCATGGAACAGTTCCAGCGAAGCGATATCTTCCGTCACGGAAGCAACCGGCGCGGGGAAGGCAAATGCCGCCTTAACGCGTTGGTATACCGTCTCTTCAGCCATTTCATCGCCGATATAGGCGGACAAAATACGGCTGCTGCGGGTAACAAAATCCAGTTGCAGCAGTTCATCAATTTCCGCCCGGCTGAACTCGGGCAGTTCCAGCGGGAAGAACAGCCCTTGCTGACTTCCCAGCCCCTGCTTGATAGCCTGAGCAAAACTGACCTGCTCGTTATGATCTTTAAGATTATAGAGTTTCATGCATTATCCCAGTAGTCGTGCGCCGGTCGTATCCAGACGGCAAATATGAACAAAACCTTCATCGTTCTGCAAATAGTTATCCCGCAGCCAGTCAGCCAGACGCTGCGCGCTATCCATATCATCGCATATGGAAAATAACGTCGGGCCGGAGCCGGAAATACCGCAGGCCAACGCGCCGATATCCTGCGCCGCTTTGCGCGCCTCGGCAAAACCGGGCAGCAGTTTCGTCCGATAAGGTTCCGCGATGACATCGTTCATCAGCTTGGCGGCCAGCGACGCCTGGCCGGTATGGCAGGCGTGAATAAAACCGGCCAGATAACGACCGTGACTGATGCAATCCTGACGCCGATACTGCGCCGGCAAAATGGCCCGCGCTTCAGCCGTCGATACTTTAATTCCAGGGTAGGCCATTACCCACAGCCAATCATCAAAGGCGGGAACCGGCTGGCTGATAATCCCCTCTTCTTCCAGCATCAATTGGATGCCGCCGAGGAAACAGGGCGCCACATTATCATAATGCACGCTGCCTGAAATCCGCCCTTCCAGTTCACCCATCAACGTCAGCAGGCGGGTATCGTCCAGCGGCTTGCCGCAGAATTCATTCATCGCCATCAGCCCCGCGACCACGGAACAGGCGCTGGACCCAAGCCCCGAGCCTATCGGCATATTCTTCTCTAACGTCATGGCGACCGGAACGGTTTTACCGATCTCCTGACAGAAACGCTCCCAGCATTGATACACAATGTTTTGCTTCGGATCATCCGGCAGCTTGCTGACAAAACGCCCTTCGCTGCGCAGGCTGAATTGATCCGCCGCGACGACGGAAACGCAGTCGCCCAGTAACGAGCCGTCTACCGGCGAAACCGCGGCTCCCAGGACATCAAATCCGACGCTGACATTGCCAATCGACGCGGGCGCATACACCTTAACCATAATTAAACTCCCAACTTCCATGACAGGGTACGCAGTAAGTCGGCGAATACACCGGCGGCGGTAACATCATTCCCCGCGCCGTACCCTCGTAATACCAGTGGCAATGGCTGATAGTAGCGGCTATAGAAAGCCAGCGCATTTTCACCATCTTTAACTTTGAACAGCGGGTCATTGCTCCCCACCGCGCTGATCTGAACTTTACAGCTCCCGTCCTCGATCACGCCGACATAACGCAGCACCTTGTCTTCATCGCGCGCCTGCGCGATGCGGCTGGCGAATTCGTCATCCACCGACGGCAAACGGCTCATGAAAGCGGCCACATCGCCGGAAGCATCAAAACCGGCCGGCAGCACGGATTCGACGTCAATGTCTTCCAGCTCCAGCTTGTAACCGGCTTCGCGCGCCAGAATCAGCAACTTGCGCGCCACATCCATACCGGACAGGTCATCACGCGGATCGGGTTCGGTATAGCCTTTTTCTTTCGCCTGCCGCGTCGCCTCAGACAGCGACATGCCTTCGTCCAGCTTACCGAAAATAAAGGACAACGAGCCGGACAGGATACCAGTAAAACGGATCAGTTCATCGCCCGCATTCAATAGATTCTGTAGATTCTCGATAACCGGCAGGCCGGCGCCGACGTTGGTGTCGTACAGGAACCGACGGCGGGACTTCGCCGCCGCATTGCGTATTTGCTGGTAATAATTCATCGAGCCGGTGTTGGCTTTCTTGTTCGGCGTAACGACGTGGAAACCATCGGCCAGAAAATCGGCGTATTGGTCGGCAACCGCCTGACTGGACGTACAGTCCACAATCACCGGGTTCAGCAAATGATACTCTTTGACCAGTCGGATCAGTCGACCCAGATTAAAAGGCTCACGGGCTTTGCCCAGCTCTTCACGCCAGCTATCCATCGGGATGCCGTTGATGTTGGTCAATAAAGCCTTGGAATTGGCAATGCCGCACACTCGCAGGTCGATATGTTTCTGCCGCAGCCACGGCTGCTGACGGTGGATCTGTTCCAGCAACGCGCCGCCGACGCCGCCGACGCCGATCACGAACACATCGATGACCTGATCGGTATTAAACAGCATTTGATGCGCGACCCGGACGCCGGTTGTCGCCATATCATTATTGACCACAACCGAAATTGAGCGCTCGGATGAACCCTGGGCAATGGCCACGATATTGATATTGGCGCTGGCCAGCGCCGTGAACAAACGAGCGGAAAGGCCGCGCAGCGTGCGCATACCGTCTCCCACCACCGAAATGATCGCCAGGCGCTGCATCACGTCCAGCGGATCCAGAACGCCCTCTTTCAGTTCCAGATAGAATTCGTCTTCCAACGTCTTTTTAGCGCGCGCCAGCTCATTTTGCGAAACGCAGAAGCTGATGCTGTATTCGGAAGATGATTGCGTAATCAGAACGACGGAGATCCCCGCCCGCGACATGGCCGCAAACACGCGGGCCGCCATGCCGACCATTCCTTTCATGCCCGGACCGGAAATATTGAACATCGCCATATTATTCAGGTTGGTGATGCCCTTAACCGGATATTGGCTGTCGCTGCTGTCCATGCCGATGAGCGTGCCGGGCGCCTGGGGATTTTCGGTGTTTTTGATAAGGCAGGGAATCTGAAACTGGGCGATGGGAGCGATGGTGCGGGGATGGAGAACTTTGGCGCCGAAGTAGGATAGCTCCATCGCCTCCTGATAGGACATCGATTTAAGCAACCTCGCATCCGGCACCTGACGCGGATCGCAGGTATAAACCCCGTCGACATCCGTCCAGATTTCACAACAGTCCGCGCGTAAACAGGCTGCCAGCACGGCGGCCGAGTAATCCGAACCGTTGCGGCCCAGCACCACCAGTTCCCCTTTCTCGTTGCCCGCCGTGAAACCGGCCATCAGGATCACATGGTCGGCCGGTATCGCGCTTTCGGCGATGCGACGAGTGGACTCGGCGATATCGACGGTAGATTCAAGATAATGTCCCTGCGCCAGCAGTTTTTCCACCGGATTAATGACGGTGACGGCATAGCCGCGAGCCTGAAACACCGCTTCCATTATCGCGATCGACAGTTTTTCGCCGCGACAGATGATGGACGCATTCACGCTGTCAGGACATTGACCCAGCAGGGAGATACCGTGCAGCACCTGTTTTAACTGCGCGAACTCTTGATCCACCAGCGACTTAAGACGCATGCCGTCAAAACCGGGCTGCGACTGTTCAAGGCCTGTAAGCAAAGAAGAGAAGATAGCTTCAGCGTCGTTTAGATGAGGCAGTATATCCTGTCCGGCCACGGTTTTTTCAATCATGGCGACCAAGTGATTAGTAATTTTTGCCGGGGCCGACAGTACGGTGGCGACCTGTCCCTGGCGCGCATTGTTTTCAATAATATCGGCAACGTGCATAAAACGTTGCGCATTCGCCACTGAAGTCCCGCCAAATTTCAACACTCGCATTTTTATCTTTTCTCCTGAATTTCTGCCGACAAAAACGCCGGAAGCGTTTTTGAATGCCGCGGTGGTGAACCGGTCGCCCACCATAAAAAGTCGCCTGGCGCGATTTTAAACCTCGCTCCGCAACGGCCTGTTACGGTGGCGGACAGGGAGCCGTCCGCTATAAAAAAAAAGCCCGCACTCTCAAGTGCGGGCTTTTTTCGTTTCTTCTGTATGCGTCAGCCCGCACCGTTACTGGTTGTACCGGTGATGGTAATAATCGTGGTGATCAGGCTGATATAACGCATTCTGAGATCTTATCTTAATCAATTTAGATTTAACTGCCCTATTAGTTAGGGCAATTAGGCTTTGAAGTCAACGGATTTCTGTTTTTCCATGGTATCCAGTCAACATGCGGAACAGTGGAATAAACCACAATTCCGCATATGCATAAAATTTTTTTTCATAAGAAATCGCAAACCAATTTATTTATCTGCAATAAAATCATTTATGCACTTTTTATTTTGATATCGCTTTTTCGACGTCATGCAGCAGCATATGCAACATCGCGGTGTCCCGCTGCTCCAGTCGCCCCAATCGTTGATGGATCCAATCCCGCAGTTTTTCATCCTCCTCCACCGCCAGATTGATTAGCAACCGATCCAATCGCTGACGCAGCGCCGATAACTGCCCTGACGCCGGCGACGCAACGGCAGCGGATTTTACCTGCATTAACTCCGCCAATTGATAGCAATACACCATCACAGCCTGACCAAGATTCAACGACGGATAGTCCGCCTTCATCGGCACGCCGGTCAACACATCCGCCAATGCCAGCTCTTCGTTGGTCAGACCGGAATCTTCACGCCCGAAAACCAAGGCGGCGGACGTTACCCAGCGCTGTTTTTCCTGCATCACGCCGAGCAACTCGGCGGGAGAGCAATAATATCGAAACCTGGCCCGGCTGCGCGCCGTGGTCGCAATGGTAAAATCGATATCCGCCAACGCCTCCGCCAGCGTCGGGAATGTTGCCGCCTCGTCCAGAATGTCCCCGGAACCATGCGCGACCCAGCGAGCCGGCGGCGTCTGATGAACGCAACTGCCGACGATCCTTAACCCGCTGAATCCCATGGTCTTCATTGCCCGCGCGGCGGCGCCGACGTTTTCAGCCCGTGCTGGCTCGACCAAAATAATATGAAACCGCATATCTCTCCTCGGCGGCGTTCAACGTCACGCGATGACCGCTTCGCCATAAAAAATTTACCGGACGCCATTTTTAACGCCGCTTACCGCAGCCCAGGGCGTGACGGACAGAGAGACGCCCGCTCTCAAAAAACGCGGCAACGCCGCGCCCGGTAGTCGAAAAAAACATCGTTCGCCCCGCTCGGAGTTAACAATAAAACAACAAAATATTGAACGACATGTTGTCCTGGAAAAGAAAAACAGCTTGGCGCAAACACACCGACAATCGCTGACGGAAGCATTTAAATTAATTTAATTTCAAATAGTTAAATAAGAAAATTCCCTATTGAACACTTTTCCCCTTGCCAGCAGCATTGACTATGCTGAATCGTTCACAAAAAATGCTAAATTGTGACTCAAACTGGCAATCCTGAAGTGTTTTTCACAAAATAGTTAACGTGCTACAATGAAATTTGATATATGTCAACATAACCGTATATTTATCAGTAAGCAAAATCAGTGCTAGCTGTTATGTTGCTGTTAATAAGGTTAAACTATGCGCCACTTTGAGTGCAGTTTAGACCGGCGCCACTATCATCTGTTTGCCGTATTATTTGGCAGGTGAAACGTGCATCAGGAACGCATTTACGTACTTTAGTCCAATGTTGAGTGAGATGGCGATATCTGCCTCGATAACTCCAATGATAACAACGACTTCTGTACTTCCGATATTTATAATTTTAGTTGGCAATTTTAGGTAGCAAACATGCAGACGCCGCACATTCTTATTGTTGAAGACGAGTTGGTAACTCGCAATACCCTCAAAAGTATTTTTGAGGCTGAGGGGTACATCGTTCACGAAGCCACCGACGGCGCAGAAATGCACCATATCTTGTCAGAGAACGACATTAATCTGGTGATCATGGACATCAACCTGCCGGGCAAGAACGGTTTACTGCTGGCTCGCGAGTTACGTGAACAGGCCAGCGTTGCCCTGATGTTCCTCACCGGGCGTGACAACGAGGTGGATAAAATTCTGGGACTGGAGATCGGCGCCGATGACTACATCACCAAGCCGTTCAACCCGCGTGAATTGACTATCCGCGCCCGCAACCTGCTGTCGCGCACCATGAATCTTGGCGGCGGCACCGAAGAACGCCGCCTGGTTGAAAGCTATCGGTTCAACGGCTGGGAACTGGATATCAACAGCCGTTCCCTGATCAGCCCTGCCGGCGAGCAGTATAAGCTGCCGCGCAGCGAATTCCGCGCCATGCTGCATTTCTGTGAAAACCCGGGCAAGATCCAATCCCGCGCGGAGTTATTGAAAAAAATGACCGGGCGCGAACTGAAACCTCATGACCGTACGGTTGACGTGACCATTCGTCGTATCCGTAAACACTTTGAGTCTACAGCCGATACCCCTGAAATTATTGCCACCATCCACGGTGAAGGCTACCGTTTCTGTGGCGATCTGGAAGAGTAACGCCACGACGCCGAAGCAGGTACTCTGCTTCGGCTAGCAACGGTTTTTTGGCTTTACTCTCGGCCTCTGTTTTTTACCATGGCATCACGGGTACGGCGCTGAGCGCATTTTTGGGCGAGCCTTCGACCAGCCGATCGGAATAGGTGAGATAGATCAACGCATTGCGCTTCTGATCGTAAAACCGTACCACCTGCAACTTTTTAAACACCAGCGACGTCCGTTTCTGGAAAACGACCTCCCCTTTGTCGCCGCCGTTTTTAATTTTATCGCTAAGCGTTATCGGCCCGACCTGCTGGCAGGAAATCGCCGCATCCGCCGTGTCTTCAGCCAGTCCTAATCCGCCTTTTATGCCACCGGTTTTCGCCCGGCTGAGATAACAGGTCACGTTATCGACATCCGGATCGTCAAACGCTTCCACCACAATCTTATGGTCCGGCCCCAACAGCTTAAACGTGGTATCGACGGAACCCACCTGCTCAGCCTGCACGGAACTCCAGGACAACATCAGCAGACCTGCCCCCATTACGAACTTTTTATTCATTTTCCTGTTTCTCTGATTGTCTATCACTCATTATCGGCATCTATGATACAAGATGCGGGAAGACTGCGACAAAACAGCAAGTTGCATGCGACTGCCGCGGCCAGGAAGATGCAGGCTTCAGAGAAAATCCCGATAATTCAGGGATGCCGCCACGCCTGCGACTGGAAAAAACGGAGAGATATAGAAGTAGCGGCAAGAAACCCTATCCTCTATATACGCTACCCAAACTCGATCCCAGGTTTTCTTGTCCGCATGATAAACCGGAAACGGTCAAAATCTTAAGCAGTGTCAATGTAAAAAAATTGCTATGATGCAAGCAGTCTCTACCTTTAGTGCTCAGCGTGTTTTATGAGGAAGATCTTCTATGGATCAAGCCAGTATCATACGTGACCTGCTTAACTGGCTGGAAAGCCATCTCGATCAACCGTTATCACTTGATCATGTGGCGGCAAAAGCAGGTTACTCCAAGTGGCATTTACAAAGAATGTTCAAAGATGTAACCGGACATGCGATTGGTTCCTACATCCGCGCCCGTCGACTCACCAAAGCCGCCGTAGCGCTGTGTCTGACCAGCAGACCG
This sequence comes from Brenneria sp. g21c3, assembly GCF_040240345.1. Lineage (NCBI taxonomy): Bacteria > Pseudomonadati > Pseudomonadota > Gammaproteobacteria > Enterobacterales > Pectobacteriaceae > Brenneria > Brenneria sp. g21c3. The sequence continues at coordinate 164,299 of NZ_JBEIAB010000002.1, read as the reverse complement.
ATCCTGGATATCGCCCTGCAATATCGCTTTGATTCTCAGCAAACCTTTACCCGCGCATTCAAAAAGCAGTTTGCGCAAACGCCCGCATCCTATCGGCGCTCTGATACATGGGACACTTTTGGTATTCACCCGCCGATCCGGCTTGGCGAATTTACCCTGCCGCAACCGCAATTCGTTACGCTGCCGGAAACGCAACTGGTGGGGATAACGCAATCCTACAACTGTAGTCTGGAGCAGATTGGTAATTTCCGCACCGAAATCCGCGTTCACTACTGGCGTCAATTCCTCGGCGAAGCTAAAACCGTGCCGCCGGTGCTTTACGGCCTGCATCACTCACGGCCCAGTAAAGAAAAAGATGACGAACATGATGTTCTCTACACCACCGCACTGGAGCCCGGGCATGTACCCGAAGGCGCACATCCCGGGGACCCCATCACCCTATCCGGCGGGGAGTACGCGCTGTTTATCTATGAAGGCCCGACCGATGGACTACAGGACTTTATTATCACCCTGTACGACACCTGTTTGCCGACGCTCAAGCTTATCCGCCGCAAGGAACACGATATCGAACGTTTCCATCCCACCGATGAGGCGAAAGAAACCAAAAGCGGGCCGCCGGACATCATCCGCTGCGAATACCTGATTCCAATCAGCGGCTCATCGTTATCGCTGTAACTCATCCAGAGCCGGGGTATCCAGATGCGATACATCTCCGGCCGTTTCAACAACCCATCCGGAAGCCAGCCACGGGCTCTGTTGATAATCAATGCGCGACAAGGAGCAGTTGCGCAAGCGCAGCCGGCGTTCGGCCCAGGCAGGTAAGCCCAGGATCGTGCTGAGCAGGCATCCCAGCGCCATGCCGTGACTGACCAACAACGGACGGCTCCCTTCAGGCAACGCCAGACAGCGCTCCAATACGCCATGCATACGCGTAGCCATTTCCGCCATCGACTCGCCTTGCGGGATGCGGCCGTCCGGCGTGCCATCCACCATTTGTTTGCGCCAACCCTCTTCTTCCGCGCTCAGCGAATCAATATCACGCGTTTCCAAAACCCCCATATTCAGCTCGCGTAAACCGGGCTCGATGATTACCCGACAGTCGCCGCACGCTTGAGCGATAATGTCAGCGGTTTGGCGCGTGCGTCCCAAGTCGCTGGTAAATAGATGCGTGATACCCAATGCTTTCATACGTTGCGCGACCTGACGCGCCTGGTGTTCGCCCCGCGGCGTCAGGGAACTGTCAGAGTGTCCCTGGATACGTCGCGCCACATTCCACTCCGTCTCGCCGTGGCGAACAAGATATACCTGTAACATGGTTGTTTTCCGTTATACTGCGTCAAATTAACTAAAAGAGTATAAAACCGTTATGTATCACGTTGTAGCAGCAACCACCAACCCGGCCAAAATTGAAGCAATAACCTTAGCTTTCACCGATGTCTTTGGCGCAGACCAGTGCCGCGTAGAAGGCGTTGATGTCGACAGCGGCGTGCCGCGCCAGCCGCTCGGATCGCTTGAAACCCGAACCGGCGCCAGAAACCGGGTTATGATGGCCCGCCAGGTACGCCCGGAAGCCAATTTCTGGGTTGGCGTTGAAGCAGGAATAGAAGAACAGATGACCTTCGCCTGGATGGTGATTGAAAACCCCCACCAGCGCGGTGAATCTCGTTCCGCCAGCCTGATTCTGCCGGAAAGTATATTACAAGGCATCCGTGAGGGAAGAGAATTAGGCGATGAGATGGCTCGATTGACCGGAATTCAGAATATTAAACATCAGGGCGGCGCAATAGGTATTTTCACCAATGGCAAACTATCACGCGCCAGCGTTTATCATCAGGCGCTGTTATTGGCGCTCGTCCCGTTCCATAATCCCATCTATCAAACGCCGGTACAGATTATCAATTAACCCTCTTTTCTGGAGGCTTTCTCTGCGGACAATAATTGCGCTTCCAGCCATTTTTTCAGCGCGGGAGGAGCGGACTTCAGACTATTGGAGCCACGCGTAATGGTCGCTATTCCCACGCCAAGTTCATTCTTCAATTCACGCTGACTCATTTCGCCGCGCAACAGCTCCTGAATAATACGTACCCGCGTGCCTAGCGCAGTACGCTCATCCGCGGTCAGCAACAGTTGCAATAACGGCTGGTGAAGATCTTCATTCATTGACTGCTGTAGCAAAGCCACAAAGCGTAACCAGTCATTATCTTCCTGCTCGGAGAGCGCGGGATCGGTAAGAGATAACGGATTCATAACAGGCTGCCATACTATTCAACTAGTACAGCAGCATAACACAAGTTATGAAAATGATCGCTCAGACGCTTAATAGCGCCGCTGCCATTCCTCATCGGTCAGCACCTTGTCGGGCTGATGCAAAAAGTGGCGATAGAAAACGTCATAAGCCAGCACGTTTTTCACATACCCGCGCGTTTCCGAAAACGGAATGCTCTCAATAAACGCCACGGGGTCGATGCGTCCCGCGCTGTTTCTCAGCCAGGTATTCACCCGCGACGGGCCGGCATTATAAGCCGCGGAGGCCAAAATACGGTTGCGGCCGAACGTCTGATACACGTACTCCAGATAACTGGTGCCCAGCAGAATGTTGGTTTGGGGATCAAAAAGTTGGCTGCTGTTGCTGTATTCCGCGATATTACTCATCTGTGCGGTATGCTGCGCCGTGGCCGGCATAAGCTGCATCAGCCCCGAAGCGCCGACCGGAGAACGCGCCTGCGGATTCCAGGCGCTCTCCTGACGGGCTATCGCCATCGCATAACTCTGACTAATGCCCTTATCCTGCGTGGCGCGCAGGAATTCGTCATTCCAGGCCAGCGGGAAGCGCTCTTCCAGGTGATCCCACAGTTTGGCGACAATCGTCGCCTGAACGCTTAACTCCGGCCAGCGCTGCTCAAACGCATAACGCGCCAGCGCTTCCTGTCGCGGCGCGCTGCTGCCGGCGACCAGACCAACCCATTCTTTGAGCGCCAGATTGTCCATCTGCCAGAACATCAGTTCCTGAACGCGGGCGATTTCAGGCAGTTGTGATAATGAGCTATCAGGACGAACGGCGGTCTTTATCGTTATCGGATAGGCTTGATTCAGCTTTTGCGCCGCCACCATGGGATAAAAACCGCGCGCGGCCATCAATCCACGTAGCAATGCCTCGCCGTCCTGCCGTTTTCCCTGCTCCAGCAGTAAAACGGCGCGCCAGTAGCGCCATTCATCTTTCTGCTGAACGTCTGCCGGCAACCGCGTCATCCAGTCCGACAGTTCTTGTCGATTCCCATTGCCCAGCGCCATTCGCACCCGCCTCTCCAGCAATGAGGTCGAACTGCTGCGTTGCGTCACGTTATCGCGCCAGGCCGCCTGTTCCGGCGTGGCGTCATTGCCCATCAGACGCCAGGCGATGATTTCCTCCATCGCCTGGCGTTCCGCCGCGCTCATTTTTTGCAGACGCGCAATCACCGGCAGCATGGAACGGGCGTTATCGACATCCTGGCGCGCCACCCGGCTAAATGACGACAGCGTCACCTTGCGGGTAAAATCGGTCGGTCCTATCGCTCGGGCAAAGCCTTCGAGCGTCGCAGGATCGCTCTGCAACCTGACCAACGCATCGCTGATGGTTTTGTAATCGTCCGGCAGCTGTTTGGCCAGATAGGTCACCAATCCGCTATTGCCCTCGTTGATCGCCAGACGGATCCGCTCCAGCGTCGTCAACGGCGTCTGTTCGCCCGCCTGTTTCCAGGCGGTAAAGAGTTTGTCGCAAGCCGCCGGCAGCGAACGCCCGGTCAGCCAAATATCCCGAGTGGCTTCCCAGACGCCCTGACGCTGCCCGGTAGCCCACTGCGCGTAATAAAAATTACAGCGCGCCGTAACCGGCTTCGGCGGCTGCGGGCTAAAGCTCAGAAGTCCCGACCAATCCTGACGGCGCGCCAGTTCATTGACAAAACTGGTATTCAGATTTTGCGCCGGCGGCAACGTGGGATGCGCGGCGATAAACTGTTTCACCTGTGAAACGCTGACCTGACTCAGATCCTGGGTCAACGAGCGGTACTCAAGGTAAGGGTAAAGCGGGTAGTTACGCAGCGTCGGCATGATTTGCGCCACGGCGTCCAACTGATTACTATCCCACGCTTGTTTGACCTGCTGATAGCGCTGACGCTGTTCGTCGAGAGAATCCGCCCTGACATGGCTGGAAGCGCCTGCCAGACATACTGCCGCAATGACACACCACCAATGACCCGCTTTGACCATAACTTGCGTTAACCTCATCCGTTATCGATGCGAATATCGACCCGTTTAACAATGCGTTTAACCATCGATATCACAAAACCATTCGTGCAACACACTCTCCAGACTCCTCATGAGCCTGTTTATACTCATGTAGTGTGGCACATCACACAAGACTGCGACACGCCAAGTGAGAGAATTCAGAATATCTTCCTCACGCGCCGTCAGCAGCAAATCGCCGGATAGCTGGGATCGAACGCGGAAACCAGTTACACTCCGGGATCAGCACGATCGATCCGCAAAGGGACGCGTTATCCTCTGCGGCAAAAAGCCCAGCGCGACTACCACGCGTGGCGCAACAATATATCGATAACAACACAGACAGAAAGAGGCGAAGTCGCAACGTGGCTCAATATGTTTACACCATGCATCGCGTCGGCAAAATCGTTCCGCCGAAGCGTCATATTCTGAAAAACATCTCCCTCAGCTTTTTCCCCGGCGCCAAAATTGGCGTGCTGGGCCTGAACGGAGCCGGTAAATCTACTCTGCTGCGCATTATGGCCGGCATTGATAAAGACATTGAAGGCGAAGCGCGCCCGCAGCCGGGCATCAAGATCGGCTACCTGCCGCAGGAGCCGCAATTGAATCCGGAACACAGCGTTCGCGAATCGGTTGAAGAAGCGGTAGCCGACGTTGTCACCGCGCTGAAGCGGCTCGATGAAGTGTATGCGCTGTACGCCGAGCCGGATGCCGATTTCGATAAGCTGGCCGCCGAGCAAGGCAAACTGGAAGAGGTTATCCAGGCCCACGACGGCCATAATCTGAACAACCAGTTGGAGCGGGCGGCGGATGCGCTGCGCCTGCCGGACTGGGACGCCAAAGTCGCCAATCTTTCCGGCGGCGAACGTCGCCGCGTGGCGCTGTGCCGCCTGCTGCTGGAAAAACCGGATATGCTGCTGCTCGACGAACCCACCAACCACCTGGATGCGGAATCCGTGGCCTGGCTGGAGCGATTCCTGCACGACTTCGAGGGTACCGTGGTCGCGATCACCCACGACCGTTACTTCCTTGATAACGTCGCCGGTTGGATTCTGGAACTGGATCGCGGCGAAGGCATTCCCTGGGAGGGGAATTACTCTTCCTGGCTGGAGCAGAAAGATCAGCGTCTGGCGCAGGAAGCCTCCGCCGAAGCCGCGCGCCGTAAATCCATCGAGAAAGAGCTGGAGTGGGTTCGCCAGGGCGCCAAAGGTCGCCAGTCTAAAGGCAAGGCGCGTCTGGCGCGCTTTGAAGAGCTGAATAGCACGGAATACCAGAAACGTAACGAAACCAACGAACTGTTTATTCCACCCGGCCCGCGTCTCGGCGATAAAGTGATTGAAGTCGCCGGCCTGAGCAAATCCTATGGCGAACGTCAGCTGATCGACGGATTGTCCTTCTCGGTGCCGAAAGGCGCGATCGTCGGGATCATCGGCCCGAACGGCGCGGGTAAATCAACCCTGTTCCGTATGATGTCCGGTCAGGAACAGCCTGATGCCGGCACCATCACGCTGGGAGATACCGTGAAGCTGGCCTCGGTCGATCAGTTCCGCGACGCCATGGACAACAGTAAAACGGTATGGGAAGAAGTCTCCGGCGGACAGGATATTATGCGTATCGGCAACACCGAAATGCCGAGCCGCGCCTATGTGGGCCGTTTCAACTTCAAAGGGGTTGATCAGGGCAAACGCGTGGGCGAATTATCCGGCGGCGAGCGCGGCCGTCTGCATCTGGCCAAACTGCTGCAAGTCGGCGGAAACGTCCTGCTGCTTGACGAACCGACCAACGATCTGGATATCGAAACGCTGCGGGCGCTGGAAAACGCCCTGCTGGAATTCCCCGGCTGCGCCATGGTTATTTCCCATGACCGCTGGTTCCTCGACCGCATCGCCACCCACATTCTGGATTACCAGGATGAAGGCAAAGTGGCGTTCTTTGAAGGTAACTTCACCGAATACGAAGAGTACAAAAAACGGACTCTCGGCGCTGACGCTCTTGAACCGCACCGCATCAAGTACAAGAAAATATCCAAGTAATTCAGCATGATGATGGTAGCGATAACGCGTTGCCGTCAAACTCAGGCCCGCCGCAAAGCGGGCTTTTTTTTCGCCGCTTATAGGTCCATCGTCCGCGCATAGCGCTTCAGATCGCCGTGCTGCAAGACAAAATCAATAAAACAGACCAGCGCAGGCGAGTTCAGCTTGCGGCTGGGATAAACCAGATAAAGTTCATTGGCTTCGGCCTGCCACTCCGGCAAAACCCGCACCAGCGATGCTGAGACGTCGGTCTCCTGACAGAGAAAGTCCGGCAACAGGGTAATGCCTGCGCCGGCAATAGCACACTCGCGGGCGTATAACAGATTGTCCGTGGTATGCGCCTCAGGCAACAGCCAGCGGTAATATTCGGAACCGCGATGCAGCGCCCATTCGCTCCACGCCCGATGAGTAATACAACGATGAGACTGCAATTGCCGGGGATGCGTCAAAGCCGGATACTGCGCGAGATAGGCCGGCGACGCCAGTAAATAGCGGGGCGTATAGCCTAAAGCTCGACCAATCAACGACGAGTCCTGTGGTTTCCCGGTACGCAATGCGACGTCAAAACTATCCTGAACCAGATCGATAACGGCATCGGATATCGATATTTCCAGCGATACCGCCGGAAAACGTTGCTGAAACTCCGTAGTTAATCGCGCCAGCCATGTCGAGCCAAATCCCGCCGGACAGGTGATGCGCAAACGACCGCTGGGATTATCGCGCAAACGTTGGATCGCCTGTTCAGCCCGTTCGCTGGCCAGCCGTATTTCCCGACAGTGGATCAGATAACGTTCGCCGGCGAACGTCAGGTTAAGCCGACGCGTCGTTCGATTAAGCAAACGTATACCTAATTGGTGTTCAAGCTGGCTGATTCGCAGGCTAAGGCTGGACTTCGCCAACCCGGCCTTCTTCGCGGCCAGCGTAAAGCTGCCGCATTCAGCCACCAGCGCAAACAATGCCATATCCTGCAACTGCTTAAACATGATTGTTACCCATAGACGAACACTACATTCATGATTGTCCATCTTATCAATCCGATGATGCCAATCTACACTGTGTATGAAGAAAAATATCTACAGCAAACATAGAGAGGAACGCACATGAGTGTTCATGCAATCGCTGTCGACCCCCAGCATCCGGAAAATTTTATCGCCATTACCCAGGACATCCCTGAACCAGGCGAACACGATCTGCTGGTGGCGGTGAAGGCGGTTTCCGTTAATCCCGTGGATACCAAAGTGCATGCTGGTTTGCGCAAGAACGGGTTAACCGAGCCGCGCATCCTGGGTTGGGACGCCAGCGGCGTGGTATTGAAAACAGGCGGCGCCGTCAGCGATTTCAACGTGGGCGACGAAGTGTGGTACGCCGGCGATATCACCCGCCCCGGCAGCAACAGTTCGCATCAGTTGATCGATGCCCGCATCGCGGCGCGCAAACCCGCATCGCTAGACTGGCCGGCGGCGGCGGCGTTGCCGCTTACCGCGCTGACCGCCTGGGAAGGATTATTTGAACATTTGAAAATCCAGCAGGCCGATAGCGAGAAAACGTTGCTGATTATCGGCGGGGCCGGCGGCGTAGGCTCGCTGGCGATTTCACTTGCCGCCTTGCGCAGTCCGGTAAAAATTATCGCCACCGCATCGCGGTCTGATTCGGCGGAATGGTGCCGACAACGCGGCGCTCATCTGGTCGTCGACTATCGGTATCTGGTCGAGGAACTTGGAAAAGAGGGCATCGAACAGGTGGATTATATTTTCTGTCTGAATGATACCGATGGACACTGGCCGTCAATCGGCAAGCTGATCGCGCCGCTGGGGCATATTTGTACTATCGTGGAAAATCAACATCCGCTCGATCAAAATGACCTGAAGCTCAAAAGCGCGGCTCTGCACTGGGAGTTTATGTTTACCCGCAGCATGTTCTCTACTCCTGACATCGGCCGGCAGGGAGAAATTCTGCATGAGGTCGCGCAGTTGGTCGACGCGGGGAAATTACCGGGAACGTTAAGCGAAACCTTGCACGGACTCAGCGTCGAAACGCTGCGACAGGCGCATGATAAAGTGCTGGGAGGCCATATGCGCGGCAAGGTGGTTATTGCCTTCTGACCGGAAAGAAAACGCCAGCCCCTGACGGGGCTGGATGACAACTTAGTACAACAGACGGGCACGGATTGTGCCGGGGATCGCCTTCATCAGTTGCAGCGCCGTATGCGCGCCGTCGGTTTCAACGTCGATCACCACATAGCCGATTTCCGGCGTTGTTTGCAGATACTGGGCGGCGATGTTAATTCCCTGCTCAGCAAAGATCTGGTTAATCTTGGTGATAATGCCCGGGCGGTTTTCATGAATGTGCAGCAGGCGGCTGGCACGTTCGCTATGGGTCGGCAGAGAAACTTCAGGGAAGTTGACCGCAGACAGCGTTGAACCGTTATCCGAGTATTTAGCCAGTTTTCCGGCGACTTCATCACCGATGTTTTCCTGCGCTTCTTGCGTTGAACCACCGATATGCGGCGTCAGAAGCACATTGTCGAATTCGCATAGCGGCGACTGGAAAGGCTCGCCATTGGACGCGGGCTCTTTGGGGAAAACGTCGATCGCCGCGCCGACGATATGCTTGCTGGACAATGCATCGCACAGTGCGGGAATATCAACCACCGTACCGCGAGAGGCGTTAATCAGAATAGAGCCCGGCTTCATCAGCGCCATTTCTTCAGCGCCCATCATATTCTGGGTACTGTCGGTTTCCGGCACATGCAGACTGACCACGTCGCTCATGTTCAACAAATCTGAAAGATGGCGAACCTGCTGAGCATTCCCCAGCGGCAACTTACTTTCGATATCGTAGAAGTAAACATGCATCCCTACGCTTTCAGCCAGAATACCCAACTGGGTACCGATATGACCATAGCCGATGATACCCAGCTTCTTGCCGCGGGCTTCAAAAGAACCCACCGCCAGTTTGTTCCAGACGCCGCGGTGCGCTTTGGCATTCGCAGCCGGAATACCGCGCAGCATAAGCAGCATTTCACCGAGCACCATTTCGGCTACGGAACGCGTATTGGAAAACGGCGCATTGAATACCGGGATACCGCGTTTTGTCGCGGACGGTAATTCAACCTGATTCGTACCGATACAAAAACAGCCGACCGCAATCAATTTTTCAGCGGCGGCAAAAACTTCTTCCGTCAGGTGCGTACGAGAACGGATACCAACGAAATGCGCATCCCGGATGGAGGCTTTTAACGCTTCCGGATCCAATGCGCCTTTATGGTATTCAATATTGGTGTAGCCAGCGGCACGCAGATTATCCAACGCGCTCTGATGCACACCCTCGACCAACAGAAACTTAATTTTATCTTTTTCTAATGATACCTTTGCCATTTCCCGACCTTATTTTCAGACTTCAGATGCGGCAGTTTGCTAAACAGCCGCTGTCCAACATAACAAAAATTACGCAGTCAGCAATACAAACGATTGCCTCATCGACATCGCATATTGGATCTGCACTTAAAATTCCTGGCAAAAAATGTTGCTAAATAGCGTCATCGCCATATTGACGACAAATAAAATAAGAAAAAGTGATATTAAGTACCAAAAATGAGCCGTTAGCCGTAACAGTCTTTTTTATATAAAAATTTTTCAGTCGCAGCCGTCCGCCCGCGCCACAGGCGATGACAAAGGTTACTTAATCGTCTTCACGCCTTCAGCCGTACCCACCAGCGCGACATCCGCCCCACGGTTGGCGAACAGACCCACGGTCACCACGCCGGCAATACCATTGATATGATTCTCCATGGCTATCGCATCCATGATATTCAGGTTGTGGACATCAAGAATAATGTTGCCGTTATCGGTTATCACGCCCTGCCGATATTCCGGCTGTCCGCCCATTTTCGCCAGCTCGCGGGCAACGTAAGACCTGGCCATCGGGATAACCTCAACCGGCAGAGGAAACCGCCCCAGAATATCGACCTGTTTTGACGCATCAACAATGCAGATAAACCGGCGGGCGATGGCGGCAATGATTTTCTCACGGGTCAGCGCGGCGCCGCCGCCCTTTATCATTTGCATATGACCGTTGATTTCATCGGCGCCGTCAACGTAAACATCCAGTGAATCGACTTCGTTGCAGTCAAAAACCTGGATACCCAGGCTTTTCAGTTTCGCCGTCGAGGCGTCGGAACTGGATACCGCGCCCTGAATCTGATGTTTTATCGACCCCAGCGCATCGATAAAATGAGCGGCTGTCGAGCCCGTTCCGACGCCAACAATAGTGTCAGGGCGAACATAATCAAGCGCCGCCCAGCCAACGGCTTTTTTCAGTTCATCTTGTGTCATAGTCTGTTTCAGGCCCGTAGAGACGAAAATACGAAAAATGTGGAGGGCATTATATACCCAATAGGCGCCAAGATGCAGCCGGACCGCAGTCGAACGCCGCCTTGCGCGCTCCGCCGACGACCGGACTCCGCCGGAAGCCGAGCCGCTGGCGGCCTGCCGCCGCTCGCCGCCATGCACAAAAAATCGGGAAATAAGATTTCTGCATGGTAAAGCAAAAAAATGTGGCATAGTGAAAAAAACTGACTTCATTCAGGGGATTTTTACTTTCATGAAACGCCCGGACTATCGAACGCTTCAGGCTCTGGATGCCGTAATCCGTGAGCGGGGCTTTGAACGCGCAGCGCAGAAATTATGCATTACTCAATCAGCCGTATCCCAGCGCATCAAACAGTTGGAAAACCTGTTCGGTCAGCCATTATTAGTCAGAACAATCCCGCCCCGCCCCACCGAGCAAGGCCAAAAACTGCTGGCGTTATTACATCAGGTTGAACTGATGGAAGAGGAGTGGTTAGGCAATGAAAGCAGCAGCGATATTCCACTGCTGCTTTCATTGGCGGTTAACGCCGACAGCCTGGCGACCTGGCTGCTGCCGGCCCTGCAACCGGTGCTGGCGGATTCGCCCATCCGCCTGAATCTACAGGTGGAAGACGAAACCCGGACGCAGGAAAGATTGCGCCGCGGCGAAGTCGTGGGAGCCGTGAGTATCCAGCCTCAGCCGTTGCCGAGTTGTCTGGTTGATAAACTGGGGGCGCTGGACTACCTGTTCGTTGCTTCACCGGCCTTTGCGGCCCGCTATTTCCCCAACGGCGTGACGCGTTCCGCCCTTCTTCGCGCCCCCGCCGTGGCGTTCGATCATCTCGATGATATGCATCAGGCTTTCTTGCAGCAGAACTTCGATTTATCGCCCGGCAGCGTGCCGTGTCACATCGTGAACTCGTCGGAAGCCTTCGTGCAGTTGGCCCGACAGGGAACCACCTGTTGCATGATCCCGCATCTGCAAATCGAGAGAGAGTTAGCCAGCAATGAGTTGATTGATCTGACGCCGGGACTGTTTCAGCGCCGGATGCTGTATTGGCACCGTTTCGCGCCGGAAAGCCGCATGATGAGAAAGGTGACTGATGCCCTGTTGGCGTACGGGCATCAGGTACTTCGGCAGTCCTAATCAGGGATTGTGTCGCAGTTCGAACACCACATCGACCTGGTCGTCAAAGTGAATGGTTTGCTGCTCATAAGTCTGAGCGGCTTCACTTTGCACCGCTACGTCAGCCGTTTTAAACATCCGGGCCATGGGTACCGGCTGGTAGTTGGTGACGTGATAACGAATGCTGTAAATAGGCCCCAGGGTGGAGTTGAAACCCTTCGCCAAAGATTGAGCCTGACTGGTTGCCTGCTCAATCGCTTTTTGCCGAACCTTGTCACGGTAGACCTCGGGGTTGGCGACGCCCAGGTCAACGGTGCGAATCTCATTCAATCCTGACTTCAGCGCCCCGTCAAGCAACTCATTGAGCTTATCCAACTGGCGGAGCGTCACTTCAACCTGACGCACGGCTCGATACCCTTTCAGCACCGATCCGCCGGTTTTCAGGTAATCATATTCAGGCTGAGTGCGTAAGTTAGCCGCATTGATATCTTTTTTCTCAATCCCGTTTTTACTCAGAAAATCAAAATATTGGGCGACGCGGGCATCAACCTGTTTTTTCGCGTCGGCCGCATCTTTGGAAGAGACGCTGACTTCAATCGCCAAACGCGCCATATCAGGCGAGGCGTCAACGCTGGCGGTACCCGAGGTCACGATATGCGGACCATCCGGTAATTCCGCCGCCTGTCCGAGCATCGGTAAGGTACTTAACCCCACCAGCGCCGCTAATGTGAGGACTCTTAGCTTCACAATGACTCCTTTATGTATGTTTTGTCGCTGAGACGGTCGCAGACCGCCCTACTGCCGCTTCGTTGCCCGTATCGGCCATGCCGGGTAACATAACGTATTGCCAACACAACAAAATATAGGTGAATTTCCGAAACCTGTGTAAAGCAATGTCATTTATTGCCAGCCATGACGAGCCAGCTGTAGCGCAATCCCCCACATCACCGTACCGACAAACAGGTTAATCACCCGTTGCGCGCGCGGCGTATTCAACCACGGCGATAGCCAGGAGGCCAGCGACGCCAGGGCGAAGAACCATAAAAACGATGCGGTGATCGACCCCAACGCAAACCAACCGCGTCCCCGATCGGCGAATTGACTCCCCAGACTGCCCAGCACGACGAAGGTATCCAGATAGACGTGCGGATTAAGCCAGGTGACCGCCAGCATCGTGACAATAATGCGCCAGCGACTCTGCTTCAGCACCTCGGTCCTGACCATGGTCAAATCTTTACTGAATACCGTCTTAAACGCCCCCCAGCCATACCACAGCAGGAAAGCCACGCCGCTCCAGGTCACCAGCCCCAGCAGCAATGAGGACTGGCTAAGCAACGTGCTGCCGCCGAAGATCCCGGCGCAAATCAACACCATGTCGCTCAGCGCGCACAACAGCGCGATCGTCAGGTGATATTGACGCCGAATGCCCTGATTCATCACAAAGGCATTTTGCGGCCCCAGCGGTAAGATCATCGCCGCGCCCAGGATAAAACCCTGTAAATACACCGCCCACATACCCACCTCTCAGAAAACAGGCTTATTAAGATGAGCGGCAGTTTATGGACGCTTGGTCATTAATGGAAATTGAAGTTTCTAATTGTACATTAGCGATATTAATATCGTTCGGCGACCTCGGACATGCGGACACAGACAGGCTGAGATTACAATCAGGAATAGCAGACGGAGGAAACCCGCTTTTCCCTTTTCTGGAGGTAGAAGGCGACGAAAAACAGCGAAAACATGAAAGGCAACTCATAGAGTTCTTCCATCAAATCCTTGTATTGCACGTCATACAAAAACAGAAAAGACAACAGGCGATGATGTTCGATAGTGTCGGCAATCAGAAAATAAACCACCACCAAGCCCGCATCCCAGACCGGTATCGTTTCCGTGCGAAAACGCCGGACAATTTCACGCCGGATGGCGGGGTGCAGCAACATCAGCACGGTAATCGCTATCAGCACGACAGATATCGCGCGGAAATAGATCCGCGGCACGTCGGGCAGATAAATCCGCCCCCAGTCGACCCCGCGGCCGAACAGCAGGATCCACCAACTGATGCTCCATAACCAGAAAATGCGCCTCTCCTTATCACAGCGAAGCGGTTTGATATAAAACCAGGTAAAGATAGCGCCGAACAGCAGGAAACAAGACTGAAACAGCTCAATGTTATCCACGCTATTCGGGCTGAATGCGAGGAAATGCGGCCCGATGTAAGGCAGGAAGAGAGCAAAAATAAAAACGGCGACTGTATGCGGATACAGCGTACGATCTGGTTTCATTGTCAATATCAGAAAAAAATAAGGTAGGAGCAAGATAAAACAAACGAAGAGAAAAAATTTCACCTTTCAGGCGATAACCCGCAGTATCTTGATGGATATGGAATTTTTCAGCATGGCACGCTATCCGGGAATAGCCGCATTCCCGGATAAGTCAGAATAAAATCAGTGAGTTTCCCGCCGATCGGCATTATACAGATGAACATCCATCTGCGGGTAAGGGATGCCGATGCGATTTTCGTCCAGCACCCGTTTGAAACTTTCCAGCAGATCCCAATAAACCGCCTGCGCATCGCCGTTGGCGGTCCACACCCATACCACAAAGTTCAGGGATGACGCCGCCATTTCATTCAGGCGGATAGTGACGCCCTTATCATGTTGAATACGGGTATCGGCCGCGACAATATCGCCCAGCAGCTTTTTAACCACGTCGATATCCGCGTCATAGGCCACGCCGACGATAATTTCGGTACGACGATCGGGCTCGCGCGAGCTATTGATGATATTACCGGCAATGATTTTGCCATTCGGCACCACGATGATTTTGCCGTCAGTCGTGCGCAAAGTGGTGGAAAAAATCTGCACCTGGGTAACCGTGCCGGCGATACCGCCCAAATCTACCGACTCGCCAATACGAAAAGGCCGGAAGGTCACCAGCAGCACGCCTGCCGCAAAGTTCGCCAGCGAGCCTTGCAGGGCCAAACCAACAGCCAAACCCGCCGCACCCAGTACGGCGATAACCGATGCCGTTTGTACGCCTACGCGGCTCAATACGGCAATCAGCGTAAACGCGATGATGCCGTATCGCACCAGCGCGGCCAGAAAATCGGCCACCGTTGAATCAATCGAGCGGCTCACCAACACTTTATTCAGCGTGCCGGACACCACACGGGCGACAAGCAGACCGACAGCCAGAATCACTAACGCGGCGACGATATTAACCGCATACTGCAACAATATATCCTGATGATTGACCAGCCAACCGGTCGCCTGCTCCACACCAACATTCAATTCTTCCATATAATGACTCCTGATTCTTACGCGCGCTGACCGCGCATTGTTTTCACACCAAAAACCGCAGTCTGCGGCGAAAGCTATATAAAATTAAGGCTCCCGTGGGAGCCTTAGCGATAAACCTTTAAGAATCTTAGTTAAAGAACATCGATAGCGTTCAGTTCTTTAAAGGCTTTTTCTAAACGAGCGACCATGGTGCCCTGCGCGGCACGCAGCCATGCACGCGGATCGTAGTATTTCTTGTTCGGTTTGTCGGCGCCTTCCGGGTTGCCCAGTTGGCTTTGCAGATACCCTTCGTTTTTCTTGTAGTACTGCAAAATACCTTCCCAGGTCGCCCATTGGGTATCGGTGTCGATGTTCATCTTGATAACACCGTAACCAACCGCTTCTTCAATTTCAGCAGCGGTAGAACCGGAACCGCCGTGGAAGACGAAGTTCAGGCTATTGTGCGGCAGGTTGTATTTTTCAGAGACATAATCCTGAGAGTTACGCAGGATTTTCGGCGTCAGCTGTACGTTACCTGGTTTGTAAACGCCGTGAACGTTACCGAAAGAAGCCGCGATAGTGAAACGCGGGCTGATTGCATTCAGTTTTTCATAGGCGTAAGCCACATCTTCCGGCTGAGTATACAGCGCGGAGTTATCCAGATGGCTGTTGTCCACGCCATCTTCTTCACCACCGGTGCAACCCAGTTCGATTTCCAGCGTCATACCCAATTTCGCCATGCGAGTTAGGTATTTGCTACAAATTTCAATGTTTTCCTCCAGCGACTCTTCAGACAGGTCGATCATATGAGAAGAGAACAGCGGTTTGCCGTAGGCGGCGAAGTATTTTTCACCCGCGTCCAGCAGTCCGTCCAGCCACGGCAGCAGTTTCTTGGCGCAGTGGTCGGTGTGCAGGATAACCGGAACGCCGTAGTATTCAGCCATCTGATGAACGTGATGCGCGCCAGAGATCGCGCCCTGGATGGCAGCCTGCTGCGGAACGTCTGATTTCAGACCTTTGCCGGCGATAAATGCGGCGCCGCCGTTAGAGAACTGTACAATCACCGGCGAGCGAACTTTGGCTGCGGCTTCAAGCACGGCATTAATTGAATCAGTACCGACGCAGTTTACTGCCGGCAGAGCGAATTTGTTTTCTTTTGCTACTGCGAAAACTTTCTGAACATCATCACCAGTGATGACACCAGGTTTTACGAAATCAAAAATTTTAGACATGTTACGTGTCCTGTTTCGTTGGCCGTGGGGTTAAAAAATCTGTTTTTTCATCAAGGGTTGTCCCGACCGCGGGTCGGAACAACCAAAGCAGAGGCCGTCATGGCGCTCAGCTTAAAACATTACTGCTTGGCACGCGCTTCCAGCATAACGACCGCCGGTAGTTGTTTCCCTTCGACGAACTCCAGGAAAGCGCCGCCGCCGGTAGAAATATAAGAAATTTTGTCAGCAATACCAAACAGGTCGATTGCCGCCAGCGTATCACCGCCGCCGGCGATGGAGAATGCGGCGCTGTCGGCAATCGCTTTGGCGACAATTTCAGTGCCTTTACGGAAATTCGGGAATTCAAACACGCCGACCGGACCATTCCACAGGATGGTTTTGGCGCTTTTCAGAATGTCAGCCAGACGTTCCGCGGAAACATCGCCCAGATCCAGAATCTGCTCGTCATCTTTGATCTCGTTGACGGATTTCAGGGTTGCTGCGGCGGTTTCAGAGAATTCGGTCGCCACGCGCACATCGGTCGGAACCGGAATATCGCAGGTTTCCAGCAGTTTTTTCGCTTCCGGGATCAGATCCGCTTCGTACAGGGATTTACCGACATTATGACCTTGAGCCGCGACGAACGTATTCGCGATGCCGCCGCCGACAATCAGCTGGTCGGCGATTTTGGACAGCGAGTCAAGTACGGTCAGTTTGGTTGAAACTTTAGAACCGCCGACGATGGCGACCATCGGACGAGCCGGGTTGCCCAGCGCTTTACCCAAGGCTTCCAGTTCGGCGGACAGCAGCGGGCCGGCACAGGCGATAGGCGCGAATTTACCCACGCCATGCGTGGAAGCCTGCGCACGGTGAGCGGTGCCGAATGCGTCCATCACATAGACGTCGCACAGCGCGGCGTATTTTTTGGCCAGCACTTCGTCGTCTTTCTTCTCGCCTTTGTTGAAGCGTACGTTTTCCAGAACAACCAGTTCGCCTTCAGCAACGTCTACGCCATCCAGATAATCTTTTGCCAGACGTACCGGAGAAGAGAGTTTGTCTTTCAGATAATTGACAACCGGCAGCAGAGAAAACTCTTCGTTGTATTCTCCTTCGGTCGGACGACCCAGGTGGGAAGTCACCATCACGCGAGCACCTTGTTTCAGGGCGGCTTCGATGGTCGGCAGAGAAGCGCGGATACGCGCATCAGACGTCACTTTACCTTCTTTTACCGGCACGTTCAGATCCGAGCGGATCAATACACGTTTACCAGCCAGATCCAGATCGGTCATCTTAATTACAGACATGGTGAATCCTCTTGTTGATTCTCTTTTAAAGTTGCTTGAGCGAGATATTGACCCGAGATCAATACCGTCGTACTAGAAACCGCAGGCCGCCATCGCCCGAGTTGTATCCAACATTCGGTTGGCGAACCCCCATTCATTATCGCACCAGACCAGCGTTTTAATCAGGTGCTGACCACTAACCCGGGTCTGCGTGCCGTCAACAATAGCACTATGCGGATCGTGGTTAAAATCGGCCGAAACCAGCGGCAATTCGGTATAGTCAACTATACCACGAAATGCCCCATGCGCTGATTTTTGCAAAAGCGCATTAATTTCATTCACATTGACGGCATTCTTCACGCTGACGCTTAAATCGATTGCCGTCACGTTAATTGTCGGGACCCGAACCGATATCGCTTCGAAACGATCGACAAACTGCGGAAAGATCCGGGTGATGCCCACCGCCAGTTTGGTATCTACCGGAATGATGGACTGGCTGGCCGCGCGAGTACGGCGCAGATCGCGATGATAGGCGTCAATCACCGGCTGATCGTTCATCGATGAGTGGATCGTCGTTACCGTGCCGTTTTCGATACCGAATGCGTCATCCAACAATTTAATGATAGGAATAATGCAGTTGGTTGTGCAGGATGCATTCGACACGATACGGTGTTCGGCCTGTAAATTTTGATGATTGACGCCAAACACTACGGTGGCGTCCAGATCGGGCGTTCCCGGATGAGAAAAGAGCACTTTCTTGGCCCCCGCCGCCAGATGCGCTTCGCCATCTTCGCGACTGCCGTAAACGCCGCTACAGTCCAGCACCACATCAATACCCAGTTCACGCCAGGGCAACGATGGGATCGCCGCCTGATGCAATAGCCGGATGCAATCATCCCCGACATACAGTTGATCGCATTCCTGACGCACATCCCAGGGGAAACGGCCGTGACTGGAGTCATACTTGAGCAAATGAGCCATACCTTCGGCGCTTGCCAGCTCATTGATCGCCACCACCGAGATCTCGGCCCGGCGGCCCGACTCATACAGCGCGCGTAAGACATTACGGCCGATGCGGCCAAAACCGTTTATAGCAATACGGATTGTCATGCAGTTCCCTGTGTAACGATGATAGTGCCACCCGCATAGGATATAGACTTCTTGCTGAAAGTGGCAATGGCGTCGGCATGCTTAAATCACTCAGACTCGCGCCTGCGTCTCCTGCCGGGCTCGCTAAACCGAATTCAAATCCGCGCAAGCCCGATTGTGTTGAATAAATGCTATCAACATCACAACTGAAACGCTTCAGCTAGCATAAACGAATTAACCTGCAAAAGAAATATTCTCACTCGACTCTCATCAGAAGAGTGACCCACGTCATATTTCTACCAGACGAACGGCGAGCTGGAGAGATGGCGCCGCCATACAAAAAGCCGCCAGATCGCTCTGGCGGCTCAGTCTGATGACAAAGTCCGGCGCTTTACCAATAACCCTCCTCCCGCCCCGACTTTACCAGAGGGAGTGGCCTGCCTGCGCCCTCCCCTGCGAAAGGGAAACAAGCCACGAAGGTTGGTCAGCAACCGCCGGCGGCATCGCGCCGGTTCTGAACTTACTTCAACAACGCTTTAGCCTTCGCCACCACGTTATCCACCGTGAAACCGAACTCTTCAAACAGCAGTTCCGCCGGTGCGGATTCGCCGAAGCTTTCCATCCCGACAATCGCGCCGTTCAGACCGACATACTTGTACCAGTAGTCCGCGATACCGGCTTCAATCGCCACACGGGCCGACACTGCTTTCGGCAATACCGACTCACGGTAGGCTTCATCCTGTTTGTCGAACGCATCGGTAGACGGCATCGACACCACGCGAACGTTACGCCCTTCCGCCGTCAGTTTGTCATAGGCGCCCACCGCCAGTTCCACTTCGGAACCGGTGGCGATCAGGATCACTTCCGGCTGACCGCCGCTGTCTTTCAGCACATACGCGCCTTTCGCTACATCCGCCAGTTGCTGGGCATTGCGATCCTGCTGAGCCAGGTTCTGACGCGACAGAATCAACGCCGTCGGACCGTCCTGACGCTCAACGGCATATTTCCATGCCACGGCGGTTTCAACCTGATCGGCCGGACGCCAGGTGCTCATATTCGGCGTTACGCGCAGGCTGGCTAACTGTTCAACCGGCTGGTGGGTCGGGCCATCTTCGCCCAGACCGATGGAGTCGTGGGTATAGACGTAAATGCTGCGAATCTTCATCAGCGCCGCCATGCGAACCGCATTACGGGCATATTCCACAAACATCAGGAAGGTGGCGGTATAAGGGATAAAACCGCCGTGCAGCGAGATGCCGTTGGCAATCGCCGTCATACCGAATTCACGCACGCCGTAGTGGATATAATTGCCGCCGTTATCCTTATCCAGCGACTTCGAGCCAGACCACACCGTCAGATTGCTCGGCGCCAGGTCGGCGGAGCCGCCCAGGAATTCCGGCAACAACTTGCCGTAGGCTTCCAGCGCATTCTGCGAGGCTTTGCGGCTGGCGATTTTCGCCGGATTGGCCTGCAACTGCTCAATAAATTTCTGCGCGTCGGCCTGCCAGTCAGCCGGCAGTTCGCCATTGGTGCGGCGTTTAAACTCGGCGGCCAGATCGGGATAAGCGCTGGCGTAAGCGGCAAAGGCTTCATCCCAGGCGGCTTCTTTACGCTTACCGGCGGCTTTCGCATCCCACTCGGCGTAGATATCTTTCGGGATCTCAAACGGCGGGTATTTCCAGCCCAGTTGTTCGCGGGATGCCGCGACTTCGCTATCGCCCAGCGGCGCGCCGTGGGAATCGTGCGTACCGGCTTTGTTCGGCGAACCGAAACCGATCACCGTCTTACATATCAGCAGCGATGGTTTATCGGTAACGAGCTTGGCTTCGTTGATGGCGCGCTTAATCGCATCCGCGTCGTGACCGTCTACGCCGCGAACGACGTGCCAACCGTAGGCTTCAAAACGGGCAGCCGTGTCATCGGTAAACCAGCCTTCCACATGGCCGTCAATGGAGATGCCGTTGTCATCATAAAACGCCGTCAGCTTGCCAAGCTTCATCGTCCCTGCCAGCGAGCAGACTTCATGAGAAATGCCTTCCATCATGCAACCGTCGCCCAGGAAGGCATAGGTGTAATGGTCGACAATTTCATGACCCGGACGGTTAAACTGCGCGGCCAGCGTACGCTCCGCAATCGCCATACCCACCGCATTGGCAATGCCCTGTCCCAGCGGTCCGGTCGTGGTTTCCACGCCCGGCGTGTAACCGTACTCGGGATGACCGGGAGTTTTAGAGTGCAGTTGACGGAAATTTTTCAACTCTTCGATAGGCAGGTCATAGCCGGTGAGGTGAAGCAGGCTATATATCAGCATTGAAGCGTGGCCGTTGGACAGCACAAAACGGTCGCGGTTAGCCCAGTGCGGGTTGGCTGGATTGTGGTTCAGGTAATCACGCCACAGAACTTCGGCGATATCCGCCATCCCCATCGGGGCGCCGGGGTGACCGGATTTAGCTTTTTGCACCGCATCCATACTCAGCGCACGGATAGCATTGGCAAGTTCTTTACGAGAGGACATGCTTTACTCCAGATCGGATTGAACAGATGTCTTGTCAGACATAGGATATTAATCAACACGTTAGCCAGGAAAGGCGAAGAAAAGATGACTATAAATGTACATGAAAATCAAGGCGAATGCACATGGAACCGTGAGCAAAAACGGTGGATTGAGTCACTAATTCGTCAACCACTCTTTTTCCGTATCGCCGCTAACCGGGCTTAACGCCGCAGACTTGCGCCCCATCAAGGAATAACTATCGGATATAAATCAGAATTATGGCCTACTACCCGATCATGTTTTCGGTTATGTTGCCAACGCTTTTATTTTTATACCTCACTATCTTAGGGAATATGTTTATGACATCTCGAATTTCTTTGCCTCTGCTGGCACTCAGTATCGCCGCTTTACTCAGCGGCTGCCAGAATCTTGACTCCAGCGCACTGATACAATCCGGCACCCAGGCTTTCCAGGCGGCCACACTCAGTGACGAACAGGTAAAAACGCTAAGTAACCAATCCTGTGAGCAGATGGATAAAGAAGCTCAAATAGCTCCGGCTAATAGCGTATACACAAAACGTCTGAATAAAATTTCGAACGCATTGGGCCACGATATTAACGGTACGCCGGCCAACTATAAGGTTTATCTGACCAAAGATGTCAACGCCTGGGCGATGGCAAACGGTTGTATCCGCGTTTACAGCGGTTTGATGGACATGATGACGGACAATGAGATCGAGGGCGTTCTGGGCCATGAAATGGGCCATGTCGCGCTGGGTCACACCCGCAAAGCCATGCAGGTGGCTTACGCCGCGACCGCAGCCCGTTCCGCCGCGGCTTCCGCGGGCGGCGTGGCGGCTTCGTTATCACAGTCCCAACTTGCCGATCTGGGTGAAAAACTGGTTAATGCGCAGTTCTCCCAGTCGCAAGAGTCGCAGGCCGATGACTACTCGTTTGATCTGCTGAAAAAACGCGGCATCAAAACCGAAGGTCTGGCAACCAGCTTTGAGAAACTGGCCAAGCTGGATGCAGGACATGAGAGCAGCATGTTTGATTCGCATCCGTCATCAGAGGGGCGCGCCAAACATATCCGTGAGCGTATTGCCGCGGGCAAATAATCGTTTAGACATTTGATACCCATCCGGCACCTGGTATCGCCAGGTGCCGTTGCCAACACTGTCCGCCCTCGCCGATTTATTGTTAAATAATGTCGCCTTTCTCATTCGCTAGCGGCCTCGATAGCGCCCCACCGGTAATAGCGTTAACCAATCGAAGAATAAAAAATGATAGTCTAAAATAATATGACTTTATTATCTTTCTCTTCGACGCGGGCGAAATTCATATATTTTAAAGATGGCAATACGTTTACAAATCAAGCATAATAGCGCCCCTACGGGCATTGAATTCCCCCTGAAATAAACATAAAAATATAGAATAAATACTTCTCCACTTTTTATTTTTTCAAGATATCCATTTGAAACCACACCCATTTAATACTTTCTTAACGGTTGAGTAGTATTTGCGGCGTCAGCAACCCTTGTTGGGTTGTCTCCTTTTAAAAAACAAACGTTGATGTGTTAATAATCATGGATGTGAGAATTTTCAGCAAATGTCATTTTACCACCGTGGGCTTACGAGAAGTCCTGGCCAGCATTCCTGCGCTATATGTGAGACCCTCCAGCCGGTTTACGCTTTCCCAGGGAAGAACAACCTGTATCTTTATCATCGACGGCAGTAGCGAAGGGTTTGAGGAATATTACGAATCAGTAAGAACGTTTTTTTACCCTATGGCGGCCGCCTTCGTGATCATCAACGCCTCCCCCCTTCACCCGCCGGTATGTATCGATGAAAAGACGCTGCTTATTTCCAAATCCTCGCCGATAGCGGCCTTTTATCAGTTGCTGGACGTTATCCCACAGCATAGCCGGCATTCACTCATGCCGGTCAGACTATCCAAATCAGAGTATGCCGTTTTTCAATATTGGATTGCGGGCTACAGCGTGGAGTCAATCTCGGCCATCGTCGGCCTGAATAAAAAATCCGTATTGAACAGCAAATCAAGATTATTGAATAAATATGGCGTTCAGGACAAAAACTCATTAATACTCATCGCCAAAATTCTCTTCAGGGATGGTCTTCCCGGCGATGCGGCTTATCCATCCGCATCGATAAAAAATATCGACGCCATGGATTCCCTGGCTTAATGCTAAAAAAAAGGATGTGCGCCGGCACATCCTTCCGCAATCTGCCTTGAGCGATTAAAACGTCACTCGTCCTCTAAATAGGTGTACCCATAAAGACCATTTTCAAACTCTTCCAGGAATTGCGCCTGGAGCGCCGCATCCAGGTCGGTACCTTTTACCTGATCGCGGAAACGCGCCAGCAAAACTTCGGGATCGAGCTGAACATACTCCAGCATATCCGCAACGGTATTCCCTTCATCCGATTCATCGATCTCGATGGTGCCGTCCTGGAAAACGAATACGTCGACGGTCGCCGTATCGCCAAACAGATTATGCATATTCCCCAGAATTTCCTGATAAGCGCCTACCATGAAAAAACCCAGTAACGGCGGATTTTCGGCATCATACGGCGGCATCGGCATCGTGGTCGCGATACCATCCCCATCGATGTAATGGTCGATAGACCCGTCTGAGTCACAGGTAATATCCAGCAAGACGGCACGGCGTTCGGGTTGTTTATCCAGCCCTTCCAGCGGCATCACCGGGAAAAGTTGATCGATTCCCCATGCATCCGGCATCGACTGGAACAACGAGAAGTTGACGTACAGCTTATCGGCCATACGCTCCTGCAATTCGTCAATAATCGGTCGGTGAGCACGGTTGCTGGGATCCAGCTGCTGCTGAATTTTCTGACAGATACTCAGATAAAGCTGCTCCGCTTTCGCCCGTTGGGTTAAATCCAGCATGCCGTGCGTATATTGAGTATGCACATCATGCAGATCCATCTGGCTGTCGTGCAGCCATTCTCGCAGCGAGCGACGGTTTCCCGGCTGCTTGATTTCCTGCCAGGTTGACCACAGGCTTTCCAACGCGCGCGGCGCATCCTCTTCCGGCGCCGAAGGTTCGCTGAACTCGTTACGCTCCACCCCGATAATATTGGAAACCAATACGGTATGATGCGCAGTCACCGCCCGGCCCGATTCGGTGATCACCGTCGGGTGCGGCAACCCATATTCGTTGCAGGCGTCGCCAATACCCCAAATCACATTATTGGCGTATTCATTCAGACCGTAGTTGACCGAACAGTCCGACTGGGAACGCGTTCCTTCATAATCCACCCCTAAACCGCCGCCGACGTCGAAGCACTGAATGTTGACGCCCAGTTTATGCAGCTCAACGTAGAAACGGGCGGACTCACGCACCCCGGTGGCGATATCGCGGATGTTCGCCAACTGGGAGCCGAGATGGAAATGCAGCAGTTGCAGACTTTCCAGCCGGCCTGCGTCACGCAGCATTTCAACTAATTGCAACACCTGCGCCGCCGCCAAACCGAATTTGGATTTTTCGCCGCCGCTGGACTGCCATTTGCCGGATCCCTGGGAAGCCAAACGGGCGCGCACGCCGAGACGCGGCACCACGTTCAGACGCTCAGCCTCTTCCAGCACCAGCTTAATCTCGGACATTTTCTCAATGACCAGATAAACCTTGTGTCCCAGCTTTTCGCCGACCAACGCCAGACGAATATACTCGCGATCTTTATAACCGTTGCAGACTATCACCGTGCGCGTCATGCCGGCGTGGCCCAGCACCGCCATTAATTCCGCCTTGGATCCGGCCTCCAGTCCCATTGGCTCGCCGGAATTAACCAACGACTCAATGACGCGGCGATGTTGGTTGACCTTGATGGGGTAAACCAGAAAGTAATCGCCCTGATAACCAAAGGATTCGCGCGCCCGTTTAAACGCCGCATTAATGGATCGCAAACGGTGCTGAAGAATCTGTGGGAAACAAAACAGCGCCGGCAGGCGTTGGTGCCTTTCTTCCTGCAACTCTTTGACCAACTTGGCCAGATCGACGCGCGCTTCCGGCACATCGGGATCCGGACAAACGCTGATATGCCCTAACTCATTAACGTCGTAATAATTATTACCCCACCAGGCAATATTATAAGTACGAAGCATTTCGCTGGCATTCTGGTCATTCATGGCAACCTCCTGCATGGAGCGCAAATTTTCATATTTACCCGTCGCTGACGAGCCCTGATGAATCATGTCGTCAGACATAACGAACCTCTTCTTTTTTTGTACGGCTGATCGTCTCAGCGCCTAAATAAACAACCAGCATAATGCTCGCAACACGCCGCATCGCCAGTGAAAAACCAGACTGAATACAGTATGCCGCCGTTGTATTACTCTTATTAGTGTAAAACACGTTGTCAGACTCCGTGGTACGGGTCAGTGAAAACTCATGGTGGAAAGAACAGGAAAAATCATTACCGGCAGAGCAGCGTTCGCCTCCGGCTCAGGGAACAGCGGCAGACTAACCGGCCCTGGAATCCTGCGTCGAATTCAAAGACAGGCAACTTCGAGCAAACAAAGAGAAGGGGTGAGCGCATGACGCTATGGCGTCAAAAGAAAGGCGTTGTGAACGCAACACACTCAGTAAACAACGGATCATTAATCCTATCACCTCCACGCACGCCGCGGGGCATACGGTTAAACCATCAACGGAACGGTCAATATACCTTTATCACGGCGAACAAACCGCTTGCCGTTTATACCGACATGATGCGGGAAAAGCAAAATGAAAATATCGCCGTCGACGGCTACTCGGTAAGAAAAAATGACCGATAACAAAAAACGATGATCGGTTAAAACCAAAAACTGCTGGTAATGAGAACAAAACGTGACCTAGAATAGACGTCCAGATGTTAATCCATCCAAACTGATTAACGGGTAAATTGCTTAACGGCTTTGATTTGAAGGTAAAGAAACTCATGGCTAAACACCTTTTTACGTCCGAGTCTGTCTCTGAGGGACACCCGGATAAAATTGCGGACCAGATCTCCGATGCCGTCCTTGACGCTATTCTGGAGCAAGATCCTAAGGCGCGCGTCGCCTGTGAGACTTACGTAAAAACCGGTATGGTGTTAGTCGGTGGTGAAATCACGACCAGCGCCTGGGTAGATATCGAAGAAGTCACACGCCGTACTGTGCGCGACATTGGTTACGTTAATTCCGAAATGGGTTTTGATGCCAATTCCTGCGCCGTATTGAGCGCCATCGGGAAGCAATCCCCCGATATCAACCAGGGCGTCGACCGCAGCGATCCGCTGGAGCAAGGCGCAGGCGATCAGGGCTTGATGTTCGGTTACGCCACCAACGAAACAGACGTTCTGATGCCGGCGCCGATCACTTACGCGCATCGTCTGGTCCAGCGTCAATCTGAAGTACGTAAAAATGGCACCCTGTCATGGCTGCGTCCCGATGCGAAAAGCCAGGTGACTTTCCTGTATGACGATGGAAAAATCGCCGGTATCGATGCGGTGGTTCTGTCGACTCAGCACTCGGAAGATATTGCGCAGAAAGATCTGCATGAAGCCGTGATGGAAGAGATCATCAAGCCGGTGCTGCCTGCTGAATGGCTTTCCGCCAACACGAAATTCTTCATCAACCCAACCGGACGTTTCGTTATCGGCGGCCCGATGGGCGACTGCGGTCTGACCGGCCGTAAAATTATTGTCGATACCTACGGCGGCGCCGCTCGTCACGGCGGTGGGGCATTCTCCGGTAAGGATCCATCGAAAGTGGACCGTTCCGCCGCTTACGCGGCTCGCTATGTGGCGAAAAACATCGTTGCCGCCGGTCTGGCGGATCGCTGCGAGATCCAGGTTTCTTACGCTATCGGCGTCGCGGAACCGACCTCCATCATGATCGAAACCTTCGGCACGGAAAAAGTCCCGACCGAAAAACTGATCCTGCTGGCGCGCGAGTTCTTCGATCTGCGCCCTTACGGCTTAATCCAGATGCTGGATCTGCTGCACCCGATCTATCAGGAAACCGC
This sequence comes from Brenneria sp. g21c3, assembly GCF_040240345.1. Lineage (NCBI taxonomy): Bacteria > Pseudomonadati > Pseudomonadota > Gammaproteobacteria > Enterobacterales > Pectobacteriaceae > Brenneria > Brenneria sp. g21c3. Next base: position 137,150 of record NZ_JBEIAB010000002.1, on the reverse strand, counting down.
GGCTTACGGCCACTTCGGCCGCGAACACTTCCCGTGGGAAAAAACCGATAAAGCCGCGCTGTTGCGTGAAGCCGCCGGTTTGTAACGGTAATACCGCATCGCGTCTCCCCCTGGCAAGGGGGAGACGCAAGAGGGGTTATTGCGCTGCGCCCCGCCCCGTTTTATCCTTCTTCGTATGAATACACCGAGAATTCCCATTGCCTACCATCAGGCGGTCATGCGTTGCCTGCGAGAAAAACTCCGGCAAGCCAATCTGGCCTTGAACAGCGACTACCCCGAGCCTGTCGTTAGCTATCAGCAGCGCGGGTCGACGGCCGGCACAGCCTGGCTACAACAGTGGGAAATCCGCCTCAATCCTGTTCTCTTGCAGGAAAACCAGCAAACTTTTATTGATGAAGTCGTCCCGCACGAATTAGCTCATCTGCTGGTTTTTGCCCGCTTTGGCAAAGTCGCGCCGCATGGCAATGAGTGGCGGTGGATGATGGAGAGCGTATTGCAGACGCCGGCCCGGCGCACGCACCGCTTCGAGGTGAAATCCGTGCAGGGCAAAACTTTCCCCTATCAGTGTGGTTGTCGACAGCATCAGTTAACCGTGCGGCGTCATAACCGCGTGCTGCGCGGCGAAACAGAATATCGTTGCCGCCATTGCGGTGGAACATTACGTTTCGTCGTAACAAATTCTATTTAAAAGAAAATTATCAGCTTAAAAAACCAGCTTTTGCATTTGCCTGCCGAAGTCACATCCGGTAGTCTGCCTGATTTATTGCCCATGGGGTATTTTGGAATATGCTACGCAAAACACTCGCTATCGCATCGGTCGGGTTTGGTCTGTTTTCCGCCGCCGCCTTTAGTCAAAACATCAATAACTTTACTCAGGCAAAAGCCGCCGCGGTACAGGTCAATCAGGGAGCGCCCGGCACGTTTTATTGCGGTTGTGAAATCAAATGGCAGGGGAAAAAAGGCATTCCCGATCTCGCCTCCTGCGGCTATCAGGTAAGAAAAAGCGAGCAGCGCGCCAGCCGTATTGAATGGGAACATGTCGTCCCCGCCTGGCAGTTCGGTCATCAGCGCCAGTGCTGGCAAAACGGCGGCAGAAAGAATTGCAGCAGAGATCCGGTATACCGTGAAATGGAAACCGACCTACATAACCTGCAACCCGCCATCGGCGAGATCAACGGCGATCGCGGTAATTTCATGTATGGCCAATGGAACGGCGGCAAGTCCGAATACGGCCAGTGTGAAATGAAGATCGACTTTAAAAACAAAGCGGCGGAGCCGCCGGCCCGCGCCCGCGGCCCCATCGCCCGCACCTATTTTTACATGCGGGATCGCTACCATCTCCGGCTATCCAGACAGCAAACCCAACTGTTCGAAGCCTGGGATAAACAATTTCCGGTCACGCCATGGGAATGTACTCGCGACCAGCGCATTGCCGCAAAACAAGGGAATCATAACCCTTACGTTCAACAGGCTTGCCAGCAATAGTCAGTCTACCTACTATAGCGTGTATCGTCATGCCCGACAGATTTCAGGTTGCAAGGCCGGTAACCTGCAAGACGAAGGAATGACCGTCCGTAAAACCACCGTCTGACCGACGGTGGTTTGCCTTTATTGGACACAACAGGTCCAGTTCAGATTACTACATGATTAAGGTCGGAACATCAGTATGCGAATACCGCGCATTTTTCATCCCGAGACGCTGCCGCTCGCGGGCGGCGAAGTTGAACTGAGTGAAGAGGCGGCCAACCACGTTGGGCGTGTTCTGCGCATGAGCAGCGGCCAGCCGTTGCAATTATTCGACGGCAGCAATTACATCTTTGCCGCCGAAATTGTTCAGTCAGGTAAAAAAAGTGTGCGGGTCCGCGTTACAGAAGGTAAGTTGGAAGATAAAGAATCGCCGTTGCATCTGCACCTGGGACAGGTCATGTCCCGCGGCGAAAAAATGGAGTTCACCATTCAGAAGTCCATTGAGCTGGGCGTGAATATCATCACTCCCCTGTTTTCTGAACGCTGTGGTGTAAAATTAGACGCCGATCGGCTGGAAAAGAAGATCGGTCAATGGCAGAAGATCGCGATAGCCGCCTGCGAACAGTGCGGCCGTAACCGTCTGCCGGAAGTACGCCCGGCGATAACGCTGGAAAGCTGGTGCGCCGAGCAGGATTCAGCATTAAAACTCAATCTGCACCCACGCGCCACGCAAAGCATTAATACCTTGCCGCTGCCGGTAAAGCGGGTTCGATTGTTGATCGGCCCGGAAGGAGGTCTATCCTCCAATGAAATTTCGATGACCTCGGAGTACGGATTTACCGACATCCTCCTGGGGCCGCGCGTATTGCGTACAGAAACCACAGCGCTCACCGCAATTACCGCCTTGCAGGTACGTTTCGGCGATCTGGGGTAAAGGAGAAAATAATGATCAAACTCGGTATCGTGATGGATCCGATTGACGCCATCAATATCAAGAAAGACACCAGTTTCGCCATGCTGCTGGAAGCACAGCGTCGTGGCTGGGAATTGCATTACATGGAGATGAACGATCTCTATCTGCATGCCGGCGTGGCCCGCGCCACCACCCGTCGTCTGAACGTACAGTACGACTATGATGGCTGGTATGATTTCTCCGGCGAACAGGATATCGCGCTGGAAGAGCTGGATGTCATTTTGATGCGTAAGGATCCGCCGTTCGATACGGAATTCATTTACGCCACCTACATCCTGGAACGCGCGGAAGAGAAAGGCACGCTGATCGTCAATAAACCGCAGAGCCTGCGTGATTGCAACGAAAAACTCTTCACCGCCTGGTTCGCGCATCTGACGCCGGATACCCTGGTCACCCGGAGCGCGGATAAGCTGCGTCAGTTCCATCAGAAGCATGGCGATGTCATCCTGAAGCCGCTGGACGGCATGGGGGGAACCTCTATTTTCCGTCTGAAACAGGATGACGCCAACGTCTCCGTTATCATTGAAACATTGACCGAACATGCCAGCCGTTACTGCATGGCGCAAAACTATCTGCCGGCGATTAAAGAAGGCGATAAACGCGTGTTGGTCGTTGACGGAGAACCCGTTCCTTACTGCCTGGCCCGTATTCCCAAAAGCGGCGAAACGCGCGGCAATCTGGCGGCGGGAGGACGAGGAGAAGCCCGTCCGCTAAGCGACAGCGACTGGCAGATCGCCAATGAAATCGCCCCCACCTTGAAGCAGAAAGGCCTGATCTTTGTGGGTCTGGATATCATCGGCGATCGTCTGACTGAAATTAACGTTACCAGCCCGACCTGCGTACGTGAGATTGAAGCGGCCTATCCGGATATCTCCATCACCGGCATGCTTATGGATGCGATTAAAAAACGTCTGGCTGCGCGTAACAGCTAATGCGTTCCTGGCGATATCTTCAGCCGGAATGCATGAACGCCCGGCTCGTACTGTGTTGACGAGCCGATCATCAAACGCCGACAAAGATCGATAGCACAAATGAATTTACAGCATCACTTTCTCATCGCCATGCCAGCACTTCAGGATCCGGTATTTAAGCGTTCGGTGGTCTATATCTGCGAACATAATGAAGACGGCGCCATGGGGTTGATCATCAACAAACCCATGGAGCAGTTTACCGTGGAGAACGTGCTGAAGAAGCTAAAGATAAACCCAACGCCGCGCGATCCCGCAATCAGCCTGGACAAACCGGTTTTTTCCGGCGGACCGCTGGCCGACGATCGTGGGTTTATCCTGCATACCCCTTGCGACGGTTTTGGCTCCAGCATCAGTATTTCCGAGGACACCATGATCACCACCTCGAAAGACGTACTGGAGACGTTGGGCACCGCGAATCAACCGGAAAACATGCTGGTGGCGCTGGGCTATTCCGCCTGGGAAGAAGGCCAGCTTGAAAACGAGCTGCTGGACAATGCCTGGCTGACTTCGCCGGCGGATAAAGAGATTCTGTTTCATACGCCGATTGCCGAACGCTGGCGGGCGGCGGCCAAAAAACTGGGCGTGGATATCCATAATATCGCCACTGAAGCAGGTCACGCCTGATGGCAAGCCGCACCATTCTTGCCTTTGATTTCGGCACCAAAAGCATTGGCGTCGCTATCGGCCAGGAAATAACCCGGACGGCGCGTCCGCTGACGTCGTTCAAGGCGCAAGAGGGAATACCTGACTGGCAAAAAGTAGAAAAAGTGCTGTCCGAGTGGCAACCGGCGCTGGTCGTGGTGGGACTGCCGCTAAACATGGATGGAACGGAACAGCCGCTCACCGCCAGAGCGCGGAAATTCGCCAACCGTCTGCACGGCCGCTTTGGCGTGCAAATCGCGCTGCATGACGAACGTCTGAGCACGGTGGAAGCCCGGGCCGATCTGTTTGAGCACGGCGGATTTCGAGCGCTGGATAAAGGCAGCGTCGACGCGGCATCCGCCGTGATTATTCTGGAAAGCTGGTTTGAAGGACAAAATCAGTGAGGGAATGCGGATAATCAGCGCGCCTCCGTCTGCGAGGCGCGCTGCCGTATGATTCAAGCCGCCAAATTAGCGCTTACTCATCCGGGTATTCGCGGATAAAGCGCTCAACGTCATTGACCATCGACTCCGTTCCCACAAAAAAAGGCGAACGCTGGTGCAACTTATCCGGAATGATATCCAGAATACGGCGTTCACCGTCGCTGGCTTTCCCCCCCGCCTGCTCCGCCAGAAACGCCATCGGGTTGCATTCGTACAACAGACGCAGTTTGCCTTGCGGATAACTGGCGGTGCTTGGATAGAGATAAATACCGCCTTTCAACAGGTTACGGTGAAAATCCGCAACCAGTGAACCAATATAGCGCGAGGTATAGGGGCGCAGCGTCGCTTCGTCCTGTTCCTGACAGTATTTGATGTATTTCTTCACCCCCAGAGGAAATTTAATGTAATTCCCTTCGTTGATGGAGTACATATTCCCTTTTTCCGGGAAGTGAACCTTTTCATGAGACAGGCAGAACACGCCGAGGGAGGGATCGTAGGTAAAAGCATGCACGCCGTGTCCGGTGGTATACACCAGCATGGTGGAGGAGCCATAAACGATATAGCCGGCGGCAACCTGCTTGTTGCCCGGTTGCAGGAAATCATCCTCGGTTACCGGAACCCCCAAGGGCGTGATGCGGCGGTAAATAGAGAATATCGTACCGACGGATACGTTTACATCAATGTTGGAAGAGCCGTCCAGCGGATCCATCAACACCACATATTTGGCGTTTTCAGCCCGCTCGCCGTCAAAAATAACTATTTCATCCTCTTCTTCAGAGGCTATCCCGGCGACTTCGCCCCGCGCTTTTAACGCGGCTTTCAACTTTTCATTGGCATACAGATCAAGCTTCATCTGTACTTCGCCCTGAATATTGGAAATGCCGCTGGTACCCAAAATATCAACCAGGCCCGCCTTGTTAATATCACGATGGATAATTTTAGCACCCAGTTTGATCGCAGAGAGCAGCGCGGTAAGCTCACCGGTGGCATGAGAGAAATCGTGCTGTTTTTCGACGATAAATTCGCCTAACGTTTTCATAACACTATTCCAGAGTCTACGGATGAAAAGCGGTTTCATTTAAAAACCGCCAGCGTATTCGATTGCAGTGTAGCCCAAAGAGAAAGTGAGTACCTAGTCAAATCCATTTCTTATGACGGTTTCATGGGGTTAGAATGTGCGCAGACTCACTGTATAGATGGAAACTGTATGCGTATTCACATTTTAGGCATCTGCGGCACCTTTATGGGCGGCCTGGCGCTGTTGGCCCGCTCGCTGGGGCATGAGGTTACCGGCTCCGATGCAAACGTTTACCCACCCATGAGTACCTTACTGGAAGAACAGGGAATCACGCTGATGCAAGGGTACGACCCGGCTCAACTCGATCCCGCGCCCGATCTGGTTATCGTGGGCAATGCGATGACGCGCGGCAATCCTTGCGTTGAAGCCATTCTGGAACAAGGGTTAGCTTATACTTCCGGCCCGCAATGGCTGCATGATTATGTGTTGCGCGATCGCTGGGTCATCGCGGTAGCCGGCACCCACGGCAAAACCACGACGGCGGGCATGGTCGCCTGGATCCTGGAAGATTGCGGGTATCAGCCGGGATTCGTGATTGGCGGCGTGCCGGGCAACTTTACCGTCTCGGCGCGTTTAGGCGACAGCCCGTTTATGGTGATTGAAGCAGATGAATATGACTGCGCCTTTTTCGATAAGCGTTCAAAATTCGTCCACTATTGCCCGCGCACGCTGATTCTCAACAATCTTGAATTCGATCATGCCGACATCTTTGATGACCTGAAAGCTATTCAAAAACAGTTCCATCACCTGGTGCGTTTGGTTCCCGGCAGCGGGAAAATCATCCTGCCCGCCAATGATATTCATCTCAAGCAGACGATGGCGATGGGATGTTGGAGCCAGCAAGAACTGGTCGGCGAAGACGGCGTCTGGCACGCGAAAAAAGTCTCGACGGACGCCAGCGAATATCAGGTTTACCTGAATGGCGAAGTGGTTGGCGAAGTACACTGGAGCCTGGTAGGCGAACACAATATGCATAACGGACTGATGGCGATTGCCGCGGCGCACCACGTTGGCGTACTGCCTGCCGATGCCTGCCGCGCATTGGGCGGTTTCGTTAATGCCCGCCGTCGGCTTGAGCTACGCGGTACGGCGCATGGCGTGAATGTATATGATGATTTCGCCCATCATCCTACGGCGATACTGGCGACATTGGCCGCGCTACGCGGCAAGGTCGGAGGAACGGCCCGCATTCTGGCGGTGCTTGAACCACGTTCCAACACCATGAAGATGGGCGTATGTAAAAACGAACTTGCTCCGGCGCTCGGTCGCGCCGATGAAGTGTTTCTATTTCAGCCCCAGCATATTCCCTGGCAGGTGGCCGAAGTGGCCGAATCCTGCGTGCAGCCTGCGCACTGTAGCGCCGACATCGATACGCTGGTTGATATGATCGCAAAAGCCGCGCTACCGGGCGATCACATATTGGTGATGAGTAACGGCGGGTTCAGTAATATCCATAATAAGCTGCTGGATGCATTGAATAAAAAGGCGATGGCGGAACTTACGGCGGATAAATAGAGGGGCAGCAAAAAGGACGGGTCAACCCGTCCTTCGTCAACTAATCAGGCGTCAAACGGATCGCGCAGGATCATCGTTTCGTCGCGATCCGGACCGGTAGAAATAATATCTACCGGCACGCCGGTCACTTCTTCCACACGCTTAATGTAGTTCAGCGCCGCCTGCGGCAATTTACTGTGATCTTTCACGCCGAAGGTGCTTTCAGACCAGCCGGGCAGGGTTTCATAAATCGGCTCAATACCTTCCCAGCCATCGGCGGCCAGCGGCGTGGTATCCACTTCGCGGCCATCTGGCATGCGGTAGCCGACGCAGAGTTTGACTTCTTTCAGACCGTCCAGCACATCCAGTTTAGTCATGCAGAAACCAGACAGGGAGTTGATCTGAACCGCACGGCGAACCGCGACGGCATCCAGCCAGCCGGTACGACGACGACGACCGGTAGTCGCGCCGAATTCATTGCCTTTCTCGGTAAGGTAGTCGCCGACATCATCAAACAGCTCGGTCGGGAACGGACCCGCGCCGACGCGCGTGGAGTAAGCTTTGACAATACCCAGAACGTAATCGACATAGCGGGGTCCCAGACCGGAACCTGTCGCCACGCCGCCTGCGGTGGTGTTCGAAGAGGTCACATACGGATAGGTACCGTGGTCGATGTCCAGCAGCGTACCCTGAGCGCCTTCAAACATGACGAACTCGCCGCGCTGATGGGCTTTATACAGCAGATCGGATACGTCGACCACCATACCGGTCAGGATATCGGCGATCGCCAATACCTCGTCCAGCACTTTCTGGTAGTCAACCGCTTCGACTTTGTAATAGTTAACCAGTTGGAAATTATGGTATTCAACGATCTCTTTCAACTTAACGGCAAACGCCTGTTTATCGAACAGATCGCCGACACGCAGCCCGCGACGAGCCACCTTATCCTCGTAGGCCGGACCGATGCCGCGCCCCGTCGTGCCGATTGCCTTGGCGCCGCGCGCTTTTTCGCGCGCGTTGTCCAATGCGACATGATAAGGAAGAATCAGCGGACAAGCTTCAGACAACAGCAGACGTTCGCGTACCGGGACGCCGCGCGCTTCAAGATCCGTCATTTCCTTCATCAAGGCATCAGGCGCCAGCACCACACCGTTACCGATGATGCTGATGACATTCTCACGCAGAATACCCGAGGGAATTAAATGAAGAACGGTTTTTTCACCGTTAATAACCAGAGTATGGCCCGCATTGTGGCCACCTTGGTAGCGCACAACATATTTAGCCCGTTCAGTCAGCAGGTCAACGACCTTGCCTTTACCTTCGTCACCCCATTGGGTGCCCAGTACGACGACGTTCTTACCCATCTCAAGAATCACCAGGTTGCTTAAAAAAAGATTCTAACATCTCATTTGCTCGCTTTCAGTACTTTTTAGCGCCGGTTTGCGCACATTTTTAAGATAAAGACTAGCCGCCCATGCGGCTACGCAACATATAGTAGACAACGCATCCGGCAACCACTATTCCACCGCCGAAACGCCGTAATGTATTATCCGGCAACTGCGCCATCGCCAAAATCATACGCCGCCAGATGCGGGGAAACAGCAAGGGACCCAGCCCTTCGATAATCAATACCAATCCCAAAGCCATCCAAACGGTTGCATTCATAAACACTCCAAATTGCCTGTCAGATTTTCAACGTCGCTTGCAGCGACACGAAAAAAAGCCCGTATTCACGGGCTTTAAGCAAGTCATCGCGGAAACATTAACGGCGAAGCGTCGTTTCCGGCGATTTCATATAGCGGAAGAAATCACTGTCCGGACTCAGCACCATCACGTCCTGATTAGAGCTGAAGCTGCTTTCATAGGCGCGCAGGCTACGAATGAAGGAGTAGAAATCAGGATCTTCGCTGAAGGCCTGGGCAAACAGTTTCGCGGCTTCCGCATCGCCTTCACCACGGGAAATACGCCCCTGACGCTCGGCTTCCGCCAGCGTACGGGTCACCTCGTAGTCCGCCGTCGCCTTTAACTTCTCAGCCTCTTCCTGGCCTTGCGAACGGTGACGACGCGCTACCGCTTCACGCTCTGCGCGCATACGCTGGTAGATGGCGTCGGACACTTCGGTCGGCAGGTTAATCTGCTTAATCCGCACGTCAATCACTTCAATCCCCAACGCCGCCATACTGTTCGGGTTGATATGGGGTTGAGTGCCGGTGGTTTCCTGCTCAACACGCGCCGCGGCTGAAGCAATGGCGTTATCCGCTTCGGTTGTCTCGCCGGTGCCGGTGTTCAACGCCTCACGCACGTCGGTCATCAACTGACCACGCGAATCGGTAACGATGCCTTTTAAATCCAGACGGCCGATCTCTGAACGCAAACGGTCGCTGAATTTACGTTTCAACAGCACTTCCGCCTGAGAAACATCGCCGCCGCCGGTCGCCAGATAATAACGACTGAAATCGCTGATGCGCCATTTGATATAGGAATCAATGATCAGGTCTTTCTGCTCTTTGGTGATAAAGCGGTCAGCCTGATTCTCCATGGTCTGGATACGCGCATCCAGCATCTTCACTGAATCAATGAACGGAATTTTAAACTGCAATCCCGGCGCATAAATCAGCGGTTTGTTTTCATCATCGCGCAATACTTTGCCGAAGCGCATCACGATGCCGCGCTGGCCTTCCTGCACCACGAACAGTGACGCATAGACCACCATCAGTACCAGGATCAGGATAATTAGTAAGGGTTTACGCATCGATTATTCTCTCCCTACTCGAGTGAGGTCATCACGTTGCGCATTGGCTCTGCGCTGATCCATGATATTTCCATTGTTGCTGCTGCGCGTCTGGCCGCTGCTCGCGCCGCTATTGCCGGACGTGGCGGGCAAACGCAGCGGATTGGCGCTGCCGGCGCCTGACGTATTCTCGCCGCCGCCGGAGGAACCGCCGCGCAGCATCTGATCCAACGGCAGTACCATCAGGTTGCCGCCTTTGTCGTTAACCAGCACCTTGCGGGTATGGCTGAGAACGCGCTCCATCGTCTCGATATACAGACGCTCGCGCGTAATCTCAGGCGCGGCTTTATATTCCGGCAAGACTCTGGCGAAACGGGCCACTTCACCCTGCGCCTCCAGAACGGTACGGGTTTTATAAGCGCGAGCCTCTTCCAAAATACGCTGCGCCTGACCGTTGGCGCGCGGCTGAACCTCGTTGGCGTAGGCTTCCGCTTCACGAATGTATTGCTGCTCGTTTTCACGGGCGGCAATGGCGTCGTCAAACGCCGCCTTCACCTCTTCCGGCGGACGCGCCGCCTGGAAGTTGACGTCCAGCAGGGTGATGCCCATGTTGTACGGCCGTACCGTTTCTTCCAGCACGCGCTGCGTATCGGTACGCACGATGGTTCGACCCTCGGTCAGGATCTTATCCATGGTGTATTTACCGATCACGCCGCGCAGAGCGCTGTCCGTCGCCTGACGCAGGCTGTCATCCGCATTGGTCACGCTGAACAGATAACGTTCCGGTTCCGTTACGCGATACTGGACGTTCATTTCGACGCGCACCACGTTCTCGTCCGAGGTCAGCATCACGCCGGAGGTCGCCAGTTCGCGCACGGATTCCACGTTCACGGCTCTGACGGAGTCGATAAACGTCGGTTTCCAGTTCAGGCCGGGCTCAACCTGATGGCTGAACTTGCCAAAGCGCGTCACCACGCCGCGTTCCGCTTCTTTGATGGTATAGAAACCGCTGGCGGCCCAGATGACGACGGCCGCAACCGCGACAATACCGACAACCCGGCCGCCCAGACCGGAACCGCCGGAAGTTCCGCCGCTGCTGGAACCAGAGCCTTTTCCGCCCCCCAGATCGCTGAGTTTTTTACTCAGTTTCCGGAAGATATCGTCCAAATCTGGTGGCCCCTGATCTCGGCCACCTTTATTATTATTTCCGCCAGAGTTGCCGCTATTGTTATTGCTGCTCCCCCACGGGTCGCGGTCCTGTCCGTTATTACCGGGCTGATTCCACGCCATGTTTTAGCTCCATTCTTTATGATAGGTGTTCTTCAGGTTCAATATCCCAGAGTCCATCAGACTATTTCGCCGTTTAGACAATTTGCCGGTCAGACAATATAGTCCGTCAGTTCCTGCTCTTGTTTACAGAGACGACGCCAATCGGCAATCGGCATACGAATCACCAAACCGATATGTCCGTCATCTTCAATCCATTCTTTTTCTATTGCCTGAAGCTGGTAGAAACGGCTGCGCAACCGTCCGGCCTGAGGGGGAAGGCTCAATGCGTATTGGGCGATTTCCCCGGATAGCCGTTCAGTCAGCGCTTGAAATAGCAACGGAATGCCTTCACCGGTTTGTGCAGAAACCCAAACTCTGACCGGTAAATTTTCTTCGTTGCGATCGATACGCGGCGCGAAACCTTCCAGCATATCGATTTTGTTCATTACCAACAGCACGGGAACTTCGTCGGCTTCGATTTCCGCCAACACGGCGTCTACCGCGTCGATATTCTCGTCGAGACGAGGATCGGCGGCGTCCACAACATGCAACAACAGAGAAGCCTGACGCGTTTCCTGTAATGTAGCCTTAAACGCAGCCACCAAATCGTGCGGTAACTGCCGGATAAAACCTACGGTATCCGCCAACACCGTATCACCGACATCAGCAACCTCAATCCGGCGCAATGTTGGATCCAATGTGGCAAATAGTTGATCGGCGGCATACACGTCCGCCGACGTTATCTTGTTAAACAGCGTGGATTTCCCGGCATTGGTATACCCCACCAGGGAAACCGTCGGCACATCCGCGCGAACGCGCGACCGGCGCCCCTGTTCGCGCTGTTTCTCCACCCGTTCAAGGCGGGATAAAATCTGGCTGATGCGATTACGCAGCAAACGACGGTCGGTTTCAAGCTGGGTTTCCCCCGGGCCGCGCAAACCGATGCCCCCTTTTTGCCGCTCAAGGTGAGTCCAGCCGCGAACCAACCGGGTGGCAAGGTGACGCAATTGCGCCAGCTCTACCTGCAACTTACCTTCGTGGGTACGCGCGCGCTGAGCGAAAATATCCAGAATCAGCCCGGTGCGGTCAATCACGCGGCATTCGCACAAACGCTCCAGATTACGTTCCTGGGCAGGCGTCAGCGCGTGATCAAACAGCACCACAAAAGCGTCGGTATCTTTTACCGCCTGAGCAATTTCTTCGGCTTTGCCTTCGCCAACAAAATACTTGGGATGAGGTGCCTTACGGCTGCCGGTAATTACCTGCAACGATTCAATTCCGGCAGAAGAGACCAGAGACTCAAACTCCAGCAGATCTTCTGTATCTTTATCTTGCGAGAAGTAAATATGAACAAGTATGGCCCGTTCACCGGCTTCATAACGGTCAAACAAGCGAGTAACCTCTCAAACGATCAAAAAACACCAGGGCGAGGGATAGGTATAATGGTTTCTTCCCCCCCGCCTTGGTGAATTGACAATACGCCTTATTCAGCGTCATCACTTTCCTGCGGCTGTTGCTGCCCAGCCGGATTGCTACCATGATAGTTGCTGGTGCCTGGATTATTACTGTGATGAGACACCGGACGAGATGGAACAACTGTAGAAATGGCGTGCTTATACACCATCTGGCTAACCGTATTTTTTAACAAAATGACAAACTGATCGAAAGATTCAATCTGGCCTTGCAGCTTAATACCATTCACCAAATAAATCGAAACCGGAACACGTTCGCGACGCAATGCGTTCAGGAACGGATCTTGCAAAGATTGCCCCTTAGCCATTCTATATTTTCCTTATTTGTATGTTGTTTGTAACAAAGAACCCCTAGGGTCCTAAAATAACGATGTAAAAAATTTATGCGCTGAGACTCACCAATTGTACACAATCACCCAACCTATGCACTAACAACCTGTATTACCTTGTCCAACGCCGCCTGCGGCTTTTCACTGTCCAGCCAACAGACGTCGTCCCAACCGCGTAACCAGGTCATTTGCCGCTTGGCCAACTGACGTGTCGCACAAATTCCCCGATAAACCATCTCATCGTAATCAATTTCGCCCGATAAATATGACCACATCTGGCGATAACCGACACAACGAATGGAAGGCAAGTCCTTATGCAAATCATGTCGGGCAAAAAGAACCCGCGCTTCCGCCTCAAAACCCGCCGTTAACATCTGATGGAAACGCAGCTCAATACGCTGATGCAGCAATTCGCGTGTTGCCGGAGCAATAGCAAACTGATGAACGTTATAAGGCAACGCCTCTCCAGTCGTTTTTGTCAGTTCAGTTAAAGTGTTACCTGAAACGAAAAAAACTTCCAGTGCCCGCGAGAGTCTCTGCGGATCATTTGGATGAATCCGAGTCGCGGCCACCGGATCGATCTCGCACAACTGTCGATGCATCGCTTCCCAGCCGATTTCTTGCGCCTGCGCTTCAATACGCTGGCGAACCGCCGCATCGGCGGACGGCAGGGGCGACAGTCCTTCAAGCAGGGCTTTAAAATACAGCATCGTTCCCCCCACCAGCAGGGGGATCCGTCCGGCGGCGCTGATATCCGCCATTTCCCGCAAGGCATCCCGCCGGAAATCGGCCGCCGAATAGGCTTGCGCCGGGTCGAGAATATCGATCAGACGATGCGGCGCCTCGGCCAGTTCATCCGCGCTCGGCTTGGCGGTGCCGATATCCATGCCCTTATAAATAAGGGCGGAGTCGACGCTAATCAACTCCACCGGCAAATATCGACGTAACGCCATTGCCAGCGCTGTTTTCCCCGACGCCGTCGGCCCCATGATAAAAATCGCGGGCGGATGCGGCGTCTTTGCAAAATCACTCATGCTTCAGAGCCTTGATGGCAATATTGATATCCATCTTATATAAAAGTTCAATCGGCGGCGCCGTTGCCAGTTGCGGGCAAAGGCGCTCTACATCCGTTAATAGTTGTATCGCCTGAGCATGACTCCAGCTTTGCTGTTCGCTGCTCAGGCGGGCGGCCATCCATGCGGCCAAAATGTTCGGCTCTACCGTTTCACGATCGGCCAGATAGCCTACCAGTTCAGAGATCAAGTTTTGTAAATTTTGTTGGCGCAATGGTAAAGGTACCGCTCGTAACGTTGCACGCTGTGACTCGACATGAATATCGACGCCAAAAAGCGCCAGTAACGGCTGAAATCTTGCCAATACAGAGAGTTCGGATTTACTCAGCGTCAGGCGCTGGGGAATCAGCAGCGGCTGCGGACGCAATCCGCTTTCAGGCGGCGTCAGCTGCACCTGCTTCAGATAACGCTCCGCGACGGGTAATGAAAGCAACGCCAGCCCTTTGCGGTACTCCAGCAGGGCATAACAGGGCGGATAGACGGTCAACACCCGGCCGAAGCCGCTTACATTGCTCTCCAGCGGCGATTCCGCGATAGCGGCGGATTTCGCCGCGTCGGCGCCTTGCGTAGCGACAGGCGCCGACGGCGAAGGGATAACCTCCGTTTCCGCCGCCGGCGGCCGGGCGGCGTCTTCCGCTACCTCGTTCGGTTGCAGCAGTTTGCGGTACAGCTCGCCCTGTTTTTTCTGATAGGTTGGGCCGGCCGGATAGCCCGGATGCTGCGTCTCGCGAGCATTGCCTGAGCCTTGCCCGCCGCTTTTCGCCGCCGCAGGCGCGGCCGGCCGGGCAAAATGGTTTTCTCCGGCCGCCGTACGGTTTTCCTGCTGCCACTGTATCGGCTGTTCGCTTCCCGGCTCCAGCAGCGCCAACCCCGGCGCGGACACCTGCTGCAATACAGCCATGACCGCCTGATAAATAAAATCATGCACCAGACGCGCCTGATGAAAGCGGACTTCATGCTTGGCCGGATGCACATTCACATCAACCTGATGCGGATCGATCTCCAGATAGAGGACATAGGCGGGCTGCTGATCGTCTTTAAGCTGATCCTGATAAGCCTGGCGAATCGCATGATTGATCAAGCGATCGCGCATCATACGTTGGTTAACGTAACAATATTGCATTTCGGGCAACTGCTTCGCCCCGGAAGGATCGGCCACCCAGCCGTGAATCGTCAGATCGTCATGCTGCCACGACACCGCCAGCGCATGCTGTAAAAACGCGCTGCCGCAAATGCTGCCCAACCGACGTTCATGCTGAGAAGGCTCGGTCGCCGGTCGATATTGCCGGATCAGCTTGCCGTTGTGATGCAACGTAATGGCGATATCAAAACGCGCCAGCGCAATGCGCCGCACCACCTCGTCAATATGGGTGAATTCGGTTTTTTCCGTGCGCATGAATTTACGCCGGGCGGGCGTATTGTAAAACAGATCAAGCACTTCCAGCGTGGTGCCGACAGGATGGGCGGCGGGCTTGACCGTAACCGCCATATCCCGCCCCTCGGCATAGGCTTGCCACGCTTCGGACTGCTGTGCGGTGCGGGAGGTCAGCGTCAGTCGGGAAACCGAGCTGATACTGGCCAGCGCTTCCCCGCGGAAGCCCATACTGACAATGGCTTCCAGATCGTCGAGCGTCGAAATTTTACTGGTCGCATGGCGCGCCAGCGCCAGCGTCAGCTCATCCTTGCTGATGCCGACGCCGTTGTCCCGGATGCGAATCAATTTGGCGCCGCCGCGCTCTATGTCAATATCAATACGGGTCGCGCCAGCATCCAGACTATTTTCCACCAACTCTTTTACGACCGAGGCCGGCCGCTCCACCACTTCGCCGGCGGCGATCTGGTTAGCCAATTGCGGTGGTAAAACCTGAATCGACATGGCATACCCTCTTACATTAACGGAATGAACATTCAGGATAACAATCCCTTCAGGCAGAAGGGATGAGCAACGTCTGGCCGAGTTGCACGGCGCCTGAATTCATATCATTTGCCCGCTGAATCTCTTTCATGCTGACGCCGTAACGGTCGGCAATCGCACTCAGCGTATCGCCGCGCACCACTTTATGTTTGACCACCGCGGCGGCTTTTTTGGCGCTGGCCGCTGTCGCCGTTTGTTTTACCCCGCTGGCCGGAATTCTCAAACGCTGACCAATCCACACAATATCTTTATTCAGCTTGTTGATATCCCGGATCGCCGACATGCTGACGCCATAACGCGCGGCGATAGACGACAGCGTTTCGCCGCGCGCCACCGTATGGCGAATGCCGCCGCTGCTACCGGTCTTTTCCGCCGGCGTTGTCGCTCTGCTTGTCGCCGGCGGAACCGGGCGATCCTCCTGCTTTGGGGCGGCTTGCAAAGGGTGCGTCTGAAAATAGCTCTTCACCCCGCGATAAATCGCGTTGGCGATTTTTTCCTGGTAAGCATTGCTGCCCAGCAGACGCTCTTCCGCCACATTGCTGATAAACCCGGTTTCAACCAGCAGCGAAGGAATATCCGGCGAACGCAACACCCCCAGACTGGCATGTTCAGGCCGGGATTTGTGTAACCCGCCCACGCGCTGAAGTTCACGCAACACTTTGCTGGCGACGTCATAGCCGACGCGCTGGGAATGACCGAATTGCAGATCCAGCACCGCCTGACTTAAGTAAGGATCGGCGCTGTTGTTTGCCAGCAAATCGCCGGCGCCGCCCAGCAACTCCGACTGCTTCTCATGCTGTTCCAGCCAACCGGCCATTTCGCTGTTTGCCCGGCGATTGGATAGCACCCATACCGACGCGCCGGTGGCGCTGCGATTTGGCGCGGCATCCGCATGGATGGAGACCAGAATATTGGCGCCGTGTTTACGCGCCACGTCGGAGCGCCCCATCACCGACACAAAATAATCGCCGTTGCGCGTCAGTACCCCTTTGAACGCGGGATCGTTGCTCAGTAAAGCTTGCAGCTTACGGGCAATGGCGATGGTGACATCCTTTTCACGCAGCCCATTCAGACCGATGGCGCCGGGATCCTGGCCGCCGTGTCCGGCATCGATGGCCACCACCACCGGTTCGTGGCTATCGTTACCGACGGCGCGCGCAGGCTTTCTGGCCGACGCATTGCTATTCACCACCAGGGTCGGCTGGTTATTGAACGGATTTTTCGCCGGTTGAGACTTCGCCGGCGGCTGTTGCTGCTCACGTCGCGCCGCCGGCGCGCTTTGCGTCGCCCTGGGATTGTCGCTGACCAGGGTAAAAACCACGGCGTATCCATTAGCCGTCTTCTGCGTTACCGCCCGGGTCTTGGCGGATTGCGTCAGATCCAGCACCAGACGTATGCTTTGCGCGTCCTGCGCATTACTGGTCCGGACCCGCTTAATCAGATTTTGCCCGCTGAATTCCAGCGGTAATCCCTGAATCAGCACGGACTGACGAATATCAATCACCACTCTGGCGGGATTGCTCAGCGGAAAGAATGCGTAGACGGGCTGACCGCTGAAGCTCAGGCTTACGGTTGCCTGTCGGGAGGCGTTATCCACTTTGATATCAGATAGATTGGCGGCCCAGACGGCGCTGGCGAACAGCATCAACCCCATCCAGACGAACGGCTTGATCATACGGCTCATCATCGCGCTGTTATCCCCAACTGATTCGCCGCCCGCAGCACAATCTCCTCTCCCCGAGGGGAAAGCGCCGACAGTTCGGCTTGCCGGCCCGGCTCCTGATAAAGCAAATGCAATGCCAGATCGGCAGCCGGTAAAATGCCTGCGCCTTGCTGGGGCCATTCGATCAGGCAAATGGCGTCCTGATCCAGATAATCACGGATCCCCATGAACTCAAGCTCCTCAGGATCGGCCAGACGGTAGAGATCGAAATGATAGACCGACAACGGCGAGAGGGCATAAGGCTCGACCAGGGTGTACGTCGGGCTCTTCACATTGCCCTGATGTCCCAGCGCCTGTAAAAAACCTCGGCTAAAGGTCGTCTTCCCTGCCCCAAGATCGCCATATAAATGCACGACGCAGGCGCTTTCACAGGCTTTAGCCAGCGCCGCGCCTAACGCGATGGTTGCTGCCTCATCCGGCAGAGGTAACGCAATTTTTTTCATTCTGTCTTTTCTAAGGGTATCGATTCGGGATTGACATATCGGGACAACACAGGCATCAGATCGGTTGCCAACATACCGCGGGTTCCGCGCCGTGCGGCCAGCCAGTCAGCCGATGCGCCGTGGACAACGCATCCCGCGCAGGCGGCATCATACAGCGATAGCTTTTGCGCCAGCAAACCGCCGATAATCCCGGACAACACATCGCCCATACCGCCCGTCGCCATACCGGGGTTGCCCACGTCGGCAATGGCCAATTGGCCCTGTTCGCCGGCAATGACTGTACCTGCACCTTTTAATACAACAACGCCACCATAACGTTTTACCAGTTTTTGCACTGCAAGTAAGCGATCACTTTCAATATCAGACACACGGCAGTTCAACAAACGGGCCGCCTCGCCAGGGTGCGGCGTCAGCACGCGATTCTGCCGTTTATGCGGATCGATTGCCAGCAGGTTAAGCGCGTCGGCGTCCCATAACATCGGTTTGTTACAATTTTCCGCCAGCCGCAGCGCATTTTTTCCCCACTCGTCCTGCCCCAGCCCGGGGCCAATCGCCACGACATCGGCCCATTCCAGCCCCTGCCGCAAATTATCGGCGGTGAGTTCCCGCACCATCAGCTCCGGACGAACAGTCAGCAACGCCGATAAATACTCTTTGTGAGTGAGTACTCGCACCAGACCGGCGCCGCTGCGCAAGGCGGCCTCCCCTGCCATAAATACTGCGCCCCCCATGCCGTAATCGCCGCCCACAATCAACAAGCGTCCGTTATCGCCTTTGTGGACGTCCGGACGCCGCGGCTTCAGCCATTCCGTTAGCGATATCGCCGATAACCGCCGTATCGGCGCGGCTTGAGCGGCCATCCATTCGGATAATCCTAATGCGTTATAGTGCAATCGGCCGACGCAATCGCGGGCCTTGCCCGTTAACAACCCCGGTTTCAGGGCAATAAACGTGACCGTATGTTCGGCGTGAACGGCGTTGCCCGCACGCTGCCCGGTTTCAGCATTTAATCCGGAAGGAATATCAATCGCGACCACGGGGGCGGAATGCGCGTTTGCCTGGGTAATCAGTTCGTCATAAGGGGAGCGCGGCGCATTGGACAAGCCGGTTCCCAGCAAAGCATCAATAATCAGGTCGATATCATCCGGCCACGGCGCGTCGGCACGCTGGATCGTTCCGCCCTGATCCAGCCAGGCCTGACGCGCGGCGTGCGCCTCGGCCGGTAAATCACGGTCGCCCGTACAGGCAATGACATAAGGCGTGATGCCTGCAGCCTGCGCCAGACTGGCGACCACATAACCATCGCCGCCGTTGTTGCCATGCCCCGCCAGTATCAGCCAATGGTTGGCGGTTGGATAATATTGGCGGGCAATTTGAAAGGTTGCCTGTCCTGCCCGCCGCATCAGCTCATACAATGAAACCCCGCTCTCGCGAGCGGCGTTCGCCTCTTCACGACGCACCCACTGCGCCTGGAATACTGTTTGTGGAAGAGAAAAGTCAGATCCACAGGTTAAGCCGTCAGTCATCACGCCCCCTTATGGTTCAGCAGATCGTTCCAAGTTAGCAAGCTATGGGGGCAACCGCCATAGCTCACGCAAATTACCGCGCTATCGGTCTGTAAAGCGTAATGTGGTAAAATAACCCGCTCTCTAATCCCGTTACGGCTTGTCATGGTATACCCCTACGATCTCGGCGAATTGGCACAACTTATTAAGCAATGGGGGCTATCGCTGGGCTTCCAGCAGGTCGGCATCTGCGATACCGATTTATCCGCCGAGGAGCCTAAGCTGCAAGCCTGGCTGGACAAGCAATATCATGGCGAAATGGCCTGGATGGCGCGCCACGGCATGCTGCGCGCGCGTCCGCATGAGCTATTGCCCGGCACGCTGCGGGTGATCAGCGTGCGCATGAATTATTTGCCCGCGAAAGCGGCATTCGCCAGTACGCTAAAGAATCCCCGGCTAGGTTACGTCAGCCGCTATGCGCTGGGCCGCGACTATCACAAGTTGCTGCGCCAGCGGCTGAAAAAGCTCGGCGATCGAATCCAGGACTACTGCGGCGAACTGAATTTTCGCCCGTTCGTCGACTCAGCGCCGATTCTGGAACGGCCGCTCGCCGCTAAAGCCGGACTCGGCTGGATTGGTAAGCACTCACTTTTATTAAATCGGGAATCCGGTTCCTGGTTCTTTCTCGGCGAGCTGCTGATCGACCTGCCGTTGCCGGTAGACCAACCGCAGGAAGAACAGTGCGGCCGCTGTGTGGCCTGCATGACAACCTGCCCTACCGGCGCCATCGTCGAGCCGTACACGGTCGATGCCCGACGCTGCATTTCATATCTGACGATAGAGCTTGAAGGCGCGATCCCCGAGGAATTCCGCCCCCTGATGGGCAATCGTATCTATGGGTGCGACGACTGCCAGTTAATTTGCCCGTGGAATCGCTTCTCTCAATTAACGGACGAAACCGATTTTAGCCCGCGCGCGGCGCTGCATACCCCGGAATTACTCGATCTGTTCAGTTGGAGTGAAGAAAAATTTCTCCGCATTACGGAGGGTTCCGCCATTCGCCGTATCGGCCATTTGCGCTGGCTGCGTAATATCGCGGTAGCGCTGGGAAATGCGCCCTATCAGGCGCAGATTGTGCTGGCATTGCAAACCCGGCTGGGCGAAAGCGCACTGCTGGACGAACATATCCACTGGGCCATTGAGCAGCAGATGACGCGCCGTGCATTGCGGGAAATTGACGTGCAGCCGGCGCGGAAAAAAAGGTTGATTCGGGCGGTCGAGAAAGGATTGCCGCGTGATGCGTGAGCCGTGACGTCCGGCGTTATCAACACGTCGTCCAGCCTGTGCATAAATATAAAAAGTCTTTCACAATCAACCGTCACAAAAAGTACAAGTGATTGCGATAACGTTTTATAAGTAATTTTTATCTATAAATATCAAAGAAATGGAAAATACAGCGCCGTCAGCAAGATAGCGCGACGGGAAAAAGATCAACAGGCGGCCTGTGGATAAGTCTGTTCAAAAAATTATTATGTTTTGTATGGATTAATCAAAAAAATGCGTAACGACAGGCTGGAAAAGCCTCTCTGGGAAACGCCGCCGCAGGGGGGTGAACACCGTTAACATTTAACGCGTCAATCAATAGTATTTCCTTACGTCCGTGCAAAGAAAGGCCGGCATTATGAAGTCGCCGCCGTCCCTTGGCAACCCCTATCCCGTTATTTTTGCCGATAACGGCAAAAAAAAGCCCATCAAGCGTTGCTCGACGGGCCAGACACGGCAGACAGAATTTCAAATGTGGCAATGATAATGATGAAGTGGATGACCGACCACACCGACGCTATCTGGTCGATGCGATCAATATCAGTCAGACTGTTGACAAACCTATCCGCCTAACCTGAACGGTGAGAATGGGATAGAAGAGTAAAGCGTCCGCGCCAGGGACAAAGGCGTTGGGAACGCCTTTGAACGTCGCTTGCGACGGCCCTGCAAGGGGGAATCTCATCCCTGAGATTCCTATTCGCGCGGCTCGAGCTTACAGGGAGGTACTTGCCGCGTCTTTACGATCTATCCATTCTCACCGCTCGACGCACTTTGTCATCAACCTCAGTATCAGACGGCTGACTGCGTTCTGATCAGATAATCAAAAGCGCTCAGCGAGGCTTTGGCCCCTTCGCCGGTGGCGATGATAATCTGCTTGTAAGGCACCGTGGTGCAATCGCCGGAGGCAAACACGCCTTTAACGCTGGTTTCGCACTTGGCGTCGATTTCAATTTCGCCGATCCGGTTACGGGCGACCGTACCTTCCAGCCAGTTGGTATTAGGCAGCAGACCGATCTGCACGAAGATCCCTTCCAACGGCAGCTCATGCAACGTATCGCTGGCGCGGTCCTTATAGCTCAGACCCGTGACTTTCTGACCGTCGCCTTTCACTTCCGTGGTTTGCGCGTTCAGGATGATGTCGACGTTCGGCAAGCTGCGCAGCTTATCCTGCAATACGGAGTCGGCTTTCAGTTCCGGCGCGAATTCCAGCAGAGTAACGTGCTTCACTACCCCGGCCAGATCGATCGCCGCTTCCACGCCGGAGTTGCCGCCGCCAATCACCGCCACATGCTTGCCTTTAAACAGCGGGCCGTCGCAGTGCGGGCAGTAAGTCACGCCGCGAGTGCGGTATTGATCCTCGCCAGGCACATTCATGTTTCTCCAGCGGGCGCCGGTGGCGATGATCACGCTGCGGGATTTCAGCACCGCGCCGGAAACGGTCACGACCTGATGCGGCGCGCCCGGTTTGCTGCCTGGAATTAACGCTTCAGCGCTCTGCGCGTCGATCACATCGACATCGTAGTCATCAACATGGCTCTTCAGCGCGGTCGCCAGCTTCGCCCCTTCCGTTTTCGGCACGGAAATGTAGTTTTCAATATCCACGGTATCCAGGATCTGGCCGCCGAAACGTTCGCCCAGCAGACCGGTGCGAATACCTTTACGCGCGGAATAAACCGCCGCAGCCGCCCCTGCCGGGCCGCTGCCGATAATCAGCACATCGTAGACATCACGTTGATTCAGTTTTTCAACCTGCTTTGCGCCCGCGCCGGTATCGATTTTGGTCACGATTTCGCTTAGGCTCATACGGCCCTGGCTAAAGTGTTCGCCGTTCAGGAACACCGTCGGCACGCCCATGACGTTACGACTTTGGATCTCATCCTGAAACACGCCGCCGTCAATCGCGGTATGGGTAATGTTTGGATTCAGGACGGCCATTAAATTCAGCGCCTGCACCACGTCCGGACAGTTGTGGCAAGACAGCGAGTAATAGGTTTCGAACTGGAACTTACCGTCAAGATTGCGGATTTGGTCGAGTAATTCTTTCGCTTCTTTTGACGGATGTCCGCCGACCTGCAACAAAGCCAGGATCAGCGAGGTAAATTCATGCCCCATCGGCGCGCCGGCGAAACGCGGGCCGCTCTGCGATCCTGGATTGGTCACCAGAAAAGAGGGTTTGCGTACGGGAAGACTGTTGTCCTCAGTAAAGCTGACCTGATCAGATAAGCCAGCGATTTCAGTCAGTAATTCTCTTACTTCAGAAGATTTTGCCGAGTCATCCAGAGTCGCAATTAACTCAACAGGTTTAGTTAATTTTTCCAGATAGGCTTTCAACTGGACTTTCATTGTATTGTCGAGCATTGGTTATCCTCCGTGCAAAAAATCGGGTGCCAGGCACCCGATAAAAAACAGATCTCAGCGGGGTCTGACTTAGATCTTGCCGACCAGATCCAGCGACGGAGCCAGCGTCGCTTCGCCTTCTTTCCATTTAGCCGGGCAAACTTCGCCTGGGTGAGAGGCGACATACTGAGCGGCTTTCACTTTGCGCAGCAGGTCTGACGCATCGCGACCGATACCTTCAGCCGTGATTTCCACCGCCTGGATAATGCCTTGCGGGTCAACGATGAAGGTACCGCGGTTAGCCAGACCTTCATCTTCACGCAGGATTTCAAAGTTGCGGGACAGTTGGCCGGTCGGGTCGCCGATCATGGTATATTTGATTTTGGCAATGGTTTCAGAGCTGCTGTGCCACGCTTTGTGCGTAAAATGGGTGTCGGTGGAAACAGAGTAGATTTCCACGCCGCGCTGCTGGAATTCATCGTAATAATCGGCAACGTCGCCCAGTTCGGTCGGGCAGACGAAAGTAAAGTCGGCCGGATAGAAGAAGAACACGCTCCATTTGCCTTCGATATCTTTCTCAGTGACTTCGATGAACTTGCCATCTTTGAATGCTTGGTTTTTAAACGGTTTAACCTGGGTATTAATTACTGACATCACGGTATCCTCATGTGTGTTGGTATGGCACTAAAGTACAGAAACGTGATGAACATCACCAATCCGTTGTTATTATCGAATCGATAAGTAATACCTTACTTAGCGATAGACGCGGCATTGACTTTACCAACGCCGTGAGATCGCATCAGAGACAGCGTCACAGGCGATCGTCAGGACAACGACCGGCAACAATGGCGTGTTCATCAACCTTTTACCGCCTTAAATTTAGCAAAGATCCCATCACTATCCGTGCCGCGCCAATAAAAATCCGGAAATCTATTGTGTTGCGACAAAGACAATAGGATCAAATCTAAGCCATCAAGGCGCCTTAAAGAAAACGGTTTTTCCAGGCGTCTGACGATTTCATCATCCGCATTACAATTTCATTCGATGGCAAAGATACCCGCCCAGAATACCCGCCACGGCGCTGAGAAGAGGGACGAAAATAAAGCCGACACTGGAAAAAACCGCGCCGCCTACCGCCGCGCCTATGGATATGCCCAAGTACATAACGCTGCTATTCCAGGCCATGATAGCCCCGCTTTCATCGGGAAACTGTCCTATCAGATAACCTTGATAAGCGGGAAGGCAGGGATAGGCGACAATGGCGAACACCCCCAATAGGACAATCGTCATCATCTGTAATTCAGGGGCGAAATTCAACAATGAAGAGAGCGTAATTTCGACGAAAGAAAGAGCAACCAGGCTTAATGCGGCAACCTTTTTGGTACCGAATCTATCAGCCAGTTTCCCCCCGCTCAGGCTGCCGATAACGGCCCCGCCCCCATAAATGATCAATGCGAATGCAATCAGCGCGTTACTGAATCCCGCCGCCGATTGCAACCCTACCGAGAGATAAGTATAGGTAGCATAGACGCATCCTCCCCAGACGCCAGTAATAGAAACGGCTTTGAGTTTTTGCGCCAGGCGGGTTTTCTGTTCTTTTTTTATCGCAGATTTACTCGCCTTTTCCCAGATATTCCAATTTAACAGCGCAAGAAAGAGAGATAACACGGCAATAATGACAAACACCCTATTCCAGTTGCTCATTTCTGAAATATAAACTCCGGTCGGCGCGCCAGTCGTCAATGAAATAAGAAATCCGGCCACAGCGACCGACATCCAGCTCCCTTTATTTCCAACCGGGGCATTACTTCCGATAAGCGCATAGATAGATGGGCTGATCGCCGCGGCGGCCGCGCCCGCCAGTGCGCGTGCAATAATAAACAGGCTATAGGACGGCGATACGGCCGTGAGAAAATTGGCGATGGCAAATCCTAATAGCCCGGCGACAAGGATAATTTTTTTATCAAATTTATCCCCTAGGCTGCCAAATATCGGCGCGCCGATAACATAGGCAAGGGAGAAGATGGTGACGGACAGGCCGGTTTTTCCTATTGATATATCAAATGATTCGGCAATAGGGGCAAGCAAAGGCGATACGACAAAAAGATCGGTACCGACCACAAGCATCGTGATAAAAGCCACGAACATGGGCGCACTCGTTTTAAGCTGGGACATTATTTTTAACTTCCTGCCTTGAATAAATAATTAATGCACAAAAATAATCACGACAATGAATTAACAAAATCAGAATATAAATCTATATACGAACCATAAAAAATCGTTCCCACCAGTAATAACCGGTATTTATGGAATAATGATCACCCCCCAATTTTAATAAAAACGACATCAGAAAAACCGTCGGGACAAATAACGCCCTACCCAAGATAAATAGGCTATTGCTTACTTACAGAGCACGAAATAATCGTCACACTCGCTTTATTTTGCAGTGAAAAGCGTTAACTTAATTTTGTCTCAATGCAACAATAATTGTCGTAAAACTACAACTGGCATCATGACATGTCAATCATTGATCTAAAACTATACTCACTGTATAAAACCATCGGGTTTCTAAATACGGTGACCGCTGATATGCAAAAACTTTCAGACTCTTATCACGATTTTCTGGCTAAAGTGATTGTCGGTATCAGAGAAGTCTCTGATATTACAGGCGTTCCCGTTAGAAAACTCCGCTATTGGGAAGAGAAGGGAATCATCAAGTCGGTTGATCCGGATGCCAGCTCGCGCCAGTTCAATCTGGCGGACATCAAGAAAATCATCCTCATCAATGAGTTGCTGGAGGATGGCTACACGCTGGACGGCGCGGCGGCCAAAGTCGAAAAGCGGCTGTCGAAGATCAAATCATTAATGGATTTAATAAACCTGGGGTCATCCTGACCCCGCACGCGGGGACTGGCACCTTTACCTATCTTTCCGGCGGCCAAAACACGCATATCCGCTCATGGCCGCCAGTTAGCGCGCAGATCAGGCGGGCGCGTTCCCCCGGTGCGATGCGTGAGCCTCGCGGTTTGCCTGAATGCCGAGAGCGCTGTTGAGGCGGTTGGTCAGGTTGAAGAAGGCGGCGACGGCGACCGCCTCCAGCAGCCCCTCTTCCGGTACGCCGGCCGCGCGCACCGCATCAAGATCGTCTGGCACTACCTCGTTGGCGGCGCGCGTCACCTTCAGCGCATAGTCGGCGAGCGCCCGCTCCCTCGGCGTCAGTTCGGCGCGGCGATAATTGATCGCGATCTGCTCCGCCCACAGTTCATCGGCGCCGAGCGCGCGCAATGCCGCGGTATGCGCAATCACGCAGGCGTCGCAGCGATTTTCCGCGCTGACCACCAGCGCGATCAGTTCCCGTTCCCGCAGCGAGAGCGCGCCCTCGGGATCGCGCAGCACCGCCTCGGCGAGGGCCGCGGTGGCCGTCAGCAGCGCGGGACGATGGGCGACGACATTCTGCTGATGACGGATATAGCCTATCGACGCCACGGTCGCGCTCAGAGCCTGCCGAACGGCGGGGGTTAAGTGGGCCGCCGGCAAGCGCAGCCAGGAGATGTCGGATGCCGCAGCGATTTGAACGTCTGTCATACGGGGAAACCTCATTGATGTGGATGGCGTGTGTAATGAATGATGGCGTTCGGTCGTCATTCGGTAATATGAGAGCAGGCGCTCTCGCGCATGGCCTTTTCACTCATCTCCTGCCCGATGCCGGGCAGATTGGGAACCTCGTAGAACCCGTCCCTGGCCTGATAATCGTATTTGCACAGCTCAATGTTGTGATCGAGCAGGTTGTAGCGATGGTTCTCGTGGATGATGAAATTCGGCAATACCGCTTCCATATGCAGCGAAGCGGCGGTGATAATCGGGCTGCCGCAGGCATGGCATTGCACCTGGACGTCGTAGATGTGCGCCATATCACACACCTTCTTGCACTCGGTGATGCCGCCGACCAGACCGAGATCCGGCTGGATGACGCCCAGCGCCTGTTTCTCGAAGAATGGACGATAGCCCCAGCGACTATAAATTCGTTCGCCGGAGGCGATTGGAATGGAGGTGCTGCGGGCCACCAGCGCCATGGCGTCGACATTAAGCGGATGGATCGGCTCTTCGTAAAAGAAGATGTCGTATTCCTCGACCGCCCGGGCAAACTGGATGGCCGAATTCACGCCCAGGAAGGAATGCTGTTCAAGAATAATGTCGACATCCGGGCCGACGGCTTCGCGGATCGCCTTCACGCGATTGACGAATAGCCGGAGCTGGGCGTTGGTGAGAATGCCTTCAAGCGACTCCGCCGCATATTGCCCGGCGGAATTGAGGCAGACCACATCAACCTTGACGGCATCGTAGCCGTCGGCGACCGCGCGCAGCGCCGCTTCGGCGTATTCTGCCGGTTCGATCAGATTCCTGTTGTTGTCTTTGCCCCAGTCGAACTGGATCTGACTGGCATATGTCCGCAGTTTGTCGCGCATCTTCCCGCCGAGCAGAACGTACAGCGGCAGGCCCAGCGCCTTGCCGCGGATATCCCAGCATGCGATGTCGATGGCGCTTATACCGCCGAAAATCACGCCGCCGCCGCCCATGCCCCAGAACGTCTTGCGAAACAACTTCTCCCAGATCTGCTCGACGTTCATCGGATCCATGCCGATAACGTAGCGCGCCAGTTCTTTCACCATGCCGGCCCCGGCGGCGCTGCCTGCGCCGTAAGCCAGGCCGACTTCGCCGAAGCCGCTGATCCCCTCGTCGGTGTTCACCTTGATGATCACCGGTTTCCACCGGGTCTTCGCCATCTGCGGGCCAAGCACCTCGTAGATGTCGATACTGGTAATCTTCATCACCTTATCTCCGCTCGTTGCGTTAGTGTGCGGCCCGTTCCGGAACGCCGCCCGTCGAATTCGAAAAACAGCGCGCCGCCATCAGTCGCCGGTCGGCGCGTTGGCGGCGAGCGCGGCGATTTCCGCGTGATCGAAATCGTTAATCTCGGGCAGCAGGCTGTTGTCGATCACGTCCGTTTCGCTGATCTTGCCGCGTACCAGCCCCCAGTCGATCAACCTGGCGATATAAGCGCCATAAACCTCCGGCCGCGAGTAGCCCCAGCTCGGCAAGTTGCCGTTCAGCGGCGAAGGCGCGCCGGCATGATATTCCGTCAGCGTGATATTCGAGCGGTGAACCCCTGCGGCGACCGACGCATCCGGCACCGCTTTCGGGAACACCTCATAGAAAACTTTCTCGGCGGCGCGCGGCGCGGCAAAGGTAAAAGCGAGCCCCTTGGCATAGGCCCGGGCCAGTTTCACGGCCTCCTGGCGATGTTCCTTCAGATAATCGCCCCGGGTCACCAGCGCGATCGACGGCGCATCTTTGATCGAGGCGGCCTCCACTTCTCGCAGCGGCGTGCCGAGCGCTTCGATCTGAAGATGAGCCAGGGTGAAAATGCTGACCGCATCGATTTCTTTCTGTTGCAGGAAATAAGCGGCGCGTTGCGCATCGCCGACCGCGACCAGCGATATATCCTTGTCAGGATCCAGTCCCGCCTCTTTTGCTAACCCCTTGACGATCGTCGCGCCGAGGGCGGACAGCGAGATGACGCCGACTTTCTTGCCTTTAAGATCCTTTACGGTGCGGATGCTGCCGGCGGCGGGCGCCTGAATGCTCCAGGATGACACCTGCTGGATGGTGAAAAAGATCTTCAAATCCGCGCCGACGGCGGCCATTGCCGCGGTCGCCTCGATTGCGGGCGCGGCAAAATCCACTTCGCCGGTTGCGACATATTTCGCGCAATCGGTGCCGGATCCAACATGGATGATGTCGAGCGCGATCCCTTCCTGCTCCAGCCAGCCGAACTTCTTCGCCGCGGCGATCGGCGCCATCGAAATACCGGTCGAGGATGTACACCACGCAAAGCGCACAGGTTTCGCGTCCGCCGCCAGCGCGCCGCTTGTGGGGATCAGGAACAGCGCCGCCAGGGCGGCATGGGCAAGACTTTTGAGCGACATAGCGAACTCCAGCGTCAACGTTAATGCCGGTTTCCGAACCGGCGTGATTTACGGCCTGCATCCCAGGCCAGAAGCCGGTCGCCGAGCAGGGTGACGATCCGGTTGAGCAGAAATCCAATGGAGGCGAGGATCACCAACACCGCGAATTGCCCCGCGACGTCGAGATTGCTGCCCATGGTTTGCAACAGCACGCCGAGGCCGGCCTGCGCGCCGACGAACTCAGCGACAATGGCGCCAATCAGGGCGAAGATCATCGAGACCTCGGCGCCGGCCACGATGAACGGCAACGCGCTCGGCAGACGCAGCAGCGTGAAGATCTGGAACTGGTTGGCGCCGAGCGAGCGTAATAGATCGATCCGATCCTTCTGCGCGGACTGGAGGCCGGCGATCGCATTCACCATCAGCGGGAAGAAGCACATCAGCGCCACCGTGACGATCTTCGAGTTAATGCCCAGTCCGAACCAGATCACGATGACCGGCGCCAATGCCACCTTGGGCACCGACTGAAAGAAAACGATATAGGGATAAAGATAAAAAGACGCCCGGCGGCTAAGCGAAATCAGCGTCGCCAGAGCCAGCGCGGCGACGAAAGCGGCGGCGAACCCGGTCAGCGTTTCGGTGAGCGTAACGTAGATATGCTCAAGGTAAAGTCCGTTGCCGATACCGTTCCAGAGGGCTTGCGCCACGGCGATCGGCCCCGGCAGCACATAGCTGCGCACGCCGAAATAGACCACGCTGAAATGCCACAGGCAAAGCAGGCCGACGAACAACAGGAGACTGGATACGATTTTGAGAACGATATTTTTCATGATCAATCCAGCCGGCCGTTGGCATTGAGGTGGCCGCGTATTTCCTCGGCATAGGCGCCGAAGATCGCCGTCGCGGTGTCGGCCAGCGTGCGTGGTCGGGGAAGATCGATAGCGATATCGGCCCGGATCTGCCCGGGACGACCGCTCATCACCAGCACCCGATCCGAAAGAAAAATGGCTTCCGGCACCGAGTGGGTGACGAAGACCACGGTCTGGCGCTGCGCCATCCATAATTGCTGAATTTGATCGTTGAGGGTTTCGCGGGTCAGAGCGTCCAGCGCGCCGAAGGGTTCATCCATCAGTAGCATGCCGGGGTCGGATGCAAGCGCGCGGGCAATGCCGACGCGTTGTTGCATACCGCCGGAAAGCTCGGCGGGGTAACTCTTCTCAAATCCGGAGAGCTGTACAGCCTCAAGCAGCGCATGGGCCTTTGCCGTGGCCTGTTTGCGGTTCTGCCGTCTCACCACCGCCGGTAGAAGAACGTTTTCGAGCGCGGTACGCCAGGGAAACAGCACCGGCGTCTGGAATACCGTGCCGATTTCCCTGCGTGGTCCCCGCACTCTGACGTCATCGATCAGAATTTCGCCCGCCGATGGCAGATCCAGTCCGCCGATAAGCCGCAGCAACGTGCTTTTCCCACAGCCTGACGGCCCGACGATAGAAAGGAATTGCCCGGCCGGAATCTCGATATCCACCCCGGTCAACGCCGTAACGGAATTATTCCTGGTTGTAAATCGCTGCTGGACGCCGCGAACGCTGATGGTGCTGGATTTGGCCGGCGATTGACCTTCCCTCCCGGACCTGGCGGACAGAATTGGCATTTATTTCCCTCAAAACAATATGCGCCGATATTTTTATAGTTTTCGAATTAAATAATAAAAATGAGAATATATAACAGGCTATCATTACTGCTGAGAATTAAAAACCAATAAGCACAGCGCGCTTTTGCACTATATCGAATTAGTAATGCCGTTTTTCGCATAAAGATTCAAGGTTTGCTGTGAGTAACCGATCCGATGCCGGGCGCGCATTTTATATATGCGATTTATTATTTTTATCCATTAATTGCCGGCATGACTTAGCTTTATTCAGACGAAAATAAAAGTCGATAATAATAAAACCCTCTATTCCGCCGTATACCGGTTAGCATATTAAGCGTCATATTTAATATACCAATCTTGAAACCAGGGAAATCATCATCTATTCGCCGCTAACCGACGGCGGCTATTACTCGAAATACCGCTCGACAGGGGCAAGCGGACTGGCCGGATTATTTCCCAACGGCGGAAAGGCTGGTTGCCGCTTCCGCCATCAGCCAGCTCTTGAAACGCGCGCGCTTTTCGTCCTGCTCCAACGCTTCCGGCGACAGCAGGTAATAACCGGAGCCATCGCGGATGAAGCCATAGGGCGCATGCAGTTGCCCGCTCTCCAGTTCATCCTGCACCATCAGGAACGAAACCATCGCCATCCCCAGACCGGACGCCGCCGCCTGAACGCACAGATAAAAGTGTTCGTAGTCGACCCTGATGCTGCCTTTCGTGGAAACACCGGCTAATCGCTGCCAGGTCGACCACGCTTTAGGGCGCGTTCCGGCGTGCAACAAACGCACGCCGTCCAGTTGCTCCTGCCGCGCCCTCTGCGCGCGGCTTACCGGCCCCACCCACTCATCGCAGATTTTCTCGGCGTGAATCCCCTGTTCCCAGAGAAAATCGTCGCGACGCAGCGCCAGATCGACCCCGGTTCGTGCGAAATCGATCGGCCCCCCTGCCGCGACCAGATGCAGATTGATGTCGGGATTTTCCTGATGAAACGAGGGTAGCCGGGGGATCAGCCATTTCATGGCGATGGTCGGCTCACAGGACAACACCAGCACCTCTTCCCGCGCCGCCTGCTGCAACCGGTAAACCGCAGTTTCAAGCTGTTCGAACACCGCGAACGTGGCCGCATGCAATGAGCGCCCGGCCGCATTGAGGAAGACGGCCCGGTTGCGTCGCTCGAACAGCTCGACGCCCAACGCCTCTTCCAGCAGCCGCACCTGCCGGCTGACGGCTCCGTGCGTCACATGCAGTTGTTCGGCCGCTTTCACGAAGCTGCCGGTTTGCGCCGCCGCTTCGAAAAAGCGGAATGAAGCCAGTGATGGAAGTTTCATATTCACGATGAAATCTAACAGATTTGCCTCAAGATAAATCGCTTTTTTCCCCCGCGCAAGCACTCAATAATTAAAGCAACACCACGCAAGCACTAATGGACAACCAGAGGTTAAATATGGGGAAACCAGCACCTGATACTGCCGTAGCACAGCCGCGATTGAAGCAGATTGCAAGCCGCGACCGCATCAACAATCTGTGCAAAACCATCGCACAAAAGATGACATCATTCCGCCGTCCGATCGTCGCGCGCTTTCCAATGGAGTATTGAACTTATGAACGAACTGATAGCAGTGGCCACCATCACCATTCTGGCGGTCATCAGTCCTGGTCCCGATTTCGCGATGGTCACCCGAAACAGCTACGCCTTCGGCTCGCGCACCGGCTTGATTTCGGCGTTCGGCATCGCCTGCGGCGTGCAGGTCCATGTGATGTATACGGTGCTGGGCATCGCCGTGGTTATCGTCGACTCGCCTTTGCTGTTCCTGGCGATGAAGGTGCTTGGCGCCGCCTATCTGATCTATCTTGGATACCAATCGCTGACCAACCAGACGGTACTGAAACTGGAAGAGGCGCCCGGCGCCGCGCCGTCATCATTGGCGGCCTTTCGCATGGGCTTCCTGACTAATGCGCTTAACCCGAAAACCATGCTCTTCGTGGTGGCGACTTATACGCAGGTGGTACACGCAGGCAGCCCGATGAGCCACAACGTCGCCTATGGCCTGTTCATGTCGGTTTCACACTGGATCTGGTTCAGCATTGTCGCGCTCTTCTTTGCGGCTCCTGCTATGCGCCGTCGCTTGCTGAACCACCAGCTCACGGTCGACAAACTCATCGGTATAGCCCTGATCGCGCTGGGCGCGTCCCTGGCTTTTACCAATGTCGCTATTTAAGCGGCATTGCAGGGATAAAAAAGTGGGGCATGCCAATATCCCCCACTTATTTTATTGGCTTATGATGCGTTCAAGTTTGCTTTTAGCGCGCCGGCGGTTTTGATATAAACCGGGATGCCGACAAATAGCGCCAACAAAGACACGACGCCGATTGATATTGTTATTGCCGTTAAATATCCCTGAACTAACGCAAATGAATAGATTGCGCCGGTAAATGCCGTGCCTAACGCAGCACAGCCCTGCTGTACGGTGACTAATGCGCTACTTGCTTCACTGGCAAGGTGTTTCCCGACTTGCGATAATGCAATCCTGTAAGCCGAGGTTAGCCTGATGGCGTCACCGATCCCTACCGCGCCCGTGGCTATCCACAAGTGATAAAACCTCAGGTCAGCATTGAAGTGATAAATTAGCGAGACAGTTCCTAAAAACCCTATAACGGAAAGAATCGATCCGAGAGCAAAAGATTTGGCATCGCCAATCCGTTTGCTTAATGGTTTACTTATCAATGAGCCGATAAAAAACATGACGCCGAGCGCAATAAATGAATTTCCTGATTCAAACGACGTGAATCCTATGGCGCTTTGTAAACATAACGCCGTGACAAACAGATATCCGGGATAAGTAAATGTCACCGTCATTTCACTGACGAACCCATTTATCACCATCGGTGTTTTGAACAGCGACGGCGGCAAAATTGGCTTACGGCCTGCAATTTCATATGCCTTTTCCGCTTTCCACAATAGCATTGCGCAAGGCGGCGCGCCTAACAATAACCACCATAGTTCAGGCCAGTGTTTTCCTAAAGAGACGGGCATCATGATCAATGACAGGCACAA
This sequence comes from Brenneria sp. g21c3, assembly GCF_040240345.1. NCBI lineage: Bacteria > Pseudomonadati > Pseudomonadota > Gammaproteobacteria > Enterobacterales > Pectobacteriaceae > Brenneria > Brenneria sp. g21c3. The sequence goes on along the minus strand of NZ_JBEIAB010000002.1, from coordinate 103,290 downwards.
AATAAATAATACGATCCCCCTGACATCCATATGTTGTTGAGCTTTATCTGATTGAGTTTCAGGGATAACAAAATAACCCAATATAAATATAACCATGCAAATAGGCACGTTAATAAAAAAAGCGATTCGCCAGCCTAAATGCCATAAATTTGCAGACACCAACCAACCGCCGACCACTTGGCCAATAACGACGGAAAGGCCGGCAATAGAAGTGTAAATACCGACGGCGTTGCGGTGGCGATCGCCTTCTAATATGGTATGGATTGTCGCGAGTATTTGCGGCATTAGCAGTGCGGCAAAAAGGCCCTGAAGTACACGCCCCACCAGCATAGCGATAATATCAGCGGCAAACCCGCAAATCGCCGAGGCAATACAAAACCCGATAATACCAATCATAAACAGACGCTTTCTTCCGTACTTATCGCCGAGTCGCCCCCCGGTGGTAATTAGCGCGGCGAAACTTAATCCATATAACGCAACGATCAATACAAGTCCGGTCTCATCCGTTTTTAATGTGTTACCTATTACATCGAGTGCGACATTCACTATTGAGAAATCTAATTGAGGCAAGACCTGCCCCATCACCAGAAGCAGTACTCCAAACGCGGAAAGCGCTTTATTTCTATTCTTACTTAACATTTTTCTCATTCCATGCCGGTCATTTTTATCGCTTATTTTTAATTAAGCATGGACATTATGACCTTTGTTTTATACCGTACAAGGAACAGGTTAGACACGTATAAATTGTATAGGGTTAGTTAATGAACCAGGATAACCTAAAGTTAGTGGGCGATTTCTTACGCGCAAAACGAGAAAGTATTTCTCCTGAGATCATGGGATTATCCAAGCCCGTTCGAACCAGAACCAAAGGATTGAGAAGAGAGGATGTAGCCTATTTTTCCGGCATTAGCACAATCTGGTACAGTAAAATTGAGCGCGGCCAAGCGGCGGGTATTTCACCGCAGGTGCTTATATCAATATCAAAAGCCTTGCGGCTGACTACGTTTGAATATGAATACCTCTGCCATTTAATTTCGCCGCAAACAATAACGCACAAGGATCCTTGCCGCACCATTTCCGAACACACCTCTCAATTACTATTACAACTCAACCCGCTCCCTTCACTATTGCAAAATGATTATTTAGATATTATTACATGTAATCATGCATTCAGTCTTATGATTGGTTTTAACATTGATTCCATTCCTGTCAGCGAAAAAAACTATCTTAGCCTGACTATCAGAAACGCCGCCTGGCAAAAATTCTTATGTATTGATAATGACAAAAAAATGACGATACAAATAACCAGAATGGCGGGGTTTCTCAGGGACACATTGGCCAGATATCCTGATGATGAAATGCTGAAGCAAAAAATTGATGATTTTAAAGCGCTATCGCCTATTTTTGACAAGGCCTGGGCAGATAATACCGTATTACAACCAGAGGAACTGTCATATACCTATAGGCACGCAGAACTGGGTAAAATAGCGCTCGATAAACAATTGTGGTGGAACTTTAGCGGCGACGCCAGCAGCAGATTAAATATTTATCATCCTCAAACCGAAACGGATCGCCAACGTTTATCGGAAATAATGCCATCGCGACAGAATTAAAAAGGCTTTATTCCAGCCGCGCGCCACAACCAGTAAAGAACCAGCACAGCGGGGAATACGGCGCCAATAAGGCAAACGCCTGTCGACCCCAGCCGGGCATACCCCAGGCTGGCGAGCGCCGTTCCCAGCGACATGCCGACGAATCCCGACGTGACAAAGACCGCAGTAATGCGTGAACGCGCTTCGGGCGCAAGGCGATACAGCACCGACTGATGTGTCACCTGTAGACCCTGAGCAGCCACATCCGCCAAGAAAATGCCGATGAGCAAAACGCCAAGAGCATAGCCCAACTGGATCAGGGTCGGCCGAGTCGCCGGGCATCCGAAACTGCGGCCAATCTCCGCCAGTCGCGACTGCGCGTAATAAAGATCGGCGACCATGACCCCTATCCTATGACCATGGCGAACAGAATCATTCGACCCGGTGTCAGCACTGGTTTTATTTCATGCGTAGATCCCTATAAACTCAAGCCACGCGGTGCTCAGATCCTGCAACCTGGTACAGCCTTAAAAATTACAGGTATAATCCCCAAAATTATTCAACGGGTTTAGAAACGAAGATGGCAAAACTCACCTTACAAGAGCAGATGCTCAAAGCTGGATTAGTAACCAGCAAAAAAATGGCCAAAGTCCAGAGAACGGCTAAAAAATCACGCGTTCAGGCGCGTGAGGCAAGAGCGGCTGTGGAAGAAAATAAGAAAGCGCAACTTGAGCGTGATAAACAGCTAAGCGAACAACAAAAACAAGCGGCTTTATCCAAAGAGTATAAAGCTCAGGTGAAGCAGCTCATTGAAATGAACCGAATCGTCATTTCAAAAGGCGATATTGACTTTAACTTCACAGATAACAATTTAATTAAAAAAATAGTGGTGGATAAACTTACTCAAGCTCAGTTGATCAGTGGTCGTCTCGCCATTGCCCGTTTGGTTGTTGATAACAGCGGCAAGAGTGAATACGCGATTATCCCCGCGAGCGTAGCCGATAAAATTGCGCAGCGAGATGAGAACAGTATTGTATTAAATAGTGCGCTTAGTCAGGAAGAGCAAGATGAAGAAGATCCGTATGCGGATTTTAAAGTACCCGATGATTTGATGTGGTAATTGATGTGTTGCCGATCTTAAGAATGAAAAGTCCCACCGGGCTTTTCATTAACACTTATATTCAGCCTGCTTATGGAAAAACGCACTGTTGTTCCGGATAGTTGCCAACCTTTGCGACCAGCCCGGCTGGCATGACGCCTTTTGGCCTCCCGGCTTTTTATCATCTTGATCGGCTCCCCATTACCTGGTTCACCATGGCGCTAAGTCTGCAATTCGCTCATTGTTGACATAGTGTCATCGATCCGCAGGTAGGTGCCAAAAAGAAATCTTTCAAAGAGTTAGTAATCAAGACATGTCATCAGCTCATTGCCTAAAACATGATGTTTCATTGATGGCTCGATTACTGTAGCTGAAATACCAATACCAGCGCTCGCCTGTAACCACGAATTAAGAGGTTATGAATAAAACGATGATGCAGGTGCTTTGGTTTCAATAAGCTAATACCTGCATCCAGTCGGGGTTGTTTAGAATCCGGTAGAAGGGAAGTAGACGCTCTTTAACCTGCTCTAAAAGCTCATCTTCACTCATTTCAGATGCTCTGGAATTAAATACAGGAATTGACTCGTCATAGAGTTCCCAATAAAAATTTGATAGTGTATTTGTTATACAGGCGAAAGCTCGTGGTGGGTGGTCTAAAACATAATGTGTAAAAAATGAAAGCCTGCTTTCGATTTCGTATGCGGATGAGGCTGTAATCAACTGTTCCAGCTGCAAGCGAAGCCAAACTAAAGCACTATAACGAGGGGATGGATCTTGAATGCACTGTTCACTTTGGTAAATAAGCAGGTATTTCTCGACTTCAAAACGGTCTAGCGTTGAATCAAGTCCCAGCGATGCAATTATAAGAAGCGTTTCAGAGTCTATGCCAGTGATAACCTCTCTTTCAGCCCAGGCCACTACAGCCCGACAAAACGCTTCAGAGCTGATTACGCCAAACACTTCACTGAATACTTTCAGGCAAAGAAGTTCCTGCAAGCTGTATTTGTACTCTGGTTTTTCCATATTGAATACCGATTAGAACATTTACGATGTAGCTGAGTAAAATAACATCAATAACATAATTGAGTGCAAAACGAGCATAACGCATTGTCACCGTGATATGTAGTAGTAAAGGGAAACAGGCCACGGTTTTACGGTAAGAAGAGCGACATCTTGTCATTCCCAGAAAATTCAAGCATTTTCAATGAGTACTGGCATAGCTTATATGTAACTTACCGTTTTTAAATAATTTCATTATCAAAATATAATTTATGCTTTCTGTAATAAACTAGACTCAATACAAGACCGACCAAAATGGAAAGCACATGGCCAGGTTTTGGATGATGCGCATAAATAACATCCAAAATCATTGCTGGTAATATAGCAAAAACCACAGCAAACTTTAACATATTAGTCGTGTTTTCTTTAACCAAAACTAATAATAAAGCGAACGAAGAAACACCCAATACAGCTTGAGATGATCCTGTACCAATATTCCAAGGGTAACTTACAAAATTAGTACTATAAAGGGTTCCTAATGCACCACTAGCAAACCATAAAACGAACAGAAATCGAGAACCAATATGTTTTTCTAATAAAACGCCGAGTATAAAAAAAGACAACACATTATAAATCATATGAATCGGTTTAACATGTATGAATTGGGAGAGCAGTAGTCTCCAGATTTCAAAATCATACAGTTTACTTGGCGTTACCCCCCCAAACTTCTCTAAATCCAGAACGCTTATTTTACCCATAAAACTTCCCGTCAGGGAATATGAAACATATGTAGAATAAAAAAATGTCAGGCATATGATAAATATAGTTGTTAGGGGAAAATAGTTTTTATGCATCACCGATATCCTTTTATAATTTAAAGTCACAGTAATATGACTCATTAAAGACTCAGTTTATATGTTAGCGGATTATATAATCAATAAACCTCAAAATGCAGGATAGACCTACTGGTTCACGATGGCACAGATGTAGGCTTATGGTAAACATACCTGCAACTTTAAGTATCACAAGTATATCGATATTATTTTATCCTTTTGCCATAAATCTGTTTCACAAACCACCTGCGCCTGTCGCCCTGTCCACTCCCGATATCCTGATAGCATGAAGGCCAGATCTCTTTCGGTTGTTTTTTAAGCGCATCAGCAATTAAACGCTCGCCCCTCGGCCCAGCGCATTCGCCGACGTGGACGAGGCCAGCTCCGCCGCTTTGAAACCGCTGCAACGTTGTTCCCTATTTTCTTAGAGATGCAATGATATCAGCAGGATGCCAGTCATTTTTATTCATCTTCCTGGCTCCTCTTCATAACGAATTTCATTGATTATCCTGTTTTGGGATAACTCAATAAATGGCTGATATTCGATTTTGGGATATCAATCAAGGTTAACGAGATGGCGTCAATTTATTCAGAAGAATATCAACGTGTTATCAAGGCGCTGCGCGAGGCGCGCATAGCGAAAGGGGTCACGCAGGACAGTCTGGCTCAGGCGCTGGCTCGCCCTCAGTCGTTTATCGCCAAAGTCGAAAACGGAGAGCGCCGGTTAGACATCGTAGAATTTGTCCACCTTGCCCGTTTGCTCTCGATCGATCCCATCAGCATCATTGGCAAGATCCCGGCGAAAAATAAGCCGCTCAGCGCAAAATAACCTCGCGTAACAACGTGCGCCTTCCACAGGCCGCATCCGATTATTCAACGCCATGTTGAACGCGCGGACACATAGCTACGCTGGGGAGTTCAATGGATTTTTTAGCATGCGCAACAGAGCGACTACCCTGTTGAATCAGAGAGCTACAGACTTTGGTGGAGGTCTATAGAAAAGAAATTGGAGCGGGAAACGAGACAAGCTCTGAGTTGCTAAGTCTGAGTTTATTAACGTTAATTTGATACTGTCAGTATCTGTCGAGCCTTGAAATTAGCCTTGTTTTGGTGGCTCGTCAAACAAACGAATTAACAGCTCCTTTAGACAGCCATCAAAACTCAATCTCCCTTCCCGATTAATATTATCCCCACGCCAAAAATAATGCGCCAACATTGCATAACCTTATGATAATAGGATTCTTTATTTATCTAACCTATACCTTATGGCATACGGCCTGACGTTGTTTTTGTATTATTTTTTGCTTATATTCAATACGAGATTCATCAATGAGGAACACACCATGTCCCGAACCACGACAATGACCGTTCGCCTCAAAGGGCCACTGAGCGACTTCGTGGCCGCCAACGTAGGCGAAAACGGCGCTTACGACAACGTCAGCGAGTACATCCGGGATCTGATCCGCCGGGACAAAGAGCGGGTAGAGGCGGAAGCATTCGCACGACTCAAGGCCGAACTAACTAATGCCTTTGCTGCACCAGAATCTTCATACGTCTCCCTGACCGCCGCAGATATCATCGCACGCAACAAGGCCTGACCCTATGGCTAATGTCCGCATACAGGAGGCCGCCTCTTATCGCCTTGACGAGATCTACCGCTACACGCGCGAGCGATGGGGTACAGAGCAAGCGGATAGCTACATTACCGGCATGTTTCAGGCATTTTCCAGGATAGAAACCCACGAGGTCGTTTCACGGCCAGTGCCCGCCGAATTTGGGGTAGAAGGTTTCTTCTTTCGCTACGAGCGACATGTTGTCTACTGGCGCAGACTATCAAACGGTGACATCGGTATCGTGACGATCCTGCATGAGCGGATGCATCAGATTGATCGGTTTCGAGAAGATTTTGGCATTTGATGGCGGCTTAGGCATGGTTATTCTTAAATGAGCTAAGTTGCGTTGATTCGTACTTAATCTGACATATTACTACTCTGGGTCTATCAGATCTGACTGTCGGCTCAGTGCCATGAGCGGATGTTGTTAGTTTCAGCCTATGTTAATCAACGGAAAGCAGATCAGTCTGGCAGACGGAGCTTTATACGCTGGACTGGATAGCAGACTTTCTCTTCCTAAGGCCGCGAACGACAAAGAAATCGTTGCTGACTTCGGCTTAGGCCTTAACTGCTCCCTGTTCGACAAAACCCTTAGATGGGCATATCATACGATTCGTCATTGCTGGCCAGAGTATGACCAGTGGCTGCAAGCCTGCTATAATCGTATAGCCTTTAGTTTTCTATACCTCTTGACGATAAAGAAGTTCGGGGTATTACGCTAAGCATTGCCAAATGGACGATCAACAAATTTACTGCTGGCTCATTTCATTAGTATGTTCAAAAGACTCATGTATCAAAATTTAGGCTTTGTGAGGGAAGCGAAGCAAATGAGGGGGGAGACCATCGTTAAATGAACCATGAATTTGATTAGAAATAAGTCGTGAAACTTACTTTGGGAATAAGAAAAAGAGGCTTTAAATGAGTGACGTAGAAAATCAAATAGTAGAGCTTAAAAAAACTGTGGCTTACGACAGCAAAGATTACACGATTGAGCTGCTAGTTAGCAAATACAATAATGGCTTAGATGATGATGAGAACGAAATTTATGTCCCAGATTATCAGCGGGATTTTGTGTGGGATGATGCGAGACAATCAAAATTAATTGAGTCTATAGTATTAGGCTTGCCCGTCCCTCCTATATTTGTCGCTGAGAATAAAAATGGGAGACTTGAGATAGTCGACGGTTCTCAGAGAATAAGAACTTTGAGCGCCTTCATTGAAGGAACTCTTGAACTAACTGGATTAGAAAAGGTAACAAAGTTGAATGGTATGCACTTCGCTGATTTTGATATATCTAGGAGAAGGAAGTTCAACAATACTACAATATCCGTATTTGTCCTTTCCGAAGCAGCTAATGAAGAAGTTAAAAATGACTTATTCGAAAGGATAAACAAAGGCAGTGATATTCTAAGGAACATGGAAACAAGAAAGGGGGTGTATAGAGGTAAGTTCACTGACTTTATATATAATGAATGTGCTAAAAATGATAAATTTAAAAAAGCAGTGCATCTTTCTAAAAATGTAGAAAAAAGGCAGGAGCACGAAGAGTTGATTCTTAGGTTTTTCGCTTTGGTCGATCACTATCCTAAGTTCAATACGTTTTCAAGAAGCGTTAGTAAGGCCCTTGATAATTATATGGGGGATAAGCGTGACTCATTCACCGAGCAGGAGAAGAAAGATAAAAGGGAAAAGTTTGAAAGGATGGTCAACTTTGTAAGTGACAACTTTAAATATGGATTTTCTAAGAAACAAGGACAAGATGTATCAAGAATACTTTTTGAAGCAATCTCGGTAGGGACTCATCTTGCACTGGAAGAAAAAACACCTCTTGTTTTGAAAAAACAAATTGAGGTTCAGTACTTTTTCACCGATCGAGAGTTTAGCCGTGCAGCGACTGGACAGTATAGAACTCACTCAACGGAAAACTTAAACAAAAGAATCGAATTTGTTAAGAATAGAATCTTAGAGCTTTCAAAATGAAAAGCGTAATGGCAGACTTTCAGGAAAGAAGTGGATCGGTTAAGTCTCTATTTTCTCATATAGAGTCAGTATCTTCTGTAAATGGAAATGTGGATATAACCGTGATTCTTAAATCTGCTTTTTATGTCGCCCTGTATAATAATATAGAGGCCACGATTTATTCCATTCTTGAGAGGATTCACGAAGAGTGCAATAAATGCCACTTTGTTGATTTGTCGCCAAAGATAAAAGATAAATTCCTACACTATCACTTTGGAAATGGCGATCTTAATATAAAAAGGAAGAGAAAGTTAGCTGAGGACTTTGCCTCATCTAATCTCTCCTTTCCCTACTTAAGTGAATATCAGAAGGTTAAAACTGTTTTTTCTGGAAACTTGGATTGTTTTAAAATAAGAGAGGTGTTTAATAGTTACGGTATTACCGTAGGAAATGTCAAAGGTAATGCAGAACATATTTTATTGGTGAAGACCAAAAGAAACAAGATCGCGCATGGGGAGCTGTCCCTGTCGGAGGCTGGTTTGCAAGTCACGAATAAAAAACTAGGTGAGGTGCAAAAATCAGTAAATGAAGCGCTATATGACTTCATATCCTTTGCCGATCTTTTTTTAAGTCAGCGACGGTTCCTCGCTCAGACCTTAAAGTGAGACTAAACAACCTATATCAGATAACAGCCCACTTCAGTAGAGGGCTGTTTTTAGCAATGATCACACACTGAAATCTTTCACCGTTCTGCCTGCTTCGATGGACTTCAGGACGGCAATGATTCTGTATTCAGTAAAACGGGCTTTGCGCATAGCGAGCTCCTTCGGGGCGATCTCAGTATGCCGGAAAATATCTAAAAGTGAACGTCACCATCATGTGTGATGGTTACATGTCGACTACGGTTGATTTCACGGGATTGGGATTCGTGCTCGTGATGCTTGTTCAACGAGCTAAATTTTATCAAAGGAATCGCCGTAAAAACACCGATATTAGTCATGACATGCCCGCTTTTCGCTCATACCCACCCAAGGTACTTCCTGCGATCGACTTAGTGCCAAACGCTACCATTTATTCTAATTTTCTTTTGGGCATAAATATTTTAACTAAATTTCTGCGTATAAATTAGATTAGATGTTTCAAAATAGTTAATTTCCATATGGCACTTGCAATATCAACCAAGCAATAGCTTGTGCTATGAAAGATCTATACCATAAACTGATCTGACTTGATGAGCATATCTCAGACAGCTAGAACGAGCCAGTAATCGCTGAACATTTGCATCATAGAAACCATTATCAGGGCTGGATATCTTCAGGTGCTTAAGTATCAATGAATCAGTAACCTGACTAAGGCATTCCGCAAAGTCGAATGCCTGATCAGCTATTCGGATCAATTGAGCTGTGTCACGGTTATTATCCAAGACCATACGGTCAACCGCTTTTAGGATATTTCTCGCTGTAGCGAAGTGGCCTTGGGACTTCTGAAAAGTGTCCAGAAACAGTTCGTCAATTGGTATTGCATTTAACTGACCAAGTACTTTATTCCAAGGATAAGTAACTATGCCCAGGTTCCGGTGCTGTGCAGACATAAATTCTTTCCATCGCGAGCCGCTATCCGTAACCAGAACAGAACCCGTGACTTGAGCTATTAACAGCGCCATTTCATAGTTTGGTCCCATGCGAAACTGCATTAATTGACCACCATCGCTTGCTGGCAATTGTTGTAACATCACCAATGGAGATGCTTCAGCGCTTTGTTCCAATCCAGTAATGACCTGCGTTGCAACCGTCTGATCTAAACCAAGTTCACTTATAAGAAACTGGACTCTTATATCCTTTGGCATCATTGCTGTTGAGTTCAGAATATCTTCAGTTGTCAAACTGAAATGTAAGCGCCGATCTTGCTCACACAGAATTTTTTCTGTTCGGCTTCTGTCTTCAGCCATTTCCATCATTGCTCTCATCAACTCAATATCAAATTCGCTTGGGTCAGGAATAAGATTAACTAAACCAAGTCCAATAAATGGTTCCATGTGTAGCATAAACATAAAGTCTTTTAGCGCTTGGTACTTATATTTCTGGGGAGACTTGGTTGGGCTAAGTTCTGGCCTAATGTTATTAGGATTAGTTATAGGAGTCTCAACCAGAAATTCATCAAATAAGGATGCCATTGGCAAGGCATTCGAATCAATAGTTCGAATGTCTAACGGCCCTGAATATAACCCTCGAAACTTGCCGTCAGATTTCGGCAGCAACGAGTAAATATCGGTTTCACAGGGCCATAATGCTGAATAAAATCCGTAGATTTTCCTTATCTGCTCTTCAGATAGCTCTCTCCTGACATCCAGCCATGTTTTACCGCTATTTAGTCCAAGAACATCTCGAATACAGTTACAAAATGCTAGGTTTCGCTCTCGGATACTGGCGACATCCCAAGTAGTACGCAAATCAGCCGGAATATTGCGGCAACAGTTTTTATATTTCCGGCCACTACCGCAACCACAAAAATCGTTACGGCCTAATCGAGCTTCATCGATATTCTTATTCAGGTATTCGTTTGGAGGAGCTGTTCTACCAAATGCATCTTGATAGTGAACTGTTCCATCACCAAACTTGGCAAACATTTCTCCACCAAATCTGTATAGTTCATTTGATGGTGGCAACAGAACGTGCCGTAAGCCAGCCCAATCACAAGTTACATCATTTTCAGGATATAGCCACTCTTCTTTACCAGCAGCGACAGACGCTTTGGCCCTACTTTTAATGATGTAATTAATATGAGTAACTTCATTCGCAGTCAGCCTACGAGTGTTAATAAACTCGATGGTGTTGACCATGCTATGACGCGCACGTGTCGCATTGGTTCGCTGTTCAAGTGGGTTCGCGTTTTCAGGGTCTTGAGCGTATTCGAGATTTGTCAAAATCAGGCAACGATTCTTATCCAACGGAAATATGGTTTGCGATCCCTTTAGCGAGATATCAGGGTCATTCGGATAGCCACAAAACTCAGAATCTGGTGAACAGGCGTGGTTGTAAACGGTTACTGGATGGTCTGAAACAATAAATTTAACATCAGAATTTTCAGCTGATACCAACTCTCTGACACCTTCAGCCCATAACGTGCAGTGCATGGTTCGTAACGACTGCATCTCAAGCATGAGCTGCGTTTGTGTTAGCTCTGGGTATTTACTCTTAATCCAGTCCAAGCCTTTAGGGGTTCGTAACTTTTGAGCGTCGAGATAAGTAAAGAGATCCTCAAAGTTATGGTGCCACTGGGACTGGTCATCAGTTAGATACGCTCGGACAGATTTTGATCCATTATCATCGATTGGACCAAATAGCCTTTGCTCTATTTCGTCGTTGACCTCAGTACCGAAGAATGTCGAATACAAGTCTATCTCATAGAAGCGTTGAGCTGACGTATACCATTTCTTTGAGTGGACAATCTTCAGTTCACCATTCGGTAAGTCAATTTTTCGACGTGTTAGATGGCAGAGTTGGTTATCTCGCTCATCTACGAAGCCCGTTTGATACCATTGAGGCACGTAATGATTATCTCTGGTTTTTGTCACTTTATGCGATCACATCCATCTCAACTTTATGAGTATGGATAGCGTACATCAACAAATTACTTACCGGAACGAGAGGATCCGTACTTTGCCTGCATAAGTCGCATTAGTTAACTGAGTTAATCTGAATGACCGCTTCGCTCTTAGCCAACTGTCAGATTTAGCCGCACCTTGCCACTGTTTATTCGCTCTGCGCCAACATCAAGCCGTCACTGCCGCCGCAGTGACGGCTTGATGCAACGCTGCAACAATATGGGCTGGCGCAATGCCCTATTCATTACTGTCTGCGTGACGATGCTCCGGCATACTGCCCCTGCAACAACCTTCCGGTGGGTCTGAACACCGGAAACATGGCACAGCGTATATGCTGCGCTGGCCGTACCCATCCGGCCATCCCAAAGGCATTGGCTCCTGCGAGTGTCTGTCCGATCAGGATGGAGCCATCCAGACGCTTCCGGCTCATTCCCGGCGTCGCCCCTTAATCGGGTTGAGCCTTTTTTCTCTCAGGGTATTACTGGCCCAATTTAATCAATGTCTCTTATCCGCAGCGAGCCGCTGGCCCGCATTTTCTTTCCATCCATCTGCAACAAAGGAGGTTTTACCACGTTTTTCAGGCAGTGCCCTCCGCCCGGCTTTCCAGCAGGAAACAAGGCGGATGCCTCAATCTGAGGCAACAGACGTTCTGAGCGTCTGGCCTCTGCCCTTCGGGGATCTTGTCGCAGTGAATGCGGCGAGTTGGCAATTACACTAACCCGATTTCCTCTCAGAACAAGCGAATTAACTGTAGCAAAAAGACCGACAAAGAGGAGGCTGATTTGGATGACCTGACATGGACGCTGAACCAGCTTTGCCGACGCAACCGGGACGGCAGCCATACCACGCAGGCTGACAGAAAACGGTCTCTAACCCTGATGGCCCGCCAGTTACGTGAGGCCGCTTTCCGCCAGATGCGCGCTACTTCGCTTAAAGGTAAGCATATCTACACCCTGCTGACGCGCTGGCAATCAGAGGATTTGTCCGCCGGCACACTAAAGAACCGGCTGGCGCATCTGCGCTGGTGGGCGGAGAAGATTGGCAAACCGAGCCTGCTGCCCGCCGACAACGACCAGTTGGGCATTCCCAAACGGTGCTATGTCACCAATCAGAATAAAGCCCAAGCGCTGAACGACCGGCTCGACCGTATCCGCGACCCACAGGTAAAAATGAGCTTGCGTTTGCAGGCCGCCTTTGGGCTACGCCGAAAAGAGTGCCTGCTGTTCCAGCCCCGCTATGCCGACCGGGGCGACCATATCGCATTGAAAGGCACATGGACCAAAGGCGGTAAAGCACGTACCGTCCCCATCACTACGCCAGAACAACGGGCCGTGCTGGATGAAGCCCACGCGCTGGCGGGAGCCGGTTCGCTAATCCCGGCGCATAAAACCTATATCCAGCAGCGGCATCTGTATGACGGCCAGTGCAAAAACGCCGGACTCAGCGGCATGCACGGTTTACGCCATCGTTACGCCCAGATGCGCTATGAAACCCTGACCGGCTGGCTGGCCCCCGCCGCCGGTGGCCCCGGCTATAACCACCTGACGCCGCAGCAACGAGCCATCGACCGTGAGGTGCGGCAAATCATTAGTCGGGAACTGGGGCATGAAAGATTACAGATCGTGTCGCTCTATCTTGGACGATAAAAAGGGGTTTCTAGATCAAAAAGGCAGGAAATGGCCGAAGGGAATAGATATTAAGGGGCAACGGACCTGCCAGAAAAAGGGAAAAGGCACTCTGCCCTATTTCACGGTATCCCAGTCGCGGCTGCCAGCAGACGACGTCATAAACAGCCATCAAGCCCCTTCAGGTTTTCAATCCTGCTCCCCTTCCCCACCCTGACCACGGCTGATGCCCTGATAGCGGGAAGGCCAGATCTCTTCCGGCTGTTTGTTCAACGCTTCGGCAATCAAGCGCTCGCCCTTCGGCCAGTGTCGCGTCAGCGCATTTGCCAATGTAGATGACGCTAATCCCGCCTCTCTGGAGATCGCCGCCAGCGTTGTGCCACGTTTTCTCAAGCCAGCGATAATATCCGCCGGATGCCAGTCATTAACGTTCATTACTCTCTCCCCCCATGATTTTATCCGCCATGTTCAACATCTCTAAACAACTACGATGTTAAGTAATGCTAAACACTAAGTCAATAGCTTATCTAGGGTGTTGATCATGCTTCCCGGACGTCTTAAATCCGCACGGTTAAACGCGCATCTTACTCAGGAAAAACTGGGTACGCTGGCAGGTATTGAAGAGGAAACCGCGCGGTCACGCGTCTCGCAATATGAAAACGGGATACATCGCCCGACATTCGAAATGATGTGCGCCTTTGCGAAGGTGCTGAATGTGCCGGAGGGTTATTTCTACACCCTTGATGATAAATTTGCAGCCATGCTGCTCGACCTTTATCGCCAATATAAAGCGCATTCCCTCTGACCTTTCTCTTTCCACAAGCGACTCTGTTCAGGGACTCTAAGCAACTCACCTGTAAAGCAATGCTAAACATGACGTCAATATTGATTATTGATGGTGTCACTATGTTACCTGCTCGCCTTAAAGCTGCCCGCCTGCGTGCCCAAATGACTCAGGAAAAATTGGGGGTACTCGCTGGGATTGAAGAAGCCACCGCGCGGTCGCGTGTCTCCCAGTATGAAAGCGGCACACATCGCCCGACATTTGAGACGATGTGCGCCTTTGCCCGCGTTCTTAACGTCCCCGAAAGCTATTTTTATACCCTTGACGACGACTTTGCAGACATCATCCTGAAACTATATGACGGTGAAGTCGTTCAGTGGACAAAGGGATAACCCGCTCATTGCAAAATAAACTCACGTAAAAACAGTATGCCCTCGCCGGGCAACATCCGACCGTCTGCCATCGCTTTCAGCGTGTTTTCAAGTACGCTGTTTTTTGCAACGCCATAATTAACCTCAGCGGTTCCGTTCGTCGCCCAGCGATCCAGCTTATCCGCCCACTCCTGCATCATGCGCCGCCGCTGTTCCACATACTGCGCATGATTGTAGGCCGCTCTGACTTTGTTGGGGTCGGCGTGGGAAAGCTGCGCCTCAATCCACATTTTGGGATAGCCGATTTCGTTGAGCGCCGTCGAGATGGTGGCGCGAATACCGTGGCCGGTTAGTTGTTCCGCATACCCCATACGGCGCAGTGCGCTATTAAGCGTATTTTCACTGATGCGTTTCTTTAAATCGCTACGGTGGGTCAGCAGATATTTTTGAGCCGGTTTCATCTGCGCCAGCAGATGATGCACAATGTCGAGCGCCTGAGCGGGTAACGGCACAACGTATGGCGGAATAGCCTGACCATTCTTGCCGAGCCTGCGCATAGCGTTCTGCAACTGCTTTATATTCTCCGGCGGGATGATCCATAGCTCACGCTTCAGATCGAACTGATCCGGCGTTGCCAGCCGCAGTTCTCCGGTGCGAACCCCGGTCAATAGCAACAGCCGGATGCCAAGCTGCGTTTGCATATCGCCTGCGTAGTTGCTCAGCTTCCGGAGTAATAACGGCAGCTCGTGGATAGCGAGATAGGGATTATGCCTGACAGGTGGCTTAGGGGCCGCCACCACGTCCAGATCCGACGCCGGGTTAGTTTCCAGCCCTTCGGCTTTTACCAGCGCAAAGCGAAACAGCTGGTTAAACCACGTACGCACCTTTTCCGCGATGGTCAGCGCTTTGCGCCGTTCAATACGGGCAATCACCTCCAGCAGGTCAGAGCGACGGATCTCAAAGATCGAACGCTCGCCCAGAATGGGCAGCACATCTTTAGAAAAAATACGCTGGATTTGCGACAGGGTACTTTGCAGCCCTTCTCTGAGTTCGAGTCTGCGATGGTCAAGCCAAAGGGAATAGACGGCTTTGAAGCTGTGTCCGGCGGCCAGACGCGCGGCCTGCCGCTTTTGTTTGCGAACGGTGGAGGGGTTGATGCCTTTAGCCAACAGCTCGCGAGCGTCATCACGCAATGCGCGCGCTTTGCGTAAGCCGATTGCAGGATAACGGCCCAGAGAGAGGCGCTTCTGTTTACCCAGCCAGTAATAGCGAAAATGCCATGACTTACCGCCTACCGGCGAAACAACCAGACCGAGGCCATCGCAATCAGGAAGATGAAAGGTTTTGCCGTTGGCTTTAGCCTGCCGGATAATCAGATCGGAAAGTGCCATGACAAGAGCTCCCAAGTTGAGACTCAGGCTCTATGCTTGTCACTGCCTTTATTTGATCCCAGCAACAATCCGCAACGCGTTGCCACCCTGTTTTTTTGGCCTCAATTCTGGCCTTAAAAAGGCTGGCCGTGGGTGGTTTTCAATGGATTGCTTTGGAAACAAAAAAAGAGCTTTTCGCTCTTTTTTCATAGACCTACAGACATCAGTGGACATCTATAGAAAAGAAATTGGAGCGGGAAACGAGACTCGAACTCGCGACCCCGACCTTGGCAAGGTCGTGCTCTACCAACTGAGCTATTCCCGCATGCGGTGCGCTGTATTATCTCTCAGTTCCGCTGAAAAGCAAACTTAACGGGCCTGGAGTGATGCATTGTCCGCAAAATGCACATAACCGCATGAATGTTATCACTATAATTCATGAGGCGGGCGGCATTATGTCCCAATCTGCGCAGGCTGACAAGGGTTTTTCAGCAAAAATTCGCTTCATCGCCACGCCGGCGCAATACCGTCTCATCATCGGCAAGGATTCAATATTCCTTGGCGAAATCCACTTCCCCGCGTAGCGCGTCGCCGCGCCGGAAACGCGCCAGGTTGTCCAGAAACAGGCGGACGAGCAGCGCTGGAACCATCGGACCGGCGACATGCGCGGTGATCGTAAGGTTGGGCGCCTGCCAAAACGGATGGGACTCAGGTAAAGGCTCCTGCCGGAAAACATCCAGCACTGCGCCGGCAATCTGTTTATTGTGCAACGCCGCGAGTAAATCCTCATCAACCACCGCCGTTCCCCGCCCTACGTTAATGAACAGGGCTGATGTTTTCATCGCGGCAAACAGCGCGGCATTGTAGATGTCCGTTGTTGCGGCGGTATCAGGCAAGAGGTTGATCACGTAGTCGGCATCCTGAACGGCGGTTTGCAGTTCGTCTATCCCCGCGACGCGCTTAAAGGAAGGTAACGGCCGGGGCGTATTCACAATGCCATAGAGCGCCGCGCCGAAAGGTTGCAGGAAACCCGCCACCTCGCCGCCAATCTCGCCGGCCCCGACAATCAGCACCTTTTTGCCGGCCAGCGATCCCGGTAAACGGCGATTCCATTCCCGCTGATTCTGGCTGCGCTGCCGCTCGTCCAGCTGTAATTCATGTCTGAGCAGTTGGGCGATAACATACTCGGCAATCGGCTGACCAAATACGCCGACCGCCCGGCTCAGTCGGTAGTCGCGCGGCAATCCCGCGGCCAATAGCGGCTTGAAACCCGCCCAGGTGGATTGCAGCCACTCAGGTTTAGCGCCCCGGGCCAACAGCGCGGCGGCGACATCCGGCTCGCCGAGCCAGACGGCATAACGGTTCGCTTGTTCCGTGGTGCCGTCCGATAACGCCAGCTCAATCGGCGCGGCTTCATCATGCAACTGCGCGCGTATTTCCTCAACACGAGGATCCAGCAGAAGAACCGTGGTCATCATCTCTTCCTTACGCAAAAAACAATACATAAAAGGAGAATAACAGCGTAACCGCTAAGAAGAAAACCTCAATGCGCGGTCCGAAAAGACGGGAAAGGCGAACCCGCGTCCGCCTCTTTTTATCGGTCGATGAAACCATCAGGAAGGCCATATCCTGCCTGCGTTCGCAGGCAGGATAAAAGCTATATTTGGAAAATGACCGCCTGCCAGGGCTTCATCGTCAGGCGGCTGTCGCCCGGCGCGGCCGCCGGTTCAGCGCGGTTGCTGATTAACGTTTTGCCGATTTTTTTGCCATCAGGGATATCCCATTCGACATTATCATGGGTGAAATTGATCGCCACCAGATACTGTTGATCTTCCAGGGTGCGGGTATAAGCGAACAGTTGATTATGCTGCGGATCAAGATCGCGATATTCCCCGTAGATCAAAGCGGGCGCCTGGCGCCTTAGCGCAATCAGTTCGCGATGATAGTTATACACGGAATCCGACTGGTCAATCTGCGAAGCGGCATTAATTTGCCTGTAGTTCGGATTAACCGCCAGCCACGGAGTGCCTTCGCTAAAGCCGCTATTCACCTCTTCGCTCCATTGCATCGGCGTTCTGGCGTTATCGCGGCTGGTCTGGCTCAGGTGTTGCAGGAACTCATCCGCCGTCACTTGTCCGCTTTCCACCAGCACCTTCCACAGCCCCCGAACTTCGACGTCCTCAAAATCCGTCACCGTCCTGAAAGGATAGTTGGTCATTCCCAGTTCATCGCCTTGATACAGGAAAGGCGTGGCGCGCTGGGTTAGCATCATCGTCGCCAGCGCTTTGGCGGATAAAACGCGCCACCGATCGCTGTCGTCGCCAAAATGCGAAACTGCGCGCGGGTGGTCGTGGTTGCTCAAAAAGCTGGTATTCCATCCCAAACGTCCCGACCGATCGATTTTCTCAAACGCCGCTTTTAACTGCGGCAATGTCCAGTCCGTCTTACGCCAGTTATCCCGATCGAGACGAACGATATCGAAATGAAACAGCATATTGAGTTCATTGCGGTCGGCGTTGATAAATTTCGGCGTATCCTCAAAGGTTACGCCAAAGGCCTCGCCCACCGTCATGGTATCGTAGCGGGATAACACTTCCCGGTTCATTTCCTGCAAATATTCATGAATACGCGGCCCGTGGGCAAAGACTAATTCCGGGTGCGTTAATTTATCCGGCGGCAAATCAGGCAGGCCGTCCTGTTTGGAGATAAAGGGAATCACGTCCATACGAAAACCAGAAACGCCTTTATCCAGCCAGAAGCGCATGATGTCGTACACTTCCTCACGTACTTTTTTATTTTCCCAATTCAAATCCGGCTGTTTTTCCGCAAAATAGTGCAGGTAATATTGTCCTGTCGCGTCGTCTTTTTTCCAGGCCGAACCGCCGAAGAAAGAGGGATAATTATTCGGCGCATCGCCATTACGACCGTCCCGCCAGATATAATAATCGCGATACGGATTCTCTTTCGACTTTCTGCTTTCCTTAAACCATTGATGCTCGTCGCTGGTATGATTTACCACCAGATCGATAATTAATTTCATATTCCGACGTTTTATTTCGCTCAACATTCGATCGAAATCTTCCATCGTACCGAACTCAGCCATGACTTTTCGATAATTGCGGATGTCGTAGCCGTTATCCGCATTAGGCGAATCAAAGTGCGGACTCAGCCAAATAACATCAACCCCC
Organism: Brenneria sp. g21c3; assembly: GCF_040240345.1. Taxonomy (NCBI): domain Bacteria; kingdom Pseudomonadati; phylum Pseudomonadota; class Gammaproteobacteria; order Enterobacterales; family Pectobacteriaceae; genus Brenneria; species Brenneria sp. g21c3. The sequence continues at coordinate 84,253 of NZ_JBEIAB010000002.1, read as the reverse complement.
AGATTCTTTAGATAATCCAGTTTCTCGGTAATGCCGTTGAGATCGCCAATACCATCGCCATTGCTGTCATTAAAAGAGCGCGGATAAATTTGATAAACGACCGCCTCTTTCCACCACTTTGCGTCTTGCGGCGGAATTGCCTGGGCGGACAGCGTGATGCCGGCTAACGATATGATCGCTGCCGGCTCACGGATATGCATGTTGGCCATCTTAATTCCTCTTTGTGAACATGTTCGTTTTCAGTGCGCTGAAGCACAAGCTGAAAGGTTCCAGCTCATTCTGGCAGCTTCTAAACAGTCTAAACTGTGAGCTGGTTAACATCTAACAGGATACATCGAATCTTTATTTAATAGGCTGATAATAATGGATAATCTTAACTTTATTTATTACATTCTTTTACCATTAGTGATAGTATTTAGAAAAATAAAACAATTAATCACAAAATAAAAAGATATTTACCGCAAAACGCCCGTTCAAACAGCGTTGGAATAAAAACAAATAAGATTATATTTTGGTGGATTAAAGGCCATTTTTGATAATATTCCGTGTAAGTTTTTGACCAGGAACAGGGAATTTCACCAACCGAAGGCTACAATGCCGACTGGAATAAGGGATAACCCAATGCTAAAGAAGCAGTAATGTCATGCTGAGTTGAAAATAACTAGGATCAGTCTTAATTAATAAGTTGTTCACTTGCTATATTATGAATCTACTTTATCCACCACCCAGCATTTACCCATAGGATTATCGCGTCCGGCGTTTAAATTCTCCATAACGCCGCCAATAATAGCGCGATAAAACAATTAGCAAGCAAATAAATCCTTATGGAAACATATCGACTTATTACGTAATTATCATTTACGGGATAAATTGCGCCATTACGGGAGTCATCTGATTGACGGATTAAATCAACCACCCCGCCGACAAGTCGCAGAATGAATAAATAAAATGGCGACAAGATTCGGCATCCGTTATTTCCCGCGCAAATAACAAGAATTGTTAACTAAGAAATAATTAGAGGCCAATATGAATACTCGATTAAAAAACCCAAAGGCGAATCTTCTTCCTTTAACGGACAAAGAGAGCATTCCCTCTTCGCTGTCCCGGCGTAAATTCATTCTTTATGGCGGATGCGTCGCGGGGACGATGGCGCTGGCCGGCGCGCCTAAAGTCATGGCCGGCAACGGCGTTAATAAGCCTAAGCCAGCGAATTGCCCGCCGGGCGTGATCGGCACATCCTGCGTCGCGACCGATAAAACGCTGGCGCCGGGCGCCAACCCGGCCGCGCCGGCGACCTTTACCATCAAACCGGCGACAGGGGAAAATATCGTTTCGGAATATCCGTTTAACGGCAGCATGCTCTACGGGGCGATGGTAAGCAGCCTGCATGAATTTGATACCAGCAGTCTGTTCGCCCATCAGGATAATGCCGATATCATATTGACCAATCTGGGGCCGCAGCCTGTGTTTGTCTCAGCCAGCGCCGAGATCAACAACGATCTCCAGAACGATACCCCGCTACGACGCCTCATTCCTTCACTGCAAAGCGTGATTATCCGGGCCGGCGCGGTGATTACCAGCGCCGACGCCGCGGCAAACGGGCTGATTTCATTGATTCAGGTACGCAGCACCCGCAATGTTGAGACGGATGTATTTTCCCAGGAAACAAACTGGGCCAAATATGCGTTCCCGGCAGGTATGCCCGCGCTGCCGCTCTGGATCTCCAACCAGCTCCATCTGGCGCATCAAATCCAGGTGAACCCGTGGCATTTGGTCGGCCTGCCGGCTCCCGCGGGCAGCAAAGCCTTACCCTATGAGCTATACGCCAACCTCTGGTGGCTGCCGGCCGGCGCGGATGCGGGGATCCACGCCGCGCATGGCAGCAATTTCCTAGAAGTGCATACGCAGTTGATTGGGTTTGGCCGCATGCAGAAATTCACCAACATGGCCAAAGCCCGTGCAGCCATTGCCGGTAAACGCGTCATCCAACCGGAAGGCGGCATGTTCTCGCCTTTCGATACCGGAAAAGCCTTCCCGGAAATGTATGAGGAATTCAGGCTGGCGCCCGGCAATTCCCATCTGCCGATGCCGCTGGTCAAGGATTATGACGGCTGGAAAGGCGAATCCGACATCTGTAAAAACGCCAGCATGGACGATCCCTGCTTCCACTACCCGCCGCATCAGTACTACGCCGACACCGATAGCGTCTGGATTGCCTTCGAATTTCACCGTTCAGCAGACAAAAGCTAATCGACAACCAAGGACAGCGTAGTCATGAATAACAGAAAACTTCCGAACGCGTGGCGGCCTTATAACACCTATGATTATGTGCCGGTTGAGGAATGGTCCGTCGGCGACGATATCGAACTGTACTCGGTCTACTGGGACGGCAAGCCGCATTCTCCCGGCGGATTCGATAGCGACTGGACTATCTATATTAACGCCAAGGCCCGATCCGGCGCCACGAACGACGAGCGCAATGTTTGTCTTATTCTACAGGTCACCTCCTGCCGGAAAGATGCCTTCAGGGTGCGTTTTTCCCCTTCCGCCGCATCAATAGAGGATTATCCGGATAAAGTTTATGGCCCGGTCGTGGCCGAACGCCTCGACCGTATCCGCCGGCACGAACAGGCGGCGGGCTATAAGCCAGTCCTGCGCTGGAACCGCAACGGCGTCAGCGTGCAATTAAGCGCGATACAAATCCAGTTTGTCAGAGCTGACGACGGCCTGCTGGCGATACGCATCAAACGCCTGTCGGACGGCGCAATCACCGATATCTCCTCCGGCCCCTTGTTCCACGCCAAACCCGGCGTCGGCACCGTAGCGAATATGAAGCGCCGGGCGGAGTCGGCCACGCACTACTTCGGTCTGGGCGAGATCCTTAATTATAATCTGACCGGCAAGCACAACCCGGAGGCCGGCGCAGCCAAAGGGGACAGCTACGGTTACTACGGCGGCTCGCGGCTCGATCATAGCGGCGAGCAGGTCACCTGCTACAATTACGATAATCTTTGGTACAACCAGCCCGAGGTTTTCCCGCGTAGCGTCCCTTATCGGGATGCCTTCAAAGCCACCTCCTGCGTCCCGCAATACCTTAACGCGCCGTTTTATATCGAACGGGCCGGCATTAACGGACGTCAGCAGTTTCTGGGCGTGTTTCTCGATAATACCGGGCAGAGTTATTTTTCCTTCAAGAACCCCGCTCGCGATAAAACGGCCGTTGAAGCGGGCGTGCAGCAGGGAGAATTCGATTGCCATTATATGTTCGCGGAACAGGCGGCCAAGGTACTGGATGCCTTTACCTACCTGATGGGACGAGGCAATCCCGGCGCGGCGTCGCCGGACGAATTGACGCTCAACGACCGTGCGACCATGCCGCCCAAATATATCTTTGGCTATTTTCAGGCCAAATACGGCTTTCCCGGTCTGCTGCGCCCGCAGGGAGAAAACGATCCGCTGAAAGTCTATGTTGAGGATATCGTCGAAGGCCATCGGCAGGCGGATATCCCGATAGAAGGACTGGGGATTGATATCGACATTCAGGAAGATAAAAAAGTCTTTACCATCAAGGATAGCTTCTGGTCCGGCGGCAAGGTCGGCGAAGGGATCTCGGTTTTCGACTGGGCGGCGCAATTCAATCTGCAATGCCAGACCAATATCACGCCGTTTATCCGGGCGGATAAGGTGGCCTACCATCCCGGCGACAGAACGAAAAAGCAGTATGAAACCGTGCAGGGTCTTATCCGCAACGGTTACTGCGTCCAGAATGAGGGGGAAGCCAACATCCCCAAATTCCGCGGCCCCAAAAATGAAAGCGATTATCCGGGGCTGACGTACACCCGGATTGGCGAGGTCAACTACCCCGATCAAAACGTGCTGGTTCTCGACTACGGCATTAACGCGCAAACGGCGGAACGGGACATGATCGGCGCGGTGGTGACCGATTACGGTAATCCGGACGCCGCCCGTTTTTGGGGCGATCAGTACGCCTATTTGCTGAAAAACGGCCTCGGGTTCGTCTGGCAGGACATGACGGTTCCCGATGCGATGCCCCACGTGGAAGACGGCAATAACTTCGCCGATACGGAGTCGCCACGCAATCAGTTCGGCTGGTCGCTGAGCGGCGAAGCGCCGGACGACGACAGAAGGCGCACCAATACCTTCAACTGGCGCAGCTACCACGGTCAATTGCATCTGACCGATCCTCGTTTCGGCGACGGGCGTAAAACGCCTTTTGTCGAGTTGCGCAATTTCCACGCCTATATGCTGGCGAAATCCACCTATGAATATGGGCTGACGGCCCATGAAGATCTGCTGAAAAGCTATAAACGCAGCTACATCATCTGTCGCAGCGGCTACCCCGGACTGCAACACTATGCGGGACATTGGGTCGGCGATAATGCCTCGACCTGGCACCACCTTCAGGCGACCCTGCCCATGCTGCTTAATCTCGGCATGTCCGGTCTGCCGATCGCCGGCACCGACGTCGGCGGTTTCGCCCCCGGCGAAGCGCCGGAGGATCCCGGCAGCATATTATTCAACGGCAACCAGAATCGGAATCACAACCCGATGGTTTACGACCGACTGGTGCTGGGCGCCGACGACGTCGATATCGGCGCGATTTGCGAGCAGGAGTTGATGACGCGCTGGGTTCAGGCCGCCTGTTTAATGCCGTGGATGCGTAACCACTACGATGCGATGAAACCCTATCAGGAGATTTATCACTATACGGGGAGGGCGGGCGAGCAGCGAACCTTCAGCGAGATCATGGCCGCCTTTATCCGCTTTCGGGTACGCTGGCATCATCTGTTGTATGACGCGATGTATCAGAACACCCGCAGCGGCGCGCCGGTCATCAAAGCCATGAGCCTGTGGGAGGGGGACGAAGCGGTATTCAGCGAGAGCAATCGCGATATTCTCGCCACGCAGTTCTTTATCGATAACTCGGTCATCGTGGCGCCGATCCTGACGCGCAGCCTTAACGGCGATGCCGCCTATGAGGTCGAAAAAACGGTCTATCTTCCCGCCGGCGGGCAGGAGACGATCCACTGGTTCAGGTATAACGTGCTGGAAGACACGGCGGATATCGACCATCCCATCGCCGGCGGCAAGCAGGTTAAGGTCATCGCCGACATTACCGACCTGCCGCTATTTATCCGTGAGGGCGCCATTATTCCCGAACGGCATAGCCAGTCGGATCTGAAGGCCGCATTCAAAAACATTCAGGTGCTGGATAAGTTTAAGCAACCGCTCGTTCTGTCGGTTTATCCGCTGGAAAAAGCGGCGACGGCCGATTACCAGTTGTATTGGGATGACGGCGGCGTCACGCGTTCGGCGGAACGAAACGGCGTCTTTTCCGTTATCGATATCCATCAGCAATATCAACAATCGGTCGCCGAGGGAGAAACGCGGGTCATCAGCGTCACGCCGCGCAAATATGACTATCCGCTGCATGAGTTTATCTACTTGCGCATCCGGTCAAACCATTCTGCCGCGCGCCGCATCACAATCGGCGCGGCGACAGTGGACGACTGGCTGGAATCGACGGATAAACTGTTTTCGCATCAGGGCGAGGCGGCGCATAGCGATCAGCGCGGCTGCATCTGGATAAAAGCCCGCACCGGTCAATTATCTTCCGATAAACCCTTGATCGTGAGTATTTCGCTGTGAGCGATTGATCGCTGAGTGGGAAAGCGGCAGGGAAACAAGGATGTTTTCCGTTCTCTTGATGGAAAAAGCAGCGCCTGCCCTTCCCCGCTTACCCTCTACTTCCCCGCCGAATTGACGCAATTCCTGTGTTTGACCAGCGAAACAAATGGGGCGATCGTGATAAAAACGCGTCCGAATCGCAAATAACCGTGAAATAAATCACAAAAACAAACACAGACGCTGAGCGAAAAACCCGCGATCAGCCGCCATTGGGCGACAAAAAAACAAAATAATTAAAAACAGCCAATTACACGACTTTGCTAAAAATCCGCACGCAAAATAAAGCGATTCACTTCACACTTTTGCGCCTAGAAAAGCGCTGTCAATACGTAACAAGGCCAACAAACGTTGCATAAATGCGACTTCCTTCAAAAAAAACAATTTTCCCATCATTAACAATCAGTCTACATTTTCGTTGATATCCAACAATCGGGGAGATGCCATGAAAATAGGTTTAGTCATTAGTGGCGGTGATGTCAGCGGTATCAATAATTTTCTGTTTCAGGTCTGTCGGATGACCGAATCTGAAATTGTGATTTTTGACGGAGGTATTAACGGGCTGATAGATAACGAGTTCAAAGAAATTTCATGGCGGGATTTGGTTGATTTTTCCATATCGCCCGTCCCCTTGATTGCCTCAGGCAGAAAAGAAGATAAATGTAGAAAGTCAGACTATGAAAAGATCGCCAAAAATATACGTCAAAGAAAGATTGACTCGCTGATCATGGCAGGGGGCGACGGTTCTTTTCAGTTTTTAAAAACGCTCAGTGGATATGGCGTTAATTGCTATGGCATTGGGATGACGATTGATAATGATATTACCGGCAACAGCTACACGATAGGATTTTCCACCGCCTGTGAACAGGTCATCAGTGAGGTGGGGAAATTAAGGAATACCGGCCGAGGATTGCCCGGACGAGTGTTTATGATAGAACTGCTTGGCGGCTACTGCGGCGAACTGACGTTGCAGGCCGCATTGAAAAGCAATGCGGATATCGCCCTTATTCCTGAATCGCCCTGGGATATTGATGTTCTGGCAGAAAAAATCAAGAGCAAGATAAAAACACAGAACAGCGTCATTATATTATGTTCGGAGGGATATACCAAAGAATACACGCCGGGTTTTCAAGGCGCGATTGATACCATGATTGGCAAAATAGAACATAAGATCGGCATCAGAATAAGAAAGACCATTCTGGGCTATGGGTTAAGAAACGGCCTTCCAACCGGAGAGGAAATTATACAAGGCGCTATCCTGGCCGAAGAAGTCGTCAGATGTATCAATACCAACCTGACGAATAAGATAATTGTTATAAATCACAATAATAAAGCTATACCGATCGACCTTGAAAGTTCCGATAAACGATTAGTCGATAAAGAGAGTAACATCTATAAGCTTGCCAAAGTAAATAACCTTATATGAGGTAATATTATGCTTAAAGTACTCTGCGTATGTGGCTGCGGCCTCGGCTCAAGCTTTGCCATTGAAATGAGCGCAAAATCCGTATTCCAAAAATTAGATATTGACGCGGATATCAGCCATACAACGGTTTCAGAAGCCTCGGCGTTAAAATATGACATTATTCTCACCCAGAAAGTGTTCGCCGACATTATTAACTCAGACGCCAGCGAGGAAGATAAAAAAAGAGTCATTATATTAAATAAACTCACCGATAAGCGTGAAATAGAAGAAAAAATCCTGGCCTATATTAACTCGATCTGAAAGATGAGGTGATGAAGTGGATACTATTATCAATTTCCTGGTGAAGGATTTATTGGGCCAAGCATCTATATTAATTGCATTAATAGCAATGATTGGCCTCATCCTGCAAAAAAAATCCGTCGGAAAAACGCTGGAAGGCACATTTAAAACGCTTCTGGGTTTTCTGATAATGATGGCTGGCATCAATATCATCGTTGATGCATTAACCTTCCTCAACAATATCTTTACCAGCGGCTTTGGTATGAAAGGATATATTACCGATGTCGCCGCAATCGCGGGTTTGGCGAACCGTGAACTGGGTTCCCAGGTCGCCCTTACGCTGCTGGTGATTTTCGTCGTTAACATTATCATTGCGCGGATTACGCCGTTCAAATACATCTTCCTGACGGGTCAGGCGCTACTGTGGATGGCGACCATCGGTACGGTTATCGGTTATAAATCAGGACTGACAGGCGCGGCGTTGATTCTTACCGGCGGGATATTCGGCGGCATCATGGCGGTATTGATGCCGGCTTTAGCCCAACCGATCGTGCGCAAAATCACGGACTCCGATGATGTGGCGCTAGGTCATTTCTGTACTATCGGCTATCTGGTTCAGGCCGCGGTCGCCCGCGCGATTGGTAAAAACTCGAAATCAACGGAAGATTTAGAATTACCTGATAATTTCAAGTTTCTCCAGGATACGTACCTGTCGATGGCGGTAATAATGATACCGATGTATCTTATCCCAGCCGTTGTCGCCGGTCCGACGTATATCGCCCAGTTTGCGGGCGGCACGAATTACCTGATGTATTCATTCATGCAATCGATGCAGTTCGTCACCGGCGTTTTTGTATTGTATAGCGGCGTACGCCTGCTGCTTAATGAGCTGGTTCCCGCTTTCCGGGGCATCGCCATGCGGTTAGTGCCGAATGCGAAACCCGCGCTTGATTGTCCGGTGTTGTTCCCCTATGCGCCTAATGCCGTCATCGTCGGTTTTCTGGCTACGACGGTAGGATCCATTCTTGGCATGATCATCTTTCCTCTCTTCGGTCTCGCCATGATCCTCCCAGGCCTGTTAACCAACTTCTTTGCCGGCGGCGCCGCCGGAGTGTTCGGCAACGCATTAGGCGGCAGAAGGGGCGCGATTATCGGGGGCGTCGTCCATGGGTTATTTATTACTTTCTTACCGGCGATCCTGGTGCCGTTACTCGAAACATTCGGCTTTATCGGCGTCACGTTCAGTGATTCAGATGTTATAAGTACCGGTCTTATATTAGGCCATGCTTTCCAGAATGACTGGCCGTTCGTCATTGGATTCATTGTCTTTGTCACTATCGTTGCCTACCTGGCAAACAGAAAGCTGACTAAATAAAAGTCATTGCCGCCGCATATAACTGAATAATGACATCACATGGGAAAAGATGTGAGGAGGCGCCATGTTCGCAAAGTTAAAAGAACTCTTCAATCCAGTTAAACAGAAAGAAGAAACTGAAAATGATGAGTCGATACAGAAAATCGAGCAGGAATTATCAGATCTGGAATTACGCTTATCACAAAACCCTGCTGATAGCGCCATTCAAAAACAGCTGATGATTAAATATAACCAGGCTATTCAGGCCTTCTCAAATAGCACGCGTCATCGGAATAAGGTTGATGATGTTTTCGTAAAAATCGATGAACTAAGGAATACCATTCGCAAAAATATATGAGGTCTTATGAGCATTAGAAAATTCCTTGCAGAAAGTAAATACATCCAGGTCGGGATAAATGTCAGCTCATGGACAGATATGATTGAGAAAGCAGCGCAACCATTAATAGAGGGCGGCTATGTTACACCGCAATATGCGACCGCCATCATTAATAACACGCTGGAATATGGGGCATATTATGTTTTTGACGAAGGTATCGCCATTCCGCATGCCAGACCGGAATGCGGAGTACTGAAAAACTGCTTTAGTATGGTGACGCTCCGTGATCCCGTCTCCATTAATGGCAGCGAACCCGTGGATATTATTATCATGTTTGGCGGAGTAAACAGTGATGAACACATTACCGACGGCATTGCATCGATTGTAAATCTACTGGAAAAGGACGATACGTTATCTCAAATCAGACGAGCCGCAACAATTGATGAAATTATTGGGTTATTATGAAAAAACTGATTTTAGTTAATGGCATACCGGCATCAGGAAAAAGCTCAATATCCAGAGTCATTTCTGCATATTTTAATTTTCCTGTCTTGGGTATCGATGACATAAAAGAACCATTTATGGTTCAGTTCTCTAAAACCATTGATAGAACATTGAACAGGAAACTGGGCTATGCGGCCTATGAATCCATGTTCAATATTGTCAAAGCATCGCCGCCGGAAAGTGTTTTTGTTATGGATGCCTGGTTTGGATTCCGTGAAAAATCCGTGTTATCGGATTATCTGGAACTGTGCGGGGTAAAAAAAACGCTGGAGGTTTGGAATAACATATCACCTGAACTCGTTGCGAAGCGCTATAAGCAGCGTTGCTCTGCGCGTGTTAAAGGCCATCCGGGTGAAGAATATATTTCCGAGTTAATTATTTTAGCTGAAAAGGCACAACCCATGGGGATCGGCGATATTTATACCGTCGACCAGGATAAGGGAGTAAATAACGAAGATCTCATTTCATGGGTTAAACACCGCTTAATTTAAATAGCCTGAAATAAATCATCTATTGCATGAGGAATTAACCAATGAACAAAATGTCAACAGCAGAGCGTCGTGGTTACCAAATGATTTGCGACGCCACAGGTTCAATGATGGTTGTTGCTTGCGATCAGCGCGGCGGAATGAGAACGCTATTGGCCGACACCGCGGAAGAACAGTCGAAGATCAGCAATGAAACGTTAGGGAAAACGAAATACGACATCGCCAGTTATCTGGCGTCGGAAGCGGGATGTGTCCTGGTGGATCCGATTTGCGCCGTGCCGGGCATTATTGATGAAGGCGTTTTGCCGCGCAATACAGGGCTGCTGGTCGGTCTGGATGCCTCCGGCTGGGAAACCTCCCCCGAAGGTTATCGCATTTCAAAAATGGTTGCAGGCGTCAACGCTCGAAAGGTCCGTGAACTGGGCGCAACCGGCGGCAAGATTATGATCTATTTACGCATGGATATTCCTGAAGCCAATACCGCCAACCTGGCGACGTTACGCGATATTATTGACGATTTCGCCCGTGAAGACCTCTTCCTGGTGGTGGAGTTTCTGACTTACAAACTGGAAAATGAAAGCCAGGAAGAATACCAGGGCAAAATTCCGCAACTGATTCAGGATGGCTGCAAGGCATGTATCGAATGCGGCGCCAAAGTGCTGAAAATTCCCTATCCGGGTTCGGAAGCGGCCTGCGCCAAAGTCACTGAAATCTGCGGTGATATTCCCTGGGCCGTTTTATCCGCCGGCGTCGATCACGCGACATTCCTAAAGCAGGTCGATATTTCACTGCGAAACGGCGCATCCGGCGTGATCGCCGGGCGTTCACTGTGGAAAGATTGCATATCCCTTGATCGACAAATTTCCAAAGAAAAATTATCATCCATAGCCGTCTCCCGTTTACGGGATATTCAGAAATTACTGGCGAAATATAAAAAATAACCGTTCGCCATGTGATGGCATATGTTGATAATCAGGCCGTTGATTGTCCAATCCGCGGCCGGCAACGCATTAAGGCAACACGAATGAATAGACCGGATTTGTTGATATTTGACTGCGATGGCGTACTTATCGACTCAGAAATAATAGGGATAAATCTGACCCGATCCCTCTTAAAACAGCACGGCGTCGATATCGGTTTGGCGGAATTCGCGGCCGAATATAGCGGGCTTTTATGGGATGATCTGATTAATAAAGTCAAAAGCGATAAGCGTATCGACATTCCAGCCAGCATTCATCAAGATTTCTATCGCGCCCTGTTAAAACAGTTCGAAGAAAAACTAACCAGAATTCCAGGTAGTTACGAGGCGATCAGCGAAATAGCCGCCAGGAAATGTATTTGCTCGAACTCAAGCACAGAGCAATTAAATTTTACGCTCGCCTTAGTGGGGCTGACGCCGTTATTTTCGCCGAATATATTCTCCGCCGTCGATCTCGGCCCGGGACGTTCGAAACCTCAGCCTGATATCTTCCTGCACGCCGCCGAGGCAATGCAAGCCACTCCGGGTAACACCATTGTGATTGAAGACTCCGTCCATGGCGTAACGGGGGCGAAAAAGGCCGGCATGTATGTGATTGGTTTTACGGGCGGCTCGCATACCTATAGCAATCATCAAGAAAAGCTCAGGGCGGCGGGGGCGGATGTCGTCATCAATTCAATGCATCAGCTATCCAATGAACTCGCGCGTTTCGGTCGTCGCGCCGTAAAGTAGGCATTGATCATTGCGCACGATCTTCGACTTTATTATCCCGCAGGCTGCCGATATCCGCGCTGCACGAATATCCCCCGCCGCATCGACGGGGGATTGAGTTCGCAACTTTCCGCCTCAGGCGATGCTCATACCGGCATCAAAGCCTTCTCTGGCCGCAACCAGCGCATTGCTGGTTTTCACCGCGCCGCCGATGACAATGGTATTGTCAATCACGCCATCCAGTTCGCTCACCAGGTCTTTGACCGGCGTATAACCCAGCGCAATCACCACGGTATCGGCATCGAGTGAAAAATGACCCTGGGCGTTTTCCAGATCCACCTGACCCTCGCGGATCTCGCACAGCTTGGTATTCAGGTATTGTTTAACCCCATACTCGTCCAGTATGGCCATCAGATGCAGCTTACTGACGCCGTCCAGCTCCTGGAGCAGGCGATCGCGCATTTCAATAATGGCGACCTCTTTTTGCTGCATAGCCAGATGCGCCGCGGTTTCGCCGCCGACCTCGCCGCCGCCGGCGATAACGACGCGCTTGCCGGTCGTCACGTTGCCCAGCAGAACGTCTTCAGCCAGCACCACATGCGATTGCTTGATCCCTTTGATCGGCGGCACCGCCGGTTTCCCGCCGGTGGCGATAATCACGCTGTCCGGACGGTCTTTTTCCACAATCGCTTTCGTCAGTTCGGTGTTATAGCGAATATCGACGTTGAGTTTATCCAACTCACGGGTCAACCAGGCAGTATAGGTCGCCAGTTCGCCTTTACCCGGCGGATAGGCCGCGGAGCGGAATTGTCCGCCCAGATGGCCGGTTTTTTCAAACAGCGTCGCCTTGTGGCCACGCACCGCCGCGATGCGCGCCGCTTCAAGTCCCGCCGGACCGCCGCCGGCGATATACACGCGTTTCGGCTCTTGCACTTTGCTGTAGTCCAGCTCCGCTTCACGCCCCAGAGACGGGTTGACCAGGCAGGTAAAGGGAACGCCGAGGGGCAGACTGGCAAGGCAGCCCTGCATGCAGCCCAGACAGTAACGAATCGACGCCGTATCGCCCGCTTTCGCTTTGTTGGGAAGATGCGGGTCGGCCAGCGAGCCGCGGCCCATGGCGATAAAATCCGCTTTTCCCATCGCCAGAACATTATCCGCCATGCGCGGGTCATTAATTCTATTGACCGCGATCACCGGAATATTCACCATTTTTTTCAGCTCTTCGCAAAAAGAGACCGCCCAGGCATGACCGACATACATCGGCGGCACGGTGCAGGATTTATTATGTTCGCCATACACGCCCATCGTCACATGCAACGCATCGATTCCCCAATCTTCGAAGATTTGCGCCAATACGCGGGTTTCGGAAATATCGCGGCCGCCGACAAATCCTTCGTCCGCGGAAATACGAATCGTGACCGGATAATCATCGCCCACTTCACGACGAACGGTTTGATAGATTTCTTTTAAAAACTGAATTCGGCCATCCAGGCTACCGCCATATTTATCCGTTCTTTTATTGGCGTAAGGCGATAAGAACTCCGCAATTAAATAACCATGCCCGGCATGAATTTCTACGCCATCAAAACCCGCTTGTTTTACCCGACGGGCGCAATTGCCGAAGTCTTTGACCAGCGATTGAATTTCCGCATCCGTTAACTCTTTGGGCATTTCCTGTAATGCCGGACAGGGAATGGCCGAAGGCGCAACGGGTTGCACGCCGCCATTTACCTTGTGGGAAGTCTGTCGACCCGCATGATAAATCTGCGCGAAAATTTTACTCTCGTATTGATGAATGGTATCCGTTAATTTTTTATGGCCGGGAATTTGCTCATCCCGCCAAAGACCGCCAATATGTTCACAGCCCATGCCATGTTCATTAACCGCATAATTCTCTGTAATAATCAGTCCCCAGCCGCCTTTTGCCTTCTCTTCATGATAGGCGATGTAGCGATCGGTCACGGTGCCGTCGCTGTTGCAGAGATCGCTCACCATCGCGGGAACCACAAGGCGATTGGGAATAATACATTGATTGATTTTTCCGGGTTGAAACAATTTCTTAAACATATTTCTCACGTATCCTAATAACGAATGTAAAATATATCATTCGAATTAAATCATTAGTGTTCCTTCCAGATAGAACATCCTCGCCAAAATTATAGTAATTATCAGGATTAATAGCGAACATCTCGCGACGAAAATACACCTATCAATGATCTCCCATAAGTTAATCCGCCAAATTAATCCTATAAACCGCCATCCATACACATTATCTTCTGGTTGTTATAACACTGTGATTACATATATATATTCTATTTTACAGCAGGCGAAATATCATTAACCCAATAAATCCGGAGCGAAGCATTTCGTCTGAATAAAATATTGTTGCAATATATTAAAAATAATCCACCAATGCGAATGAGATATATTTTCAGCGTTCTCTGTTAGTCAGCGTTTGAATAGATACAGCGGCGCCCAGACTGTCTAACCCGCCATCCGCACGTTCCCTGTCCGGCGCGACGACGATGGTTTTCCCGCCGGTGAAGCGATTTCACTCCAGTATCCTGTTCACCGCTTGGGAAAACCGGGCTTCCGCAACGCGATCCGGGCATGTCGAAGTTTTCACCCGCGCATTCGGGCGGAAGACAGCCGGCCTGCGCCGGGAATGCCGTTTCCAGAACAGGGATAGTTACCCATCAACGCGATATTAATACATTAACCTGTAAAGCCTTGCGCGAAAAAAGCATATGGAATTAATGCATAAAATTATCAATGAAAATCAATAAAGTACTCTGTGATTCCTTGTCTTATTCAGAAAACACATAAATTATTCTATTTATGTCATAGACGCTATTCATCCCAGCATATTAGTTTCCAAGAAAACACGACATTCGTCGCCATAATTTAATAAGTCAGTGTTACTTTTATAAATACCAGGGGATAATGCATGACCAAACACTCTTTTTTTTCGCTTTCCGGCGCGGCATTCATCGCGCTGCTCGCCGTCTCTCCCTTTTCTTCCGCAGCGAATGGCGATACGGTAAAAATTGTCATCAACCAGTCCCCGTGGCTGGATGGTTTCAAGAAAACCGTCGCCAAATATAATCAGGAGACGGGCAACAATGTTACCGTAGACACCGTACCCTATTCCGGATTGCTGGATAAAATCCGCACTTCCGTGCGGGCAAAGGAAGGCATCTACGATGTCACCATGATTGACGTCAACTGGCTGGGCGAGATCTATAGCGGCGGGTTTCTGACGCCGATAAAAGAGATCGAAGCCGATTACCAATTGCCGGATCAGGTATTAACGTTCGGCGATGCCCTATATTGGGATAAGGCGCGCGCGGTATTTAATAAACAGACCGGCGATTTATATACTTTCCCCGTTACCGCCAATCCGCAGCTTTTTTATTATCGTAAAGATATTTATGAAAAAGAGGGCGTCAGCGTCCCCAAAACCTGGGATGAATTAACCGCCAATATTAAAAAATTACATCAACCGCCGAAACAATACGGTTTCCTTACCGAGGCGGGGCCGCAGGATATCGTCTTTCGCATTACGCCTTTTCTGCTGTCGGCCGGGGGCGGGGTATTCAAAAATCCGCTTGAGGGTGATTTCAGCGTGATCCTGAACAGCCCGGAATCGCTGAGCGCGCTGAAATATTATATTTCCATCGCCAAAGCGGGCTATAGCAATCCCGGTTCTCTGGCGCAAGGCGAGCTGATTCAACTGTTCGCCACCGGCAAAGCCGCGCAGGCCAATATCGTCGCCGCCGCGCGCGGGCCGCTCAGCAACCCGGATAGCTCGATCGTCACCGATAAGTTCGGCGTGGCGGTGATCCCCCATCCGGCTGACAAGAGCGGCATTTATGCGGCGGGCCACTGGGTAGGCGGCATACCGCATAACATTCCGGCCGCCAACAAGAAAGCCGCGCTGGCATTCTTCAAATGGTACGAAGAGCAGGCCAGTCAGGTTTATCTGTACGAAGCCGGTGGCGTTCCCGTGCGTTCCGATCTGATCGGCGTAGCCAAAGATCCGCTGAATTTTCTGCCGGCGTTAACCGAGGCGACGTCCAGGGCGGAAATCGTCACGCCGATCAAAGAATCCGCCCAGATTAATGCGCTGATAGGGTTGCAGCTTTACAAGGCGCTAAACGGCGAGATCTCGCCGGAGCAGGCGCTGAATAACGCGGCGAAAGCGGTTTACGATCTGGTGTCGGCGGCGGGCTACAACACCCGGCAACTCCCCGAATTGTCCGGCGCATCCGCCCAGTAAGGGGAACCCCGATGCCGAGACAAGACATGCTGACCTCCGCGTCCGGCGGCGCGATACGGCGCAAGGCGCGCGATGACTGGCCCTGGCTGGCGCTGATGCCCCTGATCATCATCGTGCTCGGATTGATGGTCACGCCGATTGTTCATCTGTTCACGCTGGTCGCCCAGGAGGTTGACTGGCAGGGCGGCGAGGCGGTGACGCGCTTCGTCGGCCTGGACAACATCCGGGCCTTCATCGACAACCCCTATTACTGGATAGGACTGCGCAACACGCTGCTGTTTTCGTTCATTGCCGTGTCGCTGCAAATCGTTTTCGGCTTTGCGCTGGCGCTGGCGGTAAACGACATGAAAAAAGAGCAGAAATTGCTGACCGCCATCCTGCTGTTGCCGATCGTCATTTCCCCTATCGTGATCGGCGCGATGTGGCGCCTGATCCTCAGCAATGATTCCGGGGTGCTGAACGTGTTTCTCAGCCAGTGGGATATCCTGCCGCCCGACTGGCTAGGCACGCCGGTGCTGGCTTTCGTCTCCGTGATTGTGGTGGACGTATGGCACTGGACGCCCTTCTCGTTCCTGCTGCTGCTGGCCGGACTGAAAGCCTTGCCGCAGGAAGTGCTGGAAGCGGCGCAACTGGATGGCTGCGGCCGCTGGCAGCGTTTTCGTCATGTGATCCTGCCCATGATGTGGCCGACGCTGCTGATTACCTTAATACTGCGCGTCATCTTCTCATTCAAGGTATTCGACGAGATCTATCTGCTGACCAAAGGCGGCCCCGGCACGGCGACGGAAATGGTCAGCTACTCCATTTACCGCGCCTTTTTCATGGAAGACCGCGAGGGCGTGGGGGCGGTGATGTCGCTGTTCACCTTCTTTATCGTGGCGCTGTTGCTGGTGCTGCTGGTGAATATTCGTAAACGGAGGAAAATCTGATGCGACTATCTTTGCGCGTACGTCAGCGCGGATTCTCCGCCTGTCGCGGCCTCGCGTTGGCGTTCTATGCCGCGCTGATCCTGTTTCCCTTTCTCTGGCTGCTGAGTACCGCCTTCAAGAAACAGATCGATATTCTGCTCGCCCGCTTTGTTTTCACCCCCACGCTGGACACGCTGAAAGAGTTACTGTTCGCGCCCGGCGCCATGTTCGGCGCCTATTTCGTCAACAGCGCGGTGATTACCCTGGCCAGCACCGCCGCCATCATTGCGGTCACGCTGCTGGCGACCTACGCCTTGACGACGGTGCGTCAGATCCCGGCGTGGCTGGGGAATCTGCTGCTCGGCTGGTGCCTGCTGTTCAACCTGCTGCCGGTGATCACCTTTGTCGGCTCCTGGTTCAATCTCTTCCGGCAACTGGGGCTGTATGATACGCGTATCGCCATCATTATCGCCTGCATCGCCGCCTACCTGCCGATGGCGCTGTGGCTCAGCGTGACCTTCGCGCGTGAGATCCCGAAAGATCTGCTGGACGCGGCCTCCGTCGACGGTTGCAGCCACTGGCAGCGTTTTCGTTACGTATTCGTGCCGCTGATCAAATCGGGCATGACCGCCACCGCCATCCTGGTGTTGCTGCTGGTGTGGAATGACTTCCCGATTGCGTTGATTCTCAGTTCCGAACAGGCGCGCACCCTGCCGGTGTACATCACCGCATTTTCGCAAAACGAGCAAATTCGCTACGCGGAAATGGCCTCTTCGTCGCTATTGGTTTCCATCCCCGTGCTGTTGTTGTTGGTGTTCGGCCAACGTTTCATCGTCAAGGGGTTGCTGTCCGGCGCGGTAAAATAATGGCAATAAATAAGGATAATTCCATGAGTGTGGTCGCCATCGAAAAGATCCATAAAAACTATGGCAACGTGACGGTCTTGCAGGACATCGACCTGCACATTGAAAAAGGGGAATTCGTGGTGCTGGTGGGGCCGTCCGGCTGCGGAAAATCCACCCTGCTGCGCATGATCGCCGGTCTGGAAGAGACCGAGACCGGACAGATTCTGCTCAAAGGCGAAAATATCAACGAGACGCCGGCCAATCAGCGCGACATCGCCATGGTGTTTCAAAGCTACGCGCTTTATCCGCATATGAACGTGGCGGAAAACATGGGCTTCGCGTTGAAAATCAAAGGAGAATCCCGCCAGGCGATCGCCGAACGGGTGAACGCCGTGGCGGAGGCGTTGCAACTGGTTCCGCTGCTGGCCCGCTATCCGCGCGAACTTTCCGGCGGTCAGCGGCAGCGCGTGGCGATCGGGCGGGCGCTGGTGCGTCAGCCGCAGGTCTTTTTGTTCGACGAACCCTTGTCCAATCTGGATGCCAAGCTCCGGGTGGATATGCGGCTGGAAATTAAAAAACTGCACCAGCGGCTGGCCGCCACCATGATTTACGTCACCCACGATCAAATCGAGGCGATGACGCTGGCCGACCGTATCGCCATCATGAATCAGGGGCGCATCGAACAGGTGGCGACGCCGCTGGAACTGTATGACCGGCCAGTCAATCTGTTCGTGGCGTCCTTTATCGGTTCGCCGGAAATCAATCGGCTGCCCGGCGCCGTGTCTGACGACGGGACGCGCTTCGTCTGCGATTCCGGTCTGACCTTGCCCCTGCCCGCCCCGTTGCCGCGTCTGGCCGGCCGGCGCATCGTTTACGCCGTGCGCCCGGAGCATTTTCTGCTGAACACGCCCGATGGGCTGTCCGCCGAGGTGGACGTGACCGAACCCACCGGCGTCGAAACGCTGCTGACGGTGCGTATCGGCGAAAACGCGCTGACCTGCACGTTCCGGCAACGGCTGGATCTGTCGCCCGGCGACGGCGTGCGCATATTGCCGGACGTCCGCCATCTCCACCTGTTCGACGCCGCGACCGGCCAACGTATTTCCTATGATGAGGAGCCCTAATGCGTACTGTCTTCCTGCTGTTTGATTCATTAAATCGACTGGCGCTGTCGCCCTACGGCGGCCGGCACGTTCCCACCCCCAATTTCGACCGGCTGGCGCGCCACACCGCCACCTTTGATCGTCATTATGTCGGCAGCATGCCCTGCATCCCCGCCCGGCGCGATATGCAAACCGGACGCCTGAGCTTTCTGCATCGCAGTTGGGGGCCGCTGGAGCCTTTCGACAATTCATTCCCGGAGCTGCTGTTCGCGCGTAACGTCTACAGCCATCTGATCACCGACCATGCCCACTATTTCGAAGACGGCGGCGCGACCTACCACACGCGCTACGACTCTTTCGAGTTTATCCGCGGACAGGAAGGCGACGGCTGGAAAGCGATGGTGCAGCCCCACTGGGAGCGGCTGCGCGAAAAATACCATCCGTCGCAGTTCTCCACCGAACGCCGCAATATTAAAAGACAGGACGCCATCAACCGCGAGTATATCCGCGCAGAGCAAGATTTCCCTTCCGTGCAGTGCTTCGCGCGCGGACTGGAGTTTCTTGAAACCAATCTGCACGCCGACGACTGGTTCCTGCAAATCGAAACCTTCGATCCGCATGAACCCTTTACCGCGCCGGAGCGCTTCTACGATAAGGTCAAGACCGACTGGAACGGGCCGGTATTGGACTGGCCGCGCTACGGCCGGGTGGACGAATTGCCGGAGGAGTGCGAGGAGCTGCGCGCCAACTATTACCGGGTCATCGCGCTATGCGACGATCTGCTGGGCAAGGTGCTGGACTTCTTCGACCAGCACAATCTGTGGGAAAATACCGCGCTGGTGCTCACCACCGACCACGGTTTCCTGCTGGGCGAGCACGATTTCTGGGCCAAGAACCGGATGAACATCTACGAAGAGGTGGCGCATATCCCGCTGTTCATCCATCATCCGCATTACCCTGAGGCCGACGGCCAGCGGCGGCAGGCGCTGACGCAAACGCCCGATCTGGCCGCCACCTTCCTCGATATTCACGGCGCGGACAAACCGGCGGAGATGCAGGGAAAATCTTTATTGCCGGCGCTGGAGCGGGAACAACCGCTGCATGAAAACGTGCTGTTCGGCTATTTCGGCGGCGCGGTCAATATCACCGACGGACGCTATACCTATCATCGCTATCCGGAAAACCTGGACGAGCAGGAAATCTATCAGTACACGCTGATGCCGACACATATCCGCTCCCGCTTCAGCCCGCAGGAACTGGCCGACACCACCCTGTCCCCGCCGTTCCCCTTTACCAAGGGCGCTCCGCTGCTGCGCGTGCCGGTGACCACCACGTCGCCCATGTACCAAAATTACGGCCCCGGCTCGCTGCTGGAAAAGGAGACGCGGCTCTACGATCTGGCGAACGATCCCGGCCAACTTGCGCCGCTGCATGATCCCGACACGGAACAGCGGCTGACGAAACAGATGGTGGAACTGATGCGCCGCAACGCCGCGCCGCCGGAGGCCTATCAGCGTTTGGGACTGGCGCGGGAAACCGCGGCGCCCGCCCCTCAGGATTAACCTTTCCCGCGCCAACCGCGGGTTATGCCGGGCATCCGGCCGACCCGCTGACGCATTTCCCCGTCGATGATAAAAAACCATGACTAACGTGATCGAACATTTCCAACTGATGGCGAAACCTTCCGGTTCGGTGTGCAATATTGACTGCCGCTACTGCTACTACCTGGAGAAGCAGCGCCTCTACCCGGAACGCCAGAGCCATTGGAAAATGGACGCGCAGACGCTGGAAAATTACGTGCGCCGGAATATCGCCGGCCAGCAAACCGATGAGGTCGGTTTTTTCTGGCAGGGCGGCGAACCGACGCTGCTCGGCATCGACTTTTTCCGGGAAGCGCTGCGCCTGCAACAGCGGTGGCGCGGCCGTAAACGCATCAGCAATTTTTTCCAGACCAACGGCACCAATATCGACGACGACTGGGCGCGCTTCCTGAAACAGCATGACTTTCTCGTCGGCCTGTCCATCGACGGCGATCGCATCAGCAATGACGCCCACCGCCTTACGCGCGCCGGGAAAAGCGCCCACGATGCGATCATCAACGGCCTGAACGCGCTCAAACGCCATCAGGTTGAATTCAATACCCTGACCGTCGTGAATGCGGAGAACGTCAAACGCCCGCTGGATGTCTACCGTTACCTCAAGCGCATCGGCAGTCGCTATATGCAGTTTATTCCGCTGGTGGAGCGGCGCGCGGCGCAGGCCGACGAACACGGGCTGACGCTGATCCAGCCCGACTTTTCCGGCCAGTGCCGCGTCACCGACTGGTCGACGCCCGCCCGCGCCTACGGACGCTTTCTTAACGCCATTTTCGACGAATGGGTGCAAAACGATCTGGGCAACGTATTTGTGATGAACTTCGAGCAGACGCTGGCCAAAATAGCCGGTCGCCCCGGCTCCTGCCTGATGGGAGAAACCTGCGGCGACAACCTGATTGTGGAGGCGAACGGCGACATCTACTCCTGCGATCATTTTGTGTATCCGGAACATAAGTTGGGGAACATCAACCAGGACGATCTGCCGACGCTGGTGAATTCGCCGCAGAATATCGCCTTCGGTCAGAGCAAGCGGGAGAATATCAGCAGCGAGTGCCTGCGTTGCGCCGTCCACCCCCTGTGCAACGGCGGCTGCCCGAAGCACCGTTTTAATCTCTCCGCCGACGGTCGTCCCAATAAAAACTATTTCTGCGACGGCTATGCGCTGCATCTGCAACATACGCTGCCCGTTATGCGGCATTTACTGCTACTGCTGAGGCAGGGAAACGCGCCCGGCAAGATCAAAAAAACGCTGCGCCATCATCATTATCGGCGCCACAAAGCAGGGTGAATCGGTGATTGCGCCTGACTAATGAATTACATGATTAGGGGTAATGAGACGGGGAGTGACGCACGGCGATCGCAACAGTTCGAGCCGCGCCGGGGCGGGAAACCCCGGCGGCAAATTTAATCCAGATCCGCGCCATTGCTGGCAATCACTTTCTTATACCACCAGAACGACTTTTTACGTTTACGCGCCAGCGTCCCCTGCCCGGCGTCGTCGCGGTCAACATAGACAAAACCGTAGCGTTTGCTCATTTCGCCGGTGGACGCGGAAACCAGATCGATGCAGCCCCAACTGGTGTAACCCAGTACCGGAATGCCGTCTTCTATGGCTTCGCCCATGGCGCGGATATGTTCGCGCAGATAGCTGATGCGGTAATCATCGATAATCTCGCCGTCGGCGTTGACGTCATCACGCGCGCCGAGGCCATTTTCGACTAAAAACAGCGGCTTCTGGTAGCGGTCGTACATCATGTTCATGGTGATGCGCAGCCCCAGCGGGTCGATGCCCCAACCCCATTCGCTTGTCGCAATGTACGGATTTCGCAGCGATTTCACGATGTTGGCCGCGCTGGTGTTGTCGGCGTTCATCTCCGCCGACGCGCAGCGCGAGGCGTAATAGCTGAACGAGACAAAATCGACGGTGTTTTTCAGGATCGCCTCATCCCCCGGCAGCGTCTCAATGCGGATGTCTTTTTCGCGGAACAGGCGGGCGGCGTAGGCGGGATAAGCGCCGCGCGCCTGAACATCGATAAAGAACAGGTTTTCACGATCCTTTTCCAGCGCCGCCCACACATCTTCCGGCTTGCAGGAATAAGGATAAAAGTTTCCGCCGGCCAGCATACAGCCGACCTGGTTTTGCGGGTTTACCTGATGGGCGATTTGGGTCGCCAGCGCGCTGGCGATCAGCTCGTGATGCGCGGCCTGATATTTCACCTGCTCCTGATTTTCGCCTTCGTCAAACACCAGCCCCGCCCCGGAAAACGGGCTGTGCAGCATGATGTTGATTTCATTGAAGGTGAGCCAGTATTTCACCAGTCCGTCAAAGGCCTCAAAACAGGTGCGCGCATAGCGGGTGAAAAAATCCACCATGTTGCGATTACGCCAGGAACCGTACTCAATGACCAGATGCATCGGCACATCAAAATGGCACAGCGTCACCAGCGGTTCGATACCGTATTTCCTGCACTCTTCAAACACCGCGCGGTAAAAGGCGACGCCCTCTGCGTTGGGCGTCAGCTCGTCGCCGTTCGGATAGAGGCGGCTCCAGGCGATAGAGGTACGAAACACCGTAAAGCCCATTTCCGCCATCAGGGCGATATCCTCCTTGTAGCGATGATAAAAATCGATCGCCTGATGGCTGGGGTAAAACTCGTCGTCGCGCGGCGTAAAGCGCTTCTCCAACCCCAGTTTTACCGGCAGACGATGAGCGCCGTGCGGGATCATATCCACCGTCGCCGGGCCTTTCCCCCCCTCGCGCCAGGCCCCTTCGGACTGGTTGGCGGCCAGGGCTCCCCCCCATAAAAATCCTTGCGGAAATACAGACATGCAATACCTCGTCGTAGGCCAAATCAGGCCGTTGCCTGTTTAATCGTGTTCGCTTGCGCGTCGGTTTTCGCGCGTTCTTCTTCCACGGGAATATCTTCAAAACCAAGCAGCAGGGTCAGGATAAACGACAGCACCACCGCCAGCGCCATCACCCCGAAGACCCAGGCGATGCTCATCGGATTGGCCGGATCAAAGAACTGCACGCTGGTAAACAGACCGGGCGCGGCCATCGAATGGCTGGCCAGACCGGCGATGCCCGCGACGGCGCCGCAGATAAACCCGCTGATCAGGCTGGCGATAAGCGGGCGTTTCAGCCGCACCGCCACGCCGTAGAGCGCCGGTTCGGAGATGCCGGCCATAATGGCGGATGCCGCCGCGGCCAGCGCCGTCTGACGCAGTTCCGGGTTTTTCGTTTTCCATGCCACCGCCAGTGAAGAGCCGCCGAGCGACAGGTTGGCGCCGATTTCGGACGGCATCACCATCCCCTCTTTGCCGGTTTCGGCGATGGTCTGGATGATGGTCGGCGTAAATACGCGGTGCATGCCGGTCATCACCAACAGCGGCCACAGCGCGCCCATGATGGCGACGGACAGCCAGCCCAGATAGCCATGAATGGCGTACACCAGCGCCGAGATGGCGCTACCGATCCAGATGCCGATCGGGCCAATCAGCAGAATGGCGAGCGGGGCCGCAATCAGCACGATCAGCATCGGTTTAAGAAAGTTTTTCGTCACCGCCGGAGTGATGCGATCGACCCAGCGCTCGATATATGACAGACACCAGGTCATCACCAGCGCCGGGATAACGGTGTAGGTGTATTTCACCGCGGTGACCGGGATCAGCGCGAACTCGACATGCTCGCCCTGCGCGGCTTTGGCCATCAGGTCGATAAAGCTCGGGTGAACCAGCACGCCCGCAATGGCGATAGCCAGCGACATATTGGTTTTGAATTTCACCGCCGCCGATGCCGCCACCATCAGCGGCAGGAAGAAGAACGCGCCGTCGCCGATGACGGTGAGGATAGCCAGCGTCGAGGATCCTTTCTCCAGCACCCCGGTCATCTCCAGGATCATCGCCAGCAGTTTCAGCATCGATCCGCCGATGATCGCCGGGATCAGCGGCGACATGGTGCCGATCAGCGCGTCAAGGATGCCGGCGCCGATGCGTTTCAGCGTTATTTTCTGTTTGCCGACGGGTTCGTCCGGCCGCATGTCGCCTGGCAGCAGGCCGACCACTTCGCGAAACGCGTAGGATACCGTGTTGCCGATGATCACCTGACACTGGTTTTCATTGCGCACCACGCCGAGCACGCCGCTGATGTTTTTCAGCGCGGCGCCGTCGATTTTCGTATCGTCTTTCAGCACGAAACGCAGACGCGTCATGCAGTGGGTCACGGCAGCGATGTTATCGACGCCGCCCAGCGCGGTGACGACAGAGTGAGCCAAAGCCGTATAATTCTTTGACATCGGATTTTTATCCTTTTTATCAATAGGGTACAGATTCACCGCTCGACGTTGAGTGCGGAAACGACCGCGATGAAACGCTTCATAGGAAACCGGTTTCACAAAATTATTGTGAGTTTTACCGAATGAAACAAGATTACAAAACAACCATTTTTTATATTCGTGACAACGATCACTTAACGGAGATATCAGCGGGCGATTCCCGCTACGACAATCCCGCCGAGCTGAAGTAAACTGCGCTACATCGATAGCGAACGGATGATCAACATGACCACAATGCTGGAGGTAGCGAAGCGGGCAGGCGTGTCGAAGGCGACGGTTTCACGCGTGCTTTCGGGCAACGGCTACGTCAGTCAGGAAACCAAAGACCGTGTGTTTCAGGCCATTGAAGAGAGTGGCTACCGGCCCAATTTGCTGGCCCGCAGCCTGGCGGCTAAAAAGACGCAGACGCTGGGACTGGTGGTCACCAACACCCTGTATCAGGGGGTTTATTTTAGCGAGCTGCTGTTTCATGCCGCCCGCATGACGGAAGACCAGGGGCGTCAGCTGATCCTGGCGGATGGTAAACATAGCGCGCAAGAAGAGCGCCAGGCAATTCAATACCTGCTCGATTTACGCTGTGATGCGATTATTATTTATCCGCGCTTTCTCAGCGTTGATGAAATTGATGAGATTATCCAAAACCATTCTCAGCCGATTATGGTGCTTAATCGTCGGCTGCGTAAAAATAGCAGCCACTGCGTCTACGCCGATCATAAATTATCAAGCTTTACCGCCGTGTCGAAATTAATCGCCATGGGGCATCGCGATATTGCGTTTATTACCGGCTCCCTCGATTCCCCCACCGGCGTCGAACGCCTTTCCGGCTATAAAGACGCGCTGGCGCGACACAACATTGCGCTGCGCGATGCGTTGATTGTAAAGGGAAAATGGACGCCCGCCTGCGGTTCCGCCGGCGTCGCCGAATTATTATCGCGTGATGTGAACTTTACCGCGCTGGTTGCCAGTAACGACGATATGGCGATCGGCGCCATTAAACAATTACACGACAGCGGAATAACCGTTCCGCACCCGGTCTCGGTTATTGGTTTTGATGATGTCGCGATGGCGCCTTATATTATTCCGTCCCTCGCCAGCGTCAGAATTCCGGTGACGGAAATGATCAAAGAAACCATTGGCCGCTTAATTTTCATGCTCGACGGCGGCGAATTTAAATATCAACAAACCTTCGTCGGCGAACTGATAGCACGCGACTCGCTGACGTCCGGACCGCATGCCTGAGAATATCGCCTGCCATCGTCAGCCGTGATGATGGCGGCTCATCCCGATGGTGGATTCAGGTCACTATCCCCACTTCACCCAGTTTCAGACGCCTTCCCACGACAATGACGATCGGTCTGCGTATCCGCAGAGGAAAGGTTGCGTCTCAGGCGCACTGCGTCAAACAAAATTCGTGAATAGCCTCTCAATTTGATTAACAAAAAAGCAACTCAGCTTGTCGCCGTCAGAAGCCCGTGATATCTGTATTACAACTTTACTAAAAATAGTAAAACAGGAAAGTACATTACAGCTAATTTACGTAAGGAGACTCCATGTCGGAACTTAAATTTGCCACACGTCTGAATTCCTTTGCTTCAGGCGCCTATCGCTACTGGCCGGAACTGAAAGGTAAACCTTCCGTATTGCAAATGATTGAACGGGCCGCCACGGCCAAGGGATTGACCCATCTGGATCTAAATTATCCGCAACACATCACCGACGATGTTAAAACCATGCGCCGGAAAATCGAGGAAGTGGGTCTGGCGGTGAATGGCATGCAAATGCGTTGGGATGCGCCGGAATTTAAAATTGGCGCGTTCACTAACCCGGATCCATCGATCCGTCGTCAGGCTATCGAGTTAACCAAGCGCGGCATTGACGCGGGACGGGAGTTCGGCGCCAGTTTAATGACGCTGTGGATGGGTCAGGATGGCTATGACTACTGTTTTCAGGCGGATTACAAAAAAATCTGGGAAGATGCGGTAAGTGCGGTGAGAGAAGTGGCCGAATACGCCCCGGATATTGATATCAGTATTGAATATAAACCCAATGAACCCCGTGCCTACAGTATTTTCCCGAACGTAACCACCTGCCTGCTGGCGGTGGAAGAGGCCGGCTGCCCGAATTTAGGTCTTACTCTTGATTTCGCTCATGTTCTGTTTGCCAATGAGATCCCTGCTTATGCCGCCGCCATGGTGGCCCGCCGCTCGCGTCTGCTAGGCCTCGATCTTAACGATGGCTGGGGCAAACGCGATGACGGCCTGATGGTCGCTTCCGTTAATCCGCGGGCCACACTGGAATTTCTCTGGCAAATGCGCCGCGATGGCTATCAAGGCGCCTACTATTTCGACACTTTCCCGGACGCCAGTGGTCTGGACCCGGTTCGTGAAGCCGAGACCAATATCGCTACCGTGACTCGATTACTGAAGCTGTGCGACAAACTCAACGACAATGTTGAGTTGCTCGATGCCATCGGCCGTCAGGATGCCGTGGCATCGCAGCAAATTATTAACGACGTAATGCTTGCTAAATAGCCCTTGCCGTTTAGCTGTCGGCTCGGGCATTTGAGTAAATAACAAAAACTACAAATAGGAAGGATAGAAGATGAAAAAACAATTACTTTCTGTACTCGCCTCTACCCTGTTTTGCTCCAGCGTCTATGCCGCGGACTTACCCCCGTTGCAATCCGACACCGAACCAGACCGTACTGACTGGACGGAACTGACCGCTAAATATGGCCCGCTGCCTGCGGCGAATAACAAGCTGAAAATTGGCGGCGTATCCAAAACCCTGACCAATGAATATTGGCGTTCCCTCGGTCAGGGCTACAAAAATGTCGCCCAAAAATATGGTTTTACCCTCGCTTACCAGGCTGCGGCCAATGAAGACGATCAGTTGGGTCAGCTATCTATCGCTGAAACATTGATCGCCCAGGGATTTAACGGCCTGCTGGTTTCCCCCCAGACTGACGCCAATTTACAGCCCGCCTATGAAAGAGCCAAAAGCAAAGGCATTCCGGTCGTCAATGTAAATGATGCTGTTATGCCAAACGCCGCCTATTATGTAGGCAACGTGCAGAAAGACAACGGTGTGCGGGTTGCAAACTGGTTTATTAAAAATAAACCGGAAGGCGGTAAGGTGGCGATAATCGAAGGTCAACCTGGGGTATACGCCGCCGCCCAACGCACCAAAGGTTTCCGTGAAACCATCGAAGCCAATGGCAAATATGCCGTTGTGGCCAGCATTCCTGCTAACTGGAGTCGTGAAAACGCCTATAACTCCGCCTCGACCATTTTGCAACAACATCCCGATTTAATTGGTTTCTATGCCAATAATGACGGTATGGCCCTGGGCGTCGTGGAAGCCGTGCGTTCGCAGGGTAAAAGCAATCAGGTCGCCGTATTTGGCACCGATGGCATTTCCGATGCTTACGCCTCCGTTAGGCGAGGCGAATTGACCGGTACGGTCGACAGCTTCCCGATACTCACCGGTGAAGTGGCAATGGAAGTCATGCTGCGTCTTATTAATGGCCAGAAATTGTCACGTGTCGTCTCCACGCCTCAAGCGCTCATCACTAAAGAAAACGTGGACGAATTCTCAACCAAAGACCATGAAACGCTGCGCAAACTGCTTGCCGGGCAATAAGTAAAGCGACGGAGGGTTTATGGAACAATATTGCTTAACGATGCGTGGGATCGGCAAAACTTACGGTAATGCCGTTGCGATTCAGGACGTAGACTTTTCAGTAAAGCGTGGTGAGGTACATGCCCTAATCGGTGAAAATGGCGCGGGGAAATCGACACTGCTGAATATTCTTTCCGGCGTTCGAGCCTCCGATACCGGTGAAATAACGGTGGACGGCAAGGTTATTCAGTTGAAAAACCCGCTATCCGCTCGCCAGGCCGGCATCGCCATGATTCATCAGGAGTTGCAGCATGTTCCCGAGCTCTCCGTTGCGCAGAATATGTTTCTCGGGCGACCGTTAACCAAATACAAAGGCTGGTTTGTCGATAAAAAAGCCCAGTATGCCCGGGCAAAATTAATTCTTAGACGTCTGGATCCCAGCATCGACCCTGATGAACCAATAAAAAATCTGAAGGTTTCACAACAACAAATCGTGGAGATTGCCCGCGCTCTGCTTGATGAAGCCAAAATCATTGCTATGGATGAGCCCACATCAAGCCTGACCCCCACGGAGTTCGAGCGGCTGGCGGAATTGATTTCCGACCTGAAATCAATGCAGGTTTCGCTGATTTACGTCTCCCATAAAATGAATGAGATTTTTAAAATCTGCGATCGCGCCACCATCTTGCGTGACGGAAAACAGGTGGGCGTAGTGAACATCTGCGACGAAACAGAAGAAACCATCGTCACCAAAATGGTGGGGCGAAAAATCGAAAAAGTACGGCATCAGTCCTTTGTTACCGATAGAGAAATCCTGCGCGTGGAAGACCTTGGACGTGACAAAGCGGTATTCCCGGCCAGTTTTAGCGTACAGGCCGGCGAAGTGTTGGGAATTGCAGGGCTGGTGGGTTCTGGACGCACCGAACTGCTAAAACTGATTGCGGGTATTGATGTAAAGACCAGCGGCAGCGTGCGGGTCGGCGGCAGGCCGGTGAAAAATCTCAATGTTCGCTCCGCCATTCGGGCGGGTATTGGTCTGGTACCGGAAGATCGCAAAAAAGAGGGAATCATTAAAGAACGGGCGGTGAAAATGAATGTGGCCCTCCCCTCAATGGGGAACTTCACCCGCTATGGATTATTAAAAAAAAGGAAATTAAATCAGGTGGCGCAAGAGGTGATGACGGATCTGAAATTGCGCCCGTTAAATATCGAAAAACCTATCGGCACCTTGAGCGGCGGTAATCAGCAGAAAGTTATTATCGGTCGCTGGCTGGCAGCAGATAACACCGTATTTCTATTCGACGAGCCAACCCGAGGTATCGATATAGGCGCCAAATCCGAGATTTATAATCTGATAGAAAAATTGGCTCAACAGGGTAAGGCGATTGTGGTGGTTTCCTCCGAGATGCCTGAAATTATTCGTATTTCCGACAGAGTTATCGTGATGCGTGAAGGGAAAATCACTATCGAGCTTAAAGGTGACGATATCACTGAAGAAAATATCGCCCGTTATGCGATCAATGATCCGAATTAAATAATAACGCTGTAACCTACACTTATCATTAAGGCAATTATTATGATGACAAAAGGTAATACTCAACCCACCGTACATCCTTCAGCGCTATTTAAATTTAATCTGCGCGATGCAGGTACTTTGATTGGTTTAATGATTATTATTGTCACCTTCTCTCTATTATCTCCGGTATTTCTTACCGTACCAAATTTACTGAATATTCTTCAGCAATCGTCGATCAACGCCATTATTGCGTTAGGCATGACGTTGGTTATTATTTCCGGCGGGATTGATCTCTCCGTGGGGCCGACAGCGGCCTTATCGGCGGTGCTGGGCGCGACCTTGATGGTGGCCGGCGTACCCGTTCCCCTGGCCGTCATGGCCACATTGGGCGTCGGGGCGCTGTGTGGCGTATTCAGCGGTACT
Organism: Brenneria sp. g21c3; assembly: GCF_040240345.1. Taxonomy (NCBI): domain Bacteria; kingdom Pseudomonadati; phylum Pseudomonadota; class Gammaproteobacteria; order Enterobacterales; family Pectobacteriaceae; genus Brenneria; species Brenneria sp. g21c3. Next base: position 53,845 of record NZ_JBEIAB010000002.1, on the reverse strand, counting down.
TTGGTGGCTTACGCCGGGCTACAACCCTTCATTGTCACCCTCGGGGGATTATCTCTGTTTCGCGCCATGGCATTAATCTTTACCGGCGGCAATCCGATATTCGGTATCCCTACGGAATTCCGCGATTTCATTAATAGCGAGCTGTTAGGGGTCCCAGCCCCCATCGTTATCGTGATTGTCATCGCGCTGATTCTATGGGTATTAATGAATAAAACCCCTCTGGGTGAATATATTCTGGCGGTGGGCGGCAACGAAGAGGCTGCAAGGGTTGCGGGTGTGCCGGTGAAAAAAACCAAAGTTACGGTATTTGTTATTTCCGGATTATTAGCGTCGCTGGCTTCTCTGATTCTGATTGGGCGTCTTGGAGCGGCAGAGCCAACTTTAGGAAACTTATGGGAACTGGATGCCATCGCGGCGGCAGCCATAGGCGGCGCGTCGCTGATGGGTGGTAAAGGCAGCATCATTGGAACGATTGTCGGAGCGATTATTCTCGGATCATTACGTAATGGTTTGACACTCCTTAATATTCAGGCTTTTTATCAATTGCTTGCTACCGGACTGATTATTATTATAGCGATGTTGATTGACAGAGCGACACGAGGCAAATAATGACGCAGGATCCGCGAGCAATAGGCGCTCAAATTCGCATGAGACTACCACAACTGACGCCACTGGAAAGGAAAGTGGTGGAGTCTATTACCTCGAAAACAGATTTATCCGAGCAAACCTCACTGAAAGAAATCGCTCAAGAGAATAATGTTTCTGAGGCAATGGTGGTCAAATTGGCTAAAAAACTCAATTTCTCGGGTTTTCGGGAATTCAGAAGTAGCTTGATTTATTACAACCATTCTGAGGTAGCAAGCCTGCATGCGGAAATTGAACCTAGTGACTCATCGGAACAATTACTGACCAAGGTATTCAGAACATCCATTCAGGCAATAGAAGAAACGATATCGATTCTTGATGTTTCTGAATTTAATCGTGCTGCTGATATTTTGTTCAAGGCCCGGCATATCGATTTATACGCAGTGGGCGGTTCGGCCGCCGTTGCCCGTGATATGGCTCACAAGCTGCTGAAGATCGGGATAAAGACAACGATGTACGATGACGCCCATATTATGCTGATGTCAGCGGCTATTTTATCGGACGACGATGTGGTCATCGCCATTAGTCATTCAGGCACCACGCGTGCGGTAAATGCCCCAATAAAACTCGCTGCGCGCAATGGCGCCAAAGTCATTGCCATTACCAATTATGCCGAGTCGCCCATTGCGCGTAATGCGCATGTGGTTCTCAATTCAACCTCTCAGGGCTCGCATTTGCTAGGGGAAAACGCAGCATCGCGAATCGCCCAGTTAAATATACTGGATGCATTGTTTGTAGCGATTGCGAAAAAAGATCTTAAGAAGGCAGAAAAGAATCTGATGAAAACCCAGCATGCAGTCCAGAATTCAAGAGAATATTAGCATGAGTAAAATAGTGGTCATCGGTAGTCTTCATTACGACATTATGTTGCAGGCGCACCATCGGCCGGAAAAGGGCGAAACCGTTATGGGTAGCGCCTGCTCATATAAATTTGGCGGCAAAGGCGGTAACCAGGCGGTTTCCGCGGCCAGGGCCGGCGCGCAGGTAAGTTTTGTCGGCGCGGTCGGCGAGGATGAACAGGGTAAGTTTTTACTCTCGGTACTTAAGGATAACGGGGTTGATATCCGCCATGTTGCGGTGAAGGATTGCATCCCTTCCGGTATGAGTGTCGCAATTATGGACGCAGAAAATGACTACGGCGCCGTAGTGGTATCCAATGCCAATAACCATATAGATCCGCAGCAGTTTAGCGAAGACGGCGTCTGGCAGCAGGCGGGCATGTTGTTATTGCAGAATGAGGTACCGGAAGCGATCAACATGCTGGCAGCCCGTGAAGCCCAAAAACGTGGCATTACCGTGTGCCTTAATGCTGCTCCGGCGCGTGAGCTCTGCGCATCCATGCGCTCCTCGATCGATCTGCTGGTCGTTAACGCCGTTGAAGCCCGTGATCTCACAGGAATCGAGGTCAACGATCTCTCTGGAGCCAGCGCGGCGGCGGCGGCGCTGAGCGAGGACTTTCCTTCGGTGGTGGTTACTGCCGGCGAACATGGGGTCGCATTCTGCGAAACCAAAGGTCAGTGTCACGCCTTGCCGGCGCAAAAAGTGGTACTGGTCAGCACCCATGGCGCAGGAGACTGCTTTATGGGCGCCCTATGCGCCGCGATGATGCAAGGTCAACGTCTGGCAGAAGCGGTGGTCAAGGCCAACCGTGCCGCCGCTGAGCATGTTTCCCGCAAGGCGCCCTGATTCCTGCCCTGTCGTATCCGAAGACGAATAGTCGGTGATAAAAGCATCTGACAAACCGATTTTCATGTACTGATTTATGTACTACTTCGGTGTGGTTGACGGTGGATTTCACTGGATGAGAAACAGATCGATTATACTGTTTAATCAGTGGGATACAGACTTTGCCGGATGTCTATAGAAAAGAAATCGGAGCGGGAAACGAGACAAGCGCTAAGTCGTAATTTATTAATGCTCAACCGATATTTTCTGTGTCAGTTGAGCCTTGAAATTAGCCTTGTGTTGCAGGCTCATCAAGCAATACATGGTACTCAATGCCAAAATCAATCCGAGTCGAAAACTGATACCAAATTTAATGAAATTATTGAGTCGACTCATTTAGTAATCTTTAGGTATGAAGGAATTCCTTCAACATCGGGTTACCCTGGCATTTCTCGAATATCTGAACGAAGGCTGTTTACCAAAGCCGTTGAATCCGCATTCTTTTTTTCTGATATTTCATTTGCATATACCTTTGCCAAATCAGATTGTTCTTGACTTCCATAGAGGTGAATAAGTGCTATAGCCTCTTCTACATGAATTGCTTTATTAATAACCTTTCCAGCTTCATCCTCTATTATCAAAGCGCCATCAAGACTTGAGCGTATAAATGCTTTGTAGCAAAATGATAGCGCCTCAATACGCGTGGCTCGACGATAATTATTAGTATCTCTTCTGGACGTATAGTAATGCGCAACGATCCACCCACCAACGGCAATAATAACAGTGAACAATATCTTTATATATTCCATAACTACCCTCGCTAGTTTACTCTGAGCAGTAAGGAAGCGCTGATCCAAATCAATTATTAGCCACGATTATACTTGTGCTCATCCTCCCAAATTGAATTAGAAAAAAATCGGGCGTCAGCGCCGCCCTGTCATTTTTTATGCTTTTTTTTGCAGAAACTCTAAAATAAATGATGCGATTAATTCCGGTCGTTCCTCGTGTACGCAATGATTAGAAAATGGGACAGTAAATAAAACCGATTTATCAATGATATCAGCCAAACTGATTGAATGATGACGTGGAACCAACCAATCCTCATCGCCTCGAATAATCATCGTTGAGCAAGATATATTATTGACAGATCTATATGGATATCCGGTTTCACTCGTATCTAGCCACATTTTAACTATTTCAGTTAGTAACTGTGAGAATCTGGGATCCTCATTCAATGCTTCGTAGGCCTTAACATTATCAGGGAATTTATTTATCCACTTTTCAGGCGTTATATCTTTATATACTTCTCTGGCTGGATCATCCGTTGCCAGATACCACTGCGCGCCAATAGTAATCAATTTTTCGACTCGCTCAGGCCTTGATGCCGCCAGCCTAAGCGCTACCGTACCGCCATCGCTATGACCCACGATACTACATTTGTCTAATTTCAAATGATCCATGAGCATTTCTACGTCATTTTGCAATAGCGCATAACTCAAATTACTGCCAAATGTCGATTTCCCATGACCACGGCTATCTATTCCAATACATCTATATTGTTCTGGAATGTGGCTGATCATCCCATTAAAAGACTCAATATTAAGCATCCCTCCATGAATAAAAATGATTGGATACCCCGACTCATTGCCTTTTATTTCATAATATATCTTAGCATTATCGTTTATAAAAAAATCGCCGTTTTCATGATTAAAAACATTCATAATCCATATTTCCTTTCAATAAATTATAAGATTTCAATGAGTTGACAACTATGCCAACTGTATCATGGTTGCGCTCATTATAGTTCAGGCGATGCGACGAAGTATGGCTCTAATCCGGCCGGAGCTTGCTGACCACGAGCTATGGCAATCGTCGGTATCGTTAAAGGGGTCGGCTTCGTCGGGCGACGGACGCGCCTGTGGCGTCCGTATTCCGGACGGTGAAATACGCGCCGCAATGGTCTTCGCCCGGGTTCAGCACGCTGGAGGCGGCGCGAGAACGGGGAGATAACTTTACGTGCGAGTACCTTATCCCTTTGCCGATATTCGGCCGCAAAGAAGGCGTTGTCACAAATAATTTTTATTCTGAATGGAACTCACTTTTATTTCAAAACGACATAATGATCAGCGAAAGATAAACGCTTGGCCCTTTCAGGTCTTCTCTTTTGATCGTGAACCAAGGGTTTCGGTATCTACGTCCTAAACAATTCGCACCGCCGCCTTGCTGCGACTTGCAGTAGACGGTTTCCTTGGCAATCATTACAGGAAGATATAAAGATGAGTCTGAAAGACTATCGGGCTTTGATAGATGATTTCTGCGACCTCGCAGAGATTCCTCGTAGCAGCGTGTTGTACGAACGACCTCATTTCGAGATCGATGGCATCGATTTTTCCTTACCTTATGTCGCACAGCCAGAGCCAGGCCACATAGCGATCCACGCCGATCTGGGTCCACTGCACGGTAAGTATTCGGCACAACAATCCATTGCGCTGCTAGACATGAATTTTCACCTTTTCAATGCGCCCTACGGCGCGGTGTTGGCCCGCAATCCCAAGACCGAAAACATTCTGCTCATGGGCGCAGCCGGCCTTGAGCAAGCCTCAGCAGCCACGCTGTTGTCCGTGCTTTCCGCCTGCGCCGCCTTCGCTCACCAGTGGCACAAGTCCGTCGCCACAGGTTCCGCCCTTGTGCCGGTCGCCACCACGCACGGTCAATCCTAAAGAGAGGAGCAATGACATGCGTATTAATGATATACAGCCTCATTCGCTCACCCTGGGCGACTTCCCCACTCAGCCAAAAGCGTCCGACATTGCGTCGACATCAACAGTCAGTATCCGACTATCCAGTAATCCTCCGCTGCTGAGCAAGCAGCTTGAACGCTCCGCGTCCTTCAACGCGCCGCAACATCAGCCGTTGAAATTGCCGGAGCGCCATCAGGAACTCTTTGATAATTACCGGCTGGATTTGATGGAGCGCGGCAGCACAGATACGCCCCGAATTGACGGCGCGCTTCCCCGTCTATTAGGAGGGATGCTGGAAGCCAACCCCGGTGCGCGCTTCGACGATGTGGCGGCTTATCTGCCGGGAATATCGCCGCCGCCGCGGCTGACCGATTCCAGCGTTGCCGACAGACTTAACGAAATTGCGGCGCGCAGTGAACCGCATTCTCCCCCGGATGTGCGCGAAACCGCCCAGGTTTTCGCTGAATATGCAGGAAAGTTGGGCGACTACCTGGAACATGCTCATCTACTGCACGATACCGCGTTGCGCGAACAGAACCTTAGCCAGACGGATCGCGCAGATGTCCGCCGCAGCCAGACGGCACTGGCGTCAGCGGCGCGAGAAGCGATCAAGAGCGTTCCCGACGCATTTGAAACAAGCCAGAATAAGGTTAAGGCAAATCTGGCGCTGCTTGAACATGAGCTTGCCGAGACGGCACCTTCGGATGACCGTATTAAGACGATCCAGACGGAAATGAAAGCTCATGAGCAGACTCTGGCGTTCCTGCAAGGCCTACAGACTGACTATCAGGGGCATTCCAAAGTTAAACACCTCGCGACTATACAAGCTCACCTTAATCTGGAAGATGTTCAGGCGCGCTTGTCCAAATCGCTGGAATCGACTGAAAAAGGTAAGGTTATTATGGGGTCGGCTATCGTTCAGGGCGTTCAGACATTCCTGCATCTGGGGGAAGTGCGATCCTGGATGAACGTCGCCGCGAGCACCCAGATTACCCGAAACGACGCGCCAGGTTATCTGGGGCGAGCAGCGATGGCCGGCAGCGTTACCGGGTTCGCGCACGAAGCCATCGGCGGACTGATGAAACCGATTCTGGAAAACGGTCTACAGGCGTTGGGCGTTCCTGGACTTAAACCCGTCAAGGCCGATACCATCGTCCCCAACCCCCTGCGCTCAACGGTAGGCGAGTACGGCGAGGTGGTGAAAAAATCATCACACACTCTGGCGGAGGAAACGACCCTGGCGGATCGGGAACGTTTACGGGTAAGCAACAAACAATTACGCAGCGATACCGTTTTGGCGCTAGGGGATTCGATGGCCTTTATCCCGCGCAGCGCCGTTCAGGTGCTGCGTCAAAGCCTTAACGATGCCGGCGTCGCAGATCTGAAGACGCCACATATTCTCTCAGGATTCGGCGCTCTGGGTTCCGGTGCGGCAGGCGCGATCAAATCAGTAGTGCAACTGAATACGTCTTACACCGATCCTCAGGGGCGTAAATTCGCCATCTTCGAGCCGCAGAAAACACCCCAGACGAGCATCGGCGACAAGATCAAGCAGAGCCTGGACATCAGGCAAGATAGAGTGCGCAGCAATTTCTACAGCAAAATGGCGTCGGCGGTGCAGGGGTCGCTCCTAAGTGACCTGACGCCTAAAACCAACAGTTCGACGCCGCTCAGCAGCGGGCAACGCGCCACAAACGCTTTGCTCGGGATGAGCTCGCCAATTACCTATCTTTCCTCCATTTATAGCAATCAAGCCGTTTCTACGGAAATTAAGGCGCGCAAAGGGAAAATCGAACCGGGGGATCGCCTCGCCAACGCGGCGTTCAACATAGCGGCCCAGCACCGGACTCAGCTTCCGCGTGCGACCGGCTCGGACAGCTACCTGCGGCCATTAGAGAACACTTATCACGCGCTGCGTGGGGTGTTGCAGGTCGCGCCCCAGGCCACCACCGAGATGATGAGTCTGCTGGATCGCGGAGTAACAGAAGGCGTGCGTCGAGTCGCCGCGGCTATAACAGACGACAAAGCGACGCCAAACGGAACCGGAGACGATCCGCCGGCATCGTCCGCCAATGCGGGGGAGGCAGCCCCTCGCCGATAGTTTGCAGGCCGCGCCGCGGCTTGCCCCGCAACGAAAAGCGGAAGTGCTATTTCTTCGCGCCTTTGCCGGTCACGAACAGTGACAGCCCGTCGGTATCGTTGAGAGAATAGGCTTTGCCGGTGGTGCGGGCCTGCCGGGCGACGGCATCGGTACGCCATTAAAGTATGGTTGAAGAGAGGTGTACCGCGCACAGGGAAGCGACTCAGCAAACAATCCGCATCGATAACGCACCCGATTTTCGTGTACTGACTTGTGTACTACTTCGGCGTGGTTGGCGATGGTTTTCAGTGGATTTCGCTGGAGGTTCAACAGAGCGGTTAGCCTGTTGAATCAGAGAGCTACAGACTTTGGCGGCTGTCTATAGAACAAGAATTAGAGCGGGAAACGAGATAAGCGCTGAGTTGCCAAGTCTTAGTTTATTAACGTTAACTCGATACTGTCAGTATCAGTCGAGCCTTGAAATTCGCCTTGTTTTGGGGGCTGGTCAAGCAAACGAATTAACAGCGTCTTTGAACAGCCATCAAAGCTCAATCGCCCTTTCCGATTAATATTATCCCCACAATGCGCCAATATTTCATAACCTCATGATAATTGGCTTTTTATTTATCTAATCTATACCTTATGGCATACGGCCTGACGTTGTTTTTGTATTATTTATTGCTTATATTCAATACGAGATACATCAATGAGGAACACACCATGTCCCGAACCACGACAATGACCGTTCGCCTCAAAGGGCCGCTGAGCGACTTCGTGGCCGCCAACGTAGGCGAAAACGGCGCTTACGATAACGTCAGCGAGTATATCCGGGACCTGATCCGCCGGGACAAAGAGCGGGTGGAGGCGGAAGCATTCGAGCGACTCAAGGCCGAACTGACTAATGCCTTTGCTGCACCAGAGTCATCATACGTACCCCTGACTGCCGCAGATATCATCGCACGCAACAAGGCCTGAGCGTATGGCTAATGTTCGCATACAGGAAGCCGCCTCTTATCGTCTTGACGAGATCTACCGATATACGCGCGAGCGATGGGGTATAGAGCAAGCGGATCGCTACATTACCGGCATGTTTCAGGCATTTTCCAGGATAGAAACCCATGAAGTCGTATCGCGGCCGGTACCCGCCGAATTTGGAGTAGAGGGTTTCTTCTTTCACTACGAGCGACACGTTGTCTACTGGCGCAGACTATCAAACGGCGACATCGGTATCGCGACGGTCCTGCACGAGCGGATGCATCAGATTGATCGGTTTCGAGAGAACTTTGGCATTTGATGGCGGCTTAAAGGGGGTTGTTTTTAAATGAGTTAAGGGGCGTTGATTCGTACTTAATCTGACACATTACTACTCTGGGTCTATCAGAGCTGACCGTCGGCTCAGTGCCAAAAACGGACTTCCTCAGGAGATTTTTCTTTCTCCAGATCGATTAACGCGAGCGGCTACTGACGAAGTCTTTCAACAATTTTCCTGCTATATGAATAGGTTGGATAACCTCGTTGCGTGCCGTTTCGGCGTTTCGTTGCTGGCAGGCGGCAAGAATACTCGCATGGTCTTCCTGAAACTTTCAGAAGGAAACAACATGGATATAACCATCTGCAAACCACATGAGTATGATGATTTAATTGATGTTTTTATTGAAATGGAGACTTACTACAACGAAGTTATACGGCTCTCCAGGAGTGATATGTCGGCTTATCTAAAGAACAAGGTATTTTCCGCCGACTCAGGTACTGAGGTTCACAAAGTTGTTTGCGATGGGTCTATAGCTGCTTTTTCTTGCGTGTCCGTGATGTACCCCTCACCGCGTTTCAGTGGACAAATGTTTATTAAAGAGCTGTTTGTCTCTGAGACTTTCAGGAGAAGAGGTATTGGCAGAAAGCTGATGGCATTTATAGCGCGTCGAGCTCAGGAACGGGAATGCTTACAACTGGATTGGCTGTCAGTATCAGCAGACCCAGTGGCTCAGAAATTTTATAGATCTTTGGGGGCTAATGTTATCAAGAGCGTTAACTACCATCGGATTTTTGGCGCTGCGATGGATAAACTTTCCCGCGGGGCCACCTGATACGACGTCAGTCAGAGAACGGCTGAGCATTGTTTACTGTTACGCCTGTTAGGCAAAATACAGCCGGGGATTCTGGATAGGCTTTAGGTTTGGCCATCATGCCATGAATGTGACTGCCCGCCATAGGGTATGCCTCCTTCCAGATTGAAGAGAGGTGTACCGCGCACAGGGAAGCGACTCAGCAAACAATCCGCATCGATAACGCACCCGATTTTCATGTACTGACTTGTGTACTACTTCGGCGTGGTTGGCGATGGTTTTAGTGGATTTCGCTGGAGGCTCAACAGAGCGATTAGCCTGTTGAATCAGAGAGCTACAGACATCAGCGGACATCTATAGAAAAGAAATTGGAGCGGGAAACGAGACTCGAACTCGCGACCCCGACCTTGGCAAGGTCGTGCTCTACCAACTGAGCTATTCCCGCAAAAATATTTTTTGCCGATGCAAAGGGCTTGCGCGGCTACCGATGATAATCATTGTAATACAATGAATTATATAACTATTTACTAACTCCCTCATCGGTGGCCAGCATTATGTACCAATCATTCATCGCTGACAAGCCCTTTTAACCATAAATTCCGGCCGCCCAGTGCGATTGCGCAGATAAGCAGCCGAAGGCTCAAAACATCGCCACCTCGGCGCTGATGGTCGGGCCGGGTCGATCCGACTCCGCCGCGTAGCGTCTCGCCAGCCGCAGCAACAATCCCTGACGTGCTGGCGAGCGGTTTACGTCGGCCCGGCTACAGGATGCTGATCGTACCGTTCCTGCCGTCCAGCCTGACGCGCATGCCGTTTTCCAGACGCGACATCACGCCCCGTACGCTCATGACAGCCGGCAACTGCAACTCTCTGGCCGTCACCGCGCCATGCGAAAGCGGGCCGCCGCTTTCGGTAATCACGCCGCTGGCGCGATAAAACAACGAGGTCCACGCCGGATTGGTGGTTCTTGCCACCAGAATCGCGCCTTTGGGAAACAGCGGGAAATCGTCCGGGCTGTGGATTAAAAACACCTCGCCCTCGACGGTACCCGGACTTCCCGCCAGCCCCGTCAGCTCATTGCCGGTCGGGGTATCTTCCGCGCTATCCTGCTCGCCGTGGTTCCAGGCCGGGCTGTGCTGCTTGGCCTGCCGCCAGCCCGCCTGATTGGCGTACACGACCTGCTCCAGCGTGTCGAAACGCCCTTCGCGGATGGCCTCATCCAGCACGCTGAATGGGGCGAAATAAATATCGCCGGCCTCGCGCAGTATCCCGCGCGCCGCCAGACGCTCGCCGACCGCTTTAATCCCTTTGCGGAAGGGCAGCGTCAGACGCGTCGTCTGGTAATGCTCAAGATCGTCCAGATAGGTGTAAATCCGCGCCAGACGGATCACCTCCTCGATAAAATAACGCACGCCTTCCGGAACCTGATTTAAATACTGGTGCTGCGCCGCGGAGGCGGCCAGCCGCGCTTGCAACGCCTGACCGGCCAGGTCTTCATCGGGCAGTTCAGCCAGCATATTCAACTGGTCCAGCACCGCGTGCGGCGCTTCCAGCCAGGTAGGATAGTAAGCGTCGAAATCCAGTTCGCGATGACCGTGACGTTGCAGGAACTGCGTCAGCTCCTGTTCAAAGGCCGGGTAATCCGACAGCCGTTCTACCAGTTCGCGGGAGGAATACTGTTTAAACGCCTGCATCAGCGCGGCATCCTGGCGGATCAGGCGGGAAAGCGCCCACAGCTCGCTATTCACCTGCCCGGTTTTGGTATCGGAAACCGACAGCAGAAGATCGAACGTCGTCTTCGCTTCCGCCGCCGGCATCGACATGCTCAGAAGCTGATAGAGCACGGCATACAGCGTGCGCTGCGTCAGCGAAATCGCGATATTGGGCAGGAAGTAGCGCTTGCCGGCATCGCGTACGCGCAGCACATAGCGCCAGCACTCGTCCAGTTGCCGGCTCGACAGGTCTTCGCGCAGCAGCGCGCCGATATCCAGCAGATAGGTGTCCAGATCGCGCATCCAGCGTACAGGCAGTTCCTGCACCCAGGCGTAGCGCCTCGCCAACTCGGGCAGCGCGGCCTGTAGTTCTTCGATGGAGTGGATGCCGCCTGGCATTCTTCCCGCGTACAGTTCGACCGCGTTCTGGTTGCCGTAGATATAAAAGTCTTTGATGGCGAACCATTTGCCGCCGAAGTGCGGCAGCCCCATCAGTTCGAAAGAGAAGTTGAGCGATTCATGAAATCCCTCCTCCACCAAATCCCAGGTCAGCGGCGTCACGGCGTTGGGGAAACGCTCGGCGGACTCGTCCCGCGTCCAGCGTTCCGGGACGAAGGTGACCGGGCGCGATTGCAGCAGGTAGCAGACGCCGCCGGAGAACGCCCATTCAATGTCCTGCGGGAAACCAAAGAACGCCTGCGCCTGCTGCGCCAACTGCGCGACGGTGCGGCACTGGGCATCCGTCAACGCCGGGCTGCCGGCCTGCTCGTCTGATAAAGCGACGTGCCGGACGCCCCGATCGCTCTTCAGGATAATCTCGTTCTTCTGCGCGATATTGCGTTCAGCCACCGTCAATTCCGGCAGCGCTACGCGAAACTCATCAACCGCCGCCTCGCCGCCGACTACCGATTCGCCCAGGCCGAAGCAGGCGTTGATCAGCACGCGGTTAAGATCGCCGCGCACCGGATCGATGGAAAACGCAACGCCCGCGCTGTCGGCCGCCGTCATCTCCACCATCTGCTGCACCACCACCGCCATTGAAGCGTCAAGATGGGCGAGATTGAGGCGCGCGCGATAGCGCATCGCATGTTCATTCCACAAAGAGACGTAGCAGTCACGCAGGGCGGTAAGAATTTCCACCGCGCCGCGCTGGTTAAGGAAGGTATCGTGCTGCCCGGCGAACGCCGCGCCGGGCAGATCTTCGAAAGTCGAGGATGAGCGCACCGCGACGGCCCACTGCTCGGCCTGACGAACCTGCAACTGCTCGTTTATCGCCTGCGTCAGTTCATCCCCGACAGGCTGTCGGCGGATTAAGTCCTGAATGCGCCGGCTCTGCGCGGCGACATCGTCTCCGGCCTGCAAGATCGCGTCAATCTGCGATCGCAGCGGCGCCAGGAATGCACGGTAAGCCGCGCTGGTGACGATAAAGCCGGGCGGCACCGGCAGGCCGCCGGCGGTAAGCCGCGCCAGACTGGCGCCCTTGCCGCCGCTGAGCGACAGCTCCACGGCATGGGGATCGGCAAACGGCAGGACAAAGTCATTGGCTACGTACATAGGTTAGATCCTTAGCGCGGCGTCATCGTGAAAATAGCCGCATCGATGCAACCACCCCAGCACCGCGCAGGCCAGCAATGCCCCGGCGATAAGATCAATGCCGTAGTGGTAGAGTAAATAGAGCGTCGCCAGAACAAGGCCGGCAACCACGGGAAACAGCAGAACAGCTATCAGGGTATGACGTTGCAGAAGCAAATAGCCGAGGATATACACACTGATGCCGCAGTGCAGGCTGGGAAACACGTCCATGCCGGTGCCGCCCTGGGCAACCAGCGCAACCTGAAAGGCGGTGATCGCGCCGCCCTCCGGCGGATACGGGAACTGGTCGGGAAACTGCAAATAGGGACCGCCGGCGGGAACCAGCAGATAGCCCAGAAAACCAAACAGGTACATCAGCATTAACCCGTGGAAAAAACCGCGACTGGCCAGGGTCGTGCGCCGACAGGCATAAACGATCACCGGCAGCAGTATGATGAAATAAAAAGCGATATAACACAGGCTCATCACTTCAGACAGCCAGAAAGTGTGCCACGCGGCTACCTTTTCCGTCGCGCCGCCGCCGCCGAACAGCATGCGGTCCCACATCAGCAACTGCGCGTCGAACGAGCGCGGCGTCGCAAGGTGAATCGCCCTGAACAGATAAAAAACCAGCCAGCTGCTGGCAAACTGCAACACGCCGAGCCAACTGCGCCACGTTCCGGCGCCGGCCGCCGTCGCTCTGGCCTGTAGAATAATAACCAGCAGGCTCAGCGCCCCCGGCGCGATAAAACGCGCGTCGCGCAGGCTGAGCGCGCTGACCACGCCCCAAAGCCAAATCAGGACAATCAGAGCGAGATAGCAACGATTGCTTATCTCCCCATGCCGGCTCATCGCCACACTACGGTCTGCTTTCATTCTCTTTCTCAAGGTTCATGGCGGAAAATTTGCCGCGCTGGCGCCAGCCCCACGCGGCGATGCCGTACAGCGCCAGCAGCCAGGGATAGATCGACGCGATAACCGCCAGGCAGGGCAGCCAGATCAACGCCGTCGCGAACCCGCCGGCAAGACGAAAAAAGGTGGTGGTGTTGCGGCCGTCCGCCCGGCGTCCCGCCCACCAGCCGCACAGCCAGACCGGCAGCAGCGTAAAGATAAACGCTTTCCACGCCAGCCACTGAAGGATGTTCATCGACGCGCGCGAGGTCTCCGTCCTCGTCGGCTTTGGCGCACGACCTTGCAGCGACTGCTGTTCCGCTTGTTTGAACGCCAACGCATAGGAACCGTCCACACGGCTGCGCGAGCGGGCCTGACGCTCCACGTTCTCCAGCATCGGCTCATCGCGACAGGCGACGGAAACGCGATTCAGCGAGCAGCTCAAATACTGCATGATGCGCGTTTCCCACTGCGCGACGCTGTCTTCTCCCTGTTCCGGCAGCGCGAGCGGATCGCTCACCAGCAGTTCCAGCGCGGAGCCGAAGCGGTCAGGCGCCTGATAGAAACTGCCGGCGGCGATAACCTGAAAACGACATTGATCCTGCATCAGTCGGCGGATAATTTTGACCACGCCTTCCTGATAAGGCTGCGGCCCGGCCCCCCATTCGCTGGTGCCTTCAGGAAAGATGACGACGCTGCCCCCCAGCTTCAGATGGGCTATCGCCTGTAAAATGGGATTGCCCGCCTGCGCCCGGCTATAGCCATAGCGCACGCGATCCTTGTCGCGCACCACCGGGATGCCGGCGAACATCAGGCGCAGGAAGCGCGAGCGCAGCAACTGAACCGCGATAAGAAACTGCGCGCTCGGCAGTAGTTGGTTGAAGATCCAGCCGTCCGTCGCGCCATTGCGATGACTGGCCAACAGCAGCGTCGGCGTTTCGCCGTCGAGGGGAGCCAACCGCCGTCCATCCGGCGTAAAAAAACGTAACGATGAGTAGTAGAAACGCACCAGCAGGCGGGCAATGCAGCGATGCCACAGGGAAAGGGGCCGACCCGGCGTAAATTGCAGATAGTCAGGCGTCTGCCTGGAGAAATCCGATTTCATCTTCTTCACCCTCCTTAAGTCAATTCCTGTCCCTTTGATTGCAGGCGCGCTGGCGTTGTCGCCCGACAATACCCCGGTACTGTAATCTCATCGCGCCAAATCAGCAAACCGCTATGGCTTGCAAAATACATTCCGCCAATAGCCGATAAAGGATCGCCGCGCCTGACGGAACAGCGCAGAGTAAGCGTGGATAACCCTTAGATAGAAAAGAAAAATAGCGGTAATAAAAGCATAAAAATGCAGACTATTCTGACGACGCGCCCAACACGATGAGCAACCAGAGTAAACCCCCATCTCAAAGAATAATTGTGTCGGTTCTGGCCGCCGCCAGGGTAAATCAGTCGGTTAGATTAGTCCAAATTCAAATCGTCATAGCGGGTCAATATCCGCCCGACAATACCGTAGTCAACCGCTTCCTGCGGCGTCATCCAATAGTTACGATCCGTATCCTTCTTAACTTTCTCCACCGGTTGCCCTGTCGCATCGGCAATCAATTTATTGACCCGATCCAGCATCCTGACGATTTCTTTGGCTTCAATTTCAATGTCGCTAGCCTGGCCGCGCACGCCGCCAAGCGGTTGGTGAATCATAAAACGGGTGTTGGTAAGAGAGTAGCGGCGCTCTTTTTTAGCGGCGAGAAAAATGGTGATCCCGGCGCTGGCGACCCACCCCGTGCCGATAATATGCACCTCGGGCTTGATGAATTTAATCATGTCATGGATGGTGTCCGCGGCTTCGACGTGTCCCCCCTGACTATTAATATAGATTTTTATCGGATCGTTGCTGATCCCCTGCAACAGCAGTAGCTGCGAAACCACTTTTTCCGTTAATGCCTGATTTATTTCGCCTGAAATAATAATAGAGCGGGACTGCAACATCTTTTGCTGAATAAGCGATGATGTATTGCTTTGCTCGGAATCCTGCTTCTCGTCGTCTTTCAGAATCGTCAACATGATCTGTTTCCCTTTAGCTATGAATATTAACGCTAGTATAGGCGCGTATAGCCAAAGGGATCACGCATCAGGGAGAGTTCAGGATAGCGCTGCCGATTGCCTGCGTTGGTAAGGTCACATCTTTCCCTATTGATAACCCTCCCCCACTTTTCAATATATTCCTCAGATAGGTTTATGGCATCAGTATGCTTCAACAAATTGTGTACTACTTCGGCGTGGTTGACGGTGGTTTTCAGTGGATTTCGCTGGATGCGCAACAGAGCGATTAGCCTGTTGAATCAGGAGACTACAGACTCTTGTGGATGTCTATAGAAAAGAAATTGGAGCGGGAAACGAGACTCGAACTCGCGACCCCGACCTTGGCAAGGTCGTGCTCTACCAACTGAGCTATTCCCGCTCGGGATAATGACCGCACCGGATGCGAAATTCTGCATCGGTACGGGGTGCGCATTATACGAGAAATCTTTTCGACCGCAAGCCCTCGAAAATGAAAAAACGTCTGACTGCCGATAAAAAGAGCAATGCGGTGGTAAAATGCGCATTCAAAACCGGAGTAATGCGATGCTATTTTCCTTTCCGCTTAATGCATCACCCGCGGCGCGATCGGTTTAAAGCTGAATAAAATGCTCACGATAATAAGCCAGTTCGGCCAGCGACTCGCGGATGTCGTCCATCGCCTGATGGGTACCCTGCTTTTTAAAACCAGCCAGAATTTCAGGTTTCCAGCGGCGAGCCAGTTCTTTGAGCGTACTGACATCCAGATAGCGGTAATGGAAATAGGCTTCCAGTTCCGGCATATAACGGAACAGAAAACGACGATCCTGTCCGATGCTGTTGCCGCAAATGGGCGACTTGCCCGCAGGCACCCATTTTTGCAGGAACGCCAGCGTTTCCAGTTCAGCCGCGCGCTCATCAACCTTGCTGGCTTTTACCCGGTCAATCAACCCGCTGGCGCCGTGGGTACGCACATTCCAGTCGTCCATCAACGCCAGTTGACTATCCGGCTGATGAACCGCCAAAACCGGCCCTTCGGCCAATACATTTAAATTGGCATCGGTCACAAGCGTTGCAATTTCAATAATATGGTCCCGCTCAGGATCCAATCCCGTCATTTCAAGATCGATCCAGATTAGGTTATTTTCATCTACCATCGTGGGTATTCCTGTTTAGTATTGTGCGGTTACCTGACTGTTGACGCCAATCGGGCGTCAACCCGAATACCCGACTGGTGGGCATCAGTTAATTAAAATCAAATAGGGTGTATTATAGTCGCTTCAGTCGCCATGGCGATAATCATACGGTTAAGTGAGGCTCAGTGAGCAAAAAGAAACTGTCAAAAGGTCAACAACGTCGAGTTAGCGCAAACCATCAGCGTCGTCTTAAGCATGCGGACAATAAGGTCGAATGGGAAGATGGCCAACTGGGTGAAGCCCAGGAAGGTATTATTATCAGCAGGTTCGGCATGCATGCGGATGTGGAATCCGCCGCCGGCACGTTGCATCGCTGTAATATTCGCCGCACCATTAAATCGCTGGTTACCGGCGACCGCGTGGTCTGGCGGGCGGGACATGAAGCTCTGGCCGGCATCAGCGGCATTGTTGAAGCCGTCCACCCGCGCCGCTCCGTTTTGACTCGTCCTGACTTCTATGACGGCGTAAAACCGATCGCTGCCAACATCGATCAGATCGTCATCGTTTCGGCCATTCTCCCTGAACTCTCCCTTAATATCATCGATCGCTATTTGGTCGCTTGCGAAACGCTGGAAGTCGAGCCGTTGATCGTGCTGAA
Organism: Brenneria sp. g21c3; assembly: GCF_040240345.1. NCBI lineage: Bacteria > Pseudomonadati > Pseudomonadota > Gammaproteobacteria > Enterobacterales > Pectobacteriaceae > Brenneria > Brenneria sp. g21c3. Next base: position 36,630 of record NZ_JBEIAB010000002.1, on the reverse strand, counting down.
CAAGATCGATCTGCTGGACGAAGAAGCGCGTCAGTTCGTTGACGGCCTGATGGATATCTACCGTGCGCTCAACTATCCGGTGATTATGGTTTCCAGCCATACGCAACAGGGCATCGCCGAACTGGAACAGGCGCTGACCGGGCGTATCAGTATCTTCGCCGGGCAATCAGGGGTGGGCAAATCCAGCCTGCTCAATGCGCTGCTGGCGCTGGGCGAGGATATTCTGGTCAACGAGGTGTCGGATAATTCAGGGCTGGGGCAACATACCACCACCGCGGCCCGGCTTTATCATTTCCCTCATGGCGGAGATGTCATTGATTCGCCGGGCGTTCGCGAGTTCGGTCTCTGGCACCTGGAGCCGGAACAGGTCACCAGCGGCTTCGTTGAATTTCGTGAATATATGGGCAGTTGTAAATTCCGCGACTGTAGCCATGACAACGATCCGGGCTGCGCGATCCGCGCGGCGGTCGAACGCGGCGATATCGCCGAAGAACGTTTTGATAACTATCACCGGATTTTGGAAAGCATGGCTCAGGTAAAAACGCGTAAAACCTTTTCCGATACGGATAACTGACATTTATCTTATCCGTCGCTACAATGCGCACCCTTAATAGCGGGCTATCCCTGCCCGCTGCCCTACGGGTCGCCGCAAGCAGCGTTAAACGTCGCTCCCGGCGATTTTTTATGGCGGGCTATCCCCGCCCGCCACCCTTCGGGCCGCCGCGAGCAGCGTTAAAAATCGCTCCCGGCGATTTTTTTATGGCGGGCTATCCATGCCCGCCCCCCTATGGGCCGCCGCAGGCAGCGTTAAAAATCGCTCCCGGCGATTTTTTATGGCGCACCACAACTCCAAGAGGCTCACTGTGCTGGATAACATCAAAATCAAATTACAGTATTGGCTTCCCAAAATCTGGCTGACCCGCTTGGCTGGCTGGGGAGCCGATAAGGCGGCAGGTAAACTCACCACTCTGGTGATCGATCTGTTCGTCCGCTATTACAAGGTCAATATGCAGGAAGCGCAGCAACCTGATACCGCCGCTTACCGCACCTTTAACGAATTTTTCGTCCGTCCGCTGAGAGCGGATGCCCGCCCTATCGATCCGCACGCCCATCGGCTGGTGCAGCCCGCCGACGGCGTATTGTCGCAGTTTGGCGCCATTACCGACGACAAACTGATCCAGGCCAAAAATCATCATTACTCGCTGGAAGCGCTGCTGGCGGGAAACTACGTCATGGCCGACCTGTTCCGCAACGGCATGTTCGCCACCACCTATTTATCGCCGCGCGATTATCACCGCGTCCATATGCCGTGCGACGGCGTACTGCGGGAAATGATTTATGTCCCCGGCGATTTGTTCTCTGTGAATTTGTTGACGGCGGCGAACGTCCCGAATCTCTTCGCCCGCAACGAACGCGTTATCTGTCTGTTCGACACCGAATTCGGCCCGCTGGCGCAGATTCTGGTCGGCGCGACCATCGTCGGCAGCGTCGAAACCGTCTGGGCGGGGATCGTCACGCCGCCGCGGGAAGGCATTATTCAGCGCTGGACCTATCCTCGCGCCGGAGAGGAAGGCGCCATCGAGCTGGCGAAAGGTCAGGAAATGGGGCGCTTTAAACTGGGATCCACGGTGATCAACCTGTTCTCGTCGGATCAGGTTCAGTTCTCCGCCAACCTCAATTGCCTCAGCGTGACGCGCATGGGCGAACCGTTCGCCGAGTCTGTACAGGGTGAGCAGGCGGATGCAACGCCGCGGGAAAGCGCGGCGAGCGAGGTAGCCGAACAACCGAGACCGGCTGAGCTAAATGCGGCCGATGCCGATTAAGACGGATGAGCCGGGCTAATACCCCGCTGCGCCGTCACTCACCACCCCCGTTATCATTGCCAGTTAAAGGTAGGCTAAGCGTGCGTCTGATTGCGATTTTTCTGCTGGGATGTTTGTTATCAACCGCCTCGTTGGCGGCGTCATTGCCCAGTGAAGGGCAGTTACGCCAACAATTACAGCTCGCAGAAGCGAATAAAGGCGCCGCCGACCAGGCTTCGATTGTCGAAGAGTTGCGGCTCGCCCTGAATGCGTTGCAGGAACGTAACGAATCGCGTGAGCGCGCGGAGCAGTATCAGCGCGTCATTGATGATTTTCCCAAGCTCATACAGGATCTGCGGCGTCAGATAACGGCGGAAGACGACAAGCCGTCGGCGATCCCGGAAAGCCTGTCGGTTAACGATCTTGAGCAGCAAACTTTACAGGCCAGCAGCCAACTTCTGGAGCAGGCCCGTCAACTCCAGCAAGAGCAGGATCGCCTGCGGGAAATCAGCGATTCCCTGGGGCAACTGCCGCAACAACAAACCGAAGCCAGCCGGTCGCTCAGCGATATAGAGCGACGCATCCAGCTATTGGGTTCGCCGTCGTCGTCGCTGACGCAGGCCCAGCTCTCCGCCTTGCAGGCGGAAGCCGCGTTGCGCAAAAGCCGGGTTGATGAGTTGGAACTGGCGCAGTTATCCGCCAGCAGCCGTCAGGAGTTATCCCGTTTACGCGTCGAGCTGTATAAAAAACGCCACGATAATCTGGATATTCATCTACAGAACCTGCGCGGCAGAATTAATAACCTGCGACAAAAAGAGGCCGAACAGGCGCTTGAAAAAACCGAACTGCTGGTTGAACAAAGCGGCGACTTGCCTTCCGTCATCAGCGAACAATTGAAAATCAACCGCGAACTGTCCGTTGCCCTGAACCAACAGGCGCAGCGCATGGACCTTATCGCGTCTCAGCAACGTCAGGCCACGACGCAAACCCTTCAGGTTCGTCAGGCGCTGAGCACCATTCGCGAGCAGTCCCAGTGGCTCGGCGTGTCGCCGGTATTGGGAGAAACGTTGCGCGCCCAGATCGCCCGACTGCCGGAAATGCCCAAGCCACAGATGCTGGACAGCGACATGGCGCAACTGCGCGTACAACGTCTGCATTTTGAGGATTTGATTAATAAGCCCCACGAGATGGATAAGACCAAACAGGATGACGGCTCGCCGCTGACCAGCTCGCAACAGCGTATCCTGACCGATCAGTTGCGCACCCAGCGCAATCTGCTGACCTCGTTGATTTCCGGCTGCGATACGCAAATTCTGGAACTGACCAAACTCAAGGTGGCCAACAGCCAGTTGGTCGACGCCCTGAACGAAACCCGGGAGGCGGCGCACCGTTACCTTTTCTGGGTCGCCGATGTCGATCCCATCACCTTTTCCTACCCGCTGAAGCTGGTGCAAGACCTCACTCGCCTGCTGTCGCTGGATACCCTGACCCAGCTCGGCAGCGCCATGGTGATGATGGTCACCAGCCGTGAAACCGTGATCCCCCTGTTGGGCGCGCTGCTGCTGGTCGGATTCAGCATCAGTTCCCGCCGTCATTACCATGCGTTCCTGGAACGGGCCAGCAGCCGGGTGGGTAAGGTCACGCTCGACCAATTTTCCCTGACGCTGCGTACCGTCTTTTGGTCAATTCTGGCGGCATTGCCGCTGCCGGTGCTCTGGGCCGCCTGGGGTTATGGGTTGCAAAACGCCTGGCCCTATCCGATAGCCGTGGCGATCGGCGACAGCGTTACCGCCACCGTGCCGTTAATGTGGGTGGTGATGATCAGCGCGTCATTCTCGCATCCGCAGGGCTTGTTTATCGCCCACTTCCGCTGGTCGCCCGATCGGGTTGCCCGGGCCATGCGCTATTACCGCTTGTCGATCGCGTTTATCGTGCCGTTAATCATGGCGTTGATTACCTTTGATAAACTTAACGATCGCGAATTTTCCAGCACGCTGGGGCGCTTGTGCTTTATCCTGCTTTGCATGGCGCTGAGTCTGGTCACCACCGGCCTGAAACGGGCGGGTATTCCCCTTTATCTGGATAAAGAAGGTTCGGGGGAAAATCAGGTTAATCGGGCGATGTGGAACCTGCTGATCTGCGTGCCGCTGGTCGCCGCGCTGGCGTCCTGCATCGGCTATCTGACCACCGCACAGGCGTTGCTGGTGCGGCTGGAAACCTCGGTTTCGATCTGGTTCTTCCTGCTGATCGTTTATTACATTATTCGTCGCTGGATGCTGATCCAGCGCAGGCGTATCGCTTTCGATCGCGCCAAGCATCGGCGTTCGGAAATTCTGGCGCAGCGCGCCCGCGGCGAAGACGACTCGCCGTCCGCCTCCTCGCATGAGAGCGGCTCGGAAGCGGTTGAAGAGCCGGTGGTGGATCTGGACGCCATCAGCGCCAAATCATTGCAGTTGGTGCGTTCCATTCTGACGCTCATCGCCCTGGTTTCAGTGATCGTGCTGTGGTCTGAGATTCATTCCGCGTTTGCTTTTATGGAAAATATCAGCCTGTGGGACGTGACCAGTACGGTACAGGGCGTTGAAAGCATTCAGTCCATTACGCTGGGCTCCGTTCTGATTGCGGTGCTTATCTTCGTCATTACCGCGCAACTTGTGCGCAACCTGCCCGCGCTGCTTGAACTGGTGCTGTTGCAGCATCTGGATCTCTCCCCCGGCAGCGGCTATGCCATCACCACCATCAGTAAATATATTTTGATGCTGATTGGCTGCATGATGGGCTTCTCGCTCATCGGAATTGAGTGGTCCAAACTGCAATGGCTGGTCGCCGCGCTGGGTGTCGGCTTGGGCTTCGGCTTACAGGAAATTTTCGCCAACTTTATTTCCGGGCTGATTATCCTGTTCGAAAAACCAATACGTATCGGCGATACAGTGACCATCCGCGATCTTACCGGCAGCATTATGCGCATTAATACCCGTGCGACCACCATATCGGACTGGGACCGCAAAGAGATCATCGTGCCGAACAAAGCCTTTATCACCGAGCAGTTTATCAACTGGTCCTTGTCCGACTCGGTGACGCGCGTAGTGTTGACCATACCGGCGCCCGCGGACGCCGACAGTAAAGAAGTCACGGATTTGCTCATGGATGCGGTCAGCCGCTGTTCGCTGATTCTGGATAATCCTGCGCCGGAAGCGTTTCTGGTCGATTTACAGCAAGGTATCCAGCTGTTCGAACTGCGTATTTTCGCGGCCGAAATGGGGCATCGCATGCCATTGCGTCACGAACTTCACCAACTGATTCTGGAAAATTATCGCAAACACAATCTGGTCATGCCGTTCCCGCCATTCCAGGTGCGGATGGATAATTTATCGCGTAAAGGAAGGACGTTGTCTTCAGGCGACAGCCGAACCACCGGCGGCCTTTAAGTAAGCGCAGATGTAAAAAAAGAACGGTCGGGTGCGAGAGCGTCGCACCCGACCTGCATGCCGTGACGCCAGCCCGTCAGGAGCGGTCGACGGAGAAAGCGATGACGTCGCTCAGCTTCTCAGCCCCCAATGCCAGCATAATCAGGCGATCGACGCCCAGCGCCACCCCCGAACATTCAGGCAGACCGTGCTTTAATGCGGCCAGCAAATTTTCATCAATCGGTTGCTGCGTCAGACCCAGAGAAGCGCGTTTGCGGTTGTCCTGCTCAAAACGCTGACGCTGCTCATCACTGTCGGTTAATTCACGGAAACCATTCGCCAGTTCGATGCCTTTAAAATAGACCTCAAAACGTTCGGCGACCCGGTTATCCTCGGTACTGATTTCGGCCAGCGAAGCCTGCGTCGCCGGAAAATGATAAACAAACGTCGGCTTTTCGCCGCCGATATTCGGCTCAACGCCAAAGGTGAACAGCATCTGCACCAGGGCGTCTCTGTCTTCTTCACGACAGGCGATATCGCCCAATCCCAGTTTTTCCGCCGCTTCACGCAGTTGAGCTTTGTCGGCGCAAAGCGGGTCGAGATCCAGATGGCGCAAGAAAGCCTGCTGATACGAGAGCAGCTCCGCGCTTTCACTCTCCAGCACCTGCTGCAACAAGTCATCGACTTCATTCATCAGGCGATACATATCATAGTGCGGGCGATACCACTCCAGCATGGTGAATTCCGGGTTATGGTAGCGGCCGGATTCTTCATTGCGGAAACTGCGGCACAGTTGAAAGATCGGGCCGCTGCCATCGGCAAGCAAACGTTTCATGTGATATTCCGGGCTGGTCATCAAATACAGCGTCATGCCATCCCCGGCGCCCGGCCCGACGAAGCGGGTCTGAAACGGACACATGTAGACATCCGTTACCGTAGCCCGGCTCATCGCCGGCGTTTCAACCTCCAGTATCCCACGATCGGTGAAAAAACGCCGGATAGCGGAAACTATCGACGCGCGCTTTAACAAAGTAGCGACAGAGGCGCTGGGTTGCCAACTTGTCGTTTCGCTCATGGTTATTACTCCAAAGTCAAACAGGTGGAGCAGTCTACCCGCATCAACGCGGACAAACAAAAATTTCCAGAGGAAAAAATCGCCGGGAGCGATTTTAAACGCCGTCTGCGGCGGCCCGCAGGGTGGCGGGCAAGGATAGCCCGCCATAATAAATCGCCGGGAGCGATTTTAAACGCCGCTTGCGGCGGCCCGAAGGGTGGCGGGCAAGGATAGCCCGCCATAATAAATCGCCGGGAGCGATTTTAAACGCCGTCTGCGGCGGCCCGAAGGGTGGCGGGCAAGGATAGCCCGCCATAATAAATCGCCGGGAGCGATTTTAAACGCCGTCTGCGGCGGCCCGAAGGGCTAAGGGATCCCCAGAAATTGAAATATGTAACGCCGGAGAATATTTCGTGCGCGATAAAGCCGCCATTTTTCTGCTACGTCGTAGCACGCGCCCGACGCAGGGTGGTTCAAACGCCACCACCCTCCGAACCCGGGCTTGTGGCTGAAATCACGCCGCTAACGCGGTTCCTTCGGCGGCCGTCCCCTTTCTCGAACCACCAGTGACGCGGAATACTCGCCCCATCCATGGGGCTCGCCCTACGGGCCAGCACAAGTGCTGTTCAAAAACGCTCCAGGCGTTTTTGTCCGACGCGGCACTGGCTTGAGCCGCATCCTTGCGGCTCATTCGCGGGGTCGTCCACCTCAGCGTAATTTCTTACGCCATGGGGTGAACAGCTTAAACACTGATTTTGTATTTAATATCAGCATGTTAAATATAAAATACAAAAAAAGTATTTTTGTGGGGATTCCTCAGCCCGCCATACATTTATATTCAGTGAAAGATTTTTTTATATCTTGGGTAAAAGAGTTATTAAAGAAATAAAAGCATTATTTCCTGGCAAATAAGCCTTTCGATCACGTTTTTATAAGTAATTCCAGTACACCCTGAAAAAAACACAAAATGCTGGATCACATCAAATTTCATTTGAATCTAATTCGCTATAATCATTTCCACACAAAAAATAGAGGTTTATCTATTCTTAATATGTCCTTAAGACATTTTTTATGTGGCTTAATGCGCTAATAATTAAGCAGATATATAAAGACTGAGATGAATAGAAGTTATTTTCTTATTTTAACTTAATTAACTTAAGTAACTGGAGGAATGCAGTGCAAACCTTTAATGCCGATGTGGCCATTATCGGGGCCGGGGGCGCTGGCTTACGCGCGGCAATTGCCGCCGCCGAAGCAAATCCCCAACTGAAAATTGCGCTGATCTCAAAAGTCTACCCAATGCGTAGCCATACCGTGGCGGCAGAAGGCGGATCAGCAGCGGTCACTCAGGACCACGATAGCTTTGATTATCATTTCAACGACACCGTATCCGGTGGCGACTGGCTGTGTGAACAAGATGTTGTCGATACCTTCGTCCATCACTGTCCTGAAGAAATGATTCAGTTGGAACAATGGGGCTGCCCATGGAGCCGTAAACCTGATGGTTCTGTCAACGTTCGCCGATTCGGCGGGATGAAAATAGAACGGACCTGGTTTGCCGCGGATAAAACCGGCTTCCATATGCTGCACACCTTGTTCCAAACCTCCCTCAAATACCCACAAATCCAACGTTTTGATGAGCATTTTGTCCTGGATGTTCTGGTTGATGACGGCCATGCCCGCGGCGTCGTCGCCATCAATATGATGGAAGGCTCATTGGTTCAAATCCGGGCGAATTCAGTCATTATGGCTACGGGCGGCGCCGGCCGCGTGTATCGGTATAACACCAACGGCGGCATCGTGACCGGCGACGGCATGGGCATAGCGTTCCGCCACGGCGTGCCGCTGCGCGATATGGAATTCGTACAGTATCACCCGACCGGCCTGCCGGGTTCCGGTATTTTGATGACCGAAGGCTGCCGCGGCGAAGGCGGCATCATGGTCAACAAAGACGGCTACCGTTACCTCCAGGATTACGGCATGGGGCCGGAAACGCCGTTGGGCGAACCGAAAAACAAATACATGGAGCTGGGGCCTCGCGACAAGGTTTCTCAGGCTTTCTGGCATGAATGGCGCGCCGGCCGCACCATCTCCACCCCGCTGGGCGACGTGGTTTACCTTGACCTGCGCCATCTCGGCGAGAAAAAGCTTAAAGAACGCCTGCCGTTCATCTGTGAACTGGCAAAAGCCTACGTCGACGTCGATCCGGTTAAAGAGCCGATCCCTATTCGTCCTACCGCGCACTACACCATGGGCGGCATCGAAACCAATCAAACCTGCGAAACCCGAATCAAAGGTCTGTTTGCCGTCGGCGAATGCTCGTCCGTCGGTCTGCATGGCGCGAACCGTCTGGGATCCAACTCGCTGGCCGAGCTGGTGGTATTCGGCCGCATCGCGGGCGAACAGGCGGTTCAGCGTTCTCAGGAAGCGGCGCCGGCTAACGGCGGCGCGCTGGATGCGCAAACCCGTGATATCGAACAGAGTCTGCATGACCTGATGAAACAGGAAGGCAACGAAAACTGGTCGAAAATCCGCGACGAGATGGGCATCACGATGGAAGAAGGCTGCGGTATTTATCGCACCACGGATCTGATGCAGAAAACCGTTGATAAATTATCCGAGCTGAAAGAACGCTTCAAACGGGTGAAGATTACCGACCACTCCAGCGTATTCAACACCGACCTGCTCTACACCATTGAGCTGGGTCACAGCCTGGATGTGGCGGAATGTATGGCGCACTCGGCCATCAATCGTAAAGAGTCCCGCGGCGCCCACCAGCGTCTGGATGAAGGCTGCACCGAGCGTGATGATGTAAACTACCTGAAGCATACGCTGGCTTTTTATAGCCCTGAAGGCGCGCCACGCCTGGATTACAGCGAAGTGAAAATCACTAAACTGCCCCCGGCCAAACGTGTTTATGGCGCGGAAGGGGATGCTCAGGATAAAAGCAAGAAGGAGCAGGCGAATGGCTGATGAGATGCAAATCCTGAAAATGGAAGTCATGCGCTATAACCCTGAACAGGACAGCGCGCCGCATTTTGAGACGTATGAAGTTCCTTACAACAAACAAACGTCTTTACTGGATGCGTTGGGTTATATCAAAGATAACCTGGCTGCCGATCTCTCCTACCGCTGGTCCTGCCGTATGGCAATCTGCGGATCATGCGGCATGATGGTGAACAATGTTCCCAAGCTGGCCTGCAAAACGTTCCTGCGTGATTACACAAAAGGCATGAAGGTTGAAGCGTTGGGCAACTTCCCGATCGAACGTGATTTGGTGGTCGATATGACCCACTTCATTGAAAGTCTGGAAGCCATCAAGCCCTACATCATCGGCAACGATCGTAAACCTGCGGACGGCACGAACAAGCAAACGCCGGCTCAGATGGCGAAATACCACCAGTTCTCCGGTTGTATCAACTGCGGTCTTTGCTATGCCGCTTGCCCGCAGTTTGGCCTGAACCCTGAGTTCATCGGTCCCGCCGCCATCACCCTGGCGCACCGTTACAATCTGGATAACCGCGATCACGGTAAGAAAGAGCGTATGCCGCAGATCAACGGCGATAACGGGGTCTGGAGCTGTACGTTCGTGGGTTACTGCTCAGAGGTTTGTCCGAAGCACGTCGACCCTGCCGCCGCTATTCAGCAAGGCAAGGTTGAAAGTGCGAAAGACTTCATGATCGCTATGCTGAAACCACAATAAGGGAGGGACAACAATGACATCCAAACGTAAAGCGTATGTCCGCGACATGTCGCCATCCTGGTGGAAAAAGCTGGGTTTCTACCGCTTTTATATGCTGCGCGAAGGCACGGCGGTACCCGCCGTATGGTTCAGCATCGTCCTGATGTGCGGCGTCTTCTCGCTGAAGAATGGTCCGGAAAGCTGGGCGCATTTTGTTGGTTTCCTGCAAAACCCGCTGGTGCTGCTCATCAACATCATCGCCTTGCTGGCCGCGGTGCTGCAAACCAAAACCTGGTTTGACCTAGCGCCTAAAGCCGCCAACATCGTGGTACAAGACGAGAAAATAGGGCCGGAGCCGATTGTTAAAGGGCTGTGGGCGGTCACCATTATAGTAACGCTGGCCGTTTTGGCTATCGCCTTACTATTCTGATCAGGAGGAAAACGTGATTAATCAAATGCCAAAACGTTCCGATGAACCGCCTTTCTGGGGATTATTCGGCGCAGGTGGTATGTGGAGCGCAATTTTCTCTCCGGTAATCATTCTGCTGGTCGGTATTCTGCTGCCCCTCGGTCTGTTTCCGGATGCGCTGAGCTATGAACGCATCATCGCGTTCAGTCAGAGTTTTATCGGCCGCGTATTCCTGTTGCTGATGATTACCCTGCCCATCTGGTGTGGTTTACACCGTATTCACCACTCCATGCACGATCTGAAAATTCACATTCCTGCCGGGAAATGGGTTTTCTATGGTCTGGCGGCTATTCTGAGCGTCGTCACCATTATTGGCGTCGTCACTTTGTAAGTCGATTGCCCGTCATTAACGGCCTGCCGATGCAGGCCGTTTTTTTAACGTGAATAGGTAAGCGGCGCGAAGCGCGCAAAAAACAATTAATACGGCGAGTGAGAAACACAGCGGTATGAGTAATACGCAGCTAATTATGTCAGCTATGAATAATAACGGTCTGCAAAAAGCGATAACAAGCAGCGAATGGCGATGACGAAACAGGATTTAGCCCAGGCACCGCCGGCAGCAAAGAATACGCTGATCATCACCCCATAATTTTATCGCGAAACATAAAGAATACCGCGCCTAATAAGCATAACCCCGCCCAGATATAATCCGTTCGGAAAGGCTCTTTTAAAATAATCATTGAAAAAGGAATGAATACAGTAAGGCTGATAACTTCCTGCAATATTTTAAGCTGTCCCGCCGACGCAACCTGATAACCGATCCGGTTAGCGGGAACCTGTAATAAATACTCAAATAAAGCAATTCCCCAACTGACCAGCGCGGCAAGCAGCCAGGTGCGACCGCTGAAATAGCGTAAATGACCATACCAGGCAAACGTCATAAACACGTTACTGAGTGTCAGCATACTTACAGTGATGACTAACGGCGACATCGTTTTTCTCCCTTCGATTCATCGCCGCATTATGTCGTCGTTCAGAGGAAAACGCTATTGCAGCATTTCCCTCAATATGAAAACATTTATTACTTACTGCGCGCTACGCTGTATCGCTTCGCCACCGGCCTCAACATCCTGTCCGACACCGCGCGTCGTGTTGCAACCAACGACGGCAGACAAAATCAATACAGAGAAAATGGCAACAAGGCTTTTCTTTAACATGAGTAATTCCTTCTTAATGAGAATAATTATTTTAGTGGTAGGAAAATGTCTCTTTAAGCGTAGTCAATATGGGCCGTTCCGTGGAACTTTTCGGATTAATGGCGATATCAGGCGCGGCAAGGCGAAAAAAAACCGCCAGAGCGGCGGCGGCTTTTTCAAAAAACTTAATTACTTAACGCGAGAGACATATTCGCCGGAACGGGTGTCTACTTTAATCACTTCGCCAATCTGCACAAACAACGGCACTTTAACAACCGCGCCGGTGGTCAGGGTCGCAGGTTTACCGCCCGTACCGGCGGTATCGCCTTTCAGACCCGGATCGGTATCGACGATTTCCAGTTCCACAAAGTTCGGCGGCGTTACCGCGATAGGCTGACCGTTCCACAACGTTACGATGCACTCAGCCTGATCGAGCAGCCATTTGGCGTTATCGCCAACCGCTTTCTCGTCCGCCGCCAGCTGTTCGAACGTTTCGTTATTCATGAAATGCCAGAATTCGCCGTCGTTGTACAGGTAAGTCAGGTTCATATCCATGACATCGGCGCCTTCGGCGGAGTCGGTGGATTTGAAGGTTTTTTCAATCAGCTTGCCGGTCAGTAAACGACGCATTTTCACGCGAGCGAAAGCCTGGCCTTTACCCGGTTTGACGAACTCACTTGATTCGACAGCGTAAGGCTCACCTTCGAACATGATTTTAAGACCGGAACGGAAATCGTTGCTAAAATAAGTCGCCATAAAGGCCCTCTATAATTTAATACTGGTACTAAGCCAAAAAATGGCACACATTGTAACCCTAAATATACCTTCCAGAGAAGATTGGTTGCAGCAACTTGCGGACGTAATTACCGATCCTGATGAATTACTGCAACTTCTGGCGCTAAACCACCATGCTGAACTGCGGCAAGGAAATGATGCCCGCAGGCTTTTCCCACTGCGCGTCCCGCGGGCGTTTGCCGCACGGATGCAAAAGGGAAATCCGCGCGATCCGCTGCTATTGCAGGTTCTAACCGCACGCGAAGAATTCGTCGCCGCGCCGGGCTTCACGCATGACCCGTTGGATGAACAGCATAGCGTGGTGCCGGGATTGCTTCACAAATACCATAACCGAGCGCTGTTGCTGGTCAAAGGCGCCTGCGCGGTTAACTGCCGTTATTGTTTCCGCAGGCATTTTCCGTATCAGGAAAATCAGGGCAATAAAGCAAACTGGCGCCAGGCTTTGGACTATATCCGTCAACATCATGAGCTGGATGAAATCATTTTTTCCGGCGGCGATCCGTTGATGGCGAAAGACCAGGAGCTTGACTGGTTGATAACCGAGCTGGAAGCGATTCCCCACTTGAAGCGACTGCGTATCCACAGCCGTTTACCGGTGGTCATTCCGGCACGCATCACCGAAGCGTTATGCCAGCGCCTGGCGCAAACATCGCTTCAGGTATTGCTGGTCACGCATATTAACCATGCGCAGGAAATCGATCCTGATTTAACACAAAGTATGGTTCGTTTACGCCAGGCGGGCGTCACATTACTGAACCAAAGCGTACTGCTACGCGGCGTTAATGACAACGCGGATACGCTGGCGGACTTAAGTCGCGCCCTGTTTGACGCCGGTATTCTTCCCTATTATCTCCATGTCTTGGATAAAGTTCAGGGGGCGGCTCACTTTCTCATTGATGATGAGCAAGCGCGTACGCTGGTCAAAGCCCTGCTGACCAAGGTGTCTGGCTATCTGGTTCCCCGACTGGCGCGGGAAATTGGCGGGGAAGCCAGTAAAACGCCATTGGACCTGAACCTGAAACAGCATCTGTAAAGCGGAAACGAACAGCGCTGCCCGGGAATCGATCGCCGGGCAGTTCGTGCTGATTCAGGGCTGCGGGCATTTATAAACGCTGCCGACCATCTTGCTGTCCAGTGGAACAAAACTTGACCAGACTGTCTCACTCGGGCTGCTCACGCCATAAAGGGTATTTCCCCCCATTGCCGCCGCCTTATTGCGCAAATCATTCGCCGCGCCGCGCATTGAAGTGGCCTCATTATGATTGCCGGAGAACCAGTTACTCTGGGTGCCGCTAACCTGGCCGAGTAACTGACATTCGCTGGACGGTTGAGTCTCCGTAAACGTAACGGCTTGCCCTGCGGGACTGAGTTGATTGGTGGTACTGCATCCTGCCAACAACACGGCAGCAGAAAGACCGAGTAATACGCGGATCCGCATTTTCCCCTCCATGATATTAAAAAAATAAACTATGCCGGGATTCATCATCCTGCGATGCCATTCCCGTTGCTATTCATGCCACGACCACATTTAACATTCTATACCGTAAAAGCCAATGAAGATGATTCATCGCTCAATGAATTGATAGTAAATGAAAAAATATTGACGAGTCCTGGCACCAGCCGGTAAGCGTCTTTAGGTTTTGTCTGAAAAGGCGAAAAACCAGACAATACGCGTATTAATAACCGGATAAAAAGCGCAGCCTTATTTTCGCTCTTCCTTGTACATCTCCCCCTCGATCAATCTATCGAATTAACAGCGGGTACTCATTGTTCGTTTAACGCTTTGATAAAACGAGAAATAACAAGCCGAGGTCTTTCCCTTTAAGGAAATCGACAACATGTACACAAAAAAAATATTATTAGCGGCCAGCGGCATGTTTCTATGCGTTGCGACCAGCCAGGCCGCAGGACTCATTACAACGGACGATACCCTACGCAACGATCTCGCATGGCTTTCAGACCGCGGCGTGATTAACGTCAGCCTTTCCACCTGGCCGTTGAGTCAGGAAGAAATCGACGCGGTTCTTTCGCAGGCGAAACCCGTTACCGCGACGGAAAGGAACGTCATCAGCAGAGTTGAGCAACGCATCAACAATCTGAAATCCAATGTCCGTATTACCGGCTATGCCTCCAGCGATAAACCGGGATTACCGCAGGGCTTTGGCGGCACCCACGCCAGCGACCATGCGCTTTCTATCGGCGCCGGCGCCAGCGATGAGTTCTGGGATGTTAATCTTAAAGGGACGGTTGAAGGCAACCAGCGGATTGAAGATCAATCCCGCTGGAATATGGATGGCTCTTACGGCGCGATTAAAATTTTCAATCAATGGCTCTCATTCGGCAAAATCTCCCAATGGTGGGGGCCGGGCTATGACGGCAGTTTGATCCGTTCTGACGCCGCTCGGCCGGTAACCGGTTTTATGTTACAGCGCGCCGACCAGTCCCCGTTCGAAACGCCCTGGCTTTCGTGGATCGGCCGCTGGCAGTATCAGCTCTCCGCCGGCCAGCTCGAACAGTATTATACGGTGCCTGAAGCCAAACTTATCGGCGGACGCCTGACGCTGATGCCGACCAACTTTATTGAACTGGGCGCCTCGCGCATCATGATGTGGGGCGGCGAAGGTCGACCTCAGTCATGGGGATCGTTCTGGGATGGCGTGGCGGGGAAAGACAATACCGGGACGCAAAATGAGCCAGGCAACCAATTAGCCGGCTTTGATTTCAAACTGAAGTTACAACCGTTAACGGGTCTGCCCGTCAGCCTGTACGGTCAGTTGGTCGGTGAAGACGAGGCCGGCATGCTGCCCTCGCAAAACACCTATCTGCTCGGTCTGGAAGGTCATCCGGAATGGGGTACATCCACCATCAACTGGTACATTGAAGGCGCCACCACCCGCGCCGACGACTCCCGCTTAAATTATGTCTATGCCCACCATATCTATAAAGGGGGTTACTACCAGCAAGGCTATCCGCTGGGGCATGCTATGGGCGGCGACGGCCGCATGCTGTCCGGGAAAGTGGAACTGGCGCTGGATGACGGACAACGCTGGAGCACCCGGATAACCTATGCCAGGGTGAATCCGAACGATCAAAATATCAATCAGGCTTTCCCGCGTTCCGATACGCTGAAAGGCATAGAACTTGGCTGGGGCTATGACTTCCAGTCAAAAGTGAAATTTGATACCCGCGTGTGGTACACCGATAGCGATAACAGCACCAGCGACGATGTCGGCGCCGGTGTAGGCGTCGAAATCCCAATCAATCTCTAAGCGGCGTCAGTAAAAAAGGCGGGAATCCCGCCTTTTTTCATTACGGCTGACTTAAGCGCGCCACTGTTTGAAGCGGTTAATCAGACCGTTGGTCGAGCTATCGTGGCCGCTGACCTCTTTCGCGTCTTGCAGCTCCGGTAAAATGCGATTCGCCAGTTGTTTACCCAATTCCACTCCCCACTGGTCAAAAGTGAAGATGTTCAGGATCGCGCCCTGGGTGAAGATTTTGTGTTCGTATAGCGCGATCAGGGCGCCCAGGCTGTATGGCGTAATTTCACGCAGCAGAATGGAGTTGGTCGGGCGGTTGCCTTCAAAGACTTTGAACGGCGCGACGTGTTCGACCTCTTGCGGCTTTTTACCCGCCGCGGCGAACTCGGCTTCCACCACGTCACGGCTCTTACCAAACGCCAGCGCTTCAGTCTGGGCAAAGAAGTTGGACAGCAGCTTGCTATGGTGATCGCTTAATGGGTTGTGGCTGATCGCCGGCGCGATGAAATCGCAAGGAACCAGCTTGGTACCCTGGTGAATCAATTGATAAAACGCATGCTGACCGTTGGTTCCCGGTTCACCCCAGATAATCGGACCGGTTTGATAATCGACGGGGTTGCCGTTGCGATCGACGTATTTACCGTTGGACTCCATATTCCCCTGCTGGAAATAGGCGGCGAAACGATGCATATATTGGTCATACGGCAGAATGGCTTCCGTTTCCGCGCCGAAGAAATTGTTGTACCAGATACCGATCAACGCCAACAGCACCGGCAGGTTTTGCTCCGCCGGCGTAGAGGCGAAGTGTTTATCCATGGCATGAGCGCCGCTGAGCAACTGCTCAAAATTCTCAAAACCCAGCGAAAGGATGATGGACAGGCCAATCGCCGACCACAGGGAATAACGTCCGCCGACCCAGTCCCAGAACTCAAACATATTGTCGGTATCAATGCCAAAATCGCCGACGGCTTTGGCATTGGTAGACAGCGCGGCAAAGTGTTTTGCCACATGTTTTTCGTCTTGCGCGGTTTTCAGGAACCAGTCGCGCGCGCTGTGCGCGTTGGTCATGGTTTCCTGCGTGGTGAAGGTTTTGGAGGCAACCAGGAACAGCGTCGTTTCAGGATTAAGCGGCTTCAGCGTTTCGGCGATATGCGTACCGTCAACGTTGGAGACAAAGTGCATATTCAGATGATTTTTATACGGTTTCAACGCTTCAGTGACCATATACGGCCCCAGGTCGGAACCACCGATGCCGATATTCACCACATCGGTAATCGCCTTGCCGGTATAGCCTTTCCACTCGCCGCCGATGACGCGCTCGCTGAATTTCTTCATTTTTTCCAGAACGGCATTCACCTCCGGCATGACATCCTTGCCATCGACCAGGATCGGCGTGTTGCTGCGGTTACGCAGCGCGACGTGCAACACCGCACGGTCTTCGGTACGGTTGATTTTCTCGCCGGAAAACATGGATTTGATGGCGCCGGCCAGATCGGTTTCCCGCGCGAGGGCCTGCAATTTGTCCAGGGTTTCCGCCGTAATGCGGTTTTTGGAGTAATCCACCAGCATCTGATCGCCGAAGGTGGCGGAAAAACGCTCAAAACGCTGGCTGTCCTGCGCAAATAAATCTTTGATCCGCACATCTTTCATGACATCAAAATGTTGTTGCAATGCTTGCCACGCGGCGGTTTGGCTTGGGTTAATATTTTTCATAACAATGATCTTCTCTCCGAGAATGAAATCAAAAATCGCTCATTCGATTGTATCCCGTAAATCGCCAATTGAGATCCCTTTTCTTGATAAATGCACCTGCGCGGCGTTTGTTTATTGACAGCGGCGGGAGAACCCGCTATTTGTAACGACGTACTTGCGCTTTCAGTGCGCAAGCCAGAAGAGGAGCGTCGCCCAGGTACGATATCGGAGGATCCGCCGTCCGTTAATGATATCCGAGGGGGAGCGATGCCGAGATGAGATGAGACGCGGTATTCACTTCATCGACCGCAGGGGCTGAATCCCCTGGGTTGTCACCCGGTTCGCCCTGAAGGGCGTTCAGCAAGGTGGAGCGCTTCTGGGTGTATCGTAGTTTTGCTTTCTACGCCTGCTCCCTGCTTACCGCTCTTCCCTTGTGCCAAGGCTGATAAATAATTGCTGTTGTGAAAAATTGAGACCAATAGCCCCTGCACGAGGTTTTTTAAATGTCCGAACAAACGAACCCCATTATCGCCAAATTTGGCGGCACCAGCGTAGCGGATTTCGATGCGATGAACCACAGCGCCGATGTCGTGCTGTCCAACCCCAATGTGCGGGTTGTGGTGCTCTCCGCCTCTGCCGGCGTGACCAATTTACTGGTTGCCCTGGCGGAAGGTCAGAGTCAGGAACAACGTCTCCACCTGCTGGACCAGATTCGCAGAATCCAATACGCCATCATCGATCGCCTGGCGGAGCCCGCGGTGATCCGCGATGAAATCGACCGGATGCTGGAAAACGTTACGACGCTGTCCGAAGCCGCGGCGCTGGCGACCTCTAACGCATTGACGGATGAATTGGTCAGTCACGGCGAACTGATGTCGACCCTGCTGTTTGTTGAAGTCCTGCGCCAGCGCGATGTGGTCGCCGAATGGTTCGACGTACGTAAAATCATGCGCACCAACGACCATTTCGGCCGCGCGGAACCCGATTGCGAAGCATTGGGCGAACTGACGCGCAGCCAGTTACAGCCCCGCCTGGATAAAAGTTTAATCATTACGCAGGGCTTTATCGGCAGTGAAGCCAAAGGCCGCACCACCACCCTGGGCCGCGGCGGCAGCGATTACACCGCCGCCCTATTGGGCGAAGCCTTGAATGCCGGCCGCATTGATATCTGGACCGATGTTCCCGGCATCTATACCACCGACCCGCGCGTGGTGCCGGCGGCCAAACGCATCGACCAGATTATGTTTGAAGAAGCCGCCGAGATGGCGACCTTCGGCGCGAAAGTGCTGCACCCGGCGACATTGTTGCCGGCCGTGCGCAGCGATATTCCGGTATTCGTCGGCTCCAGCAAAGATCCCGCCGCGGGCGGAACGCTGGTGTGCAACAAAACGGAAAATCCGCCGTTATTCCGCGCGCTGGCGCTGCGCCGTAAACAGACGCTGCTCACGCTGCACAGCCTCAATATGCTGCATGCGCGCGGCTTCCTGGCCGAAGTGTTCAGCATTCTGGCTCGTCATAACATCTCGGTGGATTTGATCACCACTTCCGAAGTGAATGTGGCGCTGACGCTGGATACCACCGGCTCTACCTCAACCGGCGACGGCCTGCTGTCCAGCGCGTTGTTGACCGAGCTCTCCTCGCTGTGCCGGGTGGAAGTCGAAGAGAATCTGTCGCTGGTGGCGTTAATCGGCAACAAACTTTCTCAGGCCTGCGGCGTCGGTAAAGAGGTGTTCGGCGTTCTGGACCCGTTTAATATCCGCTTGATTTGCTACGGCGCCAGCAGCAACAACCTGTGCTTCCTGGTTCCCGGCGATGATGCGGAGCGCGTCGTGCAAACGCTGCACCGCAGCTTGTTTGAATAACGCCCCGCTAGTCCGATATCAGGCCGATGCGCCTGATATCGGCCGCGACCTCTCTCTATACGCTACGAGCAATCGCCTTCTCCTTGTCGCCGAACCGTTGGCGCCATAAGCGCGGCGTCATCCCCGTATCCTTGGTGAACACCACCGAAAAATAGTTACTGTCCTCGAAGCCGCAGCGCACCGCTATCTCGCTGATTAACATGTCATGGTGGCTGAGCAAATATTTAGCCTGACAGAGACGCAACTGCCGCAGATACTGACCGACGGTCATACCGGTTTGCTGACGGAATAGCTGGCGCAACGGGCGCTCCGCCGCCTGATGCTGATGGCAGAACGCTTGAAAATTGAATGAACTATTGAGACTGTTGCCCAATGCCGCGATCAACAGATCGAGCTTTTCCCCGCCTTCCGGACGCTCGGCATTGATCGGTTGATAGCGATGACGACACAGCGTAATGGCGAGATTCAGAAACAGACTTTCCAAAAAGCAGCGGGATAATTTGTCATGTTTCGCGCTTTCATGCGCTATCTGGCCGATTATCTGACGCGCCTGCGCCATACCGTGACTACTCAGCCGCCAGCGCGGATCGCTGCCCGCCGGCCGTTTACGTTGCAGCAACTCCTGCCAGTCAACGTTCAACTGCAATCGCTCAGGGCAGTAAATGATGTTGTGCAACGTCAGGTTGTTGACCGATTCGTAACGGTGACGATCTTCCGCGCGGATGTAGAACAGATCGCCGCAGGTTATCCGATAAGGCCGGTCATTCAACACGTGCAGACCATTGCCGCGCCATACCAGCACCAATTCGCAAAACTCATGCGTATGCTCCGCAAAGACGTTTTGCGGATAGCGATCCGCCACCGCCACCGGTTGGGAAGCGGACGCGAAGAAATCATCTTTTTTCAGGATCATCAGTTCAGCGGACACGGCGATGACTCACAACAGGCTGTCGAACAGCATTAATCAGACAGTATTCGCTTTTTTGCCGGAAAAAACGGTGATTCCTTTCTCATTATCAGTGCCGGCGGCCGGCCGTCATGCTCAGGCGCATCGCCTGCGGCGAGTGGGAAAACTCACGCTTGAATAAAGTGGAGAAGTGATTACTGTCGCCGAAACCGCACTGGTACGCAATGTCGGTGACGTTCGTATCGCTGTGACGCAACAAATGGCGAGCTTTCATCAGCCTCAGTCGATTGAGGTAACGCTGCGGCGTCAGGCCGGTTTGCTGCTTCAACTGTCGATGCAGCGTCCGCAATGAGAGACTGAACTGACCGGCGAGCTGTTCCCAGCATACCGTCTCGCTAAAGTGATCGTCCAACCAGGCGATAAGGTGATTCAGTCGCCCATTGTCGTCATGCGCGGCGTCGCCAAAACTGCTTTTACTCAGCAGAACCAGCAATTGCATAAACAGAATTTCGCGTTCGGCGATGGCATGCGTGCCGGCATCGTTCCCCAGCGCCTCCAGCCGATCGATAAACCGTTTAATCTGCTGCAATGTGCTTTGGTTAACCCGCCAGTGCGACGGATAGATGCCATCCTGCTCCTGCGGCAGCAATTTATCCAGTCCGGCCAGGAAATTGAAGGCGTCCGGCGCCCGATACAACACATTGGTCAGGCACAGATTTTCCGTATGCTCAAACAGGTGCCGATCATAATCGCGCACAAAGCAGATTGAACCGCCGCTCAGCGTATAGGGCTGACCATTAAAGACATGCGTTCCCGTGCCGTGTTCGACAATCACGATTTCGTAAAAGTCATGATGATGCTCCGGAAATTCAGGCTGCGGCAAACGCGGCTCAATCGCCACCGATGCGTTGCCTGACGGGAAAAAGTCGACGCTGCGTAAAACGGTCATTATCACCCCCAAAACCACCGTAACGTATGAAGAGATAGTAGATAACGATTCTCATCCATACCTTAAATTTTCGACGTCAAAACACGCAAATTCGGTTCGATTTTCAAGAACGGCCAGGAATTATTCGGAAATGCGGTCGCCGTCACAGGCGGAGATACGCGGCGTGAAGCCCTATTTTGTGAGCTATCGCCGGTTCACCTTTGTCCCTTTGCCAACCGCTCGCGGGAAATGTCAGTAGCATGAAGGCAGGCGCGGAAGGATATTTTTAGACTGATGGGCAATGATTCATCTCAGGAAACCCATTATGACTTTCCGCCCCAACGTGACCTTACGCCATAGCGTTGCCGTTGACCTTGGCGCCTCCAGCGGCCGCGTCATGCTCGCCAGTTACGACGGCGACAGTAAAGATCTGGCATTGCGCGAAATCCATCGCTTCGCGAACAGTCTGACGTCAAGCGACGGCCATGTCGCCTGGCAGATAGATGCGCTGGAAAGTGAAATTCGCCGCGGATTACAGAAAGCCTGCGACATCTGCCCCGCCATTGACAGCATCGGCATCGACACCTGGGGCGTCGACTATGTGCTGATCGATCGGGCCGGCAGGCGTATCGGCCAGCCCGTCGCCTACCGGGACAGCCGGACCGATGGCGTAATGGCCCGCGCGCAGCAGGAGATCGGCCGCGCTGAAATTTATCGCCGCAGCGGGATTCAGTTTCTGCCGTTCAATACGCTTTATCAGTTTCGCGCCTTAACCGAGCAACAGCCGGCACTGCGGGAAAAGGTCGCTCATGCGCTGCTCATCCCGGATTATTTCGCCTTCCGCCTGACGGGCGCGCTGAATTGGGAATACACCAACGCCACCACCACCCAGATGGTGAATATCAACACCGATAGTTGGGACGAACGCCTGCTCGACTGGGCGGGCGTCCCGCAGGAATGGTTCGGCGTTCCCACCCCGCCCGGCACCATCATCGGCCACTGGGTAAACCGCGCGGGCGATAAGATCCCGGTGATTTCCGTCGCCTCGCACGACACGGCCAGCGCGGTTGTCGCCGCGCCGTTGACCGACCACGCCGCCGCCTACCTCTCGTCCGGCACCTGGTCGCTGATGGGCTTTGAAAGCCCGACGCCGTACACCAGCGATAGGGCGCTGGCCGCCAACATCACGAATGAAGGCGGCGCGGAGCACCGCTATCGGGTGCTGAAAAATATTATGGGTCTGTGGCTGCTGCAACGGATCGGCAAAGAGCTGGCGGTATCCGATCCGGCGACGTTGATCCTGCGCGCGCAGCGGATCCCCGCCGGCCGTTCGCTGATCAATCCCAATGACGTTCGTTTTATCAATCCGGACAA
The DNA here is from genome assembly GCF_040240345.1 of Brenneria sp. g21c3. Taxonomy (NCBI): domain Bacteria; kingdom Pseudomonadati; phylum Pseudomonadota; class Gammaproteobacteria; order Enterobacterales; family Pectobacteriaceae; genus Brenneria; species Brenneria sp. g21c3. Next base: position 14,265 of record NZ_JBEIAB010000002.1, on the reverse strand, counting down.
CATGTGTCGGGAGATCCAGACGGCATGCCGCGAAAGCCGCCAGCCAATCCCGGAAAGCGACGGCGAACTGGCGCGCTGCATTTTCGATAGTCTGGCGCTGTCGTATGCCGACGTGCTGGAAGAACTGGCCGGGCTGCGCGGCAAGCCATTCAGCGCCCTGCATATCGTCGGCGGCGGCAGCCAGAACCATTTTCTCAACCAGCTGTGCGCCGATGCCTGCGGCATTCCGGTGATTACCGGGCCGATTGAGGCCTCCACGCTGGGAAATATCGGCTGTCAGCTAATGGCGCTGGGGGACGTCGCCGATGTCGACGCATTCCGCGCCCTGATAACGAGAAATAGCGAACTCCACCACTTTTCCCCTCATTCAGATAGCGAAATTGCCCGCGTCGTCGCGCAATTTCAGCAAAACCGTCAAACACGTAAGGAGCGTTGTGCATGATCACTCATATCAATCAGGCCTGGGAACTGGCGAAGGTCCGTTTTGCCGCCGTCGGCGTCGACGCTGAGGAAGCGATGCGCCAGCTCGATCGTCTGCCCGTATCGATGCACTGCTGGCAGGGCGATGACGTCGCCGGATTCGAAAACCCGGAAGGCGACCTGAGCGGCGGTATCCAGGCCACCGGCAACTACCCCGGCAAAGCGCGCAACGCGACCGAACTGCGGGCCGACCTCGACCGGGCGCTAAGCCTGATCCCCGGACCGAAGCGTCTGAACCTGCATGCGATCTATCTGGAGGCCGACAAGCCGGTCGCACGCAATGAAATCAAACCCGAACACTTTAAAAACTGGGTGGAATGGGCCAGGGGCAACAACATGGGACTGGATTTTAACCCGACCTGTTTTTCCCACCCGCTGAGCGCGGACGGCTTTACGCTTGCGCACGGCAACGATGAAATCCGCCGATTCTGGATTGAGCACTGCCAGGCCAGTCGCAAAGTTTCCGCCTATTTCGGCGAACAGCTCGGCACGCCGTCGGTGATGAATATCTGGATCCCGGACGGCATGAAAGATATTACCGTGGATCGCCTTGCCCCGCGTCAGCGCCTGCTGGCCGCGCTGGATGAGATTATCGCCGAGAAACTCAACCCGGCGCATCACATCGATGCGGTCGAGAGCAAGCTGTTCGGCATCGGCGCGGAAAGCTACACCGTCGGCTCCAATGAGTTTTACTTTGGATACGCCGCCAGCCGTCAGACCGCGTTGTGTCTGGATGCCGGCCACTTCCACCCGACGGAAGTCATCTCCGACAAAATCTCCAGCGCCATCTTGTACGTACCGCGCCTGTTGCTGCACGTCAGCCGTCCGGTTCGCTGGGACAGCGACCACGTCGTGCTGCTGGACGACGAAACCCAGGCCATCGCCAGCGAAATTATTCGTCACGATCTGTTCGACCGCGTACACATCGGCCTCGACTTCTTCGACGCCTCCATCAATCGTATCGCCGCCTGGGTTATCGGCACCCGGAATATGAAGAAAGCCCTGCTGCGCGCCCTGCTGGAGCCGACGGCGAAATTGCGCCGACTGGAACAGGAAGGCGATTACACCGCCCGCCTGGCGCTGCTGGAAGAACAAAAATCGCTGCCATGGCAGGCGGTATGGGAAATGTATTGCAATCAACATGATACGCCGGTCGATGCCCAATGGCTGGAAAGCGTACGTCGTTACGAAAAAGACACCCTGAGTCAACGCGGCTAATGCCACAAGGAAACAGAGACTATGCAGAATATCCTCAACGCCTGGTTTGTAGAAGGCATGATTAAAGCAACATCGGACGCCTGGCTGAAAGGCTGGGATGAACGCAACGGCGGCAACATTACCCTGCGTTTAAGCGCCGACGATATCGCCCCCTACCAGGCTGATTTTCATCAACAGCCGCGTTACATCGCGCTGAGCCAACCGATGCCGGATTTGGCCGACACGCCGTTTATCGTGACCGGCTCCGGCAAGTTCTTTCGCAACGTACAGCTCGATCCCGCCGGCAATATCGGCGTCGTGCAGGTTAACGGCAGCGGCACGGGCTACCACATTTTATGGGGGCTGGAGAATGACGCGGTGCCGACGTCGGAACTGGCGTCGCACTTTCAGTCGCACTGCGTGCGGATGAAAGCCACCGACGGCAAAGATCGCGTGATCATGCATTGTCACGCCACCAACCTGATCGCCCTGACCTACGTACTGGAAAACGATCGCGATATCATCACCCGCAAACTGTGGGAAGGCAGCACCGAATGTCTGGTGGTATTCCCGGACGGCGTGGGCATTCTGCCGTGGATGGTGCCGGGTACCGATGAGATCGGCACCGCGACCGCCGGCGAGATGACAAAACACGCGCTGGTGCTGTGGCCGTTCCACGGCGTCTTCGGCAGCGGCCCGACGCTTGATGAGACATTCGGCCTGATCGATACCGCCGAAAAATCCGCCGAAGTTCTGGTGAAAGTGATTTCCATGGGCGGTATGAAACAGACCATCAGCCGGGATGAGCTGATCGCCCTCGGTAAACGTTTTGGCGTTACGCCGCTGGCAAGCGCCCTGGAGCTTTAACCGTCGGCCCGTTTACTCTCAAAAATCCTTCGCCGTTCAACAGGCGGTAGCGGAATGTCCCCCAGGCGACGGAATAACATCGCGCCTGGGGGACATGATTGCAGTGATTTTCCTGTCCATCTTCACGAGCCGACTGACGCAACGCCGAATACCGCTGGCGCTGATGCTCATCGCCGGAACGGCATTAACACGTTTAAGGAGATATCCATGAGCTTTATGTTGGCACTGCCCAAAATCAGTCTTCACGGCGCCGGCGCAATTGGCGATATGGTGCAACTGATCAAGGGGAGAAAATGGGGCAAGGCGCTGGCCGCTCCCGGCGCGCCCTGTAATCCGCGTACCGCCTCTCGTGAAGAAGTCCGCACGCTGTATCTGGAGGCATTATGATCCGCAAAGCCTTCGTCATGCAGGTAAATCCGGACGCCCATGAGGAATATCAGCGCCGCCATTCACCCATTTGGCCAGAGCTTGCAACGGTACTGAAACAACATGGCGCTCATCGCTATGCCATTTATCTCGACGCTGAACGCCATCTGCTTTTCGCCACCGTCGAGATTGAATCCGAAGCGCGCTGGCAAGCCGTCGCCCAAACAGAAGTTTGTCAGCGCTGGTGGCGATCGATGCGTGACCTTATGCCGAGCAATCCGGATAACAGCCCGATAAGCCAGACGCTGCAAGAGGTCTTTTATCTGGAATAACGCCGCCTCTGTTTCATCAGATAACCTTCGCGACGGCGGCGCATGCCTGTCACCGCCATCCCGCCGGATGCGAAGCAGCCAAGGTGCGTCGGTGAATATCCGCAACGCGGAAAGCGTGATGTCGGTAATCGATGATGCAAAAGGAATGTTAACTTTAGTTAAATAAATATAAAACTAACTATTTGCTTGCTATTAAATGTTTCCGGATGCTTCTTAACTTAACTAAATAATTCTACTTGCATTAATGCATGGCTGACATGATTCAGTTCGCATAGTTAATTAAAGATTAATATTTATAAAAACATGCCCAAATCAATAATCCTTCTGTTTTCCTCTTACTGCAACCCCAATAGCGATATGATCTTCACGCGCTATATCTGCTGTGGACTATAGGCGAAATAACTCTTAGACATGTAGTAAGGAAAGAGGATGAAGACCAAAACGTCGTATGGCCTGAGTTGGCTCCCGTTAGTCATTATTTTGATTATCGCCGGTATTCTCTGGCAACTCACCCCACCAACAGGACTCAGCCTTGCCGCCTGGCATTCCGCCGTCATTTTCGTCGCAACCATTATCTGTATTGTGGCCAATGTACTGCCGATTGGGGCTATCGGTATTATCAGCATCACCATTTTCGCCCTGACGTATGCCGCGGGCGATACCACCGCCAGCGGTTCAATACAAACGGCGCTCAGCGATCTCAACAGTTCCCTGATCTGGCTGATCGTGGTGGCATTCATGATTGCCCGCGGCTTTATTAAAACCGGGCTTGGCCGCCGTATCGCATTACAAATGATCCGCCTGCTCGGCAAACGCACGCTTGGTCTGGCTTACGGCCTGGCCTTCGCCGATTTGGTGCTCTCCCCCGCCATGCCAAGCAATACCGCGCGCTGCGGCGGCATCATCTATCCCATTGCCGATTCGCTGTCGCGCAGTTTCGACTCGAAGCCGGACGATGCATCGCGCAGTAAAATCGGTACTTTTCTGATCACCTGTATCGGCAACGTCAACGATGTCACCGCTTCCATGTTTATGACCGCCTACACCGGCAACCTGTTGGCGATAAAGCTGGCGGCCAATGCCGGCGTCACCATCACCTGGGGAAGCTGGTTCCTGGCGGCGGTGGTGCCTTGCCTCATCTCCCTGATTCTGGTTCCGCTGCTGGTTTACTGGCTGACCAAACCAGAAATTCGGCGTACGCCGGATGCCCCTAAGCTGGCGATCGAAGAATTGCAGAAAATGGGGCCGATGAGCCGCGGCGAATGGCTGATGGGTACGACCGTGATACTGCTGTTGGTTCTGTGGATTTTTGGCGATAGCTTAGGCGTTGATGCCACCACCGCATCCTTTGTCGGCCTCTCCTTTCTGCTGTTAACCGGCGTATTGCGCTGGGATGATATCAAAAGCGAGAAAGGCGCCTGGGATACGTTAATCTGGTTCGCCGCCTTGTTGATGATGGCGAATCAGTTGAAAAAACTGGGCTTTACCACCTGGTTCGGCGATCTGATCGGCAGCAATATCGGCCACCTGATGCAAGGCACCAGTTGGGTTCTGGTGCTGTTGATACTCAATGCCGCCTACTTCTACACCCACTATTTCTTCGCCAGCGGCAATGCGCAGATTGCCGCGTTGTTTGCGGTGTTTCTCGGCGTCGGGATTAACCTGAATATCCCGGCTGTTCCGATGGCTTTCATGCTGTCGTTCACCAGCAGCCTGTATTGCTCGCTAACGCAATATACGCACGCGCGCGGACCGATCCTGTTCGGCGCCGGCTACGTGCCGACGGCCGTATGGTGGCGAACCGGCTTTATCGTCAGTCTGCTTAATCAGGCGATCTTTATGAGCGCCGGTCTGCTGTGGTGGAAAGCGATCGGCCTGTACTGATTTTTAGTAACGGGAAAGGCCGGAGTTATCCGGCCTGTTTCGTTTTACCGCGGCAAAAGCAGGGATTAGAAGGAGTAGGACAAGCTGCCGACGATACTGCGTTCGGCGCCGAAGTAGCAGAACTCCAGCGAGTTACAGGCCGCCACATAACGTTTATCCGTCAGGTTATTTACGTTCAACTGCGCGCTCAGACCTTTCAATCCGACCTTCGACAGATCGTACCCGACCGCCATATCCACCAGCGTGTAGGAAGGCAGCGTATGCGTATTGGCGCGATCGCTGGTCACGCCGTTCACGTAGCGCACCCCGGCCCCCAGCGTCAGGCCGTCCAGCGGGCCGCGATTCACATCGTAGCTGGCCCAGGCGCTGGCCTGATTACGCGGTGCGTAAACGGCGCGTTTCCCCTGCTCTTCCGTACTGCTCTTCTTGTAGCGAATATCCGTATAGGTGTAGGCGGCCTGCAGGCGCAGATTATCGGTAATATGGCTGACCGCTTCCAGCTCCACGCCCTCCGATTCGATCTCCCCCACCGAGCGATAGGGATCGGTCGGCTGCACTTTGGTGGCGACATTCTTCTGATTAATACGGAATAGCGACATGCTGTACTGGTTTTGCGAACCTTCCGGCTGATATTTCAGCCCGGCCTCCCACTGACGGCCTTTCATCGGCTCCAGGACGTGACCATCCTCGCCGACAAAACTGGTTGGCGTGAATGCGGTGGAGTAGCTGACGTAAGGGGCAAAACCGGAGTCGAACAAATAGAGCAGCGCCGCTCGGGAGCTAAAATTATCCTTATCCAGTTCGCTGCGGTTACCCGTGCTCTTATCGATATTGGTCACTTTCACCCGATCGTGGCGCCCGCCCAGCGTGAAACGCCAGCGTTCCCAGCTCATCTGATCCTGAACGTAAATCCCCGTTTGTTGCAGCTTATGCTTCTCAATCGTTGACGGGTACATGGCCGTCGGCAAGGCGCCATAAACCGGATTGAAAGCATCAATATCCGGGAATGCGCCTGATGGCCAGTCCACGTCATTATGGCGCTGCTGGTAGTCGATGCCCACCAGCAGGCGGTGGTTCACCGCGCCGGTATCAAAGCTGCCGTCAAGCTGGTTATCCAACGTCAGCGCCGAAAGTTCTTCCCGCGAGCCGGAATAGTAGCGATAAAGCGAGTCGCCGCTGCTCCAGCCATAGGCATAGACCTGGTCCAACCGGACTTTGGTACGCAGATAGCGCAGTTTCTGGCGTACCGTCCAGCCGCTATCAAAACCGTGCTCGAAGTTGTACCCCACCATATTTTGCTTACGGTCGTACTTCTCGTAATTTTCTTCGCCCTCATAGAAGTTATTCGAGATTTTACGGCCGTTGTGCGCCACCACGGTGCCTTCATAGGGTAAACCCGAGTGGCTGCCGCCTTCCGGATCGCGGTGCAGATAGGCCATCAGCTCCAGCCGGGTTTTATCGGCAATCCGCCACGTCAGGCTGGGGGCGATGGCATAACGCTCCTCTTTCAGCGGCCCGAACTGGGTATCCGCTTTACGCACCATGCCGCCAAGACGGAAAGCGAAACGCTCGTCGTCATCCAGCGGCCCGGTGACGTCGAACGCCGCGCCGCGCTGGGCATTATTCCCGGCAAACAGTTTGATCTGCCCGCTGCGTTCAAACGACGGCTGGCGGGAATTCAGCGCCACAATCCCGCCCGGAGAAGCGCGGCCATACAGCACCGACGCCGGGCCTCTTACCACTTCAATGCTCTCCAGAAACCAGGGATCGACCACCAGAGAACTGTGGGAGTTGGTATCCCCCATCATCTTCAGTCCATCGAGATAGACGTTATCCAGGCTGCCGTCGGAAAAACCGCGCAGCACCATGTAATCGAAGCGGTTAGACGCGCCGATTTGATCGCTGAATACGCCCGGCGTGTAGCTCACGGCCTGCCGAACGTTGATCGCGCCCTGCTCCTGAATCTGGTTGCGCGTAACGATGGAAACCGCCTGCGGCGTTTCGATATCCGGCGTCGCCAGCTTGGTGGCGCCGCTTTGCGTTTGGGATGTCACCACTATCGTGTCTTCCTGGGAAGAGGACGAAGCCGTCGTATCCTGGGCAATCGCTGTTGCCGTCAATCCACTGACGACACAGCCGACCGCCAGCGCCAGACGAGTTATTCTAAACATGGGAATCTCCACAGAGCCTAATCGCTATTGCAAATAAGAATTATTACTGCTTTTGATCCTGCGTTAGCTATGCGCAATGACGGCTTGCGTATGCGCAACGCCAAAAAGGGAACTCTGTGGCAATAAGCCCGACGACAGTCGGGACAAAGAAACGTTGTTGGAATAAAAGAAAGGGCTAACAGGCGCTGCGCGCATCGCTCGGCGCAATGCCGTAACGCCGCCGGAAAGCGGTGGCGAAATTGGTGGCGTGCTGGTAGCCGGACATCCAGGCGGCCTGCTGAACGCTATACCCCTGCGCCAGATAGCGCCGCGCGAGATCCAGCCGACAGTCGCGCAAATAATCAAATACCGAGCGCCCATAAACCAGACGGAATTTGGCTCTCAGGCTGCTGGGGCTCATGGCGGCCAGCTGCGCCAGTTCGCCAAGCGTATAGTCTTTTTCAGGTTGCTGCGCCAATAGCCGGCGAACATTCTCCAGCCGGTGCTGCTCGCCGGGCGGCGACAGATGACGCGTTTCCCGCCCGCCGCGCTGGCCGAACGACAGGCCGTGACCCAGCAGTTGCAGCGTGGCGCCTTCCAGCATGAATTGGCGCGCCAGACCCGGCGGCGCTTCCAGCGAGTGCCGTAATCCCGACAGTAAATAACCGGGGATCTGCCATAAAAACGCCGGATAACCGTCGCGCCCCCATGCGCCCAACAGCGAAGACAATAGCGGCTGCTGCGCAGCGCTGTCGGGATGGACGCCAAGTGAAAGGGTACGAAGATGGTGGTCCGCCAGATGGCTGGCGTTCATCATCAGCTGATCGCCCAGCCGGGTGCTAAACGCCATACCGGATCGCACAATAAACTCTTTGCCGTCCAGGCGCAGCGTCACGCAGCCTTCCAGCACCACGAGCGTATACAGCGGGCAACGATGGAGAGACACGGACTCGTAAGGTTGGAGTACCTGCACGTTGGAGTTCGTCAGGCAAAAACCGGAAGACAATGTCATCTCTTCGATGTCTCCCTGTACGACAATCCGTTTTTCTTTGCCACGCTCACGGCTCGACGACAAGTGCGGGAAACGGTAATCGATGCCGTAACGTTCGCCGAAATCGAAGAAATCTTCAATGGAAAATCGCCGTTTTAGCATGAACTAAGAAGATCCCCTTACCCTGTTTAACGTCCGGAATTTGGCCTTCGGTTAACGAAAATAGCGCAGCAAAGCGGAAAAACCGATTTCAGCCTAATAATTATGCACATTATCATTGCTGCGCGATTGCATCAATAAGAGTGAATATCATTCTCGCCAGGAGGGAAGCGCGTCGCTACGCAAGTAAAAAACCATGCGCGCAACACGCCTTTACTGACATAGCGACGCTGGTGGGATCAGCGATGTTTATGTCGATGACCTTGTTGAGCAGACAACTTAATCCGCGTCATAGCCCAGATTCGGCGCCAGCCAGCGCTCCACTTCGCTGACGGACAGGCCTTTACGTTTAGCGTAGTCTTCGACCTGATCGCGCTGAATCTGCGCGACGGCGAAATACTTACTGTCGGGGTGACTGAAATACCAGCCGGATACCGACGCCCCCGGCCACATGGCATAAGAGTCCGTCAGCTTCATGCCGGCGTGCTTTTCCACGTCCAGCAGTTGCCAGATCTCCGCCTTTTCCGTATGGTCCGGACAGGCCGGATATCCCGGCGCCGGGCGAATCCCCTGGTAGTTTTCACGGATCAGTTGGTCATTGCTGAGGTTTTCATTGGCCGCATAGCCCCAGTAAACCTTGCGCACGCGCTCGTGCAAATACTCGGCGAAGGCTTCAGCTAACCGATCCGATAAAGCTTTCACCATGATTTTGTTGTAATCATCATGCTTCGCTTCCCATTGCTCGGCCAACGAATCCTCCTCCAGCCCGCCGGTGACGGCGAATGCGCCAAGATAGTCCGGCTTACCGCTGGATTTAGGCGCGACGAAATCGGCCAGGCAATAGTTGGGGAAATCCGCTTTTTCCGTTTGCTGACGCAGATGATGGCTGACCAACCGCACCTCATCCCGACGCTCATTGGTATAAACCTCCACGTCGTCCCCCACCCGGTTGGCGGGAAACAGCCCCACGACGCCGCGCGGATGAAGCGCGCCGCGCGCCGACAGATCGTCCAGCATGGCATTGGCGTCGGCAAACAGGCGCTTCGCTTCGTCGCCCACCAGCTCGTCCTCCAGAATGCGCGGATATTTGCCGGCCAGCGACCAGGTCATAAAGAACGGCGTCCAGTCGATATAGTTACGCAACGTTTCAATACTGGCGGAAACCTCCTGTACGCCCAGCCGATGCGCAACCGGCGGCGTATAATCTTCCCAGTCCAGCGGCGCGGCGTTATCGCGGGCGGCTTGCAGCGTGATGGGCGGCGTTCTGGGCTTTTTGCGCCCATGCTGAATACGCACGGTTTCATATTCTTTGCGGATACGGGCGACAAAATCGTCACGCTGACTGGCGGACAGCAACGCAGAGACAACCCCGACGGTGCGCGAAGCATTCTGTACATAGACCGTCGGGCCGCTATAGTTCTGTTCGATCTTCACGGCGGTATGCGCTTTCGATGTCGTCGCGCCGCCGATCATTAACGGCAGGGTAAAGTTCTGGCGCTCCATCTCTTTCGCCACGTTGACCATTTCATCAAGAGAAGGGGTGATCAAGCCGGACAGGCCGATGATATCCACCTTCTCTTCACGCGCGGTCTTCAGGATCCTATCCATCGGCACCATCACGCCCAGATCGATAATTTCATAGTTATTGCACTGCAATACCACGCCGACGATATTTTTACCGATGTCGTGAACGTCGCCTTTCACCGTCGCCAGCAGGATCTTGCCGGCGGTTTCGCCTTTGGCCTTGCTGGCTTCAATATAGGGTTCGAGGTAGGCGACGGCCTGTTTCATCACGCGAGCGGATTTCACCACCTGCGGCAGAAACATTTTACCGGCCCCGAACAGGTCGCCAACCACGTTCATGCCATCCATGAGCGGACCTTCAATCACTTCAATCGGGCGCGCCGATTCCAGACGTGCTTCCTCGGTGTCCAGCTCAATAAATTCCGTGATGCCTTTTACCAAAGAGTATTCCAGGCGTTTCTTCACCGGCCAGGAACGCCATTCGGCCTGGGGCTTATTGCTCTCGTCATCTGACTTGCTGCCGCGATATTTTTCCGCCAGCTCCAGCATCCGCTCGGTGGCGTCGTCACGACGGTTGAGGATCACATCCTCGACCGCATCGCGCAGTTCGGCGGGAAGATCGTCATAGATCGCCAACTGGCCGGCATTAACGATCCCCATATCCATGCCGCTGCGGATCGCATGGTAAAGGAAGACGGCATGGATCGCTTCGCGCACCATGTCATTGCCGCGGAAAGAGAATGAAACGTTAGACACGCCGCCGGAGATCATCGCATAGGGAAGCTGCCGTTTAATATCCGCGCAGGCTTCGATAAAGTCGACCGCATAATTGTTGTGCTCTTCAATCCCGGTCGCGACGGCAAAAATATTGGGGTCGAAAATAATATCTTCCGGCGGGAAACCCACTTCTTCCGTCAGAATGCGATAGGCGCGACGGCAGATCTCAATTTTACGGGCGCGGGTATCCGCCTGCCCGACCTCATCAAACGCCATCACCACCATCGCTGCGCCATAACGCCGCACCAGCTTGGCATGATGCACAAAGGCCTCAACTCCTTCCTTCATGGAAATGGAGTTAACGATCCCTTTGCCCTGGATACATTTCAGCCCTTGCTCAATGACATCCCATTTCGAGGAGTCAATCATGATCGGCACGCGGGCAATATCAGGCTCGCCGGCGATCAGATTGAGAAAACGGGCCATCACCGCTTTCGCATCCAGCATCCCTTCATCCATGTTGATATCGATGATCTGCGCGCCGTTTTCTACCTGATGGCGGGCGACGTCCAACGCTTCATTGTACTTCTCTTCTTTTATCAGCCGTTTGAAACGCGCCGATCCGGTGACGTTAGTGCGTTCGCCAACGTTAACAAATAGCGTGTCGGCATCGATGCTCAACGGCTCCAGGCCGGACAGACGGCAGGCCACCGGAATAGCCGGTAATTGACGGGGCGCCACGCCTTTGACCACCTCGGCAACGGCGGCGATATGCGCCGGCGTCGAACCGCAGCATCCTCCCACGATATTCAGAAACCCGGCGCGCGCCCATTCACCAATGTGCCGCGCCATATCATCGGCATCCAGATCGTACTCGCCAAAAGCATTCGGCAATCCCGCGTTCGGATGAGCCGACACATAGCACTCGGCAATACGGGAAAGTTCCGCTACGTATTGACGCAGTTCTTCCGGTCCCAGCGCGCAGTTCAAACCAAACGATAAAGGACGGGCATGACGCAACGAGTTGTAGAACGCTTCGGTGGTCTGCCCCGACAGCGTACGCCCGGAGGCGTCAGTGATTGTGCCGGAAATCATCACCGGCAATTCAACGCCCAATGCCTCAAACTCGGTTTCAACCGCAAAGACGGCGGCTTTGGCGTTTAAGGTATCAAAGATGGTTTCGATCATTATCAGATCGACACCACCCTCGATCAGCGCGCGGGTGGATTCCCGGTAAGCGGCGACCAGTTGATCAAAACTGATATTGCGGAAGGCGGGATCGTTCACATCCGGGGAAATAGAGGCGGTTCTATTGGTCGGGCCAAGCACGCCGGCCACATAACGCGGCTTATCCGGCGTCATCGCCGTCCACTTATCCGCGCTGGCGCGAGCCAACCGTGCCGCGGCGGTGTTAATCTCAGCCGACAACGACTCCATCCCATAATCCGCCATCGCGATAACCGTGGAGTTGAAGGTGTTGGTTTCCAGGATATCGGCCCCGGCTTCCAGATATGCGTCGTGAATAGCGGTAATGACCTGGGGTTTGGTCAGCACAAGAAGGTCGTTATTGCCTTTTACGTCGCTTGGCCAGTCGGCAAAACGCTCGCCGCGATAGTCTTCTTCCTGCAAGTGATAGCTCTGGATCATGGTTCCCATACCACCATCCAGCACCATAATGCGTTGCGCTAACTGACGGCGCAACTCGTCTACCCGATTAATCACAAATACCTCATACCAGCGGTGAATATCTCACCAATGCAAGGACCTATCCTAACATAACTTCCCCCTTCGCTAACGTCGCGCCGCATGAGGCTGCCAGGCAAACGACACATTGGCGGCGGTGAAGGAAAGCTTGCACAGCGCTCTCGCAGCACATTCGATATCGGGTCAGGATGGCCGTTAAAAATGTCAAAAACGCCGAGAACGGCGCCTTTGGCAGGAAAATTAGTCTCAATCCAATGTCGGATTCATACGACGCAAATCATAAGGCGTAATCTGGTAAACATAGTAATTCAGCCAGTTAACCAGCAGCAGATGCCCGTGACTACGCCAGGTGGCCTTGGGTACGATCTCGGGATTGTTATCAGGGAAATAATTCACTGGAATCGCCGGGTCAAGCCCACTCGACTTATCGCGAAAATATTCATTCGCCAGCGTCAATGCATCGTATTCAGGGTGGCCGGTAACAAAGGCCAGACGCTTATCCCGACTGGCAAACAGATAGGCGCCGGCCTGTTCGGACTCGACCAGAATCTCCAGGTCGGTACGACCGCGAATCACTTCGGTAGGAAAATCGGCATAACGGGAGTGCGGCGCCAGGAATGTCTCATCAAATCCCCGGGTCAATAACGCGTGAGGTTGCAGCGTATGATGAGAATAGACGCCCGACAGCTTCTCTTTGCGGGTCATTTTCGGTATGCCGTACAGAATATTCAATGCCGCCTGTACGGCCCAACAGACAAAGAGAGTGGAAGTGACGTGCTCTTTTGCCCACTCGATGACTTTTACAATCTGCGGCCAGTAAACCACGTCGCAAAAATCAACCAGCCCCAGCGGCGCGCCAGTGACGATCAAGCCATCAAAGTTTTCATCCTGGATATCATCAAAGTCGCAGTAGAAATTATTCAGATGTTCGGTCGGCGTATTCTTCGACTCACGGCTATCGATACGCAACAACTGAATATCGATCTGCAACGGGGAGTTTGATAGCAATCTCAGAAACTGGTTTTCAGTTTCAATTTTCTTCGGCATCAGGTTCAGTACCAGCACCTTCAAAGGGCGAATTTCCTGCGTTTTGGCGCGCGAGGACGTCATCACAAACACGTTCTCATTGCGCAGAAAACTTACGGCTGGTAACTCATCAGGAACCCGGATTGGCATAACCTTATATCCTCAATGCATACGTTTATACGTTTAGACTTCTAGATGCCTGAAGATAACGATTTTTAACATAAATGTCGAGCATTCACGGCCAAAGGTGAAAATGTTTCACGGTGAACAAGAGCAATGCTCACGAGATTTATCTTTTTTCTTTTGCTCTCTCAATAACCTCCGAATCGGCCAATACCCGCGGACTATCGATCACCATCAAATAAGCTTTCGGTGAACTGGCAACCGTGATTTCCTGTAGCACTCGCTCTTCTACCGGCGATAGACCGCCTTCGTTCATTTCAAGCGCATGTATAATCAGCGTATCCCGACCGAATTTGAACCAGCTCCGCTTTACCAGCCTGCGGCTTAAATCATACAGAACTTTTTGCGCGCGAAAGAAATCTGCAACCAGTAAACGCGAATTACTGAAGACCTGGCTGGCATCGCTAACCTCCTGATGGGTTTCAGGATTACGAACAATCATTTTATTTTTACGGATTTGGATATACAGGATCGACATTAATCTTCCTAATTAACTGATTTTTATGGTTTTATAAAGAAGGTGAGGAATAAAAAACGGAAAGCAGTATAGCGTAATAATCTGGATTTGACCCTATATATCCAGACGTTTTTGCTCTCTTATGGTTGCGATAACTTCCTGCGTATATATTCCCGTGGTGAGCGATATCCCAGTGCACTATGCGGATGATGTTCGTTGTAATGACTG